>JAGCWY010000093.1 GCA_017961625.1 Ruminococcus sp. | reverse complement strand
TTACTATGCGAGAGTAAAAGAAGTTTTATCTGCCTCAGACGCAATATCTTAAAAGCAATTTCAATGAACATTTTTTCAGGCTGCTTCGGCAGTCTTTTTGTCGTACTCTTTTTTGAACTGGAAAATCTTTTCTGATTTTTTCAATTTAGGGCTTGACTTTTATTTGCAGGTCTTGATTTTATGTTGTTTCTTTTCTTATTACTGTACCCTTGGGGAATGTATGCTCTGACCTAAAGGAGAACTTCATCATTGCGTGGTTTGCAGTATTGATTTCTTCACCGTTTTCATCGTACAGCTTATCAAGTACTAGATCCACAGGTCTCTTTGAGGGAGCGAGTACCTCAACCCTGTCGCCCGCAAAGAAACGGTTGCGTTGTGTACAGTATACTATACCATTTTCGCAGCGTTCAACGACTGCTACTACATCATAGTTACGTATATAACCGCTGTTTTCGTAGTACTGCGATTCCTCGGGAACTCCGAAAAAGAATCCATTGCAGTATTTTCTGTGGCTGACCTTGTAGACCTCGTCCCTTATCCATTCCGGGAGTATAAAGTTGTCTGGTTCCTTATAATAATAATCCACAGCCATTCTATATGCGTTTGTCACTACAGCGACATAGTATGCGGATTTTGCCCTTCCCTCAATCTTGAGGCTTGTAACGCCTGCCTTTGCAAGCTTGTCTATGTGCTCAATCATGCACATATCCTTTGAATTGAGGATATATGTGCCTTTTTCATCCTCGAAAACTGGGAAGAACTCGTTGGGACGCTTTTCCTCCATTAGGTGATAGCCCCATCTGCATGGCTGTGCGCATTCTCCGCGGTTGGCATCTCTGTTGACAAGATACTGTGACAGTAGACATCTTCCGGAAAAGGAAACACACATCGCGCCATGTACAAATGTCTCGATATCAAGTTCTGGATTTGTTTTTGCACGTATTTCTGAGATTTCATCAAGAGAGAGCTCTCTTGCGAGAACTACTCTTTTTGCGCCCATATTATATAGTTCATTAGCGGTAACATAGTTTACAATGCCTGTCTGAGTGGAGATATGTATCTCCATATCTGGGGCATATTTTTTTATCAGCATGAGAAGCCCGATATCAGCAACGATAAGTGCGTCCACTCCTGCTTCCATCGCTTCTTTTACGAACTTCTCAAAATGCGGTATCTCACTGTTACGTGGAAGGGTGTTGCATGTAAGATATACCTTAATTTTTCTTGCATGAGCAGTCTGCACAGCCTTGCACAACTGCTCATAGTCAAAATTCATCGGTGAAGCACGCATACCGAACTGTTTGCGCCCGAGGTATACTGCGTCGGCACCGTAGTCTATGGCTGCGGTGAAGCGCTCTTCATCACCTGCCGGAGCTAGGACCTCAATATTCATTTTGAGCCTCCGCAGCAGCCTCTTCCTGAGCCTTTCTGAGCGCTTCCTCTGCTTCTATGATTCTTTCTTCTTCTTCAACTTGTGCAACCATTGCATTATGCTCTTCAAGAGTCTTTGTAAAGTGAGTCTCCTGAGTATAGATATTAGCAACGAAGTAGAAATCATCTGTTTTCATCTTCTGAAGAACGGCGTCTATAGCTTCAAGTCCGGGATTGGAGATGGCACCGGGAGGAAGTCCCTTGCTTACATAAGTATCATAAGCATCGGTCATTTCCTTATTAGGAACAGCTAGACGCGGTTTGATAACGTATTTGGAGTAATTTGATGTCGGGTCAGACTGGAGGAATCCTGCTGTCTCGGCGTCAGGAATTTCAAGTCGGTTCCAGAATACGCTTGCGACGTGATTCATATCATCACGGAAGGGAGCTTCCTTCTGAACGATGGAAGCAAGAGTAATGAGCTGGTCCAGAGTAAGATTGAGATCTCGCATTTTCTTTAATCGGTCATCGGAAGTAATCTTAGCATTAAAATTGTAGTATATTTTCTGGCAGACTTGTTCGGGAGCCATATCCTTTGTAAATGTATAGGTATCAGGGAAAAGATATCCTTCCATACGAGCCTCAGCAAATCTCCGAGGGTCAGGCGTTTTAGAGAGTTCAGACTCGAAGTCAAAGCCGAAGTTTGAGGCGTTGAAGCGGTAAATGAAATCATTTGCGTTGCATACGCCTGCTTCCTGCAATTTGTCTGCTGCTTCAAATATATTTATGCCTTCGTTGAACGTTATGGAAACGGGCTCCTTTTGCTCTTCCTCCTCGGCGCTCGTAAGGTTCTTAAATATAGTTTCGTAAGCCATGCTCGGGCTTACAAAGTGCTCACCGGCAAGGAAGTTGTCGGCATCGTCTCTGAATTTGGCGAAAAGCTGGAAACATTTCGGAGAATTGATTATTCCCTCGTCATAAAGGAGGTTTGATATATCCTCTGTTGTTGCACCCTCGGGAACAATTATCATTTTAGTGGAATCGCTTTTGCCTATACCAAGAACGTCCTTTCCAAAAGCGATGATTACAAGGGAAAGACAGATTGATACCGCAAAAATGAATACAGTGAGGATAAGCACGCCTGGAAGCCTGCTTCTCTGTTTCTTTTTCTTCTTTTTGTGGTGAGTGTTGTTTCTTGTTACAGCAGATGTGTTCCTCATTGGGAAATCGTCAGCCTGCTGAGGCTGAACTCCTCTTGAAGGGAACGGCGGGTGAACGTTGCCTTGGCCGTGAGCTGCCTGAGAACCTGTATTGTCTGTATGTGTAGGCATACGGCGTTTAATTTGAGAAGCCGCAGGCTGTGACGGGCTGTCTAGCTTTTCAGGCATATCTACGGCAGGGGATTTTTCGTTCATATTAACCCGAGGCTTGTTAGCAGGCTTTGAGGGTGATGAGACTTCATCCTGTTTCTTTTCGATATTCTTAGCGTTCTCTGCTTTTTCATTGTCGAGCTGATTGAGAATATTATTGATAATATCATTATTGTTATCAGTCATTGCAGAGCACCGTCCTTTCTTCTGTTACAATAAGATCGACCTTAAGGTCGTGTTGCATTAGAGGTAGCTGTTTGACGATGAGCTCTTCATAGGCGAGAGCAATCGTATAAAGCTGTGGATTGGCAAAGATAAATTCGTC
Organism: Ruminococcus sp.; assembly: GCA_017961625.1. Taxonomy (GTDB): domain Bacteria; phylum Bacillota; class Clostridia; order Oscillospirales; family Ruminococcaceae; genus Ruminococcus. The sequence continues at coordinate 102,723 of JAGCWY010000093.1, read as the reverse complement.
GTAGTAACCTCCACCGTAGCCAAGACGCCCTCCGTCTTCGGTGAATGCAAGTCCGGGGATAATACATACGGAGTTTTCGGTGGTCTCGGGCTGAGGGAGAGCACTATCGGGTTCGGGGATACGATACATTCCCTCATGGAGATCGGCTACCGAGCCGATAAGATGAAATGTCATCGTACGTTCCGGACCGCACTTAGGAAGAGCAACGTTTTTGCCCATTTCTATAAGTTTGTCGATAAGCAGATATGTATCCACTTCTGAACCGAAGGAAGCATAGAGAAGGATATTGTCAGCTTCAAGTACTTTTTCCTCCTGCAAGAGACGCTCGGTAATATCCATATCCTTGGACACCTTGTCACGTATCTCTGCACGGAGATGTGAAAATTCTTTTCGTAGTTCTTTTTTATTATCCATAATCACTCGCATAAGATAGCATTGCGCTGTCGGAGACTTTCTTCCTTTGAATGTACTTTTTCCACAAGCTTGAGACCAAAATCAATGGCAACTCCTGCGCCTCTCGCAGTGATGAATATGCCGTCCTCGGCAACGCCTCCGTTGCCTATAACTGCACCTTCGAGCTGTGTTTCAAATCCCTCGTAGCAAACGGCTGTCTTTCCTCTGAGCAGACCCTTGTGACCGAGTATCGATGGAGCTGCACATATAGCAGCTATATAAATGTTATTGGTTGTGCAGTAGTCGATGGCTGCCTGAACGTAATCTGACTTTTCAAGATTGAGTGTTCCTGGCATTCCACCTGGGAGCACAATCATCTCTAGCTCATCGGTGAGAGGAGCTTCTTGAGCAATAGTATCAGTAACTACATTGATACCGTGAGAGCCGGCAATTATATTGTCGCCAACGCCGACAGTAACGACTTTTTTTCCTGCACGCCTGAGAAGGTCGATAGGTGCAATGGCTTCGGTCTCTTCAAAACCGTTTGCGAGAAAAACGTAGATCATTTTCTGTATCCTTTCATTTAAAAGTGACTGTATATTTTTTCAGAAGAAAAGCGGGATGATAGGAGAGTTTTGCTTTTCGCAGCCCATCAATCCCAAGGTCCTCTTCACGGTTGATGTATTTATATTCTGCCGCAGCGGCTTTGGCAAAGCTGTTGTTTATGCCTGCGTATATGCCGTTGAAGCTTGTATCTGCTTTTTCAATGTGAACGCAGAAGGTCTTATCGTTTAGCCCTTCACCTATTGTGAATGCCACGACCCTTCCGTCTATCCTTATTACTCCTCCTTTAAGACCAAGCTCAAAGAAATAGTTGAAGTAAGTGTTTATAGCGTACTGTTCGGCGATAAAGGAATGATCCGAATCAGCCGACTTGATGTTGTACTCCATAGCGCTGAAGGTTATGCAGTCATCGAAGTCAATTTCAGTCATCATGGAAAACTCTGCGCCAAGTTCATTGTAACGTGCCAAATGATTACGCTTTCCGTGATATTTCCTGCCGGGAAGCTCTGTGAGATCGGCGGTATTGTAGATGTAGTCCCAGTCACCTTCGTCCGTATTAGCGGTAAAGCTCTCTGGGAAAAGCTCATTGAGCATATTCAGTGAAGGCTCAGTGATGCCTGAAACTCTGAGAGGTTTACCGAGAGCTTCGGAATAGCTCTTCATTTCGCCGAGGACTTCTTTATAGCTGCCTTTGCCCGATGGAAGGAAAAAGTTCGGTATACCGTCTTCTGAACGGAATGAACAGCAGATATAGAAATCTTTATAAAAGGATATCTGTGAATCTCCCAGCCTTTTCCATGCCATATTGTTAGAGAAGCTGTACTCGCAGCCCATGAATTGTGAATACTGAAGCGCTCTTGTTATACGTTCCTTGTCGGTAATCGCTATATCTCTAAATTCAAGCATTTTATCACTGCTTTGTTGTAAGTGAGTGGAAATAAGCCTTGACTTCGTTTATTTTTCCGCAGGTCATCTTGCCTTCGGGACATTTGCCCTCAGCTACACAGGAAGGACCTGCGTGAGCGAAGATATGGGGAGCGACTTCGATGCATTGGCGGAGCATTTCATTTGCGACTGCCCTAATTTCCCACTGTGCGCGATTGCAGCAACGGTGACGGAAAAAATTGAAAAGAGAGCGTACATTCATGGTAACAACGATTTTCGTTTCACAGGCATTGGGAAGTACGAAGCGTGCGTCCTCATTAGCAAGCTTTGAAGCTTTTAAACGGGCTGCCTTTTCGTCCATGCCCTGTGATATGAACACTGCAGTATGCTTTTCTGTGAGCAGAGTAGCAAGCTTTTCATAGCTTCCCGTGATCTCATCTATTATCCTGTCATATTCAGTCTTAGCTTCTGGTAGCTCAGCTACTGCAGGGGGAGTGATAAACTCAAAGCCGTTTTCATTGACGTAACGCTGGCTTTTCTGAGAATAGGAAGCGATACGGTGTCTGACAAGCTGATGGCTGCAGGCTCTTGATATACCTTCGATGCCGAAGGTGAAGCTTACGTGCTCGACAACGCTTTCGTGACCGATAGAAACAATCATATCAATGAAGCTTTCGACCTTTTCATCTGTCAGACCATCCCTGAGTGACTCTATATCACTGCTTGAATAACAAAGCTTTGCGGCAGTGGCAATAAGCTTTTCAGCATCCGGAGTATGCGATAGGAGTTTGACTTTCAAATATGACACCTTCCTTATTTATATTAATGCACACATAAATATTGTATCATTTATGAGCCTATAAGTCAAGGAAATAATGTAAATAATATTAAATATAATTTTTTAATTAAGAAATTTAGGTGATAAAAAAGAAAAAATTTTCATTTTTCTATGGACAAACAGAAAAAATTGTTGTATAATAAAACAGTATTTGTAATTTACATTATATCGGAGGAATATACAAATGAATAAGTTTAACAGGTTTGCGGCAGCGGCTGCTGCTTTTGCTCTTGCTGCGGCTTCAGCTTCATGTGCTTCTCCAGAAGCCATTACTATTGGCAAGAACGCTCAAACTGCACTTACAGTTGACGGTTACGACGTGCCGGCTGGCGTGTTTATTTATAATGAGATATCTGCATATCAGTCAGCCGTTTATGACCTTTATATGAAAAACGGCAAGGAACCGACTCTGGAGGAGGTAAAGAAGGCTTCCTTTGAGGAGCTCGATTCAACAGACTGGATACAGAGCAACGCTACTGACGCCTGCAAGGATTTCGTGGCGAATGAAAAGGAATTCGAGAAGATAGGCGGAGCTCTTACAAATGAGGAACTCACTGAGATAAAGGATATTCTCTCTTCAAACTCGAATTCGGCTATGTTTACTGAAAACGGAGTAGGTGAGGAGTCGCTGAGAAAAATCATCGAGAATACCTACAAGAGAGAGGCTATCTTCAAGCACTATTACGGACTTGATTCAGAAAAGGGCTGCACTGAGGACGAACTTAAGTCCTACTATCAGGATAAGACAACTAGAGTAAAGTATTTTGCTGTAAGTATGGTCGATGATAACGGTGATCAGTATGGCGCTGACGAAAAACGCCGTCTAAATAACATGATTGACGATTATGTAAAGGAGATCAACGACGAAAAGACCAACGATGCAAAGCTGATAAAGATCGATGAGTGCGAAAAGGATTATCAGGAGTATACTGAAAAACGTAAAGCTGAGGCTGAGGCAAAGGAAGCTGAGGAGGCAGGCCTTACAACGACAACTACCACCACTACGACTACAACAACAAATTCAGGCACAACGACTACAACTACAACTGATCCTCATGCAAATGAGATTACGATAACAAAGTATACCACTACTACAACAGATGACAGCGAATCTGATAATACGACTACCACAACAGCTTCCGACGAGGCTGCTGCGAGCGAAAAGGCTTACAGGGAATATAACGAGCACGTCTTCTCGATGCCTTACAACAAGGCTGAAAAGTATCAGTATAACGACGATACTGTATATATTGTTATAAGAGCTGATATCAAGGAGCGTATGACCGAGGATGATCTCTGGACAGAGAGCAGGATAGAGTCACTTCTTGAGGAGCGTTATTATGAGGACTTTGAGAAGATGATGAAAGATATCGTCAAGAGCTACGATGTGAAAAAGAACAATACAGCGTACAGAAAGTATACGCCATTCAAACTCAGCCTTGAAAACATGTATTAATCGAAAGTTGTCTGTTTCAAAGTACTGACACTGAGTAAAACAAGCCATAGCATTTCCGAGAGCTTTATCGGAGTTGCTATGGCTTTTTTGTTGACAAAAAATTTTGTTTATGTTAAAATTAATAAAATTAATTTTACATCAAGGTGAAAGGATAGATAAAAATGGAAAATGAAATGATAAAAAACGAAAATACAAAAAGAAAAAGTAAGATTGCTCATATCATAATAATGATCGTTTTTCTTGTAGCTGTACTGACGATTATATATTTTCGCACCAACCCAAAATGGAAGGCAGCAAAGCTAACTATCGAACCGGCAGGAAGACATTATGAGATACAGTCGCTAGATCCGGGCGGTACCACCCTTGAGACAAGAATACTTCCGCCAGACGGATATATGCGTGTTCCTGCTGCAGAAGACAGCTTTGCAGTATTCCTGCGGAGATATCCTCTTCTTCCCGATGATATAAAGCTACCTGTATACGATGGGTCAACTATAGATTATTCTGATTCAGTCGCTGTATTCGATATAAGTCTCGGAGACGAAGGCTATCAGCAGTGCGCTGACAGCGTGATAAGGCTTTACAGCGATTATTTTTATGAGACAAAGCAATATGATAAGATATCCTTCCAGTTCTCAAACGGCGATGTTTGCGACTATAACCGCTGGCGAAGAGGAAAAAGAATGCTCGTTTTTGCAGGCTTTTCTTGTGAAATTCCTGCGGCTCTTCCTGATGATAGCCATCAGCAGTACATGAACTATCTTAAAGAGGTTATGCGCTATGCAGGCACACTTTCACTGCAAAAGGAATCAGAAATGATATCTTCCAAAGAGCTTAGGGTCGGTGACATTGTCTGTGACGATACCCATGTTGTTATGGTAGTTGACGAGGTAGTAAATGAAAAAGGGGAGAAATGCTATCTTTTTGGTCAGAGTTTTATCCCTGCAGTCTGCTTCCATATAATATCAAAAACAGAGGGGAATGTGACTACTCCGTGGTTCACTCAGGAAGACCTTGAAAAAAATCTGTTTGTTATTGGTACATTCCCGTTTGAAAAGAAGGATATCCGCCGTTGGAAGGAGGGCTTTTAAAGCTCTGTACGGAATTTACTATAAGCAAGCTACTGGTTATTATTAGTAAGAATATATTAAAAAGCTCCCGGAAGCTGTTTGTAAATGCTTCCGGGAGCTGAATTATTATACGTTGTTTTTTCTTTTCTGGAGCCTGACGTCTTCGCCCTTGAATTCTAGGCAGGAATACATCGAAACTATCCTTGACATCACTCGTTTGTCGTATCTTCTTGAAATACCCTCGAAATCAAGATTCGTGCTGATTATGGAGGGCTTTCCGCAATTCAGACGGGTATTTATGATATTATATATCGTAGCGTTATAAAATGCGGATTCATACTCTGTACCGATATCATCAAGTATTAGCAGATCGGTGTTCATGACAAGGTCTATCATTTCTGATGAATGTTCGTAGCTAAAATGCTCTTTTTCGATATTTCTAAGGATATTTATAGCTGAATCGTAAATGACGCCGTAACCCTTTTCAAGCACTGCATTTGCGATGGCGAGAGAAAGGTGTGTTTTACCGAGACCAGTATGTCCGAACATTAGTATGCTTTTTGAATTTTCGGAAAAGGTTGCAGCATACTGCTTGGTGTATTCAAGGATATTCTTCATAGCTTGATAGTTTTCTCCCGAATAGTATGAGAGGGAAAAGCTTTCAAAGCTTGAAAGCTTGAGCTGTGAACTCCTATTGAGCTCATCTGCGGCAAGTTTTCCGCAGAGTGTTTTTAGACAGTCGCAGAATTTACTGCCATTATAGCCTCTGTCGCAGCATTTCGGACAGGTATAGTGCATATCAAGATAATCCTCAGGATAGCCGTTCTCTAGAAGTATCTTCCTTGACATTGTCTGTGCGCCGAGATTGTACTGCTTCAGTTGCTCAATCTTCTGTGACACGTCCTTACCCTTTCCGTTTGATATTATGGATATGAGTTCCTTTCCTGTGTTGAAAAGAACTTCATTTATTTCGCGTATCTGAGGTATCTTCTCATTGACATCGCGTATACGAGCTTCATTTTCGCTTTCAGCCTTCATGCGCCTGTTAGTGATGATAGCCTGCGCTTTGTCAAATATTTCGCTGTCCATTTTGACCTCCTTAATACAGGAATTTATTAATCACAGACTTGTATTCCTCGATATCAGGGTCGCTGCCTTCATTTTTTTGCGAGGAGCTTTTCTTTTTCTTCCTGAAATCGGTTTCGGAAGCTTTTACGTCCTTAGCAGTTCTGAAACCGCTGTCCTTCCAGGATACAAGTATCTTATTTATGTAGTCGAAGCTTAGCTTATTTATTTGCTCTATAGTTTTTTCGTAGGCGTAGTGTATAAGATCAAGGTCAATGCCTTCGATTTTCCACTGTTGTATGAATTCTGCCTGTTTTGTGGTGGGACGGCGGGTCATCTCGAATATCTTCATGATACCAGTTATGTAGTCTCTTGATGTGCTCAGCCGTTCTATTTCCTCCTGAGCAGCAGCCATGCTGTTTATATCGTTTTCGGCCCAGTCAGCAGCGATTTTCTCAACATAAGCTGTATTTGTCTTTTCAATGGAAGCACAGTATGTAAGAAGGGTTATGATGACCTCCTTTTTTAGTCCGAGGTGGTCGTACATCCAGATTATGGAGTTCATCTGCCCGTTTTTTAATGTGCCAAGTATGCCCTCGGCTATCTTGAAAAGCTCTCTGATGTCCTGAGAATCCTGCATTATTGAAGCAATTTCCATACCGCTGTAATTAGTCCTGTGGTCCGGCACAGCTTCGGAAATATTCTGTGGAGTAGCTGGCAGGGCTTCAATTGTCTGAGCAGGGGACATCAGTGGTCCCATCGTAATTGTATCGGTGCCGCTCTGAGGGCTGAGAACATTTGCCTGTTGCCAGAACAGTATAGCCTCTTCTACCTCATCCGGTCCGATGCCCGTATTTGAGGATATCTCGTCTAAAGAGCACATTTTTCCTGAATATCTCAGCAGATACAGAAGTACCTTTATTTGTCCGCCTGTAGCGAGTTTTAGAAAATTTTCCGCAACAATACCGGGAACTCCGAACATGGCTCCCCATATTCCGCAGTTTACCTTGAATTCCAAAAAAAGACACCTCCGAAAAAATACTGCAAGAACTATTATATCATATTTCACAAAAGTTGTCACCATGCAAAATGTACAATCAGTGACGAAAAATATCGTGAAATTTTTTATTCACCTTCAGTTAGAAGCTTTATAGCTTTAGCATACTTTTCAAGACGCCTTAAGGTCTCAGAATCATTTTTTGTTCCATCAAGACGGCTCTTGTCGGAGTTATGCCTTAGATCAGCAATCTTTACTGTTCTGGCAATCTGATTGGTGCTTATAGCTCTGACATATTCGAAATAGTCAGTATCCTTGTTATGAGTGAGTAGCCTTACTGCCTCTGTTACCACAGGAGGGAATATGTCTTCAAGTTCCTTTAGTGTCACGTTTGTATCCTCTACTACGTCATGAAGCAGGGCCGTGCATATTGTATATTCGTCCTTCATCTGCTCGGCAAGATGAAACGGATGGAATATATAAGGTATGCCGCTTTTATCGAGCTGGCCGTGGTGGGCATTATAAGCGAGCTTCATGGCTTTACGTGTGAGTTCAGTATAGATCATGGCAATACGCTCCTTATATTATTTTTATATATTATACCATAATAGAAAAAGTAATTCAAATGTATTTAATATATCAGAGCTCGGAAGCGTCAAACATTTTTCTCAGATCGCTGATAGCTTTCTTTTCAAGCCTTGAAACATAAGAACGCGATATGCCTAGTTTTTCAGCTGTCTCGTTCTGAGTGTGGGGAGTTGTACCATAAAGTCCATATCTGTAAACTATTATCTCAAAGCTGCGCTCATCGAGACACTCTTTTAAAAAAGTGTAAAGCTGCCTTGAGCGTATAAGGATATCTACCTGTTCGTGGATATCGATGCCGTCGTCGATTATGTCGATAAGGGTAAGGGAGTTACCGTCCTTGTCTGTTTCAACAGGCTCACTTATGTAGATATCTCCGGCTGATTTCTTTGCGGCTCTGAATTGCATGAGTATCTCGTTTTCTATGCATCTGCTTGCATACGTCGCAAATTTAGCTCCTTTGGTGTAGTCAAATGAGGAGACGGCTTTTATAAGACCTATCGTGCCTACGGAGATGAGTTCGTCTTGCTCGTCTGCACCAGAGGCATATTTTTTAACTATATGTGCTACGAGGCGAAGATTATGCTCTATTAGTTTGTTACGTGCTGAATTATCTCCAATCTGCATCCTCCTGAAACATTCCTCTTCCTCTTTCCTTGAAAGCGGCTTTGGAAAAACTGATGAATTTTCGATATGCAGTGCGAAAAAGAAAAGATTCCTTAGCAGTTCGATAAACATATAATTACCTCCGTTCGATATAGAATAATATGATTAACGGCATGGACAATATAAAAAATCAATATATTTAATATTACGCTTGAAACAGTAGCTGAGAATTTTTGTATAAAAAAATCAGACTTCATATTGACGTTGAGCGATAAATATTATATAATAATAGTGTATGGATTTTTAAAGAACTGATGTCGCTTGCTCAAAAAGCGAATGTTTGCGGAAGAAGTGATAAATTGAAAAACTATGTTTCGGCATCTGTGTTGAGCGCTGATATGCTTGAGCTCCACAGCGAGATAAAAAAGCTTGAAAGAAACGGCATAGATATGCTGCACTTTGATGTTATGGACGGCATATTTGTGAATAATATTACTTTTGGTCTGCCTATATTGCAGCAGGTCAGGAAGGTGTCCGGTATAACTCTTGACGTACATCTTATGATAAAGGAGCCAGAAAGGTATATAAAGCGCTTCGCCGAAGCTGGTGCGGATATCATATCCTTCCATGTCGAGAGCGACAGTGACCCTGTAAATACACTTAAGGCAATAAGAGAATGTGGTGTACGCTCTGCTGTTGCACTAAAGCCTGCCACTCCTGCGGAAACGGTATATGAGCTCTTGCCATATCTTGATATGGTTCTCATAATGACCGTAGAGCCTGGCTTCGGCGGACAGAGCTTTATTCCCGAAATGGCTGAAAAGATAAAAGCTGTAAGGTCAAAGATAACGGAGCTTGGACTTGATATAGACGTTGAAGTGGACGGCGGAATTAACAGTGAAACAGCTGCTGTTGTCCGCAGTGCCGGGGCAAATGTTCTTGTTTCGGGAAGCTATCTTTTCAATGCTGCGGATATGTCGGCAGCGGCAAATGCCTTGAAGGAAGACAGAGTATGCTGAAGAAAGCAAGAAAAGAACGTCTTATCTGGCTCGATATAATGATTACACTTCTTACACTTGAGCTTATGTCATATTTTTACTACGGTATCCGCTCTGTGGTTCTTGCGGGGATTTGTGTAGCAGCTGCTGCGGCGGCGGAACTGATATCAGTTAGACTGATGAAGCGCAGTTTTTCGGCTGACGATCTGACTTGTACTTCTGACGGACTTATACTTGCATTGATGTTCCCGGCGGTAATGGACTATAAAATAGCTTTCATCGCCGTGATATTTTCGATAGTTGTAGCTAAGAATATTTTCGGCGGACGGCTTAACATGATATTTTCTCCTGCCGCAGTCGGATACGTCTTTGTTTTAACTTCATGGGGAAGAAAGCTGCTTCAGTTTACAGAGCCCCACATAAAGACAGGGATATTTGACGTGCCTGAGACGCTTGTAAATTCTGCTTCCCACACATTCAATCTTACCGGAGTATTCAAGCATTCTGATTTTGAGATATTGCTCGGAAATTTCAGTGGTCCCTCTGGTGCAGTCAGCATACTTCTGCTTGTAGTTGCAGCTGTTGTGCTTATTTTCAGGAGAAGCATATCTGCCGGTGCTTTTATCGGAACTATATTCGGAACTGGTTTCTTTGCTGTTGTAACGCCTGCGGTATCGTCACGGGCGGATTCGCTGAAGTATTCCCTTGTTACCAATATGGTGCTTTTTGCAGCTATATATATAGTTTCTGACGTAAGGATCGCTCCAAAGCGCGATTACTATGCATTTTTTTACGGACTGTTTATTGGCGTGATCTCCTATGTGCTCGTGCTCACAGGTGCAAAGGAGAATGCAATAGTTATGGTAGCAGTTCTCTTTACTCCCATAGCTCTCGGTTTCAGGAATCTTGAGAATAGGATAGAGATAGCTGCAAGAGAGCATGAGGTAGAGAATGAAGGATATAACGTCCGGACTGGAGAGGAGGGCGATATATATGAATAAACGCATAAAGTTTCTTTTGAGCGGTATCCTTGGTGAAAATGTTGTTCTTTCCGGACTTATGGTCATATCGCCTGTCATCATCTGCGGCGATACGCTGAAAAAAGCGTGGGCTTTGATATATGCTTTTTCTTTATTAACCTTTCTTTCAGTGCTCATATCGTCCTTTGTTCCGGCAAAGTTGCCATATACCGCCAAGGTTATTATTTATGCTGTAATATCGTCTGCAGTGTATATCCCCGTTAGACTAACGTCAGGAGTTATATATCCCGAGTCGATATCGAGAATAGGTATTTATTTCCCTCTGCTTGCGGTAAATTCTCTGATAGTTTTCCAGACGGAGGCAAAGTTTTTCCGCATGAAGAAATCCGATATGATAATATCGCTTTTCTTCTGTATCCTAGGATTCGATATTGTTATGCTGATTACCGGATTCCTTCGTGAACTCTTTGCTTACGGTACGATAAACAATATGATAGTTGATGCGGATACTTTAATAGACGGTCTCTCCAAGCCATTCGGTGGTTTTGTGTTCCTCGGGCTCATGTGCGGAGCATACCGATGGTTAAGGAGCTATTTCAGAGACGGAAACAATGAAGTAAGGAGTGATAACGGTGTTTTTGATCAATGACCTCATAGCTCTCCTTGCTGTAAACCTCATACTTTCACAGGCACTGGGCACAAGTACTTTATTTATCGCTGCCGGGAGCATGAAGAATCTTGTGGCGACTGCCTGTGTGATAACATTTTTTACAACTGTCGGCGCCTCAGCTGCATACCTGATAGATCTTACGCTCCCATCATCGGTATCGGAGCTCAGACTGCTGTTCTATACTCTTGTGATAGGCTTCCTTTATGTGTTACTGCTTGTTGCTATGTATTTTTTATGTGGCTCAAAATTTGAAGAACTGCGCCAGTATGTTCACATTTCGGCTTTTAACTGCGCTGTAATGGGAACTCTGTTTACTATAAACGAGAGATCAGTCATGGACGGACTAATGTTCAGTTTTGGCAACTATGTAGCGGCTGGCTTTGAAGCTGGTATAGGTTTTATTATAGCGTCTTTGATACTTACGGCTGCGTACAGAAAACTCAATTCATCTAAGGTACCTGCTTCGTTCAGGGGATTTCCTGCAATGCTCGTTTACCTCGGAATTATTTCAATGGCAGTATATTCGCTGAAATAAATGCATTATACTGAAATAGGAGAGTCAATTTATAATGAAGTTCAAAAATAAAGGCAGGAAGATCTACAAGACCAAGGAAAAGAATTATTACGGAAAAAGTCCTGTTGGAAAAGCTTTTTCTATCGGTCTTACCGTGCTTCTTATCGGTGGTATCTTTTTTATCGGATTCAGTGTTGCTGGTCCGCTGATAAATTATTATTCAAAGAAAACGGGTGATACAATAACTACGACAGCTCCTGTTTTTGAGGAGGAGATCGTTACCGATGAAAACGGCAACGCTGTTATCCCCGAGGAGACGACGGCAGCTGCTCCCTTTGTTGTCGAGCGCTTCAAGGCTTTTGCCCTGACTACCTCCGACCTTACGGACAGTAGCTCTTTGAAAAGTGCTCTCAAGCGCGTTCCTGCCGATGGAAAGATAGAATATATCGAGGTACCCCTTAAAGAAAGCGGCGGTAATATTTATTATGCAACCAATAATTATTACGCTACCTCATCAGGTATAGTATGCTCGGCATTAAGCGCGAAGGATATAGCTTCAATGATAACCTCGGCAGGATACAAGCCTGTCGCTCTTGTGAGTACCTTCGATGACAACACAGTTCCGATGTATTTTCAGGACATGAGCTACCTAACCTATGCGGACGGAACTCTATGGATTGACAACAGTGCCGAGGCTGGCGGAAAGCCGTGGATGAATCCCTATTCCGAATCTGCCGTGAACTATAACGCGGATATCGTTGATGAGATTACTTCTGCAGGCTTTGATAAGGTAGTATGTTCGGATTTTGTATTCCCTGACTTCCGTCAGTCTGATATTGAGTATCTTGGAGATAGATACGTCAGATCTGACAGATATATGGCTCTAACCTCTGCGGCAAACCTCATGTATGACAAGGCTATGAATAACGGTTCAAGAATGTTCCTTGAGGTGAATGCTGCGGATTTACTAAGAGGTAAAAATGACATTGTACAGCCGATGCTGCTAAAGGTCAATACGGTAATACTAAATATAGACCTTGACGCTATCAGCTATGGCGTATATACTTCAGATACGGTATATGAGTTCAGCGGAACTCCGGCAGAAAATGTGAAGAAAATGCTTGATCTTGTAGGAGAAGAACTCGACGAATTCAATGTTGTTGTACGCGTATCCGGTTCAGCGGCAGGTGTACAGGAATTGCTTGATGCAAAGGATGAGATAGTCGAATGCGGATATGATTCGTATGTAATCGGCTGAAAATAATTCCCGGTCAGTGACCGGAGAACGGAGTTTTTTATGGCAGAAAATTTTAAGGTGTCACTTCAGCGCGTCATTGATGAATTCAAGCTTGAGACTATATATATACACAAGGACGCCAGCGAGGTCATGATTGACGAGAATGATGTCAATCGTCCAGGATTACAGCTCATGGGATTTTATGAGTATTTTAATCCAGAACGTATACAGATAATCGGTAAAATGGAGTTTGCATATCTTTCGACCATTGACGAGAAAACAAGGAAGGAGCGTCTTCAGCTACTTTTCGCGCAGAGGATACCGGCTCTCATAATCACAAGAGAGCTTCCGTATTTTGCCGAAATGCTTGAACTCGCTAAAGAATACGAGGTGCCTCTCCTGAGAAGCAAGGAAAGCACATCAAACTTTATGTCTGGTCTTATTGCTTTTCTCAATCTCAATCTTGCACCAAGAGTGACAAGACACGGCGTTCTTATTGAAATATACGGCGAAGGTGTATTCATAACCGGTGAGAGCGGTGTCGGCAAGAGTGAGACCGCTATCGAGCTCGTTAAAAGAGGTCACCGTCTTGTTGCAGACGATGCTGTCGAGATAAGAAAGGTATCGAATATAAGCCTTGTGGGTAGCTCACCTGACAATATTCGTCATTTCCTTGAGCTGCGCGGTATCGGTATAATCAATGCGCGCCGTCTTTTCGGTATTGGAGCTGTAAAGATGACCGAGAAAATTGACCTTGTTGTAGAGTTGGAGCAGTGGAACTCCGAAAAGGTGTACGATAGAATGGGCGTTGATACTGAATTCGTCAGTCTCCTTGGAGTAAAGATACCTTCCCTTACTATCCCTGTAAAGCCGGGACGTAATCTTGCGGTAATACTTGAAGTTGCTGCTATGAACAACAGACAGAAGAAAATGGGCTACAATGCTGCCCGTGAGCTTCTCAACAGACTCGGTATGGAGTCTGACCCGAAGGAAGTAGTTCGTGACTATGAAGCGTTCTGACGGACTTCTATATAACTGAAGGATTCAGGGGGGTACTATGATAAATACAAGTGAATTGACAGAGCTATGCGGAAGGCTCGGATGTAAGATTACACTCGAAGCTCCGCTCAGCGATTATATAACCTTCCGCTTTGGCGGACCTTGCAGGGCTCTTATAAGTATTAATTCAGCATTATCCGCTGCGGAGATAATAAGATATCTGAGAGATAATGGAATAAAATACAGCGTTCTTGGCAGGGGGAGCAATGTGCTCGTGCCTGATGAGGGCTTTGACGGTGTTATACTTCTGTTCGGCATCGATTTTGCAGGGATAGAAGAAGAGGAAAATACTATAAGATGCGACGCGGGAGCTTATCTCGCTTCAGTTTGTGTACGAGCTCAGCAACTTGGACTAACCGGAATGGAGAACCTTTTCGGTATCCCTGGTACAGTTGGTGGAGCGCTTTATATGAATGCCGGCGCTTACGGGAGCGAAATGAAGGACGTAGTTGTTTCGGCTTCGTATATAGACGAAAACTGCGAGATAAGGGAGATTGACAGGGAGGCTATGGAGCTTTCATACCGCAAGAGCATCTTTTCCGGTACAGACCGGGTAATAACCTCCGTCACCATTCAGCTTTCTTACGGAAAGCCTGAAGAGATAAAGGCTGCCATGTCCGAGTGTATGGCGAAGAGAAGCGCAAAGCAGCCTCTAGAATATCCAAGCGCAGGAAGCACATTTAAGCGCCCCGAGGGCAGCTACGCATCGTTGCTTATTGACCAGTGCGGTCTTAAGGGAATGACCTGTGGTGGTGCAATGGTAAGTGAGAAGCACAGCGGATTCGTCATTAACAAGGGCTATGCAACCTGTGCCGATGTGCTTGAACTTTGCGACAGAGTTAAGAAGATAGTAAACGAAAAGACAGGTTATATACTTGAACTTGAACCTGTTATATTAAGCTGATAATAGCTTTTTGGAGAGATCTATGCAGATATTGATTGTGACCGGTATGTCTGGTTCGGGAAAATCAAGTGTAATGGACGTTATGGAGGATATCGGATTTTACTGTATCGATAATATACCGCCAAAGCTTATAACCCAGTTCGTCGATTTATGTAGACAGTCCGAATCTGACATTAGCAAGATCGCTGTGGCAGTAGATATACGCACAGGCGATATGTTTGCAGAAATATTCCGCTCGTGGCAGGAACTGAAGCGCCAGCCTGATGTGGATGTTAAGGTGCTTTTTATTGAAGCGGCACATGACGTCATACTTAAGCGATACAAAGAGACGAGGCGTAAGCACCCTCTGTCTGAAAAATTCAACGGGAATATACATGAGGCTATAGACTATGAGTGGTCTCAGCTTTCACAGCTTCGTGAGATAGCCGATTATTACATAGAGACATCAAACTTTACATCCTCTCAGCTTAAGGAGCAGGTAAAATCTATATTCCTTGAAAAGAATTCTGATTCGCTTATAATAAAGGTTATGTCCTTTGGCTTCAAATATGGGATTGCTTCAGATGCAGACCTTATGTTTGACATAAGATGTCTACCCAATCCTTTCTATATCGAGGAGCTGCGTAACCATACGGGCTGCGACAGCTGCGTCAGAGATTATGTTATGGGCTTTTCGCAGTCAAAGGTCCTCTTTGATAAGCTTACTGATCTTATCGACTTCCTCATACCTCTTTATGTTCAGGAGGGAAAGAGCCAGCTTGTTATAGCTTTCGGCTGTACTGGCGGAAAGCACCGTTCTATAACCTTTGCCGAGCTTATGGCAAAGCACCTTTCAGATAAGGAATATAAGGTACAGAAGTACCACAGAGACATAACAAAGGACAAAAAATTCTGAGTGGGGAGTGAGTTGAAATATCCTTCTCAAACGATGTTAGAAACGAAATTAGCACCTCTGTGAATGATAAAGACAGGCGGTTTGCCTGTCTTTATGGTATGCTGCTGTTCTGCCGCACACTTTCAAGGGAGCATATATGCTTCCAGAGCGAGAGTCGGGTATCAGCAGAGCTTTTCAGCAACCTTTTTGAAGCTGTTTTTAAATACAGACCTGCAGCCGGAGAGCACATCCGCAGGAACGGAGCTGTATTGTATAACTGTGAGGTCGAAGGTGAAAATGCGGAAGCCGTATTTCAAAAATACAGACTTGCCGACGGAGCAAGGGTAATAGATTCCGAGATTATTGCAACAAATAGTCTCGGAGTTTTTACAGCAGGGGTATTTCTTGCCTGCGGAAGCGTGAATGATCCTGCCAAGGAGTATCATCTTGAATTTGCCTGTCCCGACGAGGGGCTAGCTTCGCAGCTCGTTGTACTCCTAAATGATATCGGCGCGACTGCAAAGACTATGCTTCGCAGAGGACAGAATATAGTATACATCAAGGGCAGCGAATCCATTGAGGATACGCTGACCTTTATCGGTGCGTCCCAGTGTACCCTTGAGCTTATGAATATGAAGATATACAAAGATATACGCAACAAGGCAAACAGAATAGCCAACTGTGATGCGGCGAATATAGACAAGGTCGTAAAGGCTGCTATGAAGCAGATAGAAGATATCAAGCTCATTGACAAAGCTGTGGGTATTGAAAGTCTTTCCGAGGAGCTTCGTGAGGTTGCACAGCTTCGCCTAGAAAATACGGATATGAGCCTTCAGGAAATAGGTGAGAACCTCAGCGAGCCCATTAGCCGTTCGGGAGTAAACCACCGTTTCCAGAAGCTTGCAAAAATGGCAGATGAATTGCGAAACGGAGGCAGTATCAAGTGAGAGCAGATGAATTTGTTAACCTTCATGTCCATACGGAATACAGTCTGCTTGACGGAGCCTGTCGCATAAAAGAGCTTATATCACACGTCAAGGAGCTAGGACAGACTGCTGTAGCCATAACCGATCATGGTAATATGTATGGTGCTGTGGAATTTTGGAACGCTGCAAAAGCTGCAGGGATAAAGCCTGTCATAGGATGCGAAGTATATGTTGCAAGACGTACCAGACATGACCGCGATTCAAAACTTGATGCTTCTCCATATCATCTTGTATTACTGTGTGAGAACAGCGAGGGCTATCGTAACCTTGTAAAGCTTGTCTCTGCTGCTAGTTTGGAGGGGTTTTACAATAGACCTAGGGTCGATACAGAGCTCCTGAAAAAGTATCACGGTGGATTAATATGCCTTTCAGCCTGTCTTGCCGGAGAGATACCGCGTCTACTTGCAGAGGGCCACTATGAAGAGGCCAAGTCTGTAGCATTGAAATATCAGGACATATTCGGCAAGGGAAATTACTTCATAGAAGTACAGAATCATGGTATAATGCAGGAGCTGAAAAATCTTCCGCTGCTTTACAGGATTTCCTCAGAAACTGGCATACCTCTTGCTGCGACCAATGACTGTCATTATATCAGCAGGAAGGATTCGGAAATGCAGAATGTCCTGCTTTGTATACAGACGGGAAAGACGCTTGACGAGCCTAACGGAATGAGTTTTGAGACCGATGAATTCTATGTAAAATCCGCAGATGAAATGTCGGTGCTTTTTAAAGGCCACGAGGAGGCTTTAACGAATACAAGTCTTATTGCAGAGCGCTGCAATGTAGAATTTGAATTTGGAAATATAAAGCTCCCTAAGTTCACTATAGAGGGTATTACAGATAACAAGGAGTTCTTCCGTAAGCTATGTTGGAAGGGAATGACGGAGAAATACGGTTTAGAACCGCCAGCAAATGTAGCCGAGCGAATGGAATACGAACTTGATGTCATCACAAAAATGGGTTATACTGACTACTATCTCATTGTATGGGACTTTATACGCTACGCAAGAGAGAACGGTGTACCTGTAGGACCGGGAAGAGGTTCCGGAGCAGGCAGCCTTTGTGCTTATTGTATTGGCATTACCGGCATCGATCCCATGAAGTTCAATCTGCTTTTCGAACGCTTCCTTAACCCCGAAAGAGTAAGTATGCCGGATTTTGATATAGACTTCTGTATCGAGGGCAGACAGAGCGTTAAGGATTATGTGGTGCGTAAATATGGAGCAGATCGGGTATCGGAAATAATCGCCTTTGATACCTTGAAGGCGCGTGCTGCGGTTCGTGACGTAGGAAGGGTACTTGGAATATCCTATCAGATATGTGATACGGCTGCAAAAGAGATAGACCCAAAGGGAAACCTTAAACAGGCGCTTGAATCGTCCGAGGAGCTCAGCGGAATGTATCATTCTGACAGGAATGTCCGTAAAATGATAGATCTTGCTATGAAGCTTGAAGGTATGCCGCGCCATGCCTCTACCCACGCTGCTGGTGTCGTTATTTCGGCGGTTCCTCTTAGTGATCTTGTACCTCTTCAGCGTAACGATGAGACTGTTGTCACTCAGTATACTATGGGAGTACTGGAGTCACTAGGACTTCTTAAAATGGATTTTCTCGGACTTCGAAATCTTACGATAATAAGAGATACGGTAAACGAGATACATAAAACAGAGCCGGATTTTGATATAAATGCAATACCTGTTGATGACAGGGGAGTATATGATATGCTATCAGGCGGCGACACGCAGGGAGTTTTCCAGTTCGAGAGCGAGGGAATGACTGCAAGGGTCAAGGAACTTTGTCCGGAACGTCTTGAAGATCTTATAGTCATTATTTCGCTGTACCGTCCCGGACCTATGAAGTCAATACCGGTTTATATTGAAAACAAGAAGCACCCTGAGAATGTAATGTACAAGCATCCGCTTCTCAGGGATATACTTTCGGATACTTACGGTTGCATGGTATATCAGGAGCAGGTAATGGAAATATGCCGCAAGCTTGCCGGTTACTCTTATGGTCATGCGGATATAGTCCGCCGTGCCATGGCTAAGAAAAAGCAGGACGTTATGCTGAAAGAACGTGAAAGCTTTGTAAATGGAGCCGCTGAAAACGGCGTTCCGGAGGATATTGCCAACTCGGTATTTGATGAAATGGTCAGTTTTGCTTCTTATGCGTTTAATAAGTCTCATGCAGCAGCTTACGCATATCTTGCCTATCAGACTGCTTATCTTAAATATTATTACCGAGGCATATACATGGCTGCTCTTATGTCAAGCGTAATGGGGGTAAGCTCGAAGCTTGCAGAATATATTGACTCGTGCAGGGAATACGGCATAGAGATAATGCGTCCGGACATCAACAGAAGCAATAAGGGATTTACTTTTTCAGACGGTAAGATGTATTTTGGACTTCTTGCTATAAAAAATGCAGGAAGCGGCCTTGCAGAAAAGATAATCGACGAAAGGGAAGAAAACGGAATATTCCACAGTTTACAGGAATTCTGTGAGCGTGTCGAAGGTCGTGAACTCAATAAAAAATCTCTTGAAAACCTTATAAAGGCAGGAGCCTTTGACGGGCTCGGTCTTAATCGAAGACAGATGCTTGAGAGCTATGAGACTTTTTTTGAAATGGCTGGTTCGGGTTCAAGAGGTGTTATCGAAGGACAGCTCAATTTACTTGAAGGAACAGACACGACGGAAATGAATATTCGTATTCCCTACAAGCAAGAATATGATCACAAAACCATACTTGCCCTTGAAAAGGACGCAACGGGTATGTACCTCAGCGGGCACCCGCTTGCTCCATACAACTGGATAGCGGAACTGTTGCATACAAGGAAGATAAAAGACCTGTTGAGCGACGGATCTCTGAGTGAGGGAATGGCAATAAAGCTCCTTTGCTATGTTGAGAGCACGAAGCTTCATGTTACAAAAAAAGGTGATAAGATGTGCTTTGTGAACCTTGCCGATGAAACAGGCGAGATAGATGGAGTAGTATTTCCTGATCTTTATTTGATAAGTGGTAACAAGCTTTATACAGATTCTATAGTTATCATAAACGGCAAAATATCAATAAAAGACGACCGCGTAACAATAATATGTGGTGCGATAACGGCTGAAAACGAATTTGACAGAGCCATATCCAACATGAAGCTTTGTATCAAGACCACTTCAAAGGAAACCGTTCTCAAACCAGAGCTGGTAACTGTATGCGAAAAATACAGCGGAGATACTGAGGTTTGCTGCTATCTTACTGATATAAAGAAAATAGTGGCTCCGAGAGCAAGACTGAGTCTTATGCTAACTAGAGATTCCTTTGATGAACTGAAAAAGCACTTTACTCCTTCTGAAATTGGACTTATTTAGCTTTATTACGCCTTTTTAAGACTTTTAAGTGAAAAAATCTATAATACTCTTGACATTTTTTACACAAAGTAGTAAAATATAAGAGTATGGGATTATGTCGCAGATTGTCTGCGAGTTAAATAATATTTGCCAAGTGCAGAATGGAGAATATTTATGATCAAGAAAATCGGTGTGTTAACAAGCGGTGGAGACGCTCCTGGAATGAATGCCGCTGTAAGAGCAGTTGTAAGATCGGCTCTTGCAAAGGGAATGGAAGTTTATGGTATCCGCAGAGGATATGTTGGTCTTCTTAACGGGGATATCGTCAAGATGGACGAGAGAAGTGTTTCTGATATTATACACAGAGGCGGTACAGTTCTTTATACAGCAAGATGTCCCGAATTTAGAACTGCAGAAGGCGTTGCAAAGGGCAAGGCTAAGCTTGACGAGCTGGGCATAGAAGGTCTTGTTGTTATCGGCGGCGACGGTTCTTTCAGAGGAGCTGCTGATCTTTCTGCACAGGGTGTGCTTTGTATCGGTGTTCCCGGAACTATCGACAATGACATTGCCTGCACAGACTACACTATAGGCTTTGATACAGCTATGAACACAGCAATGGAACTGGTTGACAAGCTTCGTGATACAGCTCAATCCCACGACAGGATTTCAGTTGTTGAAGTAATGGGAAGAGGAGCAGGTCATATCGCTGTAAATACAGGCGTAGCCTGCGGTGCTACTGACATCATCACAAAGGAAGTTCCTTACGATATAAATGCGATAGCAAATACAATGTTGGCTAAAAAGGCTAAGGGCAAGCAGAACTTCGTTGTTATTGTTGCTGAAAGCGTTGGCCATTGTGAAGAAATCGCAAAGATGCTTCAGGAAAAGACAGGCATTGACGCAAGATTCACTATCCTTGGTCACGTACAGAGAGGCGGTTCTCCTACAGTAAGAGACAGAGTTGAAGCTACAAGACTGGGATATTATGCAGTTGAGCTCCTTGAGCAGGGTATAAGCAACCGTGTTGTTGGTATCAAGGACAGCAAGCTTGTTGATTATGATATCCAGGAAGCACTTTCCATGCATAAGGACTATGATGAAAAGCTTCATCATATCGCTGAGGAAATTGCATACTAAAATAATGGTGCACCTGTTTATACAGGTGCATTTTTTATAAGAAGTCGGTCCTTATCATTTTGTCAGAGCTCACGCTTGAATATATCCAGCTGTCTATATGCCCTTCACTGATAAAGTAATCGTATTCCTTCGGTACTGCCTCCTCACAACAGACATCTACGATAATAAGCTTAATCTTCATTTTTTCAGGGAGTATAGCTTTTATGTAAACACTTACGCTCTGACCTGCTCTTATGCCTTCACGAGGTTCGGTAAGACCTGCTAGATTTGGTGCAAGTTCAACGAATATCCCGTAGTTCTCCACAGAGCGGACTATCCCCGGAACTGTCTCGCCGACACTAAAGCGTGAAGCGTTTTCTGTCCATGTCCCGAGAAGCTCCTTATGCGTAAGGAGTATCCTTCCGTTTATATTATCTTTTACAACCACTTTTATAGCCTGACTAATATAAAAACGATCGGATGGGTGAGAGA
The DNA here is from genome assembly GCA_017961625.1 of Ruminococcus sp. Classification (GTDB taxonomy): domain Bacteria; phylum Bacillota; class Clostridia; order Oscillospirales; family Ruminococcaceae; genus Ruminococcus. Next base: position 81,093 of record JAGCWY010000093.1, on the reverse strand, counting down.
TACGTGATACTGACATTGCGTCTATAGGTATAAGCGAGGGGATACCGCAGCCTATATCCACAAAGCAGCCAAATTGTTCAAGATGAGTGACCTTTGCTTCGATTATATCGCCTTTTTTCATATTTGATATATAATTTCTCAGGCATTCCTCCTGAGCGGCTTTTCTTGAAAGTACAGCGATGACCTCGCCGTTTTCGTTGAGCTCAAGCCTTCTGACCTTAAAGCACACTATTTTGTTTACCCGTGATATAAGAGCAATATCACGGGTCTTTCCTTCCTTTATACCTATCGCTCCCTCCTCACGGTTGATTATACCTTTTGCGCAAGGGAGTTCTACTATAAGATCATGAGAGCTTGTACACAGCACAACTTTGCCTTCTAGAATGATCCCCTTTTCCATAGCCTTTGTAAGTCCGTCTATATCGGCAAGATATCTACTGTTTGTATCAGTGCTGTAAATAAAGCCTTCTGGTCTGTATTCCATGTTTGTACCTCCGTTATCGTTGCATTGATACTTAATTATATTCGATGACCGAGAGAAATATTCTAACCTGCAAAACTGATATTAGTACCGCCCATTGCACAGAGTACAGATATAACATTATCAACGGCAGCGCTTCCGCAGACTATGCAGGTAGTAATACGGTATTTGGTTTTGGATCTCGTTACGGGCTCGTCTGAAGCAGAAGAGCCAATTACGTCTTTAAGATAATTGATATTAGAATTATAATAAGTTGGATAAAGCGAAAAAGCCGATCTACCACTTCTTTTTAGCATGACATCGGGACTCGTTTTATACATCATTTTTGCGGAATATACGTATCCTACGCTATCTCTAACTCTTTTCAATGCAAGCTCGGCAAGCTCTATGTTTTCAAAATCGGCTGTTACTCTAGATATCATATTATAAATCCTTTCAAATTTTTGTATGTGTTCAATATGTTTAATTGGCAGTTTTTATTATTTTTCACCAAAATGAAAAAAATATACCTCCTAAATATTGATTTGACATCGAATTTGCGGTATAATAAAAATGTTCGATTTTTATTTTCCATGAAAGGAGGATACTTCTTTGGATATCAGAGCCGGAGATATTCTTACTATGAAAAAGAATCACCCCTGCGGCGGCAATGAAATGTTCGTTATTCGTGCAGGAATGGACTTCAGACTCAGATGCGTGAAATGTGCAAGGGAATTTATGGTACCGCGCAACAAGATTGAAAAGAGTATCCGGAATGTCAAGCACGCCAATGAGGGTTAGCCGACTGCAACATTATCAGTAATATTTTACCATTAAGGAGAATACCCGATGTTTGAAAAGCTCGCAGTAATGGAGCAGAAATATGAGGAGATAAGCGAAAAGCTCTCCAATCCTGAAATCGTAAATGATAATAAACTGTATACTCAGCTTATGAAGGAGTTCAAGACAATGACTCCCATAATTGAAAAATACAGGGAATACAAGAAGGCTCAGACTTCCTTCGTAGAAGCAAAGGAGCTTCTTGAGACTGGCGGACTTGATAAGGATTTCAAGGAAATGGCTCAGACGGAGTTTGATGAGTCACGTGAGGCAATGGAGACTATCACGCAGGAGCTTAAAGTATTGCTTCTGCCTAAGGATCCTAATGATGATAAAAGCGTTATAATAGAAATAAGAGGCGGTGCAGGCGGCGAGGAGGCTTCACTCTTTGCCAATTCGTTGTACCGTATGTATACTATGTATGCTGAGACAATGGGTTGGAAGCAGGAGGTGCTGAGTGCTAATCCTACCGAGCTCGGAGGCTTCAAGGAAATAAGCTTCTCTATAGAAGGTGAAGGAGCTTATTCACGTTTGAAGTATGAAAGCGGAGTACATCGTGTACAGAGAGTCCCAGAAACAGAATCACAGGGACGTATTCATACCTCAACAGTTACCGTGGCAGTCCTTGTCGAGGCAGACGAGGTGGAGCTTGATATTAATCCCACGGATCTGAAAATAGACTATTTCCGCGCAAGCGGTGCAGGCGGACAGCATATAAATAAAACAGAGTCTGCTGTAAGGATAACCTATCTGCCTACCAATACGGTGGTGGAGTGTCAGGACGAAAGAAGTCAACATAAGAACAAAGATAAAGCTATGAAGATTCTGCGCTCGAGGATTTACGAGGCAATGCAGGAGGAGCAAGACGCAAAGATTGCATCGGAGAGAAAAATGCAGGTCGGCACAGGAGACCGCTCCGAGAGGATCAGAACATACAATTATCCACAGGGACGTCTTACGGATCACCGTATAGGTCTGACTATATACAGACTTGAGGACATTCTTAATGGAAATCTTGATGAAGTGTTTGATGCGCTTGCGACTGCCGATCAGGCTGCCAAGCTCGCAAATCAGGAAGCGTAGTTTTTATGGAAACAGTTTTACTAAGCGATAGTGATATTGATCTTGAAAAAGCGGCTGAATTTATAAAAAATGGTGATATAGTAGGCATACCTACGGAAACTGTATACGGGCTCGGAGCTGACGCTTCCAACGAGGAGGCAGTGCGCAGAGTGTTTGAAGCAAAGGGCAGACCTGCCGACAATCCGCTTATAGTTCATCTTGCAGATTTTTCACAGGCTGTAAGCTTTACACAGTTTATTCCGCCTCTTGCCTATAAACTTGCTGAGCACTTTTGTCCAGGCCCGCTGACTATGGTGCTTCCAAAGAATGACAGAATACCTATGATAACATCAGGCGGACTCGATACAGTCGGTATCAGAGTTCCGTCGCATCCGGTGATGCACAGGATAATAGAACTTTCTGGCAGACCTATAGCTGCTCCATCAGCTAATACGTCTGGTTACCCCAGCCCAACTTCAGCAGAGCACGTTATGCGTGATATGTATGGGAAGATATCTGCTGTTGTGGACGGTGGCAACTCTGAATTCGGAGTTGAATCAACCGTTATCGCAATAGAAGGGGATAGTTCTGTAAGGATACTCCGCCCAGGTTGTGTCACAAAGGAAATGCTGTCAGAGCTATGTAGTGAGGTCATAATAGACCGTGCCATACTTCACGAGCTTGAAGCCGGTCAGAAGGCAGCTTCACCGGGAATGAAATATAAGCATTATTCTCCCAAGGCTAATATTATAATGGTGGAGGGAGAGCTTGAAAGCTTTATTGCTTATGTTGGAGCGAATAATGGCAAAAGTGTTTATTCGCTTATATTTGACAAAGACGCAGATAGATTCCCTTACAGGTATATGACATATGGAAACAGTAGCTCAGAACAGGCGCATCTGATATTTCAGAGACTTCGAGAGCTTGACGATGCAGGTGCAGAAAGAGTCTATGTTCGTGCTCCGGAAACAGACGGGGTAGGACTTGCAGTATATAACCGTCTTATCAGGGCGGCAGGATTCGAGGTGATAAGGATATGAACAGTTTGAACGGCGTTATGGTAGTTGGTCTGACAGGACAGACAGGTGCAGGCAAGAGCACTGTCTCAAAGGTGTTTGCTTCAAACGGCTTTGCTGTCATAGATGCGGATCAGGTAGCGAGAAAGATCGTCGAAAAGGGGACCAAGTGCCTTGACGAGATAGCCGATCTTTTCGGGCAGTCCGTCATAAACGAGGACGGAACTTTGAATAGAAAGGGACTTGCTGGGATAGTTTTTTCAGACAAGTCTAAGCTTGAAGCGCTCAACACCATTACATATCCTTATATCACCGGAGAGATACTCCGTCAGATAAGAGTTCATTCTTTAAAGGGCGAAAAGTTAATACTTCTTGACGCTCCCACTTTATTTGAGAGCAGAGCTGATGATTTCTGTGAGATAATTATATCGGTACTTGCCGACGAAGATATTCGCAAGAAGCGTATCATATCACGTGACAGCCTTACCTCCGAGCAGGCTAGTAAGAGAATGAATTCCCAGCTTGACGAGGATTTCTTCCGCAGTCACTCGGATTATATAATACATAATAACGGCTGTATGGACACAGTAAACGGTATAGCATGGGAAGTATCGGGGAAGATAAGGGAATTGTTCAACAACAAGCAGATACCTAAGGCACAGTAGGATAATATTTATTATATGATGTATTTGATGAGAAGGGAGTAAATCAATCATGGCTGGAAAAAAAGACGCTGTCAAGGCTCTTAAGGAAAAGCTACTTATGGACCGCAAAAATGTTTATCATCTTGTTTCAGACAAGGATATCAAGGCTTGCAATAAATTCTGTGAGGGCTATAAGAACTTTATGAATAAGGCTAAGATAGAGCGCGAAGCGGTTATCTATTCCATTGAGCTTCTTAAGAAGAAGGGCTTTGTTGAATACAAAACAGGTATGGCGCTAAAAGCAGGAGATAAGATATACAGCAACAACCGAGGTAAATCTGTTATTGCAGCTGTTATAGGTACAGCACCTATCAGGGACGGTGTAAGGCTCTGCGCAGCGCATATCGACTCGCCTAGACTTGATCTTAAGCAGAATCCACTTTACGAGGACACGGAGCTTGCACTCTTCAAGACACATTATTACGGTGGTATAAAGAAGTATCAGTGGACTACGATACCGCTTGCACTTCACGGTGTTATGATAAAGGCAGACGGTACCAGCATACCGGTAAATATCGGAGAGGATGATGATGATCCAGTATTCTGTGTTACAGATCTTCTTCCACATCTTGCATCAGCACAGATGCAGAAACCTCTTTCAAAGGGTATTACAGGAGAGCAGCTAAATATCCTTATCGGTTCCCGTCCTTTTAAGGATGATGAAGAAAGCGGTTCGGTAAAGCTTAATATCATAAATATACTTCATGAGAAATATGGTATCACAGAAGCTGATTTCATATCCTCAGAACTTGAGGCTGTACCTGCGTTCAGGGCAAAGGATATTGGCTTTGACAGAAGCATGATAGGCGCTTACGGTCATGATGACAAGGTGTGCGCATATCCTGCTCTTATAGCTACGGCAGAGTGTAAGAAGCCCAAGCATACAGTCGTTACTATACTCACGGACAAGGAGGAGACAGGAAGCGACGGCAATACTGGTCTCAGGTCTTCATACCTTGAATATTTTGTTGCGGATATAGCAGAAGCTCTCGGTTCTGACGCTAGAACCGTTCTCTCTGCTTCCGAGTGTCTATCAGCCGATGTAAATGCGGCTTATGATCCTACATTCCCTGAAGTAAATGAGAGAAACAACAGCGCATACATCAACAGAGGCGTTGTTATCACTAAGTATACCGGGGCACGCGGCAAGGCAGGTACCTCTGACGCATCTGCAGAGTTTACCGGACGCATAAGACGTCTTATGGATTCTAAGAAGGTGATATGGCAGACAGGCGAGCTTGGTAAGGTTGATGAAGGCGGCGGGGGAACGGTTGCTGCTTATATAGCAAATCTCAATGTGGATACTATCGACCTTGGAGTACCTGTTCTGTCTATGCATGCTCCTTATGAGATTGTATCAAAAATGGATACTTATATGGCGTTCAGGGCATTTGAGGTATTTATGGCGGACTAAAGGTGCTATAGTCTTATGCATGTAGTACGCATTGATTATTCAGTATTCTTTGTTATTACAAAAAGCCGTGGAGAAGTTGCTTCTTTACGGCTTTTTAATATAATTATGCAGAGTGTTTTGTTTCCAAATGTTTTTCAAATTATTACTAAGATGTAAATTGTTTACTTAAATTATCAGTAATCAAATATACATATAAAGGGATATATATTTTATATTTGCATTATATAGCCCTCTATGCTATAATAATTTATGGAAAGTCATTCTTTCATAAATGACAATCTCATATCCCCTTATTAAGAATGAGAACCTCCCCCCTAATGGCTCTCATTCTTTTTTTCTAAAAACAAGCCCCGACCGAAAAGCAGTTACGGTCGGGGCATATTTTATATTTCAAGTCCTTCTATCTTATCTGCATACTCATAGACGGTACGTATACAGTCAACAATAAGGGAGTTGTTTTCACTTGCCTTACGGTAGATTATCATATCTCGGTTAAGACTATTTGCGTAAGAGCATTTTCTAAGAACAAGGTTGTTGAATTTGAGAATGCTTTGAGACATAGGAGCAACCCACATATAAGCATCCTTTACTGTTTTCAGCATACTTATCTGTGTGCCTCTGTCATATATGAATATCCTTTTCGTAGACCTTTTTTCGTCGTAATCCTGATTTATTGAAGCTCGTCTCACCATTTCAGGTTCGTCATCGCCGTGGATTATCTCAGGATATTGAGAAAGCAGTTCATAGGGGATATCTTCATATTTTGCAAGTGGATGATCCGATCTCATTACTATCTGAAGTGGGAATTCCATTACAGTCTTGCCAATAAGATTCCTAGCTTTAAGGCGGCTTTCAATCATTTCTGCATAAGTACTAGGTACACGTATAAAGCCAATATCATATTTACCAGCGCATATATCTTCCATGACCTTAGCAGTGCTTGTTTCCATTACGTGGACTTCTATCTTGTCGGTCTTCTCGGAATAATCACTAATAAGTTTTCCTATAGCAGAGGTAGCATAAGTTGAACGTGCAGAAGCAACCTTGAGTTTTAATTCATTTTCGGGAGTCTGAGCATAGTCCCTTTCAAGACTCTGCATTTCGTCAACTATAGTCTGAGCTCTTGCAAGGAATTCCTCTCCCTCGGGAGTAAGTATCATACCATTAGGCGAACGATTAAAAATCTGTATTCCCAAAGAAGTTTCAAGTTCCTTAAGAGCTATACTTATATTAGGCTGAGCCTGATACAGCTTTTTGGCAGCCTTGGTGATACTTCCTTCTCTTGCTACAGCGATGACATATTCTAGCTGTTGAATTTTCATAAAAATACCTACCTTATCTTTTAACAGCATTTTACATTATTATTGTATCACTTTTTAGCTGAAAAATCAAGACATAAATTGCAGTTAATTAAATAAAACTTTTCCAGCTTAAAATACGTTCTATCATTTCCGATATACCGAGAATTCCAAAGGCAAATCCTTTCTTTACAAGTTCAGCCGGCAGGAATTCGTCGTATTTTTCAAATACAGGAACTTCACTATCGTAAACTAGCTCCATTGGGCTGAATTCCTTTTCAGCTTCCTTGGTAAGAACGTAGAAGAACTCTTCGGGAGAGACTTTCATAGTGAATTGTATATAAAACGGTCTTGAAGAATCCATTCCTTTAAGCCCGAGACGGTCCGAACATTTAAGTTTAAGGAAGCGTTCCAGCGCCAAAAAAGCATATGTACCAAGCCATGGCAGGAGACACCACATATTACCACCGAGGCATATAAGAGGTGACTCAGTAACTCCTGAATTTCTTGCGGTTAGACGAGCCTGAGCAAGCCTGGTCACTGCATTTTTCATAAGGTATGGATAGTTTTTGTCCTCACGGAGTACCTCTTTCATACGCAAAAGTATCTTAGTATTTATATCGCCTGGGCAGTCTCCGAAGTATGCAGGAACTTTTCCTTTTATCTGATCGCAGTAAACTAGTCTACGTTTGTGGTCAACCTCTTCTACGATCCATACATGACCGGCAATGGCTATCTTTTCGCCGGCAGGAGGGGGCATTACTATGGTTCCGAGCTCCTGAGAGCCCCACCTTACCGTGTATTCCTCGTTTTCCTGAAATACCGCATAGAATTTAAAGCTGTTGACTACTCTTTCGCCTGCAAGACCTACAATGAGTCCATCGTTTTCTGTGCGTTGGATATGATCTGTCTCAATGAGGTGGCGCAGCAGTATCTTGTAATCATCTTTTGTTATTCTGCGGAAATATTTTAGAGTAAGTACACGTGAAGCAAGTTCTGCAGGCGTAAGTTCCCCACATGAGGCAAGTGTGCTCATGGTCTGGTGATAAAGGAGACTGAAGGGCAGCCGATCGAGCTTTGGAGGCTCTACCCAGCGATCCTCGATATAAACCTGTATTAGCGCTATGCCTTGGAGAAGCTTCCACGGAATAGTTTCAGGTAACATAGAGCGAGGCTCAGGAAGCTCCTCACGTATCACAAACCACATTTCCGGCGGCAGATCACGCCGTCCAGTCCTTCCCATTCTTTGTAGGAATGAGGAAACGGTATAGGGAGCATCTATCTGAAAAGCACGTTCAAGACGACCGATATCTATACCAAGCTCGAGGGTGGCTGTGGTGCAAGTGGTCATGAAAATATCTTCGTCCTTCATGGCTTCCTCTGCGGTTTCACGATATGCCGCAGAGAGATTGCCGTGATGTATCAGAAAACGGTCGGGCTCATGCTTGGCCTCGCAGTAGGAGCGAAGAGTAGTTGTGACAGCCTCGCACTCCTCACGTGAATTCACGAAAATAAGGCACTTTTTACCTCTTGTATGCTCGAAAATATATCCCATTCCGGCGTCAGCGTGTTCTGGAGCAATGTCAGTTTTTTCATCAAGAACAGGCAGAGCATCAGCTGTATCCTTCTCGTTTGAATGATTCTGCTGGCTTATATAGAAATGTTCCATTGAAAGCCGCCATTTAACGCCTTTGTTTTCTATTTTTGGTATGACTGTACTTCTTCCTGTGCCGTAAGCAAGGAACTCTCCTGCCGCAGTCGGATCGCCGATAGTTGCAGACAAACCTATCCTACGCGGATTAGCGCCTGCCATTTTACAAATCCTTTCAATTAGGCATATAGTTTGTCCGCCTCGGTCACCGCGCATAAGCGAGTGTATTTCGTCTATAACTATGAACCTGAGGTCGCCAAACAGCTTGGGTATAAGTGCATGTTTCCTGAGCAACATTGCTTCAAGGGATTCAGGAGTTATCTGCAATATACCGGAAGGATTTTTTAGCATTTTATTCTTGTGGGACTGCGCAACATCCCCATGCCAGTGCCACACAGGGATATCGGCTTCCTCGCAAAGGTCATTTAACCGTGAGAACTGGTCATTTATAAGTGCCTTAAGAGGTCCTATATATATTGCGCCAACAGAACGAGGCATATCTTCCGAAAACAGAGTAAGTATAGGAAAAAAAGCTGCTTCTGTTTTCCCAGATGCAGTTGATGCGGTAAGAAGAACATTTTCGTCCGTATTGAAAATAGCGTCACCTGCCGCAGCCTGTATAGCTCTCAGAGATTCCCAGTTACTGCGATATATGAAATCCTGAATAAAAGGAGCGTATCTATCAAAAATACTCATAAATTATTTCCTTATATTTCGAATTCGGCAAATTCTTCTTCGGACGTAGAAACGTCAGAGCTGGCAGCCGTCATAACAGTTCCCGAGGAGATAAGCTCGCTTATATTTATTTGTGGATTCTGATAGACTATATCGAGCAGCTCTATAAAGTCGCGGATTACCTCTCGGGGCGTTATGTGACTGTCCGAGCCAATACGGCTGAATTCAAGCTTAATAAAGCTTATCATGTCCTCCTGAGTTATCCTTTGCTGATATTCAAAAAGCTGAGCGTGTATATCTGACAGCTTTTCAGTCAGTACAAGCATCTCCTCATATGTGAGAGGGGACAGATGTATAACAGGCGCGAGCATATCCTTTAAGCCTTCACGTCCGAAGCGTCCTTCTGCAAGCCTTGAACGGAGCGCTTCATAACTATAGACTCCCCGTCGTGTATCTTCGATACACTGAGGAGTTCCACCCATGATTATGCCTATGTATTTAGCCTTGCCCTGTAAGGTATCATTGTACATGGTCAGTATCTTTTCATAGTTGTACTGACGGGTTATGCTGTTGGGGATCTTGTATATGTTAACAAGCTCATCAACAAGAACGAGCATACCGCTGTAGCCTGCCTTTTTCAGAAACATTGCAAAAAGCTTGATATATTCGTACCAGTCGTCATCGGTAATGATTATATTGATGCCAAGCTGCGCCTTTGCTTCGGATTTTGTAATGAATTCTCCACGGAACCACTGTACCACTTTTGCTTTTTCCTCATCGTTGCCGGTGACAGAAGCGCGGTAATAAATAGTAAGGAGTTTTGCAAAATCAAAGCCATGCACCATTTCACTGAGTGAATTTATGACCTCGAATATATTCTTTTCAACAGCCTTTTGAAATTCCGTAGAGTCGACAGGCAGCCCGGTTTCAGCTGCGGTTTCAGTCTGAACACCGCTTATCCAGCGGTCGAGTATAAGAGTCAGCGCACCGCCATCAGGGCGCGTCTTTGTGGACATATTTTTCATAAGTTCTTTGTATGTGGAAAGTCCCTGGCCCTTTGTGCCCTGAAGGCGGCGTTCTGGGGATAGGTCTGCGTCAACGACTACAAAGTTCCTGTCCATTACATGACTTCGTATAGTTTGGAGTAGGAAGCTCTTTCCACTTCCATACTTACCAACAATAAAGCGGAAAGACGCACCGCCATCGGCGATTATATCCACATCGTGGAGCAGAGCGTCAATCTCGCTTTCTCTGCCCACAGTTATATACGGCAATCCGGTTCTAGGAACTACACCGCCTTTGAGCGAGTTTATTACAGCAGATGCGATTCTTTTAGGTATTTTCATAGTTACTCCTTTGGTATCATTGCTTTTATTTCATTGATATAATCTTCAATCAGCACAGGAAAATCGTCTGAAAAATCAATAACAGTATCGCCGAAGCTGTTAAAGAGCTTTTCGTTTATGGAATCTGCTAGTATAGAAAGCAATTTCCCACATTTCCGTGCTGCTTCGGCAGGATTGCCGTTATACAGCAGGGCTTTTAAGAATATAGTCTCATCCTTATCAAGGGGAAGAGCACCGATGGTATCAGTTTCGCTGTTTTCTGCTGGGATAGTCATTATTTCTTTTTCTTCTTCTTCTTCGTTGTCAACCAACAGCTTTTCGCGGGTCAAATCTGAAGCCTTACGTATATTGTCAAGCTTGGACAGATCTATTTCTATCCTTACAGTCTCTTTGCGGAGTTTTTCAGCGTAATAGAGCTCTATCTCTGTTTGTATCACTTTTATGGCGGATTTTGATATTCCGTCAAAGGAAATCTTATGCCTGAAATTATTATAGTCGCGCAAAAGGCTGTCTATAGCTTTTATTATATCACCGAGGCGACCGTTCCTGCTTCGGCTGCCACTAATCTTACAGCAGCTCCACCTGCCGTTTTTACAGGAGAATGTATGAAGCTCGTTAAGCTTGTATTCACAATTGCGTAGAGGCTGTCTGTCATAGAAAATAGCAGAGGAAAACATGTTATGACTGCATTCGGAGATATTTCCGAATAGCCTGCTGAAAAGAGAGGATTTTCGCTTTTCGGCAAAAAATTCCGAAAGTTTTACGATGCAGCGGACAGTTACATTTTTGAAGTCCTCTTGACAGGATATGAAGAATAACGATTTTTCTGGCTGGTAAGTTGAAAGATAGGATACAGCAGAAAATATCTCGTTTTCGTTATGTCTCTTCCAGTGCAGAAGAATAAGCATGTAATCCTCATATATTACTTCAGGGATATCCTTTGCAAGACTGGTGTCAAGTTCGTTGTATACGATAAAGTCAATGAGCCAGTTATCGACATATCTGCTTATTGTATCGTCAATGTCTTTGTAGCCGCGGCAGAAATCTCTGAGTAGAGTAAAGCATTCCTCTGGTGTTTCTGCGCCGATGCAGTTTATGAGTTCGTATATATATATAAATACGAATGGCAGGGGAGCTTTTGTGGTATTTCCGATGCGAACTTGCGTTCGCCATGAAAAATATCCTCTGAGCTGCTCTACGTTTAGTTCGCGGTAGCAAGGATAATATTTTACAAAATCTTCGTTATAACTGTAGTTGTCGGTATAGCTCTCCATGAACTTCCCCTGTGTATAGAAGAGCCATGCGGAGGTTTTCCAGTATGCAGCCTGAGAGAAGGCGATGTCTTTCATTTCCTTGATCTCTAGAGGCGTTTTAGTTTTTATTAATTGAGCTGCTGTTCTGATGATGGGTTCGTCTTTGTATACCTTGTCCCTAAAAGCCGAGCTCTTCAAAAGCTTTTTATCCGAAAGAATATTATCTATTATATTGTTTACATCAGACACATTTACGCCTCCTTTACATAAGGTTTACCATAAATTATAGCATAAAAAAACATTTTTGTCAAACACTTGTTCGATTTCTAAGGCAATAAAAAAGCTGCCGGATAGGCCGGCAGCTCTGTTTTATTGTAATCGCTTCTGATCGCTATTGTCGTGTACTTCAAATCCATTAGCATCGATGACGTCGTTTGAGTTTATGACCTCTCCATTGCGTTCGCTTATAACATAAGCAACATAGAAGTTAAAGGCTGCAAAGGCAAGCATGAGAAGTCCTACGAGGAATCTAACAACCTTTCCTCCGTGGAACGGGTTGAATATGAGAAATACAGATGCTATCAGAAGGAAGATACCGAAGATCAGCTGGAATATCTTAAGCCCCTTTGTAAGTTCCTTGCTAAGAGCTTTCACGATCTGTGTAATGGATATTACAGCTAGAATGAAGCCTGCGACAACAGACATACTTTTTGAAATAAATTTAGGTATATATAGTACAAAAAGTCCAATCAGTACACCAACTATACCAGCTGGCATAAGAGAACCTCCGTCGCCGCTAAGACTCGACAAACCTGTGAGCAGACTGCTGACGATAATGATACCGCCTACTATATAGAATATCCATGAAAGCACTCCGGGAAAGAATGCAAACAACACTCCGCAGACTGCAAGAAGGATACCCTTTATTATATATCCAGTATTGTCTATCTTCATAATATCACTCCGATCATAATACGTAAATGTATTTTATTATGATTTTCTCGATAAACGAGGTCCTGCTGTAAAGGTTATTCGAAAGACCCTTAACAGTTTTGTAGCATATTTCTGCTTCTTCCTCAGTGGGAATGGTATTGCCGTATCTTGTTTTCAGTGCTATCTGAGTAAAGTCCTCAAATTCGTGGTCTTTGAAATATACGCCAGCGTAGCCTTTTTCAACCTCTTCTGCAAAGCTTATATAATTTCCATTCTGGCTCTGCATACCAAGTACTTCCAGCATTCTTTCGGCATATCCGTACATTTTTATTATCCTGCTTGAAACGTTTCCGGTGGTGAAGCGTTTATTCCTGAATTTAGTGATAATACGTCGCCGAATAAGTAGTATTCCTACCAGTGTTGCAACGAGCAGGTACAGTTTTAAGCAGAACTTGATGATCCAAGGAATGCGCGATCTGAATCTTTGGCCGCTCGGACCAAGGATACCGCCTTCATCTCCGGCTTTTGTTGTCGTGACGGTTACCAGAGAGGTGTTTCCAGAGTTGGAAGAGGTTGATGAAACGCTTGTAGTGTTGTGATCCTTTGACACAGAAGATGTCGTTGATCCTGTAGTTGTGGCAGTCGTCGGAGGCTCAGTTTTCTTAGCTGAACCGGGAACGATACTGTCTTCCGAAAAACCGTCTGTAAACTCGTATGGTATCCAGCCAACACCGTCAAGGTATATCTCTGCCCATGCGTGACTGCGATTATCCTTGACGTTAACTGTCACTGAGCCGTCTTCGTTTACTTTTCCTGTATCAAAATCGCTTCCAACGATCACATATCCTTTTGCATATCTGGCAGGGATACCAGCCATTCTTGCTAAAAGAACGCCTGAGGAAGCATAGTGGGTGCAGAAGCCCTTATGGTTCTCAAGTAGGAAATAGTTTACGAAATCTCTTGTGGAAGGAGTCTTTCCAGGATAGAGCGTATAAGTGCATTCATTAAATATACGGTCCCTAATATTATCAAGAGTCTCAAGTGTTTTTTTAGTTGTTCCCGTATCCTGATTGTTTATGACATCGGCGAATTCTTTGCGTATCTCTTCCATTTCCGGAGTATTTGGAACACTGAGATAGTTTTCGTATACGAACTTTTTGTATTCGTCCTGCATAAGCAATGCAAGAATACCTTTATAATTATCAGACACAAGACTTGAATTGAGCATATCCCTGCAGTTTATGTTAACGAAATGATCGTAGGTTATCAAATCGTGTTCATTACAGTATGATTTTATTTTATCCTGCCATTTTTTATCAGTGATATTGCTGATATTACATTGAAACATTGTAATTATTTCGTTTTCAGATAATGAATCATGTATCGAGGAGATGATACTGTTAGAGATAAACTCATATGTAGTTTCACCGTTTTTATTCTTCGGGGAGGAAACGACGCTGTCGTACAAATATCCGATACTATCAGTTGGTACTGTGTTATACGGAGAATAATTTTTGTTGGACTTACGCGATTCAGGTTTTATAATAATCGAATTTGTATTGTTGGTATAATTCATCATCTGATAAGCAAGAGCTGTGTAATCCTGCGGATAGATGTTATACTCCTTAAATTCATCAAATAGATCGCAACAATATTTTTCTTCGGGGAGTGGTTCCCAATGGTCGATGTCGTAAACAGCACGTGTGCACTCTTTAAGGTATACAGCACCTGTTACAGGTTTAGCAACTGTTATTTTTAAATCTGTTTCGCCTTTGTATCTGATATGGCTTTTATCGCCGAGTCTGTCGTCTTCGTAATCAAAATCAAAGCCCAATGAAATCATCAGACGAGAAAGACTGTCCGCTAAGTTTTCAAATGAGAAATCCTCAACTGCATTTGAAATGTCATGACGCTTCTGATTGATTTTGTCACTTCTTTTATAATGTGTGACTTTGAGGAAACACATTGATATAAAAGAAGTAGCTACAACGGAGCATATGACGAGCATACCGCATCTTTCAGTTACCTTGAGCTTCATGTGCCTTTTGGGGAAGAAAAGGTTGTTCTTTCGCACGAAACCACTTTGTCCGCCTGAATATTCGCCAACATCTATAGATGACATAGAAAGCAGAGCAAGCCAATATGCTATGCATAGCATCCCCCAGAAGGGTGATATGGTCACGCCGTTGTACAGACCTATTTCAAGAAGGGGGAAGGTAACAAGGAGAGGAAGTACGGGGTTCGGTCTGCATATAGTGAAAAAGCACATCACCATAGCAACGAACCATATAACGAATATTACTATAGCCGTTATGGATGGTATCATAAGAGAAGGCTTAAGTTTCTTAAAATAATCTATATCTTTCTCGAAGGTGACCTTATATATAAAATTGTATGCGAATTTATAGCCGCTTTTAAGAAGTTTAGATTTTTTGTATATGGCAAAGATGAAAAACAAAAACGAAGCAAGATAGAGCCACAGTGATTTACCACCTATAACGGAAATAGTAATATAAAATGCAAGAATACATAGGCTTGCAAATAATACATTGCCCTTGTTGAACGGAAGAGCATACATACTGAGGAAAGCCATAATGAAGGATATAAAGCCAATCAGAGTAATAATGATTGAAAATGGCTTCCGCGGATTGGAATTCTTATGCTTGACAGACATGATAATACTGTCACTTATAGAAATACCGTTTGTGTTTTGTGTTTGCTTTCTTTTCATTATATATCTATATCCTTTATTGAAGCAGATATCCTGCCGGATGCGACAGGAATTATGCTGAATGTTGATAAATCAATGTTAATATCAGGCAGATTGTCTGCTGATTCAATAACAATGATTGCGTTTTTCTGCTCAGAGTCTATTTCCTCGTCGATATAATGCAAAGCATCCTGATTCAGAGCCGAGCCAATATATGTGAATGAAGCATATGAAAGGTTCGGATGATCAATGAAATAATTATCAGGAGACTGGCAGGATAAATCGCTGCTGAATGATGACAGCAGTGATTTAACAACTATTCCGAGGTCGAGACTGGTTGCGATATGATGTTCGGTGAACATATTCTTCGAGGTATCAAACAATATAACAGAATGTCCTCTTTCGTTTTCGATAAGGAACTGTGAAACGGACATAAAAGCTTCTATGAGTGAATCGAGCACAGGCAAGGAGATATACTTGCTACTGTAGGACTTAAGGTCAAGAAACAGAGTGCAGGGGACATCTATTGGAAGACTGTAGTCCTTTACAATAAATTCGTCTTTTTTGGAACTGAGCTTCCAGTGTATACGGTTGAGCTTATCACCTGGGTAGTATTCCCTCAAGTCAAATACCTCTGACGGATCATCACCGGGACGGTGCTCTGAGAACATATCGCTCTCCTCGTTTACGCGGTCAGTATAATGTACTATACCAGTTATCTCGTGACATTCTGGAAGCACGAGCAGCTCTGTGGAGACATTCTGAGCAGCCTTGAGCTTGAATATCCTAAGTGGGTCAAAAACGTTCAGATATGTTGCGTTAACTCTCAGAGTGCCGCAGAATTCCGAGCAGAGCTGAAAGGTTATCCTCTGCGAGTTCTTTGGCTGTATAGGCAGATAGAGATCAAATGAGGAGAACTCTTCGTTGAACGTATTGTAATATTCAATATGAGCCTCGGCTTTTCCGATAGGAAATATACTTCTGTTTGTAACAACGAGCTGTACTGAAAAATTAGAGTTCTTGGTCACAGTCTTATCTTTCAGGGCAAAATCGACAGTGATATTCTTCTTGGCAATATACGTTGTTACAAACATAATTATCGGCAGTATTAGCATTGCGATAAAAAGCACAAGAGCGAAATTGCCGAGATAAAGAATGTAAAACAGCGCACATACTATTATCAATACAATAAAAAGTATCTTTGTGAGAATCATAGTGTCGCCTTATTTTTCGCTTATACCAGGAACAGGTACAGTTTTCAGTATCTCTGATATAATGTCTGACGCTGAAGTATCAGAAAGCTTTGCCTTTGAGTTGAGCAGTATACGGTGCTCAAATACGTCATTACAGATATAGGATATATCCTCGGGGATAACATAATCGCGTCCCATTGCAACGGCTATTCCCTTTGAGAGCTGCATAAGCGAGAGAGTACCTCGGGGGCTTACTCCTAACTTTAGCATCGGGTGATTACGTGTTGCCGCTGATACGGAAACGATGTATTCATATATTCTATCGTCGACATATACATTGGAAATATATTCCTGCAATTCGTTAATAAAATCAGCGTCTGCAACTGGTATGACTCTGTCAAGAGGATTGATGTTCTGCTTGGCTTTAAGGATAGACACTTCTCCGTTGAAATCTGGATAACCCATGCTGAGCTTTATCATAAAGCGGTCAAGCTGCGAATCAGGAAGATTATGAGTACCTGCAGAACCAATAGGGTTCTGTGTTGCTATGACAGTATAGGGCTCCGGCAGTTTATATGTATTACCGTCTACAGTGATGCTCTTTTCCTCCATGAGCTCGAGAAGAGCAGACTGTGTCTTGCTTGAGGTACGATTGATCTCGTCGGCAAGGAAAAGATTGCAGAATGCTACGCCGGGACGAAACTCAAACTTTCCGTTTGCTTTGTTATATACCGAAAAGCCAGTTACGTCAGACGGGAGTACGTCAGGAGTGAACTGCATACGGTTATGCTCGAGAGAAAGAGCCTTTGAAAAGGCGAGAGCAAGAGTGGTCTTTCCGACACCGGGTATGTCTTCTATGAGGATATGTCCCTTACAGAGCATGGCGAGTAATACTTTTATAATAATAGCATCCTTGCCGATTACTGCTTTTTTGACCTCGGTGATAATAGAATTGATTTGTTCGGTGTAATAAGTTTTGTTCATATACTTCTCCTAAAAGTTTTGTTTATACTTATTTATTATAGCATTTATAGACTGCATTTGCAATAGGTGTAGCTATAATTTTCCCCGTTTATATATTTTATTTCATCTCATTTCCCAGAAATATTAAAATAGCAGCAAATGATAAACCAGCATAAAAGCATAAAAAAACCGCATATAGCGTTAATTCTGACGTAGCAATTGTAACTGATTTGTAACAAAAAGCAGTTAAATAGAAAGTGTAATTAACAAAAAGTTAATTAAATGTTAATAAAATAGAAACCTAATATGTGCAGATTTACTTCGATGTCCTGAAATTCGTGGAAACTATTAGCCATAAAATGGAAATAGATTTGAAAGTATTGCCATTTGAAGGAAGATGTGTTATCATTACAACAGCCCGAAAAAATGAAAATGCTTTTTCAGGAAAGGATGAGTTGATGGGTAATCTCAAAACCGCAGCGTTAGCTTGCGGAGTGGTTGCATCAGTACTTGCGGGTGGATTTGGAGTTGGATACATAACTTCTTCAACTATCAGCAAAGTAGATCTTACCTCTGAAGAAAACAAGGGTGTCACATATTATGACAGCGATGTTGATTCAGCATCTGTGAATTCAACCGCAGATGAAACGGATAATGCAACTGCAAACAAAGGAACAACCACCAAGAAATCTAACATGGCCGACGATTTAACGGCCGCAAGCAAAAAAATCGGTTCTGTTCAGGAAGGCACATCTTCCCAGTTCAGTACTGCGGCAGCTGATAATGCTGCTAAGATTTCAAAATCGGTGCCAGCACCGGCTCACGCGCCGGCTGCAATTACACAGCCTGTTACACAGCCTGCTACAACAGCATCAATACTTGCTGATGTTGCGGACGTAGTAACAGAAACAACAGCTGCATTGGCAGCTATGACTTCAACAACAACACAGGCTACTACAACAACGACCACATCAGAAACTACAACAACTACAACCACAACGACAACTACTGAAACTAATACAGCCGAAACGACTACTACTACAGTCGAGGCTGTAACAGAAGCTCCCGAGGAGACAACGGAGACATACGTTGAACCTGAAACGGAGCCGGTAGCTATCGACGTTGAAGCAGACAATAACAGACTTCCAATTTCAGATGAAGATTATATTCTTCTTTGTAATGCAGTTGCTAACGAAGCAGGCTCAAATTGGATATCTGACTACAACAAGGCGTTAGTAGTAGAAGTGATCATGAATAGAGTTAATTCGCCTAAGTTTTCAAATACTGTATACGGGGTGCTCACAGAACCGAATCAGTTTACAGGCGCATGGAATTATGTTACTTTGACTACATTCTCTTCTGGCGTTACACAAAGCGTCAAAGATGCTGTTATCCTTTACTTTAATGAACCTGAATCCTTTACTCAGGGTTACTTAGGTTTCTGGGGCGACGGATATAGCAACCATTTCTATTAATAGGATAAACAGTCGGCTGTACCAGCCGGCTGTTTTTATTTTTATAGCATACCGGTTGATATTTAAGCATTAATATGCTATAATCTTTTTGATATTATACATGAGCTGCAATTATGCAAACGCTGGATAATTACCGAAAGCCGATGCCATATTATTCCAGAAATTATATAAGGAGCTGTTTATGGAAATAGATGTTAAACGTATCGCTGAGCTGGCTTATCTCGATATAAGCGAAGACAAAGTGGACGATATTGCCGAAGAGTTGCAGAATATAGTCAATATAATGTCTGATCTACCGGAATATAACGAAAGCGAGTTCATTTTCGGAGAGATGTGTTTGCGTGACGATGAAGAGTTACCTTCTGATATAAGCCGTGAGGAGCTTTTGAGCAATGCACCGAAGGTATCAAATGGATGTTTTGCTGTGCCGAGGACGGTGAACAACTGATGTCTCTATGTGATAAGAGCGCCGCAGAGCTTGCGGAGATGCTTAGGAAAAAGCAATGCAGTGCAAGAGAGATATTGTTTGATGTTATGGAGCATGCAAAGGCTGTACAGAACGAGTTAAACTGCTATATAACCTTCAATGAGAAGGCTTTAGAAGCAGCTGATGAAGCCGACAGAAGGATCGCTGCAAAAGAGAATATCACAATGCTTACCGGGATACCGGTTGCAGTCAAGGATAATATCTCGACCAAAGGAATCCGAACTACCTGTGCTTCCAGAATGCTTGAAAACTATATTCCGCCGTATTGTGCTACGGCTGTAGAAAGGCTTGAAGCTTCAGGAGCTGTTATTATCGGAAAGACTAACATGGACGAATTCGCAATGGGGTCCGCTTCTAAGACAGGTATATTTGGTGCTGTGAGAAATCCTGTTGATAAGGATTATTCTGCAGGCGGCTCCTCCGGCGGTTCAGCCGCTGCAGTTGCAGGAGGTGGAGCTATCCTTGCACTCGGCTCGGATACAGGAGGTTCAGTACGTCAGCCAGCTTCCTTCTGTGGAGTCGTTGGATTCTGTCCGTCTTACGGTGCGGTATCAAGATACGGTCTTATCGCCTTTGCCTCCTCTCTTGACAGGATAGGACCCATAGGTAAGAATGTAAAGGATACTTTTTATCTTTACACTACAATAAACGGACGTGACGTCAAAGATGTGACAACTTTTGAGAAAAAATTTTTTCCGAATCTTACGGGAGAACTTAAAAGGCTTAGAATAGGTGTTTCGGCTGAAATGATGAAAGCCTGTGAAAATAGTGATATATCCTCAGCTGTTGATGATGCACTGAAATCTATGGAGCGGCAGGGAGCAGAGATAGTAAAAATATCACTTTCCTCAATAAGAGATGCCGTAAAGGCGTATTATATTATCTCCTCAGCGGAAGCGTCGTCAAATCTTGCAAGATTTGACGGGGTACGCTACGGTTACAGGTCTCTGGACGTAGATTCTCTTTCGAATATGTACAGGCGAAGCCGTACAGAGGGCTTCGGTGCAGAGGTAAAGCGGCGTATAATGCTCGGCACATTTGTTTTGAGCGAGGGCTACCGTGAATCTTATTACAAAAGGGCTCTTTCATGCCGGAGAAAACTATCCTATGAGTTTGAGAATGCTTTTGAAAGCTGTGATATTATAGCTACTCCAGTATATCCCAGTGCAGGTATCAGGTGTGGAAGCGATATATCCGCCACTGATATGTATTTAGCTGATATTTTTACTGTACCTTCAAGTCTGGCAGGTCTTCCGGCTGTAAGCGTTCCCTGCGGAAAAAGCACAGAAGGACTGCCAATAGGGCTGCAGCTTATCGGAAAACGTTTTGCAGATCTTGAGGTACTTGACGCAGCTTACGGATATGAACTGACTGGAGGTATGTCATGACAGTGATAGAACCTGTGATTGGGCTTGAAGTCCATGTTGAGCTAAACACTTGCTCCAAGCTATATTGCAGCTGCAAAAACGTTTTCGGAGCGGAGCCAAATACAAATGTATGTCCTGTATGCCTAGGACTTCCGGGAACGCTGCCACGCCTAAACAAACAAGCTTGCTATTATGCAGTAAAAATGGGGCAGGCTTTGAACTGTAGGATAAATATGTTTAGCCGTCAGGACAGAAAAAATTATTTTTATCCAGATCTACCGAAAGCATATCAAATCTCACAGGCTGATATACCGATATGCGACAGGGGATATCTTGATATACTTGTGGATAATGAAATCAGAAGAATAGGGATAACCCGTATACATATCGAAGAAGACGCAGGAAAGCTCATTCACGATGAGGCAACAGGTGATACGCTCTGTGACTATAACAGATGCGGAGTGCCCCTAATAGAGATTGTTACAGAGCCCGATCTTAGAAGTTCTGCCGAAGCACGTATATTTCTTGAAACTGTGAGAGCTATTCTACGCTATATCAGTATATCCGACTGCAAAATGCAGGAGGGTAGCATAAGGTGTGATGTGAATGTTTCTGTGCATGAGAAAGATAAGCCACTCGGAACACGCTGTGAGCTTAAAAATGTCAACAGTTTCAGTTCTGCTCTGAGGGGGGTAGAGTACGAAATTAAACGCCAGACGGAAATTATTGCTCGAGGCGGTACAGTTGAGCGCGAAACACGACGATGGGATGATAAAAATGGTGTGAGCATTCTTATGCGCAGCAAGGAGAACGCTCAGGATTACCGATTTTTCCCTGAGCCTGATCTTGGCTTGATAGTTCTTGATCCCGAAGCAGTAAGGCAGGCAAAGTCTGAGATACCTGAATTACCAGATAAGAAGATGATAAGGTATGTAAAGGAACACGGACTTAACTGCTCCGAAGCTTTAATCATAGCAGATTCGCCTGAAAAGGCTGAGCTTTACGACAAATGTGTGAGCCTGCGAAAATGCAGCTGCCGTTCGCTTGCAAACAGGGTAGTCGGTGAGATAACAAGGTATATGAATGATACAGGAAGAGCTATATCTGAAACAGGTATAACGCCTGAGAATCTTTGTGGGCTATGTGCCGCACAGGAAAATGGCCTTATATCGAGCTCAGGAGCCAAGATAATTCTTGACGAGCTTATAACCAATGGTGGAAATACCGAAGAAATAATAAACAGGCTCAGTCTTGTACAGAATTCAGATACGGTTTTTTTAAGCGAGCTTGCCGATAGGGCAATTGCTTTAAACGAAAAGTCGGTAAAAGACTACAGAAACGGCAAAACAAACGCTTTGGGATACCTTGTTGGGCAAGCCATGAAAGCTTCTGGCGGAAAGGCTGATCCCGCAAAATTAAGAGGTATACTTGAAAATAAACTTAAAATGGAGGAAAAACAATGAAATTTATATGCTATCCGAAATGCACAACCTGTCAGAAAGCTAAGAAATGGCTAGACGAAAAGGGAATAAACTATGAACTGATAGATATCAAGGAGAAAAATCCTACCCTTGCAGAAATTAAAAAGTGGTATAAAATGAGCGGACTTCCTCTGAAAAAATTCTTCAATACCAGTGGCCTGCTTTATAAATCCATGGAGCTCAAGGACAAGCTTAAGGATATGACTGATGAGGAACAGCTGAAACTCCTTGCATCAGACGGAATGCTGGTCAAAAGACCTATTCTTGTTACAGACAGCACGATACTTGTGGGGTTTAGGGAAAAGGATTACGAAGAGGCGCTGAAATAAGCAGAAAGCAGTCGAAACGACTGCTTTTCTGCTTATTTGTGAGATATATTGCCGCGCACTTGCAAAATTAAGGAGTATGTGGTATAATAATTAAGTATGCACAAAAAAGTGACCGAAAGGCAGAGGATTATGGCTAAGAAACAAGATTACGGCAACGACAGTATATCAATGCTCAAGGGCGCGGACAGAGTCCGTAAGCGTCCTGCTGTTATATTTGGCTCAGACGGCCTAGACGGCTGTGAGCATTCGATATTTGAGGTCATCTCCAACTCCATAGATGAAGCCCGTGAGGGATACGGCAATAAAATTATAATCACTCATTTCAGAAACAATGAAATAGAAGTCGAGGATTTCGGCAGAGGCTGTCCTGTTGATTATAACAACAACGAAAAGCGTTATAACTGGGAGCTTGTTTACTGCGAGCTCTACGCAGGCGGTAAGTACGATACTGCTGCCGAATCTTACGAGTACTCCCTCGGACTTAACGGACTAGGACTCTGCTCAACACAGTATTCCTCCGAATTTATGGATGTTGAGGTAATACGTGACGGATTCAAGTATAATCTGCACTTTGAAAAGGGCAATAACGTCGGCGGACTTAAAAAAGAAGAAACAAAGAAAAAGCAGACTGGTACAAAGACACGCTGGCGTCCCGATCTTGAAGTATTTACTGATATAAGTGTATCTGACGAGTTTTTCTGTGATATCCTCAAGCGTCAGGCGATAGTAAACCCGAATATACTCTTTGTGTTCCGTTCCGAAAACGAAGCAGGCGGTTTCAATGAGCAAGAATTCTTCTATGAGTCGGGTATAACCGAGTATGTACAAGAAATAGCAGGGGAGGGCGCACTTACTTCTATACAGCACTGGACTGCCGAGAAAAAGGGAAGAGACCGTGATGACAAGCCTGAATACAAAGTAAAGCTCGATGTTGCGCTAACTTTTTCAAATAAGGCAAAGCTGACTGAGTATTATCACAATTCCAGCTTCCTTGAGCACGGCGGCTCGCCTGCAGAGGCTGTAAAAAGAGCATTTCAGGCTCAGATAGACAGCTATATCAAGTCTATAAACGGTTATCAGAAGAACGAAAGCAAGATAACCTATGCCGACGTTGAGGAATGTCTTGTGCTTGTTTCATCGTCATTCTCCACACAGACCTCCTATGCCAATCAGACCAAAAAGGCTATAACCAATAAGTTTATCCGCGAGGCTATGACAGAGTTTTTGCGTCATCAGCTGGAAGTATATTTTATCGAGAATCCAGATGAAGCCCAGAAGATAGCCGAGCAGATCCTCATAAACAAGAGAAGCCGTGAGAATGCTGAAAAGGTTCGCCTTAACGTTAAGAAGAAGCTGACAGGTACTATCGACCTTTCAAATATGGTCGAGAAGTTTGTTGATTGCCGCACAAAGGACGTTTCACGTCGTGAAATATATATTGTGGAGGGCGATTCGGCTCTCGGTTCAGTAAAGCTTGCAAGAAATGCTGAGTTTCAGGCTATTATACCTGTACGTGGCAAGATACTCAACTGCCTTAAGGCTGAGTACTCCAAGATATTCAAGAGCGAGATAATTACTGATCTGATAAAAGTTCTTGGTTGCGGTGTTGAGGTTACTACCAAAGCCAACAAGGAACTTTCTTCATTTGATATCAATAACTTCCGTTGGAGCAAGATAGTTATCTGCACCGATGCTGACGTTGACGGCTTCCAGATTAGAACTCTTATACTTACTATGCTTTACAGACTTACTCCTACCCTTATAGAGCAGGGCTATGTTTATATAGCAGAGTCGCCTCTCTTTGAGATAAATACCAAAGAAAAGACCTATTTTGCATATACGGAGCAGGAAAAGCAGCGTATCCTTGAAATGATAGGAGATAAAAAATATACTATTCAGCGCTCAAAAGGTCTCGGCGAAAACGAGCCTGATATGATGAGTCTCACGACTATGAACCCCGATACGCGACGCCTTATAAAGGTGACCTCTGAGGATATCAGTGAAGCGGCTGAGATATTTGAAATGCTCCTCGGCGACGATCTTCAGGGACGTAAGGATTATATATCCGAGTACGGAGCAGATTATCTTGAGCTTGCTGATATAAGTTAAGGAAGTGGCGCCTTGAAAAAGATAAGAATGACCAAATGCCGTTTCTGTGGCGGAACAGAATTTATTACAGGATATCAGAATTTTTATGGAGCTGTATACAGCGCAGATAGCCTTCTGCATTCGACATCGCTTTATCATACGATCTGTCGCCAGTGCGGAAGTATTGTAAGGACATATGTAAAGGATCCTGAAAAGCTTCTGAAAAAGAAGGACAGAAAAACATCGCAAGGAGAGGATTAAATGCCAAGGAAAAAGGAAACTCCTCAGAAACAGCCTGCATTCAGGCATGAGGCTTATATAGAGGGTTCTGGAAGCGTAGTTGACGAAAAGATAGCAGATACGCTTAAGAAAAACTATATGCCTTACGCCATGAGCGTTATCATTTCTAGAGCGCTTCCAGAGATAGATGGCTTCAAGCCGTCTCACAGAAAGCTTCTCTACATGATGTATAAGAGGGGGCTTCTTAACCCCGAAAAGGAGCGTTCAAAGTCGGCAAATGTTGTGGGCGAGACTATGAAGCTCAACCCTCACGGCGATCAGGCTATATATGAGACTCTTGTACGTATGACCAGAGGAAATGAAGCCCTGCTCCATCCATATATAGACAGCAAGGGAAACTTCGGAAAGCAGTATTCAAGCAAGATGCACTTTGCCGCTCCGCGATACACAGAGGTAAAGCTTGAAAGGATATGCAATGAGCTCTTCCGTGATATTGACAAGGAAACTATAGATTTTGTACCAAATTACGACAATACCATGCAGGAGCCTACTTTGCTCCCAGCTACTTTCCCGACTGTACTGGTAAATTCCAATACAGGAATAGCCGTATCTATGGCAAGCAACGTATGCCCCTTCAATCTTGAAGAGGTCTGTGAGACTACCATAGCCTTGATGAAGAATCCAGATCATGATATACTCAGTACCCTTAAAGGACCAGATTTCCCAGGCGGCGGACTTATGTTATATGATGAGGCCGAACTGAGCAAGGTCTATGAAACAGGCAGAGGAAGCATCAAGGTACGCGCAAAGTATAGCTATGACAAGGCTGCCAACTGTATTGAGGTTACAGAGATACCATATACTACAACTATAGAGGCTATAATCGAAAAGATAATTGACCTTGTAAAGCAGGGAAAGATAAGAGAGATTTCGTATATACGTGACGAGACAGATATCGACGGTCTAAAGATAGCGATAGACCTGAAAAAAAATACCGATCCCGATAAACTTATGCAGAAGCTGTATCGTCTAACTCCCTTACAGGACAGCTATCCCTGCAATTTCAATGTATTGATTGCCGGTACTCCAAAGGTAATGGGCGTGAGAGAGATACTTA
Organism: Ruminococcus sp.; assembly: GCA_017961625.1. GTDB lineage: Bacteria > Bacillota > Clostridia > Oscillospirales > Ruminococcaceae > Ruminococcus. The sequence continues at coordinate 54,991 of JAGCWY010000093.1, read as the reverse complement.
TCGAATGGACTGCCTTTCGTGAGGAGTGCGTTCAGCGCCGGACCTATCATGATCTACAAAAGAAAAAAGAGAAGCTCCACCTTCTTGAAGCTCTTTCAAAGATACTCCTTGATATCGACAAGGCTATAAAGATAATCCGCGAGACCGAGAACGAGACAGACGTTGTACCAAACCTCATGATAGGCTTCGGAATTGACGAAATACAGGCTGAGTATGTTGCCGAGATAAAGCTCCGCAATATCAATAAACAGTATATTCTCCGCCGCATTGAAGAAGTGGATCAGCTAAGGAAGGATATCGCCGAGATGGAGGAGATACTCCGCGACAAGAAAAAGATAAGAAAAATCATAGTTGACGAGCTGAAAGACGTTATAAAGAACTATTCGCAGCCGAGAAGGACTATGTTCTATTATCAGACTGATGTCGAGGAAGCAGATGATATAGACGATATCCCTGATTACGCTGTTAATCTATTTGTTTCCGAAAGTGGATACTTCAAGAAGATAACGCCTCAGTCGCTACGTATGAGCGGCGAGCAGAAGCTTAAAGAGGGCGACTTTATAAGTCAGAGCTTCGAGGCGACAAACAAGACTGAGCTTATATTCTTCTCTGATAAGGCTCAGGCTTATAAGTCAAGGGCAAGCTCCTTTGACGATACAAAGGCAAGTGTTATGGGCGATTATATACCTGCCAAGCTTGGGTTTGATGAAGGAGAGAATCTGAAAACTCTCGTTCCAACAACAGATTATAGCGGATATATTATTTTCTTCTTTGAGAACGGAAAGGCTGCAAAAATACCATTAAGGTCCTATGAAACAAAGACGAACCGCAAGAAGCTTGCCAATGCATATTCTGCAAAATCACCGCTTATAGCTGCTCTTTATGCAGCAGATGATACGGATATCCTTCTAAGGACTTCAAGTGGTCATGCACTCGTATTCAATACAGGCATGATACTGCCTAAATCCACAAGAGATTCACAGGGCGTACAAGTGATAAATTTACGCAGAAAAGCTGTGCTTTCTTCTGCTGAGCTTATTTTACCAGAGGAACTTCCTGAGCTTGAAAAGTACCGTTCAAAGAGTGTTCCAGCTGCAGGAAAGCCAGCAAAGGAACTTGGAGATAGTAATCAGCTTACATTCTAACAAAAAACACCGTATCAGCTTATGCAGATACGGTGTTTGATTTTTATTCCTGTGAGATTATTTCCTTGTAAAACTCAGATATATCAGTTCTTTTTTCTTTGGTATACTGTATTGCTGTTCTTGGATGTTGATTAAATAGCCCTGTAAGGAGATACTGAAGATCATATCCCCATACTACGCCATCGTCACGAAGCTTTGATATATGTTTTTCAATGAACTGGAATACAGGATATACATTGTATTTGGGGTTTTTCAGAAAGCCGAGCAGAAGCTCCATAGCACAATTTCCAGCACCTCTGCCCATAGCTGAGTATGTAGCGTCGAGCCAGTCAACGCCATCTCCTACGGCTTCAATAGTGTTTGCGAAAGCAAGCTGTTGATTGTTATGAGCGTGGATACCGACTTTTTTACCGTATTTTTCAGCTATCTCAACATAGAGAGCTGCAATCCTTGCCATTTGCTCAGGATATATGGAGCCAAAACTGTCAACTATATAGAAAACGTCAACAGGGGACTGTCCGAGTATATCAAGAGCTACTTTTATATCCGATTCCTGTGCGTTTGATATAGCCATAATATTGCAGCTTACCTCATAGCCCTTTTTCTTTGCATCTTCTATCATATCAACGGCCGTAGGTATCTGATGAATATATGCAGCCACACGAACCAGATCAACAGGACTGTTTTCACGCTCTACGATATCTTGCTTATAATTGCAACGTCCAACGTCTGCCATAATAGCTATTTTCAAGTCTGTGTGGTTTTCGCCTACGATCGAGCGTATATACTCGTCATCGCAGAATTTGCATGGACCGAATTTATTAACATCAAACATTTCCTTATCAGCTCTGTAGCCAAATTCCATATAATCCACGCCGGATTTTATATTTGCAAGATAAAGATCCTTTACAAATTCGTCGCTGAACCGGAAATCGTTTACTAGTCCGCCGTCGCGCAGCGTAGCATCTACTACTCTTACGTCCGATCTGTAATTCATAAGCTTTGATAACTCTTTCATAACTTATCTTCTCCCTTTTAGACTGTACCGCTTTGCACTGTTATACTTTAAAGTGGTGCTCCTGAATATAGTATAACACAGTATACGCTATTTGTCAAACACTTTTTCAGATTTTCCATATTGTATCAAAATGCGAGAATAAAAGGGGATTTTATATTTAAAATCCCCATTAGATAAAAGTATATAATTTATCAGTAGCCAAGCTCTTCACCGACAATAATAACCTTTATACGGCCTTTATGACGCTGATGAGCTGATATCAGATAGTTGCAGCATATCCTTTCATCGCCTGCGCAGCCGTCATATATCTGGCTGTCAGCCTTTGACAAGGAAACACATTCGCCCTTTTCTTTACAGTAAGTAGCACAGTCAAGGCGAACGCAGTTAGGTGGTGCAGCCTCACGCTTTACTCTTATCTCGGCTTCCTTAAGGTCTTTTACAATTTTATTGTATCCTGCGATTATAATGACTGATTTAGGCCCGAATGCTATAGCGGCTATTCTGTTGCTGTTTCCGTCAACATTGTAAAGAACGCCGTCTTCTGTAATAGCATTTGAGCTTGAAATATATACGTCAGTAGAAAAAGCCTTTATATAGAGCTCTGCAACCTCATCAGGAGTCATATTTGAGCGGTCAAGGTATGTATACTCAGGCGATGAAAGGAGCTCTGACAGTCCGCATTCCTTCATTGTTACAGTACCGCCGTTAGTAATGACGTCGCCTTCCTTTATAAGTGTCCGTACTATTGAACAGACATCTTTTTTTGTTTCTGCATAATAGAATTCCATATTATTCTTTTTAAGGTTTTCTCCGACTTTATTAATTCTCTTTTCAATGATATTTTTTTTGTTGTTGTCCATTTTATATTACACTCCATTCATAAAATCAATATGCGGGACTGATGTCCCGCATATTTTTAATTGTTTATTATTCGTTGTCAGGTTCGAGAACGGCATAATTACCGTCATCACGCTTGTAAACAACATTTATAAGACCTGTTTCAGCGTTTGTGAACATAAAGAACTCATGGTCGAGTAAGTTCATCTGAAGTATTGCTTCATCAATGTCCATTGGTCTCATCTTGAACTTCTTATGCTTGATTACCTCATAATCAACTGTATCAGGAACTGGATAAGCGAAGGCTTCTTTGAAAGCAGCGTCCTTGAGCTTTTTCTCGACTTTAGTCTTGTTCTTGCGTATCTGTCTGATTATCTTATCGATAGCATCGTCAAGAGCGACATATTTGTCTTCAGCTGCACGCTCTGCGCGGAATATTATGCTGTTATATTTAACAGTGAGCTCAAGAATAATCTGAGACTTGATCTCTGAAATTACAATCTTAGCATCAGCTTCCTCTCCAAAGAATTTTCCGAGTCGTGAATCTATCCTCTTTTCTGCGTACTCAGTAAAGTTGGTCGGTATCTGCATTTTCTTAGCTGTGATAGTTGTCTTCATATTGGTCCTCCTTTTTTAGCTTTGCGAGAAGCAAAACTGTACTTTATGGTTATATTATACCATAAAGGAAGCGATAATACAAGTAGATTTTGTTGATTTCGTTTGAAATGCACAAAGCATAATATATAATTTGTTTAATCTGACATCAGAAATCGTTTTTTAAATTATCAAGAAGCACCTGCGCTATCTGCTCTGTTGTAACGTATCCGCTTGCTCTGTCTTCAATAAGAATACAGAAAGCAATAGGGAAATCAGGCTCGTCAACAAAGCCTACAAGCAGCGAGTTTTCTTTCATGCCTTCATTTACCTGAGCTGTTCCGCTCTTTACTCCGATCTTGTATCCGCTGATAAGATAGGCATATTTGTCTGAGCCGTTGGTAAGCATGATTTGCTTTATGGTATCAGCAGTTTTTTCAGAGAATATTCTGTCACTGAGTCTTGTCTTTGCTTTTTCTTTTTCATTCCCTTGAGTATCTGTAATATGATCAATGAGATATGGCATTGTCATTTTTCCGTTGGCGCTGGCTATTGCACTTTCCCACATCATCAGCTGGATTGGACTTACAAGGGAGTCGCCCTGACCGATACAGCCCCACTGTGTCCTGAATTCGTATGGGTCTTCAAGTGTCGTAGAAGCTGTTTCACACTGTATACCGTTTATGTTGATATAGGTAGGTTTACCACCATTGAGTACATATCCCATTTTCTCGTACTGTTTTTTTACTCTGTCGAGGGGCATATCACTGTCCTCAATAAGCTGCGCAAAGAAAGGATTGCAGCTATTTTCAAATGCCTCTTGAATATTCTGTGTGCCGTGACCGTAAGGATTATGGCAGTCGATATCGGCTCCGGAGCTATTAAGGAATTTTCCAGTACAGTTGTAGCTTTTAGAGAAGAGTCTGCTACTACCCATTATTTCAAGTGCAGATATTACTGTAGATACCTTTTGAGTTGAACCTGGAACAGTCCTGAACATATTTTTTGATAGGAGCGTAGCAGATTTGAAATTTTCAAGATCAGCATAGCCTTTAGTTACATCAAGAGAGGGAAGACTAACACAGACGAGTAGTTCGCCCGTCTTATAGTTGTAAGCGCAAGTGCACCCCTCCATGTAGCCGTAAGCGTCATAAACAGCCCGGTTCGCGCTGTGGTCAAGAGTAGTATATATTGCTGCATGACCACCGTTATGAAGAAGACCTTCGTTGAAGCTGTAATTGTTTATTTTTTCAAGGTTCTGTGCTACGAGAGTGTTATTCATTTGGCCCTTGTCGTCGCCGATTATATTTCCAACGTCAAGGAAATGATTATCCGGATATGTTCCATTTCCTGTACCGTCAAAAAGAACGTCACCTGACCTGTCATAAACGTATCCGAGCTTATGAACATCTGAATTCATCATGTAGAAAGAGGACTCATGTACGAGTTTGAAGATAAGCAGAGCCATTCCGGTGATAAAAAGTAACACAAGTAGGCTGATAATCCTTTGAGTTCGTTTTATGCTTTTCATTCCTGCCACCTCCACGCCGGAACAGAGGCTTCCTGTTTTTTATGCTGAGGCTCTTTAAAGGAAGGAGACAGGCATGCCGTAAGCATACCAATCATAAATCCGCTTACCATCATCGAGCTTCCTCCCGAGGAAAGGAAAGGGATAGTAACTCCAGTAAATGGGATAAGGTTGCATGAGCCGAATATATTCAGTGCCATTTGGACAGTAAAGGCTGCGCAGACGCAGGCAGATATGGTGCCATGGTAGTATGAACGCGCAGGATTTATTAGTGGTACGGCAGTCATTATAACGATAGCAAGTACAGACATAAGTGCGTAGAGAAGTCCCCACTCTTCGCTTATTGTTGCGAATACGATATCGTTTTTGTATGCGAATATATTTGAAAGATATCCCTTTCCAGGACCAAGACCGAACCAGCCTCCCTTAGCTATGGCAATCAGAGCCTGCGACTGCTGATATCCGTCACCTGTCTTATCACTCCATATATCAACATGAAGACGGTGTTGAACGTAATCGGGCGCATATTTCAAACCTATAAGAAGGAAAACGAAAATAACGGCTATGACCGAGGCAAGCTTCTTCTTCGAGAATTTTGCCTTTGGATAGCATATTCTTAGAAGAAAGCCGACGGAGAATATGCCGAGAAAGGTCGGAAGACTTCCGTAATCGTGGGATTTTACCTGTACAAGGCATATTGCTGCTGTTAGGACAAGCAATGTTATATTTTCGTATACGATATTCATAAATAATATCTTATGCTTCCTTTGTTGTTCTTCAATTGAGGTCGCACAGGCAAGCACAAAAAGAGGCTTTATGAATTCGGAGGGCTGTATAGTGAAGCTTCCTATCTTTATCCACATTTCATTTGCTATAAGATCGACTAGCAGGTTTATTAGCAGGACAGTTGTGACAGCTCCGTATATAAGCTTTTTCTTTTCTTGAAGTAGCTTGTGGTTTCTGCAAAGTACGTATCCTGCTTTACATGAAGCTATTGAGAATATACAGGTAACAAGATGCTTTATATCAAAGTTGACTTCTCCAAAGCAGGACTGGAATATAAAACTCATGTTCAATATAAGAATAAGCAGGAAATCCAGAGCATATGAGGCCTGCCTGAAAAAAAGCATTATTATAAAGTATGATATATCAATGATTATTACGGCTGCTCCGAGGATGGCGACGTCCCTTGTGTCTTTGTAGTTTCCGTTGAAGTATATATTGACTATCATCGCGATATGAGCAAAAAGCACGGAAATACATGAAAAGCCGTAGGCGATGGGGTTAGCGTACACGTTCTTGCCTCCTTTTACGGAATATCAGACGGCGGTTGCCAAGGGTTATAACGTCATTTTCATTAAGAACGGCAGTTCTCACCATAGCACCGTTAACAAAGAGGCCTGATTTTGAGCCCATATCTCTTATAGACCATTTACCTTCGGATACAGTCAGCATAGCGTGATAACGTGAAACTGAGAGGTCTGGAAGACGTATGTCAGCCGAGGCATGGCGTCCTATAAGCACTTCATCACAGCCTAGTTCATAAGTTTTTCCTTGTTCTGCAAGCTCCATATCTTGCGAGACTTCATGCCAGTTCTTTTTAGTGGATTTTCTTTCGCGGTATGCAGTCAGCAGTAGTACTAGTATGCATATATCTAGCGCTGCTGCTGCAGCAACGCATAAGATCAGATTGAGAGAATCCAAGAAAACACCTCCATTGAATAAATGAAAACATATTGCAATAAAAATCCCGAAGATAGCTCTTCGGGATTCTGTATTATTCTTCAGACGGCTGTTCTTCAGAAGGTTCTTCAGGTTTATCCTCAACTGTTTCTTGTGTAAGGATATCTTCAGATATTTCGCCGCGCATGAGCTTTTCAAAATCGTCGCCGTCTATTTTCTCAAACTTGAGGAGATATTTTGCAAGGAAGTGCATCTTTTCCTCATTAGCCTTGAGAAGCTCTGTACAATCGCTGTAAGCCTTTTCGATGATAGAGCGGATTTCCTCGTCTATCTGAGCCGCAACAGCTTCGCTGTAGTTCCTGGTATGACCGTAGTCCTTTCCGAGGAAAACTTCGTCGTTGTCAGAGCCGTAAACAACAGTGCCGATTTTCTTTGAAAAGCCGTACTTTGTTACCATATTTCTTGCAGTAGATGTAGCACGTTCGATATCGTTTGAAGCTCCGGTGCATATGTCGTCGATGAAGAGCTCCTCGGCAACACGACCACCCAAAAGCATTATTATGCTCTCACGCATTTGATTGCGTGAAACGTGTCTGTCATCGTTATCGGGTCTTGTAACTGTGAGACCTGCAGCCATACCACGCTGGATAATAGTCACTTGATGTACTTTATCTTGTGTTTTGAGGTTGTATGCAGCAACAGCGTGACCTGCCTCATGATAGGCAGTGACAAGCTTGTCGTGTTCGGTCACTATACGTGATTTCTTTTCAGGACCAGCAATTACTTTCATTGTAGCTTCTTCAATATCAGCCTCAGTAACGGCAAGTCGGTTGTTTCTTGCAGCAAGGAGAGCTGCTTCGTTGAGTACATTCTCAAGATCAGCTCCAGTAAATCCCTGAGTAGTTTTAGCAATTACCTTGAGGTCAACGTCAGGACCGAGAGACTTGTTCTTTGCATGGACTCTTAGTATCTCTTCACGTCCCTTTACATCGGGATAGCCAACAACTATCTGTCTGTCGAAACGTCCTGGTCTGAGAAGTGCTGGATCAAGGATATCACGTCTATTTGTAGCAGCAATAACGATAACGCTATCGTTGCCTGTAAAACCGTCCATTTCAACAAGGAGCTGGTTAAGGGTCTGCTCACGCTCGTCATGACCGCCGCCAAGACCTGCGCCTCTGTGTCGACCTACGGCGTCAATTTCGTCAATAAAGATTATTGCAGGAGAGTGCTTTTTAGCCTGTTCAAAGAGGTCACGTACTCGGGAAGCACCTACTCCAACGAACATCTCAACGAAATCCGAACCGGAAATAGGAAAGAAGGGACAACCGGCCTCACCTGCGACTGCACGGGCGAGAAGGGTTTTACCTGTACCAGGAGGTCCGAGAAGTAGAACGCCTTTTGGCACTTTAGCGCCCAGTTCTGTATACTTCCTCGGGTTTTTGAGGTAATCAACTATTTCGATAAGCTCCTGTTTTTCTTCATCTGCACCGGCAACATCCTTGAAGGTAGCCTTACGGGCACTTGCACCGTTTTTGAGGTTAGCCTTTCCGAAGGTTGCGTATTTGCTTCCACCGCCATTCTGCTTCATTATGAAGTAGAGTATTGATATACCAAGAAGAACTGTAAGGATCACTGGTATAAGTGAATAAAGCCATGTTCTGTCAGTAATCTTGATATAATCCTGCTTAAGTGGAGCGTCGGGATGCCTTTCGTTGTATTCTTTACGGTAGTTTTCTGTATCATTCAGAAAAATATTAACATTCGGGACGTTATAATGCTTTTTCGTGTCCTCATTATCGAGCTGATAAGTAAGATCTCCCGTACCAAGATCAAGTTCGTAATAGGAGACCTTATAATTGTCAAAATAGCCGATTATTTCGGTATATTCCGTCTTATCGTTGTTCTGGTTCAGTCTTGAGCTGATATATACGAGCGAGAAAACAGCTATTCCGACGATAAGCAGATAGGTAAGAACTCCTTTGCTTTTTTTGGGTGTCAAATTATCCTCTCCATTCTTTATGAGCGTTTTATACAGACCTTAAGAAAACGTACAGTATTCTCATCAGGTGCAGTGCGATCGGCTATTCCGATCATTTCGGCGAATACCGTACCCTCCTCGTCTTCTATGAAGTGAAGTGTGCGGCGTTTTTCAGCCGGTATTATTTCATTTATCATTTTTTTTACAGAGGAGGTGAAATTCCTTCCTCTCAGTTTTATCCTGTCGCCGAATTTTCTGCTCCTGACAACAGTTCTTCCTCTTATTTTATCATAATCGAGCAGATAAAATGTGGAATTTTTGTTAACAGTTTCAATTTTCTTCAAATCATCACATTGGATAATTTCGCATAAAAGCGTACATTCGGCGTAAATTCGGTTTTCGCCTATAACAAGCGGCTTTGATATCAAATTGTCATTTTCAGGTACTATTTTTGTCAGTTCTATTGAACCGTCAGAGCCACAAAGATAATTCTGACCGGAAATATTGAGCTTCCCGCCGTTCAAAGCAACGCTGTCAGCTTCCTCAAGCCTTTTATGGGAATAGGGAAGCCCGTTCTCGGATAAGAGCTTTGCGATAAGGCGTTTTCTTATCACCGGAGCATATTTGTCGAGGTTGAGCAACTTTTTACCTTTTAGACATGAACTGTAAGCGTTATTAGCTACAGATTCTATGAAAGCATTTTCATCGCGTAAAGTATCCAGAGAATTTATTGATGTTTCGATGATCGAGCTATTTAACTCTCCCAGCAGAGGTACAATCTTATGTCGTATCTTATTGCGCGTGTAATCATCCGAAAGGTTGGTGCTGTCTGTCACGTAGTCCTGACCTTCCTTTGCAAGGAACATTTCTATTTCAGCTCTTGTTACGCCAAGAAGTGGCCTTATAATATTGCCTCGTACAGGCGGTATGCCTGCGATGCCTTTAATACCTGTTCCTCGCGCGAGATTAAGTATAGCCGTTTCAAGGGCGTCGTTTGCATTATGTGCAGTTGCAGTTTTTTTATGAGCTGAATATTCCTCAAAAATAGAATATCTCAACTTTCTTGCAGCCTCTTCGACAGAAAGGGAGTTTTTTTCTGCATATCCGCTTACATCGCATGAAACGGCATTGAATACTATCGCTTTTCTCTTGCATAGCTCTCGGCAGAACTGTTCGTCCCTATCGCTTTCGGCGCCTCTGAGACAGTGATTGACATGCAGCGCCTCAATTTGAATTCCTAATCTGTCTTTTAAACTGAAAAGAGCAAGCAGAAGTGCGACACTGTCTGCGCCCCCTGAAAGACCACAAACTACAGTATCACCACTTTTCAGCATATCATATTTCTGAATAAAACTGTAAATCTTGTCTAACATGATCAAACATTATCAGGCGGAGCATTATAGTCGGGATTAGAGAATCTTGTGAATTGTCCGTCCCATATAAGCTCGACAGTACCTGTTTCACCGTGACGGTTTTTGGCGACGATACATTCGGAAATGTTCTGACGCTGACTTTCTTTATTGTAGTAGGCTTCACGATACAGGAAAAGCACTATATCCGCGTCTTGTTCTATAGAACCGGATTCACGCAGATCTGAGAGCATTGGGCGCTTGTCTGTACGGCTTTCAACTGCACGGGAAAGCTGCGAAAGGAGTATTACCGGTACATTCAGCTCCTTGGCCATGACTTTGAGCTGTCTTGTTATCTCACTGATAACTGTTACACGGTTATCAGAGCGTGAGGTCGATTCCATAAGCTGCAAATAGTCTATGATTACGAGTCCGAGATTCTTTGTTCTGCGGAGCTTTGCCTTCATTTGCTGGACGGTCATGCTTGCCGTATCATCGATATAAAGAGGCAGAGTACTGAGGTAGCCGGCGCTTGTGGCTAGCTTTACCCAGTCGTCGCTGGAGATCCTACCGTTTCTGAGAGTATTTGACTCAACAAGTGCTTCGGTAGATAGTATTCTTGTTGCAAGCTGTTCCTTTGACATTTCAAGATTGAAAGTAACAACTTCCTTTTCTGCGCGTCTTGCTACATTTGTGGCAATGTTCATGGCAAATGAAGTTTTTCCCATACCCGGACGTGCAGCGATTATTATAAGATCGGATTTGTTAAGTCCTGAGGTTATGCTGTCAAGGAGCGTAAAACCTGTCCTTGCACCTACGTATTTTTCCTTGTCGGGACCTGATATCTTTCCGAGCCTGTCATAAGCCTCAGCTATAGCTTCAGAAAGGGGAACAAGTCCACGAACATCCTTGCCTTGTCTTATATCATATATTTTCTGTTCGGCGGCATCGAGTAGGAGCTGTGCGTTCTGTTCGCCTGACTGAACATCGTCAAGTATCGTTTTAGCCACATAGCTAAGACTTCTGAGAAAATACTTGTCTGCTACTATCTTACAGTAGCTCTGGATATTTGCAGTTGATGGGAGCATATTGCCTATCTCTGCAAGATATCGTCTTCCTTCGGCGGGACTTTCAAATATATGCTGCTTTTCTGCCTCGTTAAGAACGGTAACTATATCAACAGGCAGGCTCATTGAGTTCATTTGTAACATAATCGAGTATAGAGCCTTATGTTGTTCATTGTAGAAATACTCGGGCTTTATGAGCTCGATAACGTCGGAAAGAACTGAAGGTTGAGAAATTATCGCCCCAAGGACAGACTGTTCTGCTTCTATGCTGTGAGGTAGCTCACGGGCAGAGAGCAGGATATCATGTTCATCCATAGCATTCACCGGTTAGCCTTCAACGACTTCAACATCTATGGTTTCGGCAATACCGTTATAGAGCTTTACAGTTGCTGTGTACGAGCCGAAGTTCTTGATATCGGAGCTAAGAGCTATCTTCTTCTTGTCAACTTTTACGCCAAGCTGTTCTGCAAGAGAATCAGCAACATTGGCAGCGGTAACAGAACCAAATAACTTACCATTTGAGCCAGCTTTTGCTGATATATTTACCTTCTTACCCTTTATTTTTTCAGCAGCTTCTTTGGCAGCCTGTACGTCAACGTCTATTTTATGCTGAGCGGAAGCCTGTGCGCCTTCGAGCTTATTTATATTCGTAGCATTAGCCTCTACTGCATAGCCCTTTGGAAGGAGCATATTGCGTGCGTAACCGTCAGCAACGTTCTTTATTTCGCCTTTTTTTCCGGAGCCTTTAACATCCTGTAAAAATATAACCTTCATATTAATCAACCTTTCTTGCTTAGAGATCAGTGTTGTTTTTCTTGCAGTCGTCTATTGTGATTATTAAAGCCTTTGCGGCTTCTTCCAATGTAACGTTTTCGAGCTGTGTTGCAGCCATAGTCTGATGACCGCCTCCGCCGAGCTGCTCCATGATTACCTGAACATTCAGTCCACCAAGGGAGCGGGCGGATATATTGACCGTTTTAGTGGTCTTGTATATGACGAAAGAAGCGTCAACATCTGTTATGCCGAGGAGCTCGTCAGCAGCCTGTGGAGCAACGATCCTTATATCGTCAGAGTTGAAATCTGCAACGGCAATGGCACAGTTGTTATGTATCTTTGCAGATGCCACTATCTGGGTCTTTCGTCTGTATGAATCTATAGAATTGGAAAAGAGGTGTTTTACAGCTATCGTATCAGCACCGAGCTTTTTCAGGAAAGCGGCAGCTTCAAATGTCCTTACTCCGGTACGCATAACAAAATTCTTTGTATCGAGCATAATACCTGAAAGAAGGGCGTCGGCAAAGCAGCCTGCAATCTTTCCGTCAACCGGGTAATTGAAGTACTGTATCAGCTCAGTGACCATTTCAGACGCAGAGGAAGCGTAGGGCTCATGATAGAATATCACCGCATTGTCAATGAAGTTGACAGTTTTTCTGTGGTGGTCGATAACGACTACCGAACGAGCTCTTTCATAAAGTGTATGGCTTTCCACATAGTCCTTGTTATGGGTATCAACGATTATGAGCATATCATTGGGAGCTATCATGCTTTCAGCCTCAGAAGGAGTAATGAAAAGTGCTCCGTCAGTAGCTTCATCGATTTTGTCTATAAGATTTGCCGCAAGGTTTTTTGTGCGGTCAACAGCGATGAAGGCTTCTTTTTCGAGGTTTATTATTGCTCCAGCAATGCCGCATGCAGCGCCTACAGAGTCGAGATCGCCGAAGCGGTGGCCGGTGATAAATACTCTTTCGCAGTTCATAATAAGGTCCTGCAAAGCGTTTGCGATTATTCGTGTCTTTGAACGCGAGCGCTTTTCAACTCCGTTGGAAACTCCTCCGAAGAATCTGTAGCCTGTGTCGGTTTTTACTACAGCCTGATCGCCGCCTCGTCCGAGAGCCATATCAAGACACTGCCTTGCGATATTCTCGCTTTCGGAGAGGGAGTCGGCACCCTGACCTACGCCTATTGAGAAGGTAAGTGGGTACTTTCCAGCTATCTTAATACTGCGGGCAGCCTCAAGTATCTTGAATTTACTGTTTATTATCTCGTTCAGGTGACGGTTTTCGATTATAGCAAAAAAAGTATTCGGAGATGTCTTTTTTATAAAGCCATTTGTCTTGCTCATGAAGTTTTCTATGAGTTTTTCTGTTTCTACTGAAGTCTGTGCCTTTTCGCTCTCCTTTGCGTTCTGCATTATCTCGTCATAGTTGTCGATAGTTATGACCAGAACATTCGGGTGAGATTCACTCATTTCACGTTTTATCGTGTAATAGTTCGACTGATCGTGAAAATAGAGTACTAGGAAGACCATATCGTTCTTCTCAAACTTTTCAGCTGTAACGTCATAAATACAGTCATTTATTGGACATAATGCACTTCCGCTGCTGGATAACATATCCATATCTATTTTTACGAAGCTCTCAAAATCAAGTCCGTAAACGTCCTGTCCGAGTCCTATCTTTTCGGCAAATATTTGATTATACCAGACGAACTGGCGGTTATCGTCGATAACCGCAACAGGAGCAGGCAGGGAATTCATGAATTCGGCAGCAGAGCTTTCAAGATGCTGATTCATCTTTGAAATTCGGCGCATAGAGTTCTGAGAATATATTATAGTATATACTATACAACTCAGTATCAGTATGAAAGCAGCTCCTATAAGAACATTTACGATAGTATTGCTGCGGTCTATCAGCAGAAATGAAGGTATCAACATACCCAGCGCAAGCAGATGAAGTATCAACATAACTGCCGGGAATTTCTTTTTCACCTTTTTACTCCTTTCGGAAAAATCATGTCTCCATTATAATCGGAAGGATCATAGGACTGCGTTTGGTTTTTTGGTAAATGTAATCAGAGAGGGCGTCGCGGAGTTTTCCCTTGAGGGAATTCCATTCTCTCAGTTCGTTGGAAGAGCAATTTGCAAGTGTATCAGAAAGAAGCCCCTTTGCCTCTACCATGAGTTCTTCAGATTCACGTACATAGACGAATCCTCTTGATATGATATCCGGACCAGCAACGATCTCATTTGTGCTTCTTTCAATGCCTATGACAATGATTATAAGACCGTCCTGAGCAAGATGTTTTCTGTCGCGGAGTACTATAGAGCCAACATCGCCTACGCCTAGTCCGTCAACGAGGACTCTTCCGGCAGGCACCTGTGAAACGACCTTCATGGAATTTCCATCGGTCTCGATAACGTTGCCTATCTCAGCTATAAGCACATTTTCCTTTGGCATACCGAGCTGTAATGCAAGATCTGCATGCTTCTTCAAGTGTTTGTATTCACCGTGAACGGGAATGAAGAACTTAGGTTTCGTAAGAGATTGCATGAGTTTCAGTTCCTCCTGACAGGCATGACCTGAAACGTGTACCTCATACATTGCCTCATAAACGACTTCAGCGCCTGATTTCATAAGTTCGTTTACAACTCGGGTAACGAATTTTTCGTTGCCAGGGATAGGCGTTGCAGATATAATTATGAAATCCATGGGAGTAATGTTTACTTTTTTATGGTCGTTCATTGCCATACGGGTAAGAGCAGACATGGGTTCTCCCTGGCTTCCAGTAGTTATTAGAACGATGCGCTCGCTTTCATAACGGTTCATCATCTCTATGTCGATGAATATACCATCTGGAGCTTCAAGATAGCCAAGCTCTATAGCGGTATTTATAACATTAACCATACTCCTGCCGAATACGGCGACCTTTCGGTTGTATCTGACAGCACAGTTGACTATCTGCTGGACACGGTGAATATTCGATGAGAATGTGGCGATTATGATACGTTTACCCTCACCTTTTTGGAAAAGTTTGTCAAAGGAGTCACCGACTGTACGCTCGGAATGTGTATATCCTGGCCTTTCGGCATTTGTAGAATCAGCCATAAGGGCAAGAACGCCGCGGCTTCCTAGTTCACCAAATCTGGCAAGGTCTATTATCTTGCCGTCAATTGGCGAATAATCAACTTTGAAGTCACCGGTGTGTACGATAACGCCGGCAGGTGTATGGATAGCCATACCTACAGAGTCGGGGATAGAATGATTTACTTTGATAAATTCAACAGCCATACAGCCCATTTTTACTGTTTTCTTGGGCTCTACAATATTTAGGTTCACTTTCTGGTTTATGCCCTGTTCCTTGAGTTTGCCATCGATAAGACCAATGGTAAGCCTTGTGGCATATACAGGTACGTTTATTTTCTTGAGGAGATAGGCAAGACCGCCGATATGGTCCTCATGACCGTGAGTAATAACTATTCCCCTGATCTTTTCCTGATTTCTTTCAACATAAGTGAAATCAGGGATAACAATGTCTACGCCAGGCATATCGGCGTCAGGGAAAGCGAGACCGCAATCTAGTATGAACATATCATTTGAACACTCGAATACAGTCATATTTTTACCAATCTCGTTAAGACCGCCTAACGGTATTATACGTACAGGTGTCTTTTTAACTTCTTTAGGCTGCCTTGTGCGGCTTCTAGTTTTGGTTTCTGGAGCTGTCTCGGTCTTAACAGCTGTTTTCTTCTCTTTTGTTACCTTATCCTTTGGCGCAGTACGCTTTCTGTATGTCCTTTTGGGGGTAGAAGAATCGCTCTGCTTGGGCTTATTGTTTTTCTCTTTTTCGTTCACTATATGACCTCGCTTTCAATAATAGGGAAGACCTCTGCGTGAACGCCGCAGAAGCCTGAAAAAAATATAAAAAAGTAAGGCTTCGGGATTATGAGATCTGTGAGTGTAAACATCATTCACATTATAAAAAGCGATAAAAAGGCTGACCACATAGAAAACAGGCAAACGTACAAGCTCTTTTCCGAGCCGAACCTGTATAAAATTATGTGATCTTGTGGATATGGTGGTTCCGAAGCATTAAGACCGCAAATCGTCTGCGGCAAATATCTTAATGACGTTTTCGTCATAAAAGCCTATAAATTACAGTTAACGCTATTGCAGGATCGCACTGCGAGCGCAAGTATTCAAATATAATTATACAGAAATAAAATATGGATGTCAATAGAAAATCTGAATGATTTTAACATTATGCAATATAAATAGTTTTTTACAACATGAAGATATCAATTGTGGAATACTTTCGAATGTGCTGATATGAAGCTATACTGGGGGATTCTCGTAATATAACGACGAAAAAAGTTGTATTATAGCCTTTTTAGATTGGACGACCAATTTTGGAGAAACAAAAGTTTATAAATGTTAGAAAGTAAAGAAATAAGCTGATTTTAGCATTGAATGGTAGCTTTGTATTATATAGCAGCAATCTGTTTATAATATTATTTGACCGTTTAGAAGGAGTTTATTCTATTTTTACCTGTTTTATTAGAAACATAAGGGCAATTATGTTTGGAAAAGCCATAAGGCCGTTGAAGATATCTGATATCGTCAAAACAGTCTGGGAGCGGAGAAGGGCACCTGAGGCTGCAATGACTGAAAAAATCAAAGTGAATACATCATCTTTACTACCGAAAAGGTAACAAAATGCAACTGAACCGCAGTATGACCAGCCTATAACTGTACAAAGGGCGAACACAACCATCAGTAAAGCAAGTATAATATCAGTTAATTCACCAGTTACTGGCAGAAACGACGATTTTACTGTCATATCTTTTGAAGAGCACAGTATAGCAGCAGCAGTAAGAGTACAGCATAGTATTGTATCAATGAAGACCTCAAGCATACTGCACATTCCCTGTATTTTGTATGAACTGTAGTTTTCTGAGGCACTATGTAGCAGTGGGGAGCTGCCGAGACCGGCTTCGTTTGAGAATATTCCTCTTCTGATTCCTACAGATACAGCTTTTGACACAGTATATCCAGTTATTCCTCCAATTGTCTGTTTTATGCCAAAAGCCTGTGAAAATATATTCAAAAAGGCAAAGGGTAACTTTGGACTGTTCTGTATTATTGTGACCACACAGATAAGAGTATAAACAACGGTCGAGAGAGGCAATAGTATCTTTGCCACACCGCTTATTCTTTCGGAACCGCCTTTAATAATAATATATATAATAATATATACGATGCAAGATAGTAGTAATGGACGTATCTCCATACACTTGTAAAGATTATCCGAAAGCGTGCTAATCTGCGCCATTCCTCCCATACCTAAAGACGCGAAGAGACAACATAATGCAAAGACACCGGATAGGGTCTTGCTACCGAGGCCGTATCTTATGTATGCGATAGGGCCGCGTATCGTTTCAGTACTGTATTTCGCCGATAGGTAATTTTCAGCATAGACAATTGCCATACCGAGGATAGCAGATATCCACATCCAGAATATCGCTCCGGCTCCGCCTATCCTTATTGCTGAAGCAACTCCGGTAATATTCCCTGTACCCATAGCCGTACCGAGAGACATACAAAAAGTACCAAACTGGGGACGTTTACTACCACTTTTACGGAGAGCCAAAAAAAAATAACGAAAAATGCGGAATTGAATGAAACGTAGCCTAATTGTATACAGCAGACCTGCTATTAGTAAGAGTGATATGAGTCCGGTTCCCCAGACATATGAATTTATTTTTTCAAGCATAATACACCGCTTTCATACAGCTTAATTATAAAGTTTACAATTTGTTTTAATTTTCGGTTTTACATTGGATTTTATTTATGATATAATGTTCATGTAATGAACAATTAAATGTCCTTGCATATATGTGATTGGGCAGTCATATCGTTTCACTTTTTATACTATAAATACCATGAAGGGGGCGTGAAATGAAACAGTATGTACCTGACAGGAATTGTTTAACGACAATGAGAATAATAATCACTTTAATAGCGATTATTATTCTTGCGGCAGTAAGATATTTTGTTACGGTAGAAAAGATTGTCGAATTATCAGTGGTTGTTGTCATTTCAATTGCCTTTTTGGAAATGTTCATTCATCTTCCGCTTTATTTTTCTTCTATAAAATATACTGCCACTGAAAAAGAGGTAACAAAGAGTAGCGGAGTATTTATAAAGGTACATCAGTCTGTAAGGTGTTCCTCCATACAGTATACCACTTTCATAAGCAGCTATTTATCCAATTATACGGGCTTCAATTTTATAATATTCTTCGTATACGGCGGACAGCTTAGGCTCTTGTTTCTGAAAAAGTCAGACGCAGAGGAGATTATTGCCATGTCCGGCGGAGTAAGTGCTGAGGGGGAAAAGTATGTGCCGTGAACATCCTTTGAAAATACTCAGATACTCTGTAAAAAATATTTGGCTCCTTATTTTTCCTCTGATACGTGGCGTTTATACCTATAAATTCGACAAAAACTGGTTTTACAGCTGGGTAAGTGGAGCATGGTTCGATATAGTCGTGCTTGCAGCTATTATTTTAGTCGGTTTGGTTAGGTGGCTTTTTTCACGTATATATCTTACGGAGGAGGAGCTTGTTCATCGCGACGGAGTTTTTGTACACGTAAACACGTTTATCCCTATACGGAATATAAGTTCGGTCACTGTAGAAAGACCTTTTTTCATGATGCCATTCGGAGCAATAAAGTTTCGATGTGATACCCGCGCCGGGATTTTCAAGACAGTAGACCTCAAACTCCTGATTGGAAAAAAGACTCTGAAAAGGATAATGCAGCGTATGCCGGACATTGACGAAAAAAAGAAGATAAATGACATATCACAGCCAAATACGATTTCTGTACTGGTCTTCTCCGCACTTTTTTCAAGCGGATTTTCAGGAACTGTCTATCTTGCCACCTTTTTCTTCAAAGGTGGAGATATCGCTTACGATATTATAAAGCGCTCTCTGAATATTCTTACGGAGGAAACGGAAAAGCTGACTGAAAAGCTCCTTCTTAAGATCCCGACAGCTGCTATATTTATTGGAGTGTTCTTTATTGCTTCCTGGTTCCTGTCGTTTCTTGTGAATTTTTTCCGGTACGGAAGATTCACCATCGACTTCGACCGTAGCTGTACAAGGGTATCTTACGGTATACTGGAGCGTAAGGAATACCGTATAAAAAATTCGCATATTAATTACACAGACCTCAGACAGAATCTTTTAATGAAGATAAGGGGAGCCGTTGCAGTGAATATAAGCTGTGCAGGCTATGGTTCGTCAAAAAACAGGATACCTGTTTTGCTTCCAGTGAAGAGGGAAAAGAATCTCGGAGAAAAGTTCGAGACTATTGGCATATACGGCGGAAAAAAGAACAAATACTGTG
This sequence comes from Ruminococcus sp., assembly GCA_017961625.1. Lineage (GTDB taxonomy): Bacteria > Bacillota > Clostridia > Oscillospirales > Ruminococcaceae > Ruminococcus. The sequence goes on along the minus strand of JAGCWY010000093.1, from coordinate 35,601 downwards.
CTCAACCGGCAGGTATATGCTCATATCTGCTGATACCTCTTATGGTTGCTTCACTTATAGTTCCGACCTATGACTGGGCGGCAAGGATATTTCCAAAACTTGCCGAACTCTCACTTTTTTTTGCAGTCATGCTTGAAATACCTGCTGTATGGTTCATTATAGTAAAATTCGAAGCGCTTAGGACGAGCGGTGTAGCTTTTTACGAAGATAAGATAATAATACGCTGTTCAAAATGGACTCAGTTCCATACCGTTGTTTCAATTCGTGAAAAGGTCGTAAAGATAGAGCTGGAGCAGAATCTGCTACAAGCTATGAGCGGAAGATGTGCTTTCAGCATATGGTTTGAGGGAGAAGAGCATACAAGATATAAGATAAAGGCAATGAAAGCCGAGGAGGTAAGAAAAATAGCTGATATGCTAGGCTATAAGATAGGCGAAAAAGTAAAAACTTGACAATTGTGCTTAAAAATGGTATCATTATCAAGTGAGCAGACTATGCGGTAGCGGGAACGCTTTAGTTCACGAGGAAAGTCCGTGCATCATAGAGCAGGGTAGCTGCTAACGGCAGCCGAGGGCGACCTTAGGGCAAGTGCAACAGAGATATACTGCCGCTTTATGCGGTGATGGTGGAAAGGCGAGGTAAGAGCTCACCAGAACGCTGGAGACAGCGTTGCTATGTAAACCCTATCCGATGCAACGCCTATTGGTGCTTGTTATCTAAACGTCTGCTCGGCGGATAACAAGTAATGGCGGCTTGAGCTTGCCGGCGACGGTAAGCGTAGATAAATTACCGCACACGACAGAACACGGCTTATCGGTCTGGTCAATAAAAAAGAGAGCTTTCGCTCTCTTTTTTTCATTATTCAGTCTCTCCACATCTTTCTGTATGAGAAACAGGTAAGATTTTCAGATTTTTTGAATTGTCTTGCAAAGTAGCTCTGATCGTTGAAACCGCAGAGATGTGCGATTTCCTCCACGGATTTATCGGTAAAGCGCAGAAGTTTTTTGCCGCAGTTTATCCTTGCATTTATAAGGTGCTGGAATATAGTCTTTCCATATATTCGCTTATACTCTCGGGTGAGGTAGTATTTACTTATATAGAATCTTGACGAAAGCATCTCAAGAGAGATATCCTCTGCGAAATGGTCGTCTATAAAATTATGTACCGACAGCAGCTTTTGCTTTAAAGCAGAGTCAAATTGCTGTTCGCCGTTGTTGACGGTAAGAGCTATGGTAAGAAGCTCAACAATTAACTTTGAGGTGATTATTTCAGCATCTGGAAGTTTATTTTCGTTGATATCCATTAATTCTGTTATCGCCGAAACTACCTTGTCAAAAAAATGAGGGTGGAAAACAGCCTTCGACTGAGATGTAAAATAATCGTAGTACTGCTGTGAGGTGCTTCCGTTGAAATGAACCCAGAGAAGCTCCCACGGTTCAGCTTCAAGACTTCTGTAGTAATGTGGTGTACGGCAGTCCAAAAAGAAACAGTCGCCTTTTATAAGGGGATATGTGTCATCTCCTACAACCAACTCTCCGAAGCCGCTTACAACTGCTGCTATAAAAAAAGAGTCAAGATCGTGCCTGTGGTGTATCTGAGCCTCGTTCCTTTTGGAATATCCTGCTTCCTGAAGATAGAAGAATGCGCTTTTTGCCGACGGGCTAGGGGTGCATATTACACGTCTTGAAGATGTTGCATCGTTATTTTCGGATAGTATATTTTCCATAGCAGCCTCCTTTTACACTATTATACTATATTATACATTATTTTGCGCTATAAATCAACTTCTGTACAGAAAAAGCTGCTGTGATTAATGAAATGCTCCTTACGAACATAAAAGCAGCAATAAAGAGAGAAGTGGCAAGAAAAAGGAGAATAATATATCTCATTGACTTTTTCCTTCGTGGACTTATAATACCGTTCAGAACGCGCTCGGTCTCTTTGGCTGAGACGGATTCAGGCAGAACGGATACGTTAGGTCTAAGGTAAAGCACTGCCTTCTCAAAGTAAATACTGTCGGTTTTATTGATCTCAACTATTCTTTTATTAACACCTTTTAACATACTTCCTCCAAAAAAATAAAGATAAGCAGATTATCGGTATTTTTGAAAGGATTATTCATTTTGCGATGAAATACTTCGTATATAATGGAATAGGTACTGCTGAGCGATGCCTGCGCTCGATTTTGCTAATTCCGGAAAACCATCCGGATAGTACTGCGCAAGTACTCGCTTTATCCATACGTCTACCGGAAAGGCTTCGGTGCGGTACATTCCGAAGAGGAGAACGCATTCTGCTACTTTTGGACCGACGCCTTTTATCCTTTTTAGAGCAGATCTTGCATCGTCAATGGGAAGGGCAGCAATCGCGTCAAGGTTTATTTCTCCTGATGCTGCCTTTATAGCAGCGTCTTCAAGGTATTTTGCGCGGAAGCCGCTCCTAAGATAGGAGAGAGTATCAGCATTCTCCAACGATAATTCATTTATACTTGGAAATCTGCCGTCGTAATTTTCACATAGCCTATCAATTATTCCTTTTATCCTCGGGATATTATTATTCTGGGAAATAATAAAGGAAATAAGACACTCCCAGCTATTTTGTCGCAGAAGTCTTATGCCGCCTGCGAAGCTACAGGCTTTTGCAAGGGTCTCGTCTTCAGAAAAACAGCGTTTAAGCTCGGAATAATCTGTCTCAAAGTCAAAATATCTTATCCATTTTGAGATAAAGTCGTTTTCGTTAGTATTGTGAAAAATAAAGCTGCCCTTTGAGGTCTGAGAAACCGTTAGCTTATCGTTGAAAAAGGAACCGGTATATGTACATTCGTAATCAGAGGATATCTTTTTCCAGCGGAACGCCTGACCGCAGTCAAGAGTTTCATCAAGGTCGAGATCGTTTTCCGATACTATGATGTTATTGCCTTTTATTTCGTAATCCATTTTTAACTCCTTGGGTAAATATAATTTTTGCAGAATTACTCTTTCTACTTGATTTTTCTATTAAATTATACTAAAATATAAATATAAATACAAGAGCAGAGGATGATTTTTTTGAAAAAAATCTTATTTTTGAGTCTGATTCTTTCTGCAGCCTGCTTTGCTTCAATGGGCTGCTCTCCAAATAAAACGCCTATATCAGGCGGCAAAAGTGTACAAACAACCAGTCAGCCCTTTACGGAACGTAGTGTTGGAAGCACTGACGGAACGTATGTTTTTGATAAAGCAGGCATTCTCAGCTCTGAGGCCTTAAAAGCCTGTAATGATTATGCAGGTTGGCTTTTCAGCAAAAAGCTTATAAATGTCGCTGTCATAATTACAAACGATCTTAACGGAAAAGCTCCTTATGACTATGCTGTCGATGAGTTCGGAGAGATATACGAGGGCAAAGGCAGCGGACTTGTTATACTTATAAATAATGCTACAAACGAGGATATAGTCTATCGTACAGGTTCGTGTCTTACTAATATAAGCCAGAACACGGAGAATAATGCACTGTACTGGGAGACAAAGGAAATAATAGGAGGTGACTACAGAAGAGGTATAATAAGACTGCTTCAGCTGGGCGAACTGTGCCCTGAGCATTTCATTGACAATGCCCAGATCTTTGGATATGAGGATATAAGAAGGTTCGAGAATGCTCTCTCAGGTGTAAAAGAGGATATTACGATACTTGCAACTAGAAACGGATCAAAAACGCCGAACGAGAACATACTTAAAGCCTATTACAAAAGAAAATATAAAGAAGGGAACGGTATTATGCTCATGCTCGACACGGAATCGAGATCTATTATAGCATATTCTGCGGAACCGCTCCCAGCAAAGATTGAAAAAGTCATGAAAGATGTAAACGGCCTGTCCTCAAAGGATGATTATACAGGTGCGATAGATAAATTTATCGAATAAATAACGAAATAATATAAAGGAGCTGATATTTATGCCGCCGATAGGTGGACCGAGAGGAATGGGTTATCTTACCGATGAGGAGAAGAAAAATCGCCCGAAAGTAACAAAAGGCCTTCTGAAAAGGATATTTTCGTATTTAAAGCCTTATTGGAAGCAGATGATAATAGTTCTGATTGCTATAATCATATCATCAACCCTCAGCCTTCTACCTTCAGTACTTACCGGTAAGATTATAGATGAAGGACTTTATGGCAGAAGCTTGAAGAAGCTGATATTCTTTATAGTTTTATCACTTGCAGTAACGCTTGGAGCAAATCTTATAGGCGTTCTTGAAAGCTATATGAATACATGGATAGCTCAGCATATCACGTACGATATGCGAAATAAGATGTATGCTCACCTGCAAAAGATGTCCCAGCGCTTTTTTACATCCAACAATCAGGGAGACATCATAACAAGAATGACCAGCGATATTTCAGGAGTTCAGCAGATAATAACCAATACGCTTACAAGCATACTTTCAAATGCTATAACTCTTATTGTAGCAATGATAGTTATGTTTAGGCAGAACTGGATACTTGCCATAGTCGGAATACTTGTCGTGCCGCTTTTTGCTATACCTACAAGAAGCGCCGGAAAGACAAGGTGGTCCATAACTAAGGAATCTCAGGCATGCAGCGACGAGATAAACGGAATTCTCAATGAGACCATGTCTGTCAGCGGTCAGCTCCTGGTAAAGCTATTTGGTATGGAGCAGACGGAATATGAAAAATATGAAAAAGTAAACCATAAGATGATAAAGCTCAATATCCGTGAGGGTATGGCTGGACGCTGGTTCAGAGTTGCTCTAACTACTTTTTCGAGTATTGGCCCCATGCTTATTTATCTTGCTGGCGGTATTCTTATGATGAAATACGATTCAGACCTTACTGTCGGTGATATTACGGTACTTGTAGCACTTCTCGGAAGAATGTACGGTCCTGTGAACCAGCTTCTAAACATACAGGTGGACTGGATACGCTCAATGGCTATGTTTACGAGAATTTTCGAGTATTATGATATGCCTGTTGAGATAGAAAACGCTCCTGACGCTATAACTCCAGACAAAGAGCCAAACGGTGAGGTCGAGTTCAAAAATGTCGGTTTCTACTACGATAAGGAGCGTCAGATACTTAATGATATCACATTTAAGCTCAGCAGCGGAAAATGTATTGCTATTGTCGGACCCTCCGGCTCAGGAAAGAGTACACTTGTCAACCTTATACCGCGTCTTTATGATGTTACGTCAGGAACCGTTCTTTTTGACGGTATTGACGTAAGGAAGCTCAACCTTGAGTATTTAAGGGAACACATAGGAATAGTCAGTCAGGAAACTTATCTGTTTAACGGAACTATACGTGATAACCTCCTGTATGCAAAGCCCGATGCAACGGAGGAAGAGCTTATAGAAGCGTGCAAGCAGGCCAATATATACGAATTCATCGAAAAACAGGAAACAGGTCTCGACACTGTAGTGGGAAACAGGGGACTGAAACTGTCAGGCGGCGAAAAGCAGCGTATATCCATAGCACGTGTTCTCCTGAAGGACCCTGCCCTTATGATATTTGATGAAGCGACCTCAGCTCTCGATTCAATATCCGAGCAGAAAATACAGGACGCCATAGAGCCGCTTATATCGTCACGAACAAGTATACTTATCGCTCACAGGCTTTCTACCATTCTTGCCGCTGACGAGATACTTGTAATAAAGGATGGCGTAATTTCTGAAAGAGGTACTCACAGCGACCTTGTGAACAAGGGTGGAGTTTATTCTGAGCTTTACAAAACACAGTTTAGCAAAGCTGGAAACACTTCTGGAAGCTTTGAATATACAGAGGGCGAGGACAGTCAGACATAGAGAAGGGAATGAAATTACATGAGCGAAAGGGATTTTTACGAAGAGGCGTTTGACAATCTTCCTGCACTTGCTGATAACAGCGAATCCATGAAGGAAATGTTTTCACACGTCTTCTACGATTTTTTGCAGCTTCAGCATCTGTATGACTCGGCAATAGAGGTCGTCAAAACCTATTTGAATATTCTCGATAATGAATTCGGCGTTAAATTTCAGCGCAATCCGATACATAATATTGAAAGCAGACTCAAATCGCCGCAGTCGATAATAGGCAAGCTGCAAAAAAAGGGGCTGCCAATAACTACGGAGGCAGCAAGGAAGAATCTCCTCGATCTAGCAGGCATTCGTGTCACATGCTATTATATCACTGATATCTATGCGATAGTTGAAATGCTGGGCAGACGAGATGATTTTACCGTGATAAAGAGAAAGGACTACATAAAACAACCGAAACCAAGCGGCTACCGCAGCTATCATATTGTGCTTAACGTTCCGGTATACCTTTCGACTCACAAGGAGTATGCTCCTGTCGAAATACAGATACGGACCATAGCAATGGATTTCTGGGCAAGTCTTGAACATCAGTTGAAATACAAGACCTCCTCCGAGATACCTAACGAGATATCCGAAGAACTTAGGGAGTGTGCAGAGCGTATTGCTGAGACGGATATGCAGATGCAGCGTATCTATATGCAGATAAACGATATGGAATAACGGACTGCTCTGCGGATTCGTCAAATTATCTGAATAATCCTACAGTTTTACAAAAAAATACCTGTTCACTTTTACTGTTGCCGATGATATAATAAAAATGTCAGTAGGCAGTAAAAAAGAAAGGAGCAGTAAAATGTTCGGGATAGTTAAGAAAAAGATGAGAGAGGTACACGACAAGACTCTGTATATGGAGATATACGGTGACAATAAGGTAGCATACAGGGTTCTGAGCGGCAGAATGCAGTTTTATGGCGACGAAGTGATTACATACGGCGTGGAAGTCATAGACAGAAAAAGTGGCGAGAAGGAGTGTATACCTGATTTTTCTCGGAATATTGAAGATGCAGTCTTATTTGCGGAATCTCTTATCACAAACAGATCAAAGCCAAGGCAGCTTTATGGTAAAGCCCTTGATTTTCTGAGAATTTCGATTTAAAAAAATTTTTTCTTTCAGGTATGGACAAATCTTTTATTATATGATATAATATCAAATTGAAATGGTTTTAAAACCGGATCTTGAAAGGAGAAGTCAAAATGGCAGAGCTTAAATACGAAATAACTGAGAAAATAGGCGTTCTTTCTGAAAATGCCAAGGGCTGGACAAAGGAGCTCAATATGGTAAGTTGGAACGAGTACGAGCCGAAGTACGATATTCGTGAGTGGTCACCGGATCATTCAAGAATGGGAAAAGGCGTTACTCTGACGGCTGACGAACTTGCAGAGCTTAAGGAGCTTCTTGCAGGCATTGATCTTGATTCTTTCGAAGAATAATACGAAAGGGACTGTAAAAAAATCAGTCTCCCAAACGAACACGGGGCCTCGTAAAGAGGCCCCAAATTTTATAGCAAAAAAACAAACTGCACAACAAAACTTGCGTGCAGCTGTTTTTAGTGATATAATCAAATTACCAAAAATGATAACCACTGAGAACTATTATAAACCAATCCAACTGAAATTACCAGTGGATTATGAAAGAATTATAGATATAAACGACTCAGTGTATTCTTTTGTTGAAGTTTTAGATCAAATTGACCTAAAGAAATATCTTGTTGAGAAGGACTGCAGGACAGGTCGCCCACAATTTGATCTGGAAACTCTCTTAAGAAAGGCAGCTCAATGAGATGCCTTTTTACATGATATTTATTTCACTATAGCCTTAATGCTGAAATATACTATGACAAGTATTCCAAGTACTATACGATACCATCCGAATACTTTGAAATCGTGCTTTTTTATATAGTCCATAAGGAATTTGATAACAAAGATTGAGACTGCAAACGCTACTACGCATCCGATAAAGAGAACAGCGAGCTCGCTTCCGGTAAAATCAAAGCCGAATTTAACGAGCTTCAGTAGGCTGGCGCCGAACATTACAGGAATAGCAAGATAGAAAGTGAATTCAGCAGCTACAGTTCTTGAAACTCCGATAAGAAGAGCTCCTACGATTGTAGCGCCTGAACGTGATGTTCCGGGGAATATAGCGGCTATGAGCTGGAATATACCGATTATCAGTGCAGCGTTGTATGTGAGTTCTGCAATGGTATTTATCTTTGGTTTTCTGCTTTTGTTCCAGTTTTCAACAACGATGAAGGCGATACCGAAGACTATCAGTGCCACCGCAACTGTCCACGGATTGTAGAAATGCTCGTCGATCCAGTCATCAAGAAGGAATCCGACGATAGCAGCGGGGATACAGGCTACAAGCACCTTGAACCACATCTGAAAGATATCGGTCTTTATAATCTGACCGAAGGGGGATTTGTTGAGCGGATGAGCATTATCCTTTTTGCCGAAGGGCCAGAGCTTCTTCCAGAAGATTACAACAACGGCAAGTATTGCGCCGAACTGTATAACAACGTCGAACATTTCCTTGAAATCTTCTGATTTGTCGAGCTTGAGGAATTCTCCTACAAGTATCAGGTGACCTGTGCTACTTATAGGGAGCCATTCTGTGATACCTTCAACTATTCCGAGTATTATTGTTTTGATTATTTCCCATATCATATTTTGATCTGTTCCTTTCAGGTTGAAAATACAACTGATATTATATCATATATAATTATTGATGTCAATATGTCTAATCGGAATATCTCATGAGTTTGAATTTCCTTTTGGATATAGTAAGTACGCCCTCTCTTTTAAGTCGTGATATCTCGCGCTGCAAAGCGCTCCTGTTCACGCACAGGTAATCCGATAAGGCGGTGGTGGAAAATGGTATCTGAGGGGATTTTCCCTTAGGCGTCTTTTCTTCTATGATACTCAGACAGCTTATGAGCTTATCTTCAATTGAACGCTGGCTGAGGACTTCTATCCTTTCGTTTAGAGAAATAGCTTTTTCTGACATGAGATCAAGAAGGTTTTCGACCACCCTTGAATGACATTGACAAGCGTTCTCGCATCTTTTAGTTATTTCTGAACGTCTGACGAACATTACCTCACATTCGCTTTCTGCAACTATCTCTATACCGCTTCGTTGGGAGGCTGTAAAGGTGAAGTACACACCAAATACGCTCTGTTCACCGAGAGATTCCATTATAGAGCGCACACCGTTTACGTCGTATCTTACCATAACAGCCGTGCCGTTAAGAATAATTCCAAGTTTATCTGAATTGTCAGAGTAGTCCATTATACGGCTGTTGGGCTTGAATGCTCTTATATCTGCATTGAAACAGGTTATCATACGGCGGCAGTCTTCGGGATTTATTCCCTTGAATAAAACGTTATCCTCAGGTAACATATTTTTAACTCCTTTGTTGCATAAGCAACAGATTTTTTGTTTTTTATATGATACAATATATTCAATCAAATGTCAATACTATAGTCAATACAAATTTTTACGGAGGTCGATCACAATGAATGTAAATGTTATAGGCGAACAGATTTCTCAGGACGAAATTAATGCTTATATTGATTACGGCAAAAGGAAGTACAGTGACAGAGAGATACTTGGTATGACCGTAAAGATTGACGGAGACTATGTCGATCTTCAGTACGATTTTGCCAAAGATGTTCCCTTTGATAGGATAAGAAGAATCACTGGTTACCTCGTAGGTACTCTTGACCGCTTCAATAATGGAAAGCGTGCGGAAGAGCACGACAGAGTTAAACATTCGGTTTGATTATGTCCATATAAGCAAGGCAGCTGTCTTAGCTAGGACTCAACAATAATTTTATAACAATGGAGGAAAAAGATTATGAAGACTTATGTATGTCCCGTTTGCGGATACGTTCACGAAGGAGATGCACCCCCTGAGAAATGTCCTCAGTGCGGAGTTCCAGGATCCAAGTTTATTGAAAAGGAAACAGGCGGTAAGCTTGTATTTGCTTGTGAGCACGAGCTCGGAGTGGCAAAGGCTGTAACAGATACTGAGATAATTGACGGTCTTCGTTCAAATTTCACAGGAGAATGTACAGAGGTTGGTATGTACCTTGCAATGGCAAGAGTAGCATACAGGGAAGGCTACGCTGAGATTGGTGCATACTGGGAAAAGGCTGCTTACGAGGAGGCTGAGCACGCTGCAAAGTTTGCTGAACTTTTAGGAGAGGTCCTCTCTTCCTCCACAAAAGAAAATCTCGAAAAGAGAGTTGCTGCCGAGCACGGAGCTACAGAGGGTAAGCTTAAGCTCGCAAAGAGAGCTAAGGAGCTCAATCTTGACGCTATCCATGATACAGTTCATGAAATGGCAAAGGACGAGGCTCGTCACGGCAAGGCATTTGAAGGGCTTCTCAAGAGATATTTCGGCTGATATATATAAATTAAACGGCGAGGCTGAGTGCTTTGCCGTTTTTGTTTTTTGTATCATTTCTTTTGTTAAAACTGAATCAAAACCCTTGCAAAGAAGAGAAAAATTTGTTATAATATAATCACTTACTTTACCAAAGAGGTGATATCTATGGAAAAAATACTTGATTGGGAAAAATATCTTGCAAAGGCAGCTGAAACGGTCTCGGAAGGCATCGTAATGCTTAAGAACGACAACGGCGCACTGCCGCTTGATATGAATGAAACTGTATCAGTATTCGGAAGGATACAGCTTCATTATTATAAAAGTGGTACTGGATCTGGCGGAATGGTCAATGTTTCAAAAGTCACGGGCATAGTAGACGGAATGATAGAAGCAGGTGTAAGGATAAATGAAGAGCTTCTTGAAATATACCGGAAATGGGACGAAGAAAATTCCTTTGAACAGGGAGATGGCTGGGGAGCTGAACCGTGGTCCCAGAAGGAAATGCCTCTTGAAGACAGTATTGTTAAGGCCGCTGCTGCAACCGGTAGCAGAGCTATCATTATAATAGGTAGGACTGCCGGCGAGGAGCAGGATGCTAAAACAGAGCCGGGCTCATATCTATTATCCGAGCTGGAAATAGATATGCTCAGGAAGGTAAGAAAGTATTTCAGCAAGGTAATAGTACTTCTTAATGTTGGAAGTCTGATAGATATCAATGATTTAAACAGCATAAGCCCTGACGCTTTATTATATGTATGGCAGGGAGGAATGACAGGTGGAACAGGTACGGCGGCTGTACTTACCGGAAAGGTAAGTCCGTCGGGAAAGCTGCCTGATACAATAGCTGGTGTGATAAGCGATTATCCTTCGGACGCATATTTTGGCGGCAAGGACAGAGATGTCTATGCCGAAGATATTTACGTGGGTTATCGTTGGTTTGAGACCTTTGCAAAAGAGAAGGTAATTTATCCCTTTGGCTTTGGTCTGTCTTATACCTCATTTGATATAGAGGCTGTTTCAGTAAGCGGTGAAAAAGAGCTTAAGTTTGTCTTTAAAGTCACCAATACAGGAAAATATCCTGGCAAAGAAGTTGTTCAGCTATATATATGCAAGCCTCAGGGCAAACTGGGTCAGCCTGCAAGAGAGCTTTGCGGCTTTGAGAAGACAAGAGAGCTTAAGTCCGGCGAATCTCAGAATATCACAATATCTGTAAATAAAGAAAAGCTTGCTTCATATGATGATTTCGGAGGTTCCGGACATCCGTATTGCTGGGTACTTGAAGACGGAGAATATGCTTTTTATGCGGGTTCCGATGTGCGCTCGGCAAGAAAGGTCTACAGCTTTGTACAGGACAAAACGGTTGTTGTGGAAAAATGCTCTCAGGCAATGGCGCCTGTTACAGTATTTGAGCGTGTTAAACCGCAGAAACAAGGCGAAGCTTATAGCCTTATAATGGAAAATGCTCCTTTGAGCAGTGTTGACGAGGATAAGCGTCGTACAGACGGACTGCCCGAGGAAATAAAATATACTGGTGATAAAGGTATAAAGCTCACAGATGTCAGAAGTGGAAAGAATACAATGGCGGAATTCATTGCCCAGCTTTCGGATAACGCGCTTTCAAGCATAGTGCGCGGTGAGGGAATGGGAAGTCCGAGAGTTACACCAGGCACTGCATCTGCTTTCGGCGGAGTCTCAGACGAGCTTGCTGGCTTTGGTATTCCTGCTTGTTGCTGTTCTGATGGTCCTTCCGGTATGCGTTTAGACTGTGGTACCAAGGCTTTCAGCCTGCCGAACGGTACTCTGATAGCCTCCACTTTCAACAGGGAGCTTGTTCATGATCTTTTCACCTTCACTGGAACAGAAATGAAGGCTAACAAGGTAGATTGTCTTCTAGGTCCGGGAATGAACATACATCGTCATCCACTCAACGGACGTAATTTCGAATATTTCTCAGAAGATCCCTACCTTACAGGTCAGATTGCTGCAGCAGAGCTTAATGGTTTACATGAAATTGGCGTTACCGGTACAGTAAAGCACTGCTGTGCAAATAATCAAGAAACAAACAGGCATTTCCTTGACTCAGTCGTTTCGGAAAGAGCCTTGCGCGAGATATATCTTAAAGGTTTTGAGATAGCTGTGAAAGAGGGCGGAGCAAAGACCATAATGACAACATATGGCGCAGTAAACGGTCTTTGGACGGCAGGAAGTTACGATCTCAATACTGTAATTCTTAGGAACGAATGGGGCTTTAAGGGGCTTACTATGACTGACTGGTGGGCTAATGTAAACTTCCGTGGCAGAGAGCCGAAGAGAAGCTATTATGTACCGATGATAAGGGCTCAGAATGATGTGTATATGGTTTGCTCTGACAGTGCCAGTGTTGATGAGGATATAATGACTTCACTGAAAAATGGTGTCATTACAAGAGCTGAACTACAGCGTAATGCAACTAATATCCTCGGCTTTGTACTGACTACAGATGCTATGAATAGAATAATAGGTGAGGCAGATAAAGTGAAGATAATTAATCGTGCCGATAATGAGGAAGATTCCGATGAACCTGTCATATTCTATGATATCGAAAAGTATTTGAAAATTGATCTCAGCGATGTAAAGTGTATTAAAGGACAGAATCATGCCTTTGCTCTTACATTGAAGGAACCGGGCTGGTATAAGGTAACTGTTACCGCTTCATCGACACAGAGTCCTCTTGCGCAGATACCTTTGACGATTTTTGGCATGGGTACTCCCTGCGGTACGCTTACATGGAACGGTACAGACGGTAAGCCTGTTTCTTTGTCCTGCGAGATACCGTTGTTCTCACGTTTTTCTGCTATAAGACTTTATTTTGCACAGAATGGTCTTACGCTTCATGATATCTCTTTTGAACTTGTAAAAGCGGCTGAAAATATGGATCTTGCATTTGCATCGGAGGATTGAATATGAATATTCAAATATTCGGAACAAAAAAGTGCTTTGACAGCAAAAAGGCTGAGCGTTATTTCAAGGAGCGCGGTATCAAGTATCAGTTTATTGATATGAAGGAAAAGGGAATGAGTCGTGGCGAGTTCAATAATGTCAAGAAAGCTGTTGGTGGCATCGAAAAGCTTATAAACAGTGATTCAAAGGATAAGGACCTTCTCGCCCTGCTCAATTACTTATCCGAGGAGGATAGAGAAGAAAAGATACTTGAAAATCCACAGATAATCATTACTCCTGTTGTCAGGAATGGAGCAAAAGCAACCATTGGCTATTGCCCTGAGGTCTGGAAGGAATGGGAGTAAATTAAGTTAAATGATAAAAATATATATTAAAAAAGAAAAAATTGCTAAAAGGTAGTGCATTTTTCCTTAAAATATGTTATAATTACTGTGCGTTAGTTTTTAACTGACAAGGAAATGACGGGAAATGGCTATTTTCCGCGAAATATTATTAAATAGGGATTATTTCCCGAAAGGAGCTATAATTATGGGTATTATTCAGGCAGCTCTCGTCGGAGCATCTCAGACTCTTGCTGATACATGGGAAGAGTTCTATACTTGTGACGCTCTGTCTTCTGACGTTCTTGTTGTAAGAGCAAAGAAGCAGCTCGGAAAGCATTCTTCCAACACAAAGGGAAATGATAATGTTATTTCTGACGGAAGCGGTATCGTTGTTCATGAAGGTCAGGCTATGATAATGGTCGATCAGGGCATGGTTACAGAGATTGCTACAGAGCCTGGTATATACAAGTATCAGACCGGTACCTCTCCGAGTATTTTCAATAGTAGTTTCGGTACAGGTCTTAAGGATATGTTCAAGGAAATGTGGGAACGTATCAAGCATGGCGGAACAGCTGCTAAGGATCAGAGAATATACTACTTTAACATGAAAGAGATCCTTGACAATAAATTCGGTACACAGAACCCTGTTCCTTTCAGGGTTGCTTATGAGGACCTCGGAAGAAGCTTTACAGTAGGCGTTCGCTGCAACGGAATTTATTCTTATAAGATCGCAGATCCGGTACTTTTCTATGTGAATGTATGCGGTGACGTTAAGGAGCGTTTCCTCCGTTCCGAGATAGACAATCAGCTCAAGAGCGAGTTCCTTGATTCTCTCCAGCCTGCTTTCGCAGCTATTTCTGCTTCAGGCATAAGATATGATCAGCTCCCTGGCAGACAGAGAGAGGTTAAGGCTGCAATAGAGACTGAAGTCGATCCTATGTGGAGAGAGAAGAGAGGTCTTAAGATCTGGACTGTTAATATAAATTCAGCTACTATCTCAGAAGAGGATACAAAGAGAATCCAGGAGTTCGAAGACAGAGCATGGAATCGAGATCCCGGCAATGCTGCTGCATCTCTCGTTGAAGCACAGGCGCAGGCTATGCAGAATGCTGCAAACAATCCTAATGGCGCTGCTATGGGACTTTTCGGTATGGGTATGGCTCAACAGGCTGGCGGTACTAACGCTCAGAACTTATTTGGCATGGCTCAGCAGAATCAGGCACAGCAGGCTGCTAAGCCGATAGCAGGAGCTCCTTCCGCAGATTCATGGAAGTGCGAGTGCGGCGAGACAAATACAGGCAAGTTCTGTTCTTCTTGCGGAAAGGCAAAGCCTGTAGTACTTACACCTGACGGCTGGACCTGTGACTGTGGAGCTGTAAATAAGGGCAGATTCTGCTCTAATTGCGGCCAGAAAAAGCCTGAGGGCGCACCACTATACAAGTGTGATAAGTGTGGATGGGAGCCTGAGGATCCTAAGAATCCTCCGAAGTTCTGTCCTGAGTGCGGCGATCCTTTCAATGATGACGATATTGTAAAATAAATCATAAATAAACGGGCGGACCTTAGCGTCTGCCCGTTTTAAATAATATACTGCTAAGAGGTGCAAATATGGCAGATGTGACAGAATACAAATGCCCTAACTGCGGAGCTCCGATGTATTATGACATAAATATGGAAAGGGTTACCTGCCGTTTCTGTTCAAATACCTATGATAAAGAGTATATACTCTCCCATTTTGACGAAGTTACCGAGGAAAAACTCTCGGATTTTGATTGGGTAGACAGAGCAAAGTATGTATGGGAGCCTTATGAGGCAGACGAGCTTGAAGAGTTCAGATGTTCTTCTTGTGGCGGGAAGATTATAACTAAAGCATTCTATGCTACTGCAAAATGTCCTTTTTGCAAGCATTATGTAATAATTTCCTCAGATTTTGATGGCGATATTCGTCCGGATAAAGTGATACCATTTAAAGTAACCTCAAAGGCATTTCTTGATAAATATTCGGAATATATATCGGGGTTCGAAAGTGTTCCCAGGGAATTCAGAAGTAAGGACGTTCAGAAAAAAATAGTAGGTTGTTACATACCGGTATGGAGGTACAGTTGCACATATAAACCGGATGAAAGCTTTGATATAAGTGTAAAGCACTATCCTATACTTGCAAATGATGCGGATATTTGTGAAGAAGTGTTTTATTCGCTTCTGCCTTATGAATTTAGTGATGCGGAAGATTTTTCTAAATCTTATATTGCAGGTTTTTCTGCCAGCAGATATATTATCGGAGCAGAAAACGCTATGAAAAGCACCGATTATGCATTGCAGTCTATTTACAATGAAGAATCCGGCATTAAAGCATTTTCAAATAAAATAGAAGATGAAAAGCTGTTAGATACAGTCAGAAAAATGGACAGGCTTCTGAGAATTGATATGAATCAATATATACATAACAGGAAGCTTTCATATTATCTTGTACCTGTATGGCTCCTAAATATAAACTATAATAATGAGAAATTCACTTATGCCATGAACGGACAAACAGGAAAGTTGCGTGTCGATAATGTACCTAAAAAAAATAAAGCAGTCGCTTTGTCATTACTGATATTTCCATTATTGCAGGCTTTGCTGTTTGCTTGTGCATATTTGTCATTACAAAGAATTGGAATGAGAGCAATAGTCGCGATTTTGTTTTTTGCTTTTTTTATATCTTTATTCAATTACTATTTAACGAAAAGTATACGGAAAAAATTGTCAAAAAAAATGGTGTACTTCAAATCCATGAGATATGAAGAACAAAAGGTCTGGAGCATAAAGGATTTTATGATCCGGCATTGATTAAAAGACTAATAATTACAGAGGTGAAATTAATGTCTGATGTAATAGAATATAAATGTCCCGCCTGCGGCGGAAAGCTCGAATTTAACTCAGGATCTCAGAAAATGAGATGTCCATTCTGCGAATCTGAATTCGATGTTGATTCTATAAAGGATCACGATAATTGTCTTGAACATATCAAGGAAGATGATATGGAGTGGGAGACTTCTGCCGG
This sequence comes from Ruminococcus sp., assembly GCA_017961625.1. Lineage (GTDB taxonomy): Bacteria > Bacillota > Clostridia > Oscillospirales > Ruminococcaceae > Ruminococcus. Next base: position 19,057 of record JAGCWY010000093.1, on the reverse strand, counting down.
AAGCGAATGGCAGTCTGGAGAAAAAGAGAATATGCGTGTATATACCTGCAAATCCTGCGGTGGCGAGATAATTACTGATGCTACGACTTCAGCTTCAAAATGCCCGTATTGCGACAATCCTGTTGTTATGTCCGGTAATTTTTCCGGAGCCCTTAAGCCTGATTATATTATTCCGTTTAAATATGATAAGGAAGCTGCAAAGGCAGCCTTAAACAAACATATCGAAGGAAGAAAGCTTCTTCCGAAAGTGTTTAAGGATCAGAATCATATCGATGAAATAAAGGGAGTTTATGTACCTGTCTGGCTGTTTGACGCTGATGCAGAGGGAAAAATGCTCTTCAAGGGCGAAAAGCTGCGCAGTTGGAGCGACGGTAAGTTCAATTATATTGAAAGAAGCTATTTCTCCGTTCAAAGAGAGGGAAACGTGCAATACGAGCTTGTTCCTGTTGATGGTTCGTCAAAAATGCAGGACGAGCTTATGGAATCTATAGAGCCCTTTGATTTCAAAGATGCAGTTGAGTTCAAAACTGCATATCTTTCAGGATATCTTGCTGATAAATATGACATTGATGCCGAACAGAGCGTTGAACGTGCAAACGAAAGAATAAAGAATACTACAGAACAGATTATATCAGGTACTGTTCAGGGATACAATTCTCTAACAAAAGAGAGTGGTTCTGTATGTTTACACAATGCAAAATCAAAATATGCCCTTTATCCTGTATGGATACTTAATACTACATGGGACGGAAAGAAGTATGTCTTTGCAATGAACGGTCAGACCGGAAAATTTGTCGGAGATCTTCCGATTGATTACGGCGCTTCCGCAAAGTACTTCTGGGGAATCACTGCGGCTGTTACAGCAGTTTGCTTTGGCATATCACTCCTTCTGGGACTTGGCTGAGGAGGTACTGGCAATGTATAAAAGAAGAATAAGCTTCGCAGTCACTGCAATTGTTTCACTTATCCTATTAGTAATGAGCTTTGCAGCTGTTACATATTCAGCACAGACAAGAATGGTTGCTGCTGCCGATTATGAATTTAATTTCATAGATGAGGAAGATGCGTCGGAAGACTATGACATCGGAGACTATGAAAGTGGTATAATTGAATTCAGTACTGATGAAAACAATTATAATAGTATAGTATATCAGGAAGCGAATGTTAGAGAAACTTCATTCAATCCTATAAAGGCTTTTATTATAAGTCTTATCATAGGTCTTATTGTAGCGTTTATTGCTGTTTCCATAATGAAATCAAGTATGAAGTCGGTATACAAAAAGCAGGGAGCTTCCGATTACAGGAAGCAGAACAGTTTTGAGCTGAAAGTAAAGACGGATACGCCTCTTGGTTCAAGGATCGAAAAGAGTCCTGTAATGAGAGTTGAAAACACATCTCAACGTAGCCCCAAAAAATGAAATTATAAATTAAATATTTTTATGTTGACAAATATAATCGTTTGATGTATAATTAGTGTAATATGGCGTTTTATAGCTGTAGTATGGTGATATGTTAAGGATATCAAGAAAAGCTTAATGGAGGAAACAGATATATGTGCGGAATTGTTGGATTTACAGGCAGTACTCAGGCAGCACCGATACTGCTGGACGGCCTTTCAAAGCTTGAGTACAGAGGTTATGACTCGGCTGGAATTGCTGTAAGAGACGGTGAAAAGGATACTGAAGTTGTAAAAGCTAAGGGAAAGCTTAAGGTACTTAAGGAAATGACTAATAACGGTGATGCAGTAAGAGGCGACTGCGGAATCGGACACACACGCTGGGCAACTCACGGTGAGCCGTCTGCTTTGAACGCTCATCCGCATTCAAGTGATGATGAAAACGTTATTGCAGTTCACAACGGAATCATAGAGAATTATCAGGAGCTAAAGGAAAAGCTCGTTAAAAGTGGTTATACCTTTGTTTCACAGACAGATACAGAGGTTGCTGTTAAGCTTATAGATTATTACTTCAAGAAGTATGGTCTCGGCCCTGTTGATTCCATTGCACGTGCAATGATAAGAATAAGAGGCTCTTATGCTCTTGCAGTTATGTTCAAGGATTATCCTGGCGAGATCTATACAGCACGTAAGGATAGCCCTATGATAATCGGTATATCAAACGGTGAGACTTATGTAGCTTCCGACGTTCCGGCAATACTTAAATATACGAGAAATGTTTACTACATTGGCAATATGGAGATTGCAAAGCTCGTAAAGGGCGGCGTTACATTCTACAATATCGACCGTGAAGAGATTGAAAAGCCTCTCACAGAGATAAAGTGGGACGCAGAGGCTGCTGAAAAGGGTGGATATGAGCATTTCATGCTTAAGGAGATTCACGAGCAGCCTAAGGTTGTTCGTGACACTATCAATTCCGTAGTTAAGAACGGAAAAATCGACTTCTCAGATGTCGGTCTCACTGACGAGGAAATGCAGAAAATTAGCCAGATATACATCGTTGCCTGCGGAAGTGCATATCATGTAGGTATGGCTATACAGTACGTTGTTGAGGACTTTACATCTATCCCTGTAAGAGTTGAACTTGCTTCAGAGTTCAGGTACAGAAAGATGACACTAGTTCCTAACAGCCTTGTTATAATAATCAGTCAGTCAGGTGAGACTGCTGACAGCCTTGCTGCTCTGAGAGAAGCTAAGGAGAAGGGCATAAAGACTCTTGGTATTGTCAATGTTGTAGGTTCATCAATTGCTCGTGAAGCAGACAATGTTTTCTATACTCTTGCAGGTCCAGAAATCTCAGTTGCTACAACCAAGGCGTACAGTACTCAGCTTATTGCCGGATATCTTCTTGCTATGCAGTTTGCTGTTGCGAGAGGCGAAATGACTGAGGAACAATGTGATGAGCTTCTTAAGGAACTGTTCACTATTCCGGATAAAATCAAAAAGATTCTTGAAGACAAGGAGCGCATCCAGTGGTATGCAAATAAGCTTGCAGGCGCTAAGGACGCATTCTTTATTGGACGTGGCATCGACTATGCTATCGGTCTAGAGGGCAGCCTCAAGATGAAGGAGATTAGCTATATCCATTCTGAGGCTTATGCAGCAGGTGAGCTTAAACACGGACCTATAAGTCTTATCGAGGAAGGAATTCCGGTTATTGGTGTTCTCACACAGCAGGAGCTTTACGAAAAGACTGTAAGCAATATGGTTGAAGTAAAAAGCCGTGGTGCTTCTCTTATGGGACTTACCACTTATGGGAATTACAGTATTGAGGATCTTGCTGATTTCACAGTATATATTCCGCAGACCGATCCTCATTTTGCAGGAAGTCTGTCTGTAATACCTCTTCAACTTCTTGGATACTATGTATCAGTTGCAAAGGGCTTTGACGTAGATAAGCCAAGAAACCTTGCTAAGAGTGTAACGGTAGAATAATAAAGTTTAAAGGCTGTCGCTTTCTGCGTCAGCCTTTAGTATTGATTTCAGGAGTTAATATGGAAAACATTAAAAAATCAATAACTGAGCTTGGCAATCCTGCGAAACCACAGGGAGAGGCAGGCGTAGAAATGCTTTTGGGAATGAATGAGCATCATTCAGGTGTGACCGGTTGGACGCTTAGCTTTCTTGCAGTCGAATCTTCGGATATCATACTGGACATCGGTTGCGGTGGCGGAGAGGCGCTGAGACGTATGTCACCGTATGTTGTTACAGGTAAGCTTTACGGAGTAGATCATTCCGACGTATCGGTTAGACTTTCAACAGAGCACAACGCTGAAGATGTTGAATGTGGAAAAATCAGCATTATAAAATCTTCTGTTGATAGGCTCCCATTTGAAGATAACTTTTTTAATAAAATTTTGACTGTTGAGAGTTTTTATTTCTGGAATGACCCGGCAGAAAATCTCAAGGAAGTTTGGCGTGTGATCAAAAAAGGCGGAAAGCTTTTCATTGCGGCGGATATACACGGGGATGCCGAGCTTGATGAAAAGGACATAGAAGGAATTAAGAAATTCAGCCTTTTTAATCCTTCTCTTGCAGAGTTCCGCTCATTACTTGAAAATGCCGGCTTCATAAATGTAAAGATACATACCAAAACGGGCGAAAAATGGGTATGTGCTGAGGGAGAAAAATGACATTATTATTTCTGACTGTAAAATGGTGATATATTTGGCACATTTCCTATTATTACTGTTTCGGCGATAAGGAACTCAAATTTAGTCTCTGAATTGAATTTATAGACAGGGGTTGATGATGTAAGTTTTATCCCGATAACAGCTGATATGCTGTGTTTTGTCTGATTTATTCCAGCACCTGTCAGTTCACTTTTTATACTAACGTCAGCCGAACCAATAGGACAGAGCTTTATATGTATTTTCGGACCTTTTCCATTTAATAAACAGGTTTGTGTCAGCGAACCTATCGGTATTGTTGTTTTTACTTCTTTTGCTTTTTTCAGGCGCTGGTTTATGAGGTATGTGAGCTCGGACTGCACTTTATTTATATTATATGATAGAGCCTCAACTGAAGATATCTGTTTTTTATCATCATAAAGCACTGCTGCAAAGTCGCTGTACTTGTACTGGGTATCCCTGAGATAATCAGAAACAGTACCTTCAACGATTTCAGCGGATGTCTTTTCAGCAAAATGTTGCGCCTGTTCAGTTATTACAGGTCTTAAAAGCTTTTCGAGCCTTAACGCAGAAAAGAGTAGCATAGTTATGAGTAAAACCGGGAGTAATGGTATCCTAATTTTTGATCTTCGAATTCTTTTTTTCATAGCATTCTCCTTTTTATTTATTATATTCAGCATTTCTGTATAAGGTTACAGTTGTGTATATGGACAAAACTGCTTTTTTATGCTACAATAGAGCCAACAGCTATGATACCGAGGTGATAACATGAAAAATATAACTATTGGGATAACAGCCCATGTAGATTCCGGAAAAACTACCCTCGCGGAAGCGATACTTTATAAAACTGGTGCTATTCGCAAGCTCGGAAGAGTTGACAGCGGCAGTTCCACCCTTGATACTGATTCTATAGAAAGAGAACGCGGCATAACTATTTTTTCTGCTCAAGCTGAGTTTACGGCGGACGATATAAGATATACTCTTCTTGATACTCCTGGACATGTTGATTTTACAGCGGAGACTGAGCGTACAATGTGCGTACTTGATTATGCAATACTGGTCATCAGCGGCACAGACGGAGTTCAAAGCCATACTCATACCTTATGGAAGCTACTTCAAAAGTATGAGGTGCCTGTATTTATCTTTGTAAATAAAATGGATCTCATAGGCGCAGAAAAAAGCTCTATAATTCATGATCTCAGTAACAAACTTTCCGCAGAATGTGTTGATTTTACAGGGAACAGCTCTGAAATAGCAGAAGTTTCCGCATTTTGCTCCGAAAAGCTTATGGAAAAGTATCTTTCTGATAACGGGCTAGATACTACTGATATCGCAGAGGCTGTAAAAAATAGAGAGCTCTTTCCGTGCTTTTTCGGTTCAGCTTTGAAAATGGAGGGAATTGAGGAGTTTATAGGTATACTTCGTGATTATTCTTTACCCTCTGTCTACAGCAGTGAATTCGGCGCAAAGGTTTATAAGATATCATATGATCAGAAGGGCACAAGGCTCACACATTTAAAAATAATGGGCGGAAAGCTTTGTATGCGTGATGAGATCAACTACAGGGATATTGATAGTAATGATATAACTGGTAAGATTAGCTCTATAAGATTTTATACGGGAGAAAAATTTCGCAGTTCCGAATCCGCTTTTTCCGGCGATGTCTGCGCTGTGACCGGCCTTGCAGGAACTTATGCAGGGCAGGGGATAGGCTTTATCAGGAATAGCGACAGAGCTTTTATTGAACCGGTAATGACATATAAGGTAATACTTCCCGACGAAGTTAACGTATATGATGCTTTGAAAGACCTTAGGCTACTTGAGGATGAAGACCCACAACTCCATATTGTGTGGAATGAGCAGAACCGAGAGATACATATACAGCTTATGGGAGCTGTTCAGATAGAAGTTCTTGCACGTATGATTCTTGATAAATTCGAATTTGCTGCTGAGTTTGCAGACGGAGCAGTTGCCTATAAGGAGACGATACGTTTCCCTGTTGAAGGAGTAGGACACTATGAGCCTCTCAGGCATTATGCCGAAGCTCATATACTACTTGAACCTCTCCCATTGGGCAGCGGACTTGTATTTGATTCGTCATGTTCAGAGGACGAACTTGATAGAAACTGGCAGAGACTTATACTTACACACCTTGCAGAAAAAACTCATATAGGCGTACTGACGGGCTCGCCTATAACTGATATGAAGCTTACACTTGTTGCAGGAAAAGCTCATTTGAAGCATACAGAGGGAGGAGATTTCAGGCAGGCTACCTACAGAGCTGTAAGGCAGGGATTAAGAAGTGCTGAATCAGTTTTGCTTGAACCTTATTACGAGTATGAGCTTTCAGTGCCAAATGAAAATGTCGGCAGAGCAATATCTGATCTACAGCATAAGTCTGCCGAATTCAGCAGTCCTGAAATGTACGGAGATATTTCAATCATAAAAGGCTTTGCACCGGTTTCCGAGTTTAACAGCTATCAAGCTGAGGTTATTGCTTATACCCGCGGAAAAGGAAGGCTTTCTCTGAATTTCAGCGGATACAGAGAGTGTCATGATACGGAAAGGATCATTGCCGAGACAGGCTATGACTGCGACGGTGATACAGAAAACTGCGCGGATTCTATATTTTGTTCACACGGGGCAGGGTATAACGTCAAATGGGATAAAGTCTGGGGATGTATGCATATTCCTTTTGCCGCTGATTTAAACAACAGCGAAGAAAGCTACGAAGAAAAAAGTTTGAAAGCTTCACGGTTTATTGAAAAGGCTGTGAGTGATGAAGAGCTTATGGCAATATTCGAGATGACCTATGGAAAGATAAAACGTGAGCCTAGCAGAGCCTTCAAAAAGACAAAAGTTGCAAATATAGAAGACAAGAATATACGTTTGCCAAAGTATTCGGGACCCGATTATCTTCTCGTTGATGGTTATAATATCATTTTTTCATGGGAAGATCTAAAAAAAATAGCAGAGGATAACCTTGATGCGGCTCGTGGAGAGCTTATAAACAGAATGTGCAATTATCAGGGATATGCAGGCTGCGAGCTTATCCTTGTCTTTGATGCGTATAAGGTCAAAGGAAAGCATCGTGATGTGGAAAAATACTGTAATATAAATATAGTATACACAAAGGAATCAGAAACGGCAGATACATATATCGAGAGAGTAACGCATACACTGTCAAAGGATCACCGTGTCCGTGTTGCTACTTCTGATGGAGTGGAGCAAATGATAATTTTAGGTAACGGAGCAATGAGAATATCAGCTTCAGAATTCAAAAAAAGATGTATTGCAGCAGAAACCGCAATTAAAGAGTATATAGACAGCATGAAATAGCAAAAAAGGACTTGCATAAAGCAAGTCCTTTTGTCATTTTACAAGATGATTTTGTTTAATATAAAAAATAAATACAAATTTTGTAAAAATAGTGGAAATTTCAAACGGTATATGTTATAATAGTTTTTGATTGGGATTTTTGCAGGAAAGCATTGATCCTTGTTCCCATAAGGGAAACAGTGTAATTTTATCTGCTATGCAGATTTATATTTTTGAGGAGGCTTGTACATGAAAAAAGTGCAACTGACAGAAACCGTATTGCGTGATGCTAATCAGTCGCTGATGGCTACACGTCTGCCATACTCGGATTATGAGGGCATCTTATCCGATATGGACAAAGCAGGTTATTATTCAATCGAATGCTGGGGCGGAGCAACATTTGACTCATGCCTACGTTATCTTGGAGAAGATCCGTGGGAAAGACTTCGCAATCTCAGAAAGAACCTTCCCAATACCAGACTCCAGATGCTTCTCAGAGGACAGAACCTTTTGGGATATAAGCACTATCACGATGACGTAGTTGAGAAGTTTGTTGAGCTTTCTATTAAGAATGGTATCGACGTTATCCGTATTTTTGACGCTCTCAACGATTTCAGAAATATCGAGACAGCTCTTAATGCAACAAAGAAGTATGCTACAGAAAAGACTATCGCTTCAGGCTGTATCTCTTATACACAGAGTCCGGTACATACAGTTGACAAGTATATTGAGATGTGCAAGGAGCTCAAGACTATGGGCTTTGATACTATCTGCCTTAAAGATATGGCAGGTACAATGTCTCCTTATGAGGCAGAGCACCTTATCAAGGGTATCAAGGACGCTATTGGTGATATGACGCTCGTACTCCATACACACTGTACTACAGGTATGGCTTATATGACGCTTACAAAGGCTATCGAGTCAGGTATCGACGTTATTGACTGCGCTACTTCATGTTTCTCAGGTGGTACTTCACAGCCTTCAACCGAAACTATGTACTATGCTCTCAGCCAGTACGGTATTGACAGCGGTCTTAATGAAGATATCATAAATAAAGTAAATGACTACTTTAAGCCTATCAAGCAGAAGTATATAGACAACGGTCAGCTAAATCCAAAGAGCCTTGCAACGGATGCACAGGCACTCGTATACAAGGTTCCTGGTGGTATGCTTTCAAATATGATAGCTAATCTTACAGATATGCACGCAATGGATAAGTTTGACGATGCACTTGCCGAAATACCTAAAGTAAGAGCAGATATGGGATATCCGCCACTGGTTACTCCACTTTCACAGATGGTAGGAAATCAGGCTGTAACAAATGTACTTGTTGGTGAAAGATACAAGAACATCTCTAAGGAAATAAAGAACTATATAAAGGGCGAATACGGCAATCCTCCTGCACCAATCGCACAGGAGCTTGTAGATAAGGTTCTCGGTGACAGTGAAGCTGTTGACTGCCGTATCGAGGATCAGAAGCGCACAGGCGAGGAATTTGCTGAAGCTAAGAAGGTTCTCGGCGATCTCTGCCGCAGTGAAGAGGATGTAATGAGCTATATTTGCTATCCAGATCAGACACTTAAGTTCTTGAAGGACCGCAAAGCCAAGGAAGAAAACGAAGCTGTTTATACTATCGAGGCTATGTAAGGAGGAAGAACCATGTTTGATAATGTTATTCTTTCTGCCGCGGCTGAGGGAACAAAAGATATTTCTATCGGCGATGCAGCTATAACTGCTATATTCGGATATACAGTTGTTTTTGCTGGACTTGTATGTCTTATGATAGTTCTGTACTGCACTGGTGCATACTTCAAGTCGAAGAATGCCAAGGAAGAGGCAGCTAAAAAAGCTGTTGCTGAAGTAAAGGCTGCACCTGTTGCCGCTGAGGTCAAGGCAGATCTTCCTCTCGCTCCCGGTTCAGCTGGTCATGTTAAGCTCTTTGACGTTCCTGATAAGGAAGCTGCTATGATAATGGCTATTGTTGCCGACAAAATGCAGAAGCCGCTCAACGAGCTGCACTTTATTTCCATTAAGGAGGTCAAATAATCATGAAATATAAAGTTACTCTTAACGGTAAGACTTATGAGGTTGAGGTAGAGCAGGGAAAGGCTGTTCTTCTTGACGAATATGAGGCACTTGCACCTGCACCAGCCGCTGCGGCTGCTCCTGTTGCCGCTGCTCCGGCAGCAGCTCCCGCTCCTGCGGCTGCACCTGCTGCTCCCGTAAATCTTGCAGCAGGCGAAACTGTTACAGCTCCTATGCCTGGAAATATCATCAGAGTTGATGTTGCACAGGGTGATACAGTAAAGGCTGGTCAGATTCTTATTATTCTCGAAGCTATGAAAATGGAAAATGAAATAGTAGCTCCTAAGGACGGTACAGTTGCTCAGGTAGTTACTAGCAAGGGTTCTGTTGTTGACACAGGCGCTCCTCTGATCGTTATCGCATAAGGAGGAACGACAATGGATATTCTTGAAACCCTTAAAACCCTGTGGGAAAGCTCTGGCTTCCATAGCTTTCTCGTTGACGGAGGCTGGAAGAATCTCTTAATGATTTTTGTTTCATGTGTTCTTCTTTACCTCGGAATCAAAAAGAAGTTTGAACCGCTTCTTCTCGTTGGTATTGCTTTTGGCTGTCTGCTCGTAAATCTCTCATATTTCGGCGCAGGCTCGACGGACGCTCTTTACCACATGGACCTGTGGGATAACTTCCTCAATCACGATCACCCAGATTATCATAGCTATGGTGCTATCATGCGTAACGGTGGACTCCTTGATATCCTTTACATAGGTGTTAAGGCGGGTATCTATCCTTCACTTATTTTTATGGGCGTTGGTGCTATGACTGACTTTGGTCCGCTTATATCCAATCCTAAGAGCCTTCTCCTCGGAGCTGCCGCTCAGATGGGAGTATTCCTTGCTTTCTTCGGAGCTGTTTGCCTTGGATTTACAGGCAATCAGGCGGCTTCAATCGGTATCATTGGCGGTGCCGACGGTCCTACAGCGATTTTCCTGACCACAAAGCTGGCTCCGGAGCTTCTCGGACCAATTGCTATTGCAGCATATTCCTATATGGCTCTCATTCCTATGATTCAGCCCCCAATCATGAGGCTTCTCACCACAAAAAAGGAAAGAGAAGTAAAGATGGAGCAGTCAAGAACTGTTTCAAAGACAGAGAAGATAATCTTCCCTATAATTGTTGCCATGTTCGTAATTCTGCTTCTCCCTTCAACAGCTCCTCTTGTAGGATGCCTTATGCTTGGTAATCTCTGGAGAGAATGCGGAGTTACAGAGAGACTTTCTGATACTGTTCAGAATGCCCTTATGAACATTGTAACTGTATTCCTCGGAATCTCAGTTGGTGCTACAACTGCTGCTGAGCGTTTCCTTTCACTTGAGACTATCAAGATTGTAGTTCTTGGTCTTACAGCCTTCTGCTTCTCAACAGTCGGCGGACTTCTTGTAGGTAAGATCATGTATAAGCTTTCAGGCGGCAAGATAAATCCTCTCATCGGTTCTGCCGGTGTTTCAGCCGTTCCTATGGCTGCCCGTGTATCTCAGATGGAAGGTCAGAAGGCAAATCCTTCAAACTTCCTTCTCATGCACGCTATGGGACCAAACGTTGCAGGCGTTATCGGCTCTGCTATCGCAGCCGGCTTCCTGCTTGCAGTATTTAAGTGATAATAGTAACAAACCCGAAAGCAGTCAGAACGTCCTGCTTTCGGGTTTACTTTTTAGATATACTTGCTTCCTTCCTTTATGCTCAGAGGAGACAGCTTGTTTTTGCGCCTGCTTATAAAGCTTTCTACCCATTCGGGATCTGTTTTGGAATACTCTCTTAAAGCCCAGCCTATAGCCTTGTTTATGAAGAATTCGTCGCTTCCGAGACAGTTTAATATTATGTGTTCCAGCAATCTGGTATCTGTTTTGGCCTTGTAGGATAATTGATGAAGTATAGCAGCCCTTTTAAGCCAGATATTACTGCCGGCAGACCAGTTCAGCATAAGCTCGCTTACACGTTGGTCATACAAGCCTATTTCACCTATTACCTTGCAAAGGAAATCAGTAGTATCCCACCACGGTTTAGTAATGATATAACACTGTATTTTTTCTATATCATCGAATACTAAATATTTTTTCATGGCAAGTAGATAATCATAAACAAGATACTGGAACTCTCTGTGGTCATCTGAATAGCATTTATCAAGGAATGACCAGTCGATTTTTTTAGAAGCCTTTTCAGTTTTTAATAAGTTTTTATAAAGCTCCTTACGTAAAGGTGTTGCAATACCATAAAATATAAATTTATTTTTCATATATTGAGCCATTGAAGAAGAGTTTTCTGGATTTCGGTTGTTCTCAAAAAGCTTTTTTATAGTTGTGTATTTATCCATATATCTTACCTCGCGCGAATTAGGAGTGGAATTTTATATACATAGATTATACATGATGCAGGGGACATTGTCAATTATTATACAAGTCAATTAATATATTATTTGATACCTTAACAGTTCATTTTTTCCATATTACATATCCAAAGAAAAAAATTTCCTGTTTAACATGAAAAAAATCTCGGAAAGGCTTGCAAATTTTCTTAGAATAGTGTAAAATAGAAATGTACGTTGTTAATATTATAACAACACCAATTATGTAATTTATTATAACGAAAGGATGTCATACCCATGGCAGGATTAAACAAGGTTACAGTAGAAGACATTAACGTTAAGGGCAGAAAGGTTCTCGTAAGAGTAGACTTCAACGTTCCTATGAAGGACGGCGTTATCACAAATGATAACAGAATTCAGGCTGCTCTTCCCACTATCAATAAGCTCGTTGAGAACGGTGCAAAGGTTGTTCTTTGCTCACATCTCGGCAAGCCGAAGAACGGTCCCGAAGCTAAGTTTTCACTTGCTCCTGCAGCAAAGAGACTTGGTGAGCTCGTAAAGACAAAGGTTACTTTTGCAGCAGACGATACAGTCGTTGGCGACAATGCTAAAAAGGCTGTTGCTGCAATGAACGACGGCGAGATCGTAGTTCTTGAGAATACACGTTTCCGTGGCGACGAGGAGACAAAGAACGGCGAGCAGTTCTCCAAGGAGCTTGCTGATCTTATCGACGGTGAAGTATTCGTTATGGACGCTTTCGGTTCTGCTCACAGAGCTCACGCTTCTACAGCAGGCGTAACAAAGTTCGTTAAGGAAACTGCTGTTGGATACCTCATGCAGAAGGAGATACAGTATCTCGGAAATGCAGTAGAGGTTCCCGAGAGACCTTTTGTTGCTATCCTTGGCGGTGCAAAGGTAGCTGACAAGCTCAATGTTATCTCTAACCTCCTTGAAAAGTGCGATACACTTATCATCGGCGGTGGTATGGCATATACATTTATAAAGGCACAGGGCGGCGCTATCGGTAAGTCACTGGTTGATGAAGAGAAACTTGACTACTGTAAGGAAATGCTTGCAAAAGCCGAGAAGCTCGGCAAGAAGATACTTCTTCCCGTTGATACAGCTATTGCTGATTCATTCCCTGATCCTATCGACGCAGAGATTAGTGTAGAATATGTTGACGCTGACAAGATCCCTGCTGGCAAGATGGGTCTTGATATTGGACCTAAGACAGCTGCTATCTTTGCTGAGGCTGCTAAGTCTGCTAAGACAGTTGTTTGGAACGGACCTATGGGCGTATTCGAGAACCCCACACTCAAGAAGGGCACAGTTGCTGTATGTGAGGCACTTGCACAGGCTAATGCTACAACTATCATTGGTGGCGGTGATTCAGCAACAGCTGCTATCCAGCTCGGCTTTGCTGACAAGATGAGCCACATCTCAACTGGCGGCGGTGCTTCACTTGAATACCTTGAGGGTAAGGTACTCCCTGGCGTTGCAGTTATTGCTGAAAAGTAATCATATAAACAAATCGGGCGGATAGAGATATTCGCCCTTATTGCGATAAATGAGGAAACTGTTATGAAAAAATGTGATTGTAATTGCAAATTTACTGAGGAACTAAAAAACAACAGCACAGCTATATGGCTGCTAGCTGTTTGCAGTTTCCTCGCAGGTGTCATCGTAGGTTTCTTCCTTTCTCCTATAAAAAAAGGAGTAAAGATCGGCTGTAATAACGGCAATTGCACTTACAAAAAGGAAGACGATATGCTTCCATACGATGACGCTGAAATAAAATTCTGATAAAAGGAGTTAAACACCATGAACAAGTCATTAAGAAAGGCAATTATTGCCGGAAACTGGAAAATGAACAAGACACGTCCCGAGGCTAAGGCTCTTCTCGAGGCTATAAAGCCTCTCGTTGCTAATGCAGAGGGCAAAATAGAGGTCATCGCTTGCGTACCCTTCACTAACCTTGAAACTGCTATCAACACAACAGCAGGCAGCAATGTAAAGATAGGTGCCGAGAACGTTCACTTTGAGAAGAGCGGAGCATTCACAGGTGAGATTTCTGCTGATATGCTCACTGAACTTGGTGTTGAGTATGTTGTTATCGGTCACAGTGAGAGAAGACAGTACTTTGGCGAAACAGACGAGACAGTAAACAAGAGAACAATTGCTGCTCTTGAAGCTGGTCTCAAGCCTATTGTTTGCGTTGGCGAGCTCAAGTGGGAGCGCGAGTGCAATATCACAGAGGAAGTAATCGCACGTCAGATCAAGCTCGACCTCTGGTCACTTACAGCCGAGCAGGTAAAGAATGTTGTTATCGCTTACGAGCCTGTATGGGCCATCGGAACCGGTCTTACAGCTACTCCTGATCAGGCTGAAGAAGTTTGCGGATTTATCCGTGCTCAGCTTGCAAAGCTCTTTGATAAGGCTACAGCTGATGCAGTAACAATCCAGTACGGCGGTTCTATGAACGCAAAGAATGCTGCTGAGCTTCTTGCTAAGCCCAACATTGACGGCGGTCTCATAGGTGGAGCTTCACTTAAGGCTGAGGACTTTAACGTTATCGTACAGGCTGCTGTAAACGGTTGATTGTTTATATGACATTAACGGGCGGATTTTATCCGCCCTAATATATGAAAGGATAATTAAAATGGCAAAGAAACCTGTTGCACTTATAATTATGGACGGCTTCGGCTACAATCCCGATACATACGGCAACGCTATTGCTGCTGCAAAGAAGCCTAACATTGACAAATATCTGGCTGAGTGCCCGAATACAATCATTGGTGCTAGCGGACTTGATGTAGGTCTCCCTGACGGACAAATGGGTAACTCAGAGGTAGGACATACCAATATCGGTGCCGGCCGTATCGTTTACCAGATGCTCGTTAAGATATCAAAGGATATCAAAGATGGCACTTTTTTCAATAACAAGACTGTTCTTGATGCTATGAACAACTGTAAAGCAAAGGGGAGCGCTCTTCATCTGATGGGACTTCTTTCTCCCGGCGGTGTTCATAGTCATATGGAGCATCTTTTCGGCATAGTTGAAATGGCTAAGAAAAATGGTCTTGACAAGGTGTATATACATGCATTCCTCGACGGAAGAGACGTTCCGCCGTCGTCTGCTGCTGAATACATGGAAGAGACAGTTGCAGAGCTTAAAAAGATAGGTCTCGGAAAGATTGCTACAATATCAGGTCGTTTTTATGCGATGGACCGTGATAATGCTTGGGACAGAGTTGAAAAGGCTTACGCCGCACTAGTTTACGGTGAGGGCGTCAAGGAGACAGATCCTGTACAGGCTATAAAGAATTCTTACGCTAACGAAGTTACAGATGAGTTCATGCTTCCTACCGTTATAGAGGGCGGAGCACAGATAAAAGCTGATGATAGCGTAATATTCTTTAACTTCCGTCCTGACCGCGCAAGACAGATCACACGTTCTTTTGTTGATCCGGATTTCAGCGGATTTGAAAGAAGAAACGGATTTTTCACTGTAAACTTTGTATGCATGGCACAGTATGACGCAACAATGCCAAATGTATCTGTTGCGTATCCTCCTGAGCAGCTTACCATGACAATGGGCGAGTACCTTTCAAAACTTGGAAAGACACAGCTCCGTATCGCAGAGACACAGAAGTACGCTCACGTAACATTCTTCTTTAATGGTGGCGAGGAGAAGCAATTTGAAGGTGAGGACAGGATACTTATTAAGTCTCCTGATGTTCCTACATTTGATCTCAAGCCGGAAATGAGCGCTTATGAGGTATGTGATGCAGTATGCGAAGCTATAGATTCTGATAAGTACGACGTTATCATTCTCAACTATGCAAACTGTGACATGGTAGGTCATACTGGTATATTTGATGCAGCTGTGAAAGCTGTTGAAGCTACGGACACCTGTGTTGGACGCATGGTTGACAAGATACTTGCAAAGGGCGGTGCAGCTCTTATCACAGCCGATCACGGTAATGCCGATAAGATGATGGAGCCTGACGGAAGTCCATTTACTGCCCATACAACAAATCCTGTACCGCTTATTGCTGTAGGCGTGGAGGGAAAGCTTTCAGAAGGCGGAGTTCTTGCTGATCTTGCACCTACAATGCTTGATATCATGGGAGTTCCTCAGCCTGCTGAAATGACAGGCAAGAGCCTTTTAAAGAAATAAAACAATAAAGCGGATCACTTTGATCCGCTTTTGTTGTATCCGGTTAACTTTTTAGGTTGCAAACCCTAACACATTATGATATAATAATTTAAGATTGTAACAGGAGAGAAAAAATGCATAATAAATTGATAGATATTGCAGCCGTTATCCTTGGCAGTATGGTTCTTTTCAGTTGTTCACGATATACTGTCGTACAGAACAATGATGATACTGTGCCGTGTTCGCTCGATATATTCGCTATGGATACATATATGAATCTGAAAGCTTACGGTGCGAATGCAGAAAAGGCTCTTTCAGAAGCAGAGGACAGAATAAAAAGCCTTGAAAAAGAATTATCAGTCACTTCTGATTCAAGTGAGATATTCGCACTTAACAATTCCAGCGGCGAAGCAGTTTCATTGAGCGAGGACGCTGTATTTCTTATTGAACAGGCAAAGCTTTTAGGCAGAGATACAGACGGTTATCTAGATATTACTGTTTTTCCGATACTGAGAGAATGGGGCTTTACGACAGGAAACTACCATATCCCCGATGTGAATATAATTGCTAGGCTTTTGAAAGATACAGGTTTTGAAAAGATTATTACGAACGGAAGCAGTGTTCAACTTCCAGAGAATGTACAGATTGACCTTGGAGCTATAACAAAAGGATATACCGGAGACGAAGTAATAGAAATAATGCGGTCCAAGGGTATCAGCTCCTGCGTGATCAGTCTTGGCGGAAATGTTCAGGCCCTTGGTACAAAGCCTGACGGTACTAACTGGAAAGTTGCTGTACGGGATCCTTATAAGCCGGAGACAGATATGTGTATCGTAGATATTGCTGATAAGGCTGTTATTACGTCAGGAAATTATGAGAGATACTTTATCAGTGACGACGGAAAAAGATATTGTCATATTATTGATCCCAAGGACGGCTATCCAGCTGATAACGGGTTCGTTTCGGTCACAGTGATAGGAGAAAACGGACTTACATGTGACGCACTTTCAACCGCATTATTTGTTGCAGGAGAAGAAAACTCAGCTGATCTCATCAGAAAATACCCCGAATATGATTTTATCATCGTTTCAGATAAGGAGATAATATACTATACCAAAGGACTTGACGGACATTTTAAGAATACAAGTTCTATGGCTGCCGAGGTGATGAAAGTTGACTAAGGGCGTAAGGATAATTGTCGCATCGATACTTATCCTTCTTATTGGTTCGGTCATAGCGGTTGTAATTGTTTTCAGACCTTCCGACAAAAAAATAGTAAAGATATTGCAAGACAATAAGGTTATATATATTCTTGACCTTTCAAAGGAAAAGGACAGGACATTCCGTATAGAAGCTGCAAACGGCGGATGGAACGATATAACGATAAAAGACGGAAAAATATGTGTTTCATGCGCAGATTGTCCGGACCAAACCTGTGTTAACACAGGTTTCCTTCGTTCAGAAGGAGTTCCGGTTGTTTGTCTGCCACACAGACTTGTGATAAGATTTGCAGACGAGGAGAAGAAATGATATGAAAGCACACAAAATGGCAGAATTAGCTCTTCTCACCGCTTTGGCACTTATCATCTTTGTTGTAGAACTTCAGTTACCTGATCTTATACCGATACCAGGTGTAAAACTTGGACTTGCCAATATTATAACGGTGTATGCAGTATATCGTTATAAAGCAGGTGAGGTCGTTCTGATTGTTACAGCAAGGATAATTCTGGCGGCTCTGTTTGCGTCAAGGATAATGGCTTTACTTTACAGCGCTGCAGGAGCGGCTATGTGTCTTACAGGAATGTTGCTTATAAAAAAGATAATACCGTATAAATATATTTGGCTTAGCAGCGTAGTTGGAGCTGTTTTACATAACACTGGGCAGACAATAGCTGCGATTGCTGTTTTAAGGTCTCTGGCGGTTATCCCTTATTATCCAGTACTTATTATATCTGGATGTATTGCCGGAAGCTTTACTGGTATCTGTGCTCAGCTTCTGATAAAACGCAAGCTTCCACACAGCAGTAACTGATATCAGCATGGATTCTGTAAAGGCATTTTTCAGAATCGGAACAATGCATTGATTTACTGAGAGAAATGTGGTATAATACATTAGAGGTGAAAAATGAATGAATCCAATAAATGTATTTAAGTTGAAAGGACTTCTTGACCGTTTTAAAGCTAATCACCCGAAGGTGCCAATGTTTTTTAAAGCTGTTGCAGGTTCGGTGCAGGAGGGAAGCGTTATCGAGATAAAGGTTGTATCTCCTGACAACAAAAGTATAATTACTAATTTTAAGGTAAATACAGAAGATATAGCACTTGTGAAAGAATTAAAGGATATAGTATAATAAAAAGCTGCCGTTTTGGCAGCTTTTAGTATTCTATCCCCCTTCTTGCGCTTATCCCATTATTATAAGGGTGTTTTACTGCATTCATTTCTGTAACATAGTCTGCAATATCAAGCCATTCGGCCGAAGGAGCTCTTCCTGTGATGATGATTTCCACCTTTTTACAGTAGGTGTTTATGAAACTATCCGTAAGCACGGTATCAATCAGGTCTTTGTTGTATGCATCAAGCAGCTCATCAAGAACAAGCAGCTCTGCTTCACTTTTATTTATAAGTTCTTCCGCGCGACGGAGCATAGAGTTATGTGCAGATTTTATCAATTCTTTCTCGGCATCAGACATCTGGAAAGAGAATTTGTTGCATTCTCGGCAACATAAAACAAAGCAATCCTTAAGCGATTCAAGAATACTTATCTCAGAAGATGAACCGTTTTTTAGGAACTGTAAAAAAGCTGTTTTCATACCTGAACCGCTAGCGCGTAAAGTAAGACCGACAGCGGCAGTGGTTTTACCTTTTCCGTTTCCATAATATATATGAAGCATTTACATCACCTCAGAATTATTATATCATTCAGAAAAGAAATAATCAAGGCTTGACAATGAACGGCGAAGGTAATATAACCCGAGTTTGCCACTTCGAGAAAAAATTTTTTTGAGTCAAGCCAAGAAATATCGAAAAAAGGCTTGACTTTTTTAGAGAAATATGATATAATATTTTGGTAGGTATTTGAGTGTATATTTTAATATTGGAGGGTTACTAT
>JAGCWY010000092.1 GCA_017961625.1 Ruminococcus sp. | reverse complement strand
GAATAAAAAATTATAATATTCCTCCAACAATGCCATGGCTTAAACGTTTGGCTGCAACTAACTAATTCACAAATCTTTGTTCGTGGTTTTAGACATTATGACGAATTTGAAATTTGCTGCCCACTTTTACTTGACACATACCGATAGTCCGCAGGGGTTGACTTTTTCAGCGTTATATAGTATAATAGTGTGTAATGCTATTTATTATCAAATATTAAGGAGTGCATTGATATGGCTACTAAGAAGATGTCCAGAGAAAGCTACGACAAGCTCGTTGCAGAGCTCGACGACCTCAAGATCAATAAACGTAAGGAAGTCGCTGAAAGACTTAAGGTCGCACGTTCCTACGGTGACCTCTCCGAGAACGCCGAGTACGACGAAGCTAAAAACGAACAGGCTATCCTTGAGGCTCACATTCAGGAACTTCAGTACACTATCGACAATGCCGAGATAGTTGACGACGAGAGCATTTCCGTTGATGAGATCGGTATGAGCTCAAAGATCACTATCAAACGCCTTGATACAGGCAAGACAGAGACATTTACTATCGTGGGAACCAACCACGCCAACGTAAGAGAAGGTCTTATCTCCGATGAATCTCCTATCGGCAAGGCTGCAATGAAGAAGAGAGTGGGCGATACCTTTATCGTTGAAGCTCCAGCAGGCGAGCTGAAATTCGAGGTAATAGATATCTCAAAGTAAAATCGAAAGGACACTTAAAATGAGCGAAAACCAGTTAAACTCCCCTGCACAGGCTGAAGAAGAGCCGGTACAGGATATAAATATACTAAAGAAGGACCGCCTTGAAAAGCTTGCTGGTCTCCGCGAGCTGGAGCACGACCCCTTTGTCATAACAAAGTTTGACGTAACAGGTCACGCTGCTGACTACAAGAAGGAGTACGAGGCTAAGGAAGCTGAGATACTTGCCGCTGTAGGCAACGACGAGGAAAAGAAGACGGCAGAGCTGGAAAAGCTGAATGAAAATATCGTCCGTATCGCAGGTCGTATAATGAGCTGGAGAGATATGGGCAAGGCAAACTTCATCGACGTTCGTGACGCTTCCGACCGCATACAGGTCTATGTGCGCTCCAACGACGTAGGTGCAGACCTCTTCAAGGAGTTCAAGAAGAAGTGGGATATCGGCGATATCGTCGGCGTTGAGGGCTATGTTTTCAGGACTAAGAAGGGCGAGATATCAGTACACGCAAAGAGTATACAGCTCCTTTCAAAGTCTCTCCTCCCCCTCCCCGAAAAATGGCACGGCTTGAAGGATACAGACACTAGATACCGTCAGCGCTACCTTGACCTCATTATCAATCCCGACGTCAAGGACACATTCGTAAAGCGCTCAAAGATAATCGCAGCTATAAGACGCTACCTTGACGATCAAGGCTTCATGGAGGTAGAGACCCCCATGTTAGTTTCCAACGCAGGAGGCGCAGCTGCAAGACCTTTTGAAACTCACTATAACGCCCTCGACGAGGACGTAAAGCTCCGTATAAGCCTTGAGCTCTACTTAAAGAGACTCATCGTCGGCGGACTTGAAAGGGTATATGAGATAGGTAGAGTTTTCCGAAACGAGGGCGTTGACACCCGTCATAATCCTGAGTTCACACTCATGGAGCTCTATCAGGCTTACACTGACTACTACGGAATGATGGACCTTACAGAGAATATGTTCCGTCATGTAGCTCAGCAGGTCTGCGGAACTACCTGTGTTCCCTACGGCGAATACATGATTGACCTTGGTAAGCCATTTGAAAGACTTACTATGATAGACGCAGTAAAGAAGTATTCCGGAGTTGACTTCAACGAGATAAAAACTCTTGAAGAAGCCCGCAAGATAGCAGATGAAAAGGGCGTAGAGTATGAAGACCGCCACAAGCGCGGTGATATCCTCAACCTCTTCTTTGAGGCTTTCGTTGAGGAACACCTCATACAGCCGACCTTTATAATGGATCACCCCATAGAGATATCACCTCTCACCAAGAAGAAGCCCGACGCTCCCGACTATGTTGAGCGCTTCGAGCTGTTCATAACAGGCAGGGAGATGTGCAATGCTTACTCTGAGCTGAATGATCCTATCGACCAGCGTGAGCGTTTCAAGGCTCAGGAAGAAGCTCTCAGTCAGGGTGACGAGGAAGCTAACCGAACAGATGAGGACTTCCTCACCGCACTGGAGATCGGTATGCCACCTACAGGCGGTATCGGCTACGGTATTGACCGTCTAGTAATGCTTCTCACAAACAGCGCATCAATAAGGGACGTTCTTCTCTTCCCGACAATGAAGCCCCTACCGGCTAACGGCGGACGTCAGTCAGGCACAGAAGAAACAAAGGAATAATTAATCAGGGGGCGGCTAAAATGCCGCCCATTATATTATAAAGGATACACTTATGAAGGATAACGAAAAAAACAACATTTCCGAAAATGATATCGACGAAAAGCTTGACATTGAAAAAAGCGTATTTCTGACTGCAAAGGAGCTTAACAAGCTACGTGAGGAGGAAAATGAGCGCAAACAGCAGGAGATAGAACGTCAGTACGCACAGCACGAAAAGGAAAAGCGTGAAGCTTATGAAAAGAAGATACACGACGAGAGGATAGAGCTCATGCGCCTTAAGCAAGGACTTATAAGCGAGGAAGAATCTGCTATACACGAGGAGAAGGAAGAAGAGATAAAGCTTACCTTAGGCAAAAAGATAGGCAATTTCTTCTACCACAACAAATGGTGGCTCGGACTCGGCACATTTTTCGTAGTACTGGCGATATTCCTTATAGCTGATATACTCCGTACTCCGCGTCCTGATATGACAGTGCTTATGCTATGCCAAAACAACGACGTAGGCGGCTCGGTCTTTCTTGAAGACTTCTTCACAGAATTCACCGAGGATTTCAATGGCAACGGAAAGGTACTCGCTTCGGTATACTATATCCCCTACTCTAGCAATGAATACGATAATTATACCAGCGGAGCATCGGTAAAGCTTACCACATACCTGAACAGCGCAGAGGCTGTTATAATCATAGGCAACAAGCAAACCACCGAGGAGTTGCTTGTGCCCGATCAGACTCTAACGGATCTGAGCAGTATATACCCTGACGATCCCCATGTAAAGGACTGGTTCTACTATCTTAAGGGCACGAATTTTGCTCAAAAGATAGGAGTTCCTGAGGATTGTATTACAGATGATATGTTCCTTGCCATAAGAAAACCCATAAAGCTTGTTAATGACAGTAAAGAGGAAATGCAAGAGACATACGACAAGGACTTCCCGGTATTTGACAGTATAGTAAAATCACTGTCAGCAGGAAAATAAAAAACGCCCCGAAGCAATTTAACCAATTTGCTTCGGGGCTTTGCGTTAACAGCATAAAAATCCACTTTGGGTTGAGAGTTGAGAATGTTTGGGGCTGGCAGCCTCGACAGCTCATTCATCTCGCTATAAATTATATGGAACTCATTGAACGGTAGCGTAGCTCGCAAGAACTAAAAGATAAGGTACTCAATAACGGAATTCGACATTAAGAACCCCTTGGGCGTGAGCCAGACCCTTTCGCCGTCCGTCCCGGCATAGCCTTCACGTATAAGCGGCAGCAGCTTCCCTTCGATTTCCGCCCTGTGCTCCGGAACATCGCTGAACCGAAGTCCCTCTTTCAATCTCAGCCTCAGCATTGCGAACTCCTCATAACCGCAGGGACTTTCGTCAGTTACCGTAACACTCTGCACATCGTCGCGTATAAATCCCGTGATATCGCGCTCCACCGCAAATCTTTTCCCGTTATAGCAGGAATGAGCCGCGGGACCGATACCGAGGTAGTCCTCGCACTTCCAGTAACGGCAGTTATGACGGCTCTCAAAGTCCTTCACAGCGAAGTTCGACACCTCATACTGCATGAAGCCTCTCTCTTCAAGGATTCTTACCATTTCAAAGTAAAGCTCGGCAGTAACGTCCTCATCGGGGAGCCTTAACTTTATATCGTCGCAGTCAAAAGGCGTACCCTCCTCAGTCTTGAGAATGTACGCCGAAATATGCTGCACTGGCAAAGCCGTAAGCCGTTCTATGGAATACCGCAGACTTTCAGTACCCTGATTCGGCAAAGCTATCAAAAGATCGCAAGAGATATTGTCAAATCCAGCTTTTGCAGCGTCAAGCACCGCCCTTTCCGCTCTTTCCGCACTGTGAACTCTTCCCAGCATTTCCAGCTCACTGTCAATCATTGACTGAACTCCGATTGACAGACGGTTTATCCCTATTTTCCGAAACTCATACAGCTTCTCATCATTCAGGGTACATGGATTAGCCTCAAGGGTTATCTCAGCCTTCGTATCTAGAGCAAAACAGTTTCCTATACCAACAAGTATACTATCTAGCTGCTCCGGGGCAAGAAGAGATGGAGTACCTCCCCCGAAGTACACCGTACTGACTGTTCGCTGCTTGTCCGAATAATACCGGATATTCCGCAGCACAGCCAAAACATAGTCCTCAGCCGCCTGCCTTGTATAGCCTACGGAATAGAAATCACAGTAGCCACACTTCTTTCCGCAGAAGGGTACATGGATATAAATACCGAGGTCTCTCATTTGTATGCGTCAAGGCGTATGGATTGCATCATTTTAAAGCAAAATGCACTTACCAACCTCGGAACGATAAACATCGAAATGATAATACCAATGCAGATTGGCATCTCATGGGTAAACATCCACTCTGTTCTCAGTCCGTTGCAATAAACAATGACTATGAACACAAAAGCGGCAAGACAATACAGCGCATTGAAGATAGTTGCTCCCTTGCCGTTCACGCAGAGCATACCGCACTTTGGACATGCTTTGCCCTTTGACTTCATAGTTCCTGCCATTGCCTTTGTAATGGGAGTAAATGTCTTTTCTCCACAGTGGGGACAGGTGTATATGCTCATACTATTCATTTCCTTTCACAGACTCTGCATCAGCAGGCTCCAGCTTCCTTGCAAGCCTTGCCGCAGGAGCCGTTTTTGTATTCATCGAAGTAAGTCCAAGACGCTTCTGTTTTGAAGCCCTTCTGCGCTGCCTGAAAATACATAAAAAGTCCTCAGGGTGCAGTATCAGAAGCGTTATCAGCATTATACCGATAGCCATTAAGAGCTTCATGAAGTTATCATGGACGATAAGCCCAAATATCAGCAGAACTATGGTGCTAACACAGAAGCTCGTCAGCGACTTCTCCCGGAGCCTTATCCTGACTGCGCGGAGCATACGTCCGACACCAGAGTTTTTCGGCACAAAGCATTCAGTTATAACGGCGATAAAGCTTACGGAACATACAGCCGCAAGCAGGCCGAGAATGATATAGTTTACCATACAATCCTCCGTTATTATCAGCTGTCAAGCTTGAGAACGCTCATGAACGCCTCCTGCGGCACCTCTACAGTACCGAGCTGACGCATACGCTTCTTTCCTTCCTTCTGCTTTTCCAGCAGTTTCTTCTTTCGGGTTATATCACCGCCGTAGCACTTCGCAAGTACGTCCTTGCGCATTGCCTTTACGGTCTCACGTGCGATTATCTTGCCGCCTATCGCAGCCTGTATCGGCACCTCGAAGAGCTGACGCGGAATGTTTTCTTTTAGCTTTTCAGCTATTTTACGTGCTCTTGAGTAAGCCTTGTCTGTGTGTATTATAAAGCTGAGAGCGTCCACTACTTCGCCGTTAAGGAGTATATCAAGCTTCACCAGCTTGCTTGGAACATAGCCCATCATCTCATAATCAAAGGAAGCATAGCCCTTTGTACGGGATTTCAGCACGTCGAAGAAGTCGTATACTATCTCGTTCAGTGGCAGTTCGTAATGAAGCTCCACACGGGTATCGTCAAGGTACTTCATGTCCTTGAAATTGCCGCGTCTGTCCTGACACAGCTCCATAATATTTCCCACATAGTCCGACGGTGAGAGTATGCTTGCCTTAACCATAGGCTCCTCTGCGGTCTGTATCAGTGCAGGATCCGGATAATTCGTGGGATTGTCGATATACTGCACCTCGCCGTTTGTCAGAGTGACCTTGTATATTACCGACGGCGCAGTAGTTATAAGGTCAAGATTATACTCTCTCTCCAGTCTCTCCTGGATTATTTCCATATGGAGAAGTCCCAGGAAGCCGCAGCGGAAGCCGAAGCCGAGAGCTATAGAGGTCTCGGGCTCGAATGATAGCGAAGCGTCGTTGAGCTGGAGCTTTTCAAGGGCGTCCCTTAGATCTCCGTACTTTGCTCCGTCAGCAGGGTATATACCCGAGAATACCATGGGATTTACCTTGCGGTAGCCTGGAAGGGGCTCGTCGCACGGGTTATCGTTGTTGGTGACAGTATCTCCCACCTGAGTATCGCCGATGCTCTTGATAGAAGCAGCTATATAGCCAACCTCGCCTGCTTCAAGGCGGCCGTTGTTCACAAGGTTTGAAGCGTCCATGAAGCCTGCCTCAACTACGTTGAAAACAGCTCCAGTAGCCATGAGGCGGATATTGTCCCCCACCTTTACACGTCCCTCCTTCACGCGGACGTATATGATAACGCCCTTGTAGGAGTCGTAATAGCTGTCGAAGATAAGTGCTTTAAGGGGCTTTTCCGGGTCTCCTTGAGGTGCAGGTATATCCGTTACTATCTTTTCGAGAACAGCCTCGATATTGGTACCCATTTTTGCCGATATACGTGGAGCGTCCATAGCAGGTATGCCTATTACGTTCTCCACTTCATTGCAGACTCTTTCCGGGTCAGCCGAAGGAAGATCTATCTTGTTAACAACGGGAACAACTTCAAGATCATGCTCAATGGCAAGGTAGGTGTTGGCAAGTGTCTGAGCCTCTATTCCCTGAGAAGCGTCAACAACGAGTATAGCTCCCTCGCAGGCAGCAAGTGAGCGCGATACTTCATAATTGAAGTCAACATGACCGGGAGTGTCTATGAGGTTGAAGATATAGTCCTCGCCGTCCTGAG
Source organism: Ruminococcus sp. (assembly GCA_017961625.1). Lineage (GTDB taxonomy): Bacteria > Bacillota > Clostridia > Oscillospirales > Ruminococcaceae > Ruminococcus. Next base: position 16,638 of record JAGCWY010000092.1, on the reverse strand, counting down.
CGGTATACTTAAGACGAACCGCACGTGCTTTTATAGTGATTCCCCTTTCACGCTCGATGTCCATGTTGTCAAGAAGCTGATCCTCCATGTCGCGGATAGCAACGGTATCGGTCTTTTCGAGGATACGGTCGGCAAGTGTGGATTTGCCGTGATCTATATGCGCTATGATACAAAAGTTTCTTATCTTATCGTTAGCCAAAGTTTTACCTCTTTTCAAAACATAATAACTCAGTATAATTATATCAGAAAGTCCAATGTTTGTAAAGTATTTTCTGCCGTAATATATACAAAACGGCACGGTAAAAACCGTGCCGCAGTAATTATTCAGTTCTGCTCTCAGCCGTTGGGAACAAGAGATTTTATCTTGCCAAGAAGGAAGAGCTGTATCTGGAGGGCGTCGTTTGAAGTGATGCCCTTTGTGGCTGTATCAACGTCAGCCTGCTCCTGGCCCTTGCTTGTGATATGCTTTGAGTCAGAACCGTCAACGCCGTACTTGTTCGGATTAGCAAGGCTCTGCATGATAAGAACAGCGTCTGCCATATCTATGCCGCCGTCGCAGTTTGCGTCGCCCCACAGAATATCATCATTCGGACCGGAACCGTTTGTATTTTTAGGCTCAATAGTAACTTTATACGAACAATCAATGCCATAGCAAACATTATTCTGCGTATGAAGTCCGGCAAAAATGATCTTTACAGTATATTCGCCTGCGGGAAGTGTATTAAACTTACTGCTGTACTCTTCATTTCCGTCCTTGTTTATAACTTTACTCTCGACCTCTCCGTTTGCTTTTTTATAATCATAGGTCGTTTCCTCACCGGAAGACGAAGTTACAGCAAATACAAATCCGCTTACGTCAAGCTTTTCGCCTTCGGTATATACCGTCTTCGTTGGATAGGATATTACACTGTTAAAATTATAATGAGGATGTGTCAATGTAGTTGTTGAAGTGGTCGTGAACGTTGTTGTGGTTGTCGTGGTTTCAGAGGTGGTTGTCGTTGTATCCGACGATGTTGTGGTCGTAGTAGTCTCGGAGCTGCTTGTAGTAGTTGTTATCTCCGAAGTAGTTGTTACAGAAGTGGTCGTGCCCGTGGAAGTAGTTGTCGTAGGTCTTGTGGTAGGTGTTGAACTACCTGAATAATAATCGGAAAGTGTTATACCGTTTCCAGCTGTACCAAGCGGTATCTGATGATCGAGACTTATGAACTTGCCGTCATTTGTCTGCCAGAGAGCAGGCTTTACGAATTCATACTTAACGTCGTCCCATTTCTGGAAGTTGTCGTAAACAAGTCCGCCTGTATCCGATGAATTCTCATTGAAGCACCAGAATGTATGGTGAATATGCTTGTCTATCATATAATCACGGAGCTCTGTGAGCCAGTGAACATTCTCGCCTGTGGTATCATGTTCCTTGTCTACGAAGCCGCCCCACTCGCCGATAAGGAGAGGATACATATTCTCTTCAACAAGGTATGCCCATGTACCGTACCAGTAATCGTCAAGAAGGGTCTGACGTGTAAATGTCTTGTTAGGATCGTCAAGATAGAACCATTTCTGCTCCCATACTCCCGGACCGTAGTCGTGAGGAGAGTAAACTATCTGCTTGTTGTACTGACCGATATCTACGGGATGATCCTTTACGCCGCGGAGATTGGCTCCCCACCATGCGCCCCATACTTTGCTGGGCTTATCGTAGTTCGCATAGTCAACGGAAGGAGTGCTCCAGTCAGCGCCCTCTTCAAACTTTGGATAGCATTCAACACCCTCTACCATGATAAGGAGATTTGGATTGTTGTTGAGACAAGCCATAGCACCCTGCTCAGCAGCATACTTCCAATTGTTCTGGTCCTTTGAGTCGTCCCATTTTGCGAACTTACCTTCCTCAGGCTTGCCGTGTGGCTCGTTCTTAAGGTCGATAGCGATAATGGTATCGTCGTTCTTGTAGTAGTCTGTGAACCATGAGAGTGCGTCCAACCAGTCCTTTGTGGAATAATTATCATCATACCACAGAGGTACATTGTGACCTGCGGAGTTGCTCGTAGCACAATGGATATCCATCATGATCTTGAGACCGTCCTCCTTGCACCACTCCACTACCTTGTTCCAGATATCGAAGCTGTACATTGGAGTACCGCCTACCTCGCCCTCGATAGTCAGCTCAGGGTTCTCATACTCATTGAGCTTTATTATCGGATCGGGCTTCTTGTTTTTCCACTGTAGTATGATCTCTGTGGACATAGGTACACGGAGAAGATTGAATCCGTGATCTGCGATAAGGTCGAGGCAGTGATGTACGTTTGCCGACCATGCGCCGTCAAACACCTGACTGCCTACGTTGTAGCCGAACCAGTTTACACCTGTCAGCCATACTTCATTTCCGTCCTTGTCAACGATCTGTGCCTTATCGTTAACATGGAGCCAGTCGTCGTTGCAGTCGTCAGCGGCTGCAACTGTTCTTTCTGCTGCCGGTATGCTGTTCACTGCGGGAACGAGCATAGCCGTTGCTGCCAGACCTGCCAGCAGCCTTGTCAAGATATGTTTCGCCATAGTAATTCCCTCTCTTTTTAAAGAATTTGCGCTTCCCGAACTTTGTCCGGGGTAATGACCGTCCTCAGGCAGTCATTGAGTACAAACTAATTATAACCTCTTTTCCCGGAAATGTCAACGCCGTTCGATAATTTCCGCAATAAAATATACTTTTTTACCAAGGAATGAATGGGAGGTTAGCTGAGTAGCTCCTCCCTCATCTGCATCAGAAGCTTCTTTTCACGCCGGGACACCTGTACCTGCGTCATTCCGAGAGCCCTTGCGGTCTTTGTCTGGGTGAGCCCCCTGAAATAACGGAGCTCAAGAAGGGCCCGGTCGGTAGGCTCCAGCTCCGTCATTATCTGTCTCAGGGCAATCAAGTCTGTTATGCTCTCGTCGGGAGCTTCAACGGGTATATCCGTCTGCCCCTCTTCATCATCTCCCGAGGTGAGGGAAACAGTGGGCTGACATACGCAAAGAGCCTCTGATACCTCAGCCTCGCTCTCTCCCGACAGAGCTGCGAGCTCCGCCACTGTGGGCTCCCTCATTTCCTTCTGCCTAAAGCTCTCGCACAGTCGCTGCAAGCGAAGTGAAAGCTCCTTAAGGCTCCGGCTGACTCTCACAGAGCCGCCGTCCCTGAAGAGCCGCTTTATCTCGCCTAGTATGACAGGAACTGCATAAGTCGAGAACTTAACTCCCCTGCCGCTGTCAAAGGCTTTGACGGCTTTAAGCAGCCCAATACAACCGGCAGAGAACAGGTCGTCGTACTCTATGCCGCGCCCCCGGAAGCGGTTGGCGCAGAGGTGGACGAGCCCGAGATTGTCCTCGGCGGCTGGCTTTTTTACCTCAGTCTCCATGGGCGGATAGCCTCTTTCTCATAGTGACTGTAGTGCCCTTTCCAGGAGCGCTCCGTACAGCGAGCCTGTCCGTAAAGGACTTCATAACCGAAAAGCCCAGCCCTGAACGCTCCTCCTCGGGAGCCGTAGTGAATAGAGGCTCCATTGCCTGCTCTATGTCCGCAATGCCGCAGCCCTTGTCCCTTATCCTTATGTATACCGTTCTTTCCGGGAGCAGTCGTACCGTCAGCTCGATATCTCCCTTTCTGTTTCTGTAGCCGTGTACTATGGCATTTGTCACCGCCTCCGACACCGCCGTGCGTATGTCCGAAAGCTCCTCTACTGTGGGATCTGCCTGTATCAGAAATGAAGACACCACCGACCGTGCTGCCGCCTCGTTCACGGAGAGGGACGGCATTCTGAACCTTATCTCGTTGAGTATTTCCATTGTATTTCTCCTTTACCGTATTTTTACTATCCTTTCAATGCCAGAAAGTTTCATGACACGCTTTATATAAGGCTGAGGGTTCAGCACCTCCAGCTTCCCACCGCACTCCCTGAGCAGCTTGAAGCGCCCCATAATCAAACCTATGCCAGAGCTGTCCATGAAGGTTATGCCACCAAAGTCTATAGCAAGCTCCCGAGGCTGCGCCGTCACGATAAAGCGGTCAAGTTCCTCTCGTAGCTCCTTTGCGTTATGATGGTCAATTTCACCGCTGAGCTTTGCGACTGCAGTGCCGTTCTCGTTCTTTATGTCTATTTTCATTGCTTCTCCTCCTTTTCACTGTGCCTTTCAGCCTTTTCATGCCATATTATACCACCTCAGCTCTGCGAAATATGCCGAAATCTGCCAGAGGGCTGAAATTTGCGAAAAAGATTGAAAATCTCCCTTAATAATGGTATAATTATATTGATACACAAAACGTTTGACCGCTTTTTGTATATGTGATTGGAGAGAGATCTATGGTTTTATATTTTTCAGCGACTGGTAACACCCAGTTCATCGCTACGGAGCTTGCAGAAAAGCTCGGCGACGAGTGCGTTGATCTGCTGGACAGGATAAAAAGAAGCGACCTGTCCGAGATACGCTCGGAAAAGCCGTTCATAGTATGTGCTCCGGTGTATGTATGTGAGATGCCGCGTTTTCTTAGCAAGTACCTTAAAAGGCTTAAACTCTCAGGCAATAGGAAAGTTTACTTCATTGCCAACAGCGCAGGCTATTCAGGTATTACAGGCTACCTTGCAAAAAGGCTGTTTAGGAAGAAAAAAATGGAGTATATGGGGCATACCGAGATCATTATGCCCCGAAACTACTTCCTCGGACGCTATCCCCCGCAGACAAGCGACGAGATAAAAAAGAGGCTGCTGAGCGCATGCGACAGGCTCGACGAGACCGCTAACCTGATTAAGCGCGGCGAAAGGCTCCGCGGACGTCATATCTTCATGTTTGAAAAGCTGATAACGATACCCTTCAATCCCGTGTGGACAAAATACAAAATGCCCACAAAGGATTTCTTCGCCACGGATAAGTGCGTGAGCTGTGGAAAGTGCGAAAAGCTCTGTCCCATGAACAATATATCTATCAGGGACAAAAAGCCCGTATGGGGTAACAGTTGTTCACACTGTATGGCGTGCGTGGGAAACTGCCCTGCCGACGCTATAGAATATGGCAGCGCAACGAAGGAAAAAGGCAAGTACAGCTTCAGGAAATACAAGCATTTCCTTAATGAAAGGAAGCACGGTGAGGCTGAAAAGAGCTTCAGTGTAAAGAAGAATATACCCAAAAGGAGAAACAATGGCTAAGCAATTCTGGAAAGGCAGCACTCTGCTCGCTCCCGTTCCCGCAGCTCTCGTTACCTGCGGAACTGTCGAAAAACCTAACGTGCTCACCATAGGCTGGACAGGAATAGTATGTACAAGACCGCCTATGACCTATATATCGGTGCGCCCCGAAAGGTATTCACACGATATAATCAAAAGCTCAGGAGAATTCGTCATAAACCTCACCACTTCCGCTATGTGCCGTGAGACCGACCTCTGCGGCGTCAAAAGCGGAAAGGATACGGATAAATTCGCACTCTGCAGTCTACATACCGCTCCTGCACAGAAGGTTGCTCCCCCTCTTATCGAGGAATGTCCCTTGAGCCTTGAATGTAGAGTCACCGAGGAAAAGCTCCTCGGCTCTCACACCATGTTCCTTGCGGAAATAGTTGGCATAAACGCCGACGAAAGATTCATCGACAGTAAGGGGAAGCTCAACCTCCAGCAGTGCGGTCTAATGGCTTTCGCCCACGGCGAGTACTTCGCTCTCGGAAGGAAACTGGGCGACTTCGGCTTCTCTGTGAAAAAGAAGAAAAAGCACCGCAGACCTCCTCAGAACTCACGATGAGATATCCTCGATGAACTGCCTCAGCTCCTTCTCACTAGATATATATATCCCCTCGTAAAGTGCCTCCCTGTCGAAATCTGACAGCAGGGGCAGCTCCACATCTATGAGAAGATATGGCTTTTCCTCGCCATTCCTGAAAACCGCAGCCCGTCCTCCGCTCTCGCGGACGATGAAGCCCTGCCTTCCCTCGTGGACCGCAGCCGCTGCGAGTCGGGCCTCCACCCGCTTCCTGTGAACCTCCTGACCGAGGGTACAGACCACGATAAATACGGCTATAACAGCTGCAGTTACAAGCGTAAAATATATCCTTTTTGCGCGCCTGTATGTCATTTTATCACTCCCTTGCCGAAATATCCTTATTTAGTATCGCCCTTTTTTTCTATATTATACAAATTGCTGATTTTTTCGGAAAGGTCTTAACATTTGACGCAATACGTGATATAATGTATAATGTATATTTGTATACGGACATATAATCTTTGAAAGGAGCTTTGCCGTTCACATCGGCTATTCTGACAACAATGAACGATAAAAATTTCCCCACTTCCCGACACCTTGAAGCGGCGGATCAGGAAGTGTATAATCCACCACAGAAAAAGAAAAAAAAGAAAAAAAGAAAGATACTTAGGGTATTCAAGAAGCTGATATCAGTAATAACAGCCACTCTGCTTTCCCTGACCCTGGTTATTATAATAACAGGAACTATCGTAAGTACTGCCCTTACCGTCTATGTACTCAAATTCATGGACGACTCCACTACAGTAACCCTTCAGGATCTTGAATCTGGAAGCAACACCTATATCTACGCAGAGGTAAAAGACGAAAACGGAAACGATCAACTGGAAATGGTGCGCGAATTCACAGTAGGTATGCAGCGTATACCCGTCTCTATCGACAGGATACCGCAGCACGTTAGGGACGCTTTCGTATATACCGAGGACGAGCGTTTCTACGTTCACGAGGGCGTTGACTATAAGCGTACCTTCTCCGCCTTCCTCAATATGTTCCTCCACTTCTACGACACCGAACAGGGTGGTTCCACAATCACGCAGCAGCTGGTAAAGAACCTCTCTGGCGACGACGAGCACTCTCCACAGCGTAAGATACGTGAGATATTCTCGGCTATGCAGCTCGAAAAGTCTTACTCCAAGGACGAGATACTTGAGGAATACCTGAACTATATCGGATTCGGTGGTCCTATAAACGGAATACAAACAGCTTCTCTGGAATATTTTGGAAAAAGCGTTGACGAGTTATCCATACCCGAGGCAGCTGTACTTGCAGCTATACCAAAGAGCCCTGAGGAATACGGTCCGCAGGTCGAGTATCATCAAGATGATAACGACCTTTCGTCTCCCATTGTTGTAGACGGCAAAGCTAACAACAAACCCCGTCAGGAATACGTTCTTTACCAGATGTACGATAACGGATCTATCAGCTACGACGAGTATCAGGAGTATATGGTCGCTCCTCTTATCTTCACCGACTCAGACGAGTATAAGGCTCTCCATCCTGAATCAGAGCTTGAAGACCTTAAGAACAAGGAAGAAGCCTACAGCTGGGTACTGGACAATATCCTCCTTGAGGCAAGAGATTGGTTCGCAGAGACATATGATCTGGACGAAGATACCGCTCTCGAAAAGATATACAAGGGCGGCTATAAGATATATACCAAGTATGACAAGAAAATGCAGACCTACGTTGAGGACAGGCTCAGCAATGTTGACAACGTACTAGGTGAGTTCTTATATCCCTATCAGTACAACAAGACCGTCGACCTCAAGCCCTTCGGCAATCCTGACGGAGTTCCTGAGGAATATTCTGCCCATGTTGCCTTCGTCGCTATAAACTATCAGGGCGAGGTCCTCTGTGCAGTTGGAAATACCGGTGAGAAAAAAGGCTCTCTTGTTACGAACTACGCCTGCAAAAAGGACAACGGACGTCAGGTAGGTTCTACTATCAAGCCTATCGCCGGTTACGGCTACGCCATCGAATCCGGCAAGTTCCACTGGGGCTCTGCCATAAAGGATTCCGGAGTAATGATAGTCGACGGTGAATGGTGGCCTAAGAACTACGGCGGTATACAGGGTGGCGGCGGATACGTTCAGCTCTGGGACGGTCTCCGTCAGTCAAAAAATACTATCTCGGCTCAGCTTGTTCATCAGCTGGGACCGGAGGAAGTATATGACTTCACTACAGAAAAGCTCGGTCTCAGAATGGACAAGGTTGAAAGAGGACTTGAATCTCCTCTCGTACTTGGCGCTTTAACACACGGTACAACTCTTGAAAACCTAGTAAACGCATATCTCCCCTACGGAAATCAGGGTATGCAGTACGACGCTCACTTCATAACAAAGATAGAGGACAGCAATCAACAGGTAATCTATCAGAACGACGGCAATCCAAGACGCGCGGTCTCTGACGAGACAGCCTACGTTATGAACCGTCTTATGAAAAACGTTGTAGGCCAGGGCGGTACAGCTCCCGAAGCTGTTCTTCCCAACAAGGTCGTTGTAGGAAAGACCGGTACTACTCAGGACTTCGCTGACGAGTGTTTCGTAGGTCTTACACCTGACTTTGCAAGCGGAATAACCGTTGGCTTTGAATATATCAGTCCCTACCTTGAACTGCCAAACATGGTAATCTCGGCAAAGACATGGCGCAGCGTCATAGGCAATTACATTATCGAGAACTATGGCGATACCGCTTACGACTTCGAGAAGGTAAGCTCCGTTATAGAAGCTCCGATGTGTTCTAGCACCGGCAAGATAGCAGGCTCATACTGCCCGAAGAGCAGTATTATCGGTTACTGGAAATCACAGGTAACAGATAATTACTCTCCTCCGTACTGCAATGGAGGCCATGCTTCACAGACTACCACACAGGCAACAACAAGCGCAGCTGACGCTACTTCGGGCGGATCAGCAGGAGGCAACGCTTCAGGCGGAGCTGCAGCAGGCGGCGACGCAGGAGGCGCAGCTGTAGGCGGCGATGCTTCAGGCGGAGCTGCAGCAGGCGGTGATGCAGGAGGCGCTGCAGCCGGAGGCGGTGACGCAGGAGGCGCAGCTGCAGGAGGCGACGCAGGCGGTGCAGCAAGCGGATTTGCTGAATATTGATAAAAGGTGATATTTTGAGCAATAACATCAGATTATGCTGTCCATGCCACTTTGGCCTGGAAAGCGTGTTAAAATATGAGATTCAGAAAATAGGCGGAACTGACCTCAGGGTCAGCGACGGAAAAATAAGCTTCACGGGCGACGGAAATATCCTCGCCCGTGCTAATATCTGCCTTTCTACGGCAGAAAGAGTATTCATAGAGCTAATAGAGTTCAAAGCGACGACCTTCGAGGAGCTGTTTCAGGGCGTAAGAGCTGCAGAACTTGAACGCTATATCGGCCCGAAGGACGCATTCCCTGTCAAGGGATATTCACTGAACTCAGCTCTACACAGCGTCCCCGACTGTCAGTCCATAGTAAAAAAGGCTGCGGTAGAACGCCTTAACTCCAAATACGGCATAAGTTGGTTCGAGGAGACGGGTCCAACAGTGCAGATAAAGTTCAGTATACTGAAAGACGTTGTTTCACTCTATCTCGACACAAGCGGCGTGGGTCTCCACAAGCGTGGATACAGACGGAATTCAAACGCAGCTCCTATAAAGGAGACTCTGGCGGCAGGTATTATTGACCTTGCAAGAGTACGCTCTGATACTGTGGTCTGTGACCCCTTCTGCGGAAGCGGTACTCTCCTTATCGAAGCCGCACTGAAAGCTCTCCGCATCGCTCCTGGGATAAACAGACGTTTCGCTGCTGAAAAGTGGAGCACCTTTGACAGCCGTGTATGGCAAGAGGAGCGCAAAAGAGCTATCGACAACGTTGACAAGACTGCAGAATTCCGTGGTATAGGTGCTGATATTGACGATGCAGCTGTTGCTCTGACCCTTGACAACGCTCATAAGGCAGGTATAAAGTCAAGAATGAAAATAGAACAGGCTGATATAACTCAGTTCGTTCAGCCGGAAGATTCGATTGTTATCTGCAATCCACCCTACGGTGAAAGACTTCTCGAGCTACGGGAAGCTGAAGATATATACCGTAAAATGGGCAAGGTTCTTGGAAAAGGAGGCAGCAGACAGAGCTATATCATCTCACCTCATGAAGAGTTTGAGAAGTTCTTCGGAACAGAGGCTCATAAACGCCGCAAGCTATACAACGGCATGATAAAATGTCAGCTATATATGTACTTTTAAGCTATAAACAAAAGGCGTAAATCTTTACGCCTTTTTATTATTATATGACCTGAAAAGCGATGTACTTCACACCAAAATTCGAAATATGAGTATTTCTGCGAAAAGAAGGTGGTTCCATCTTCGCCTAATAATACGACCAGAATACAAAGCCTGCCATATTTCTCTCTAAAGACGGTATCTGTTAGCAATGCCACAATAAAAAACAGGCGCTGCTTCCATACACTCCGCCTGCTGCTTCAAAAAAATCTCCCACAAGACTAATCCTTGTGGGAGATTGTTTTAACCTTTGCTTTTGATAAACTGCGTGAGTGTCATCGGTTCTTTTGTACCTGATACATAAGCATAATAAGCAAGTATGAGCGAAGCGTCTACCGCGTCAATTATTCCGTCGCAGTTAACATCTCCTGCTATTTCCTGCTCCGCCTTGAATGGTTCGGTTATTGTACTTTCGCCATCGCTCTCGTCGCTCATGCCTGTTGAGCGCTTTGCATACTCTGCAAGTACCATTGAAGCGTCAACAGAATCTATAAACTTGTCGTTGTTTACATCTCCGAGAGCATAAGGAGGATTTTCAACTACTCTGATACTTCCTATGCTCACTCCCTTTGTGAAGATATATTCTGTCATAGCCTTTCCAGCATCATTGTTCTCAATGTTAGTGAAAAGCGGCTTCTCTCCATACTTTGTAGGACCTATCTCAAATGTGTAGATATCTCCTACCTTACAGTCACTGGGAAGAGTGAAATCAACAGTCCACATAAGGCCATCCTTACCGGTATTTGCACGTCCGGCAGTAACAAGAACTATGAAATCACCTGTATCTCCTGCCGAATGGCTGTTTGTCAGCTTTGAGATAGCACTCTCTCCTACTGCTTCGCCTACCTTCATACGGTCGTCGAAGTAAAGATAGATTAGGCTGTTGCAGTAAAGCTGGTTTGCACCGTCTACATAAATCTCCGCAGTCTGCGTCTTTGTACGTGCGTCGTCAAGGCAAACCTCTGTGTGGCTGAGGTGGAAAACAGGTTTTCCCTGAACAGCCGGAGGATATGTACTGCTTGATGAGGTCGTTGTCATAACATCTAGAAGATACGTATTCATACGCTTTGCGATAGTGGTTGTTACTGTGCTTACGTTTGAAGCCTCCTGTGAAGGCTGAACAGTTGTTGTTGTCTCAGCAGGAGCAGTCGTTGTAGTAACAGGCATCGTACTAATCTCACTGCTGCTAACAGTGGTCATCGTTTCAGCGGAAGTTATTTCAGGAAGCGTTGTAGTCACAGTAGTAGTTTCAGTTGTTGTTAGTTCTGGTTCTGTCGTGGTGGACTCTGTTGTTGTAGTTTCAGTAGTAGTCTCTGTAGTTGTTGTTGTAGTTTCAGTAGTAGTCTCTGTGGTTGTTGTTGTAGTTTCAGTAGTAGTCTCTGTTGTAGTCTCAGTAGTTGTCGTTGTTGTTTCAGTAGTAGTGGTCGCTGCTGGAGCGCCTTCGATTGCTCTGAAATTATATCCGAACTTCTCTGCATAAGCTTGTGCAGTAGATCCTGCATAGCCTATTATAACACCGTTGCCGAAGGTAGGACCTCCGTCACCGCTGGACTGCGCTACGCATATAGTATTTCCGCTGTCGAAGATCTGGCAGTCAGGATTTTCTATCCTGATTTCCTTGAGCTTGGTACATTTTGTGAACGCCTTCTCGCCGATCTTAACGACATTTTCCGGCAATGTAATGCTTTCTATCGCTGATTCCGCAAAAGCCTTTGCGTTTATAATGATAGGAAGCGTACAGCCGTTCTTGCATCTTATGGTTATATTGCCTTTTAATTCCTTGCCGTTTGAGATAACTATCTCATCCTCTAAAACAATATAATTCTTGTCTCTTTTAAATTCGTTGCACAGTACTTCATTCGGATCATTATCCGACGAATCTTCGGCATAAACATTCGTGTATGCTTTTACCGCACTCAATGCTGCATAGCTGCCGTTGGCAGCAGCTGAAGACAGTGTTCCGTTCAATATAAGTGCAGAAAGACATACAGCAGCTAACTTAGTGACTTTCATAAACACCTCCGAAATATCAATAAAAATCATTCCGCTGCGGAATGTCCGCAGCTTATTGTTTCTTTGCTTTCCCCGGTCCGCACCCTCGTCCCGTCAGTCAATGCATGGTTATTAATGATAAGCGATAACAATACGTTTGTAATGTGTCTGAGCGTAACAATTATCGAGGATTCGAACCCCGTACCGCTCCCGGCACTGCCAAACATGATGCTCCCCTTGCGGAAAGACTTTTCTGCATTCGCCCTGCCGTGACTACACCTTTGAGCTCATATAAGCTCAGTCGACCAGTTGAGCGCCTGTATCCTGTTATCAATTACACGAAACTCCTTTGCCATTTTATCTATCTTTTTCTGGAGTTTCCCGACGTCTACCGTGCTGAGTATTTTTATCTCGGTCATTCTCGCACGTTTAGCCGTCTGACTGGCATTGGAAACAATATCTTTATATACAGCGATCTTCACCTTGAGAGCATCTCTCTCGGCAATAAGCTCTGTAATGCTTTTTTCTTCGGAAATAGTAACGCAGTTAGTATGGTTTATTCTGCGCATAAGCTCTTCAAGTCGTGATACTGAGCTGTCAAGCTCTTTCAGGAGCGCCTGCGGATCCTCGGCAGGCTTTTCATTTTCCTGTACTAGCACATTATTGAGGAGCCTGCTTCTGAGCTGTTCTATACTAATGTTCAGATCTGCTCTTTCCTGTAGCGCTTCTGCAAGTTTCATATCATCACTCCATATTAAGATGTATTGCTGAAAGCGGAGAGCTGAAAAATATGATTATGTGATTACTTATTACATTGTCCCGTTTTTTACGGTAATCTGATTTAATTCAACTCTGAACACTCAGATCATTCTCTCATTTATCGTTGTAGTCGTAAAACATTTCGCCTATGAGCCTGTCATAGTCGCTGCTGTCTCCGAAAGCCGCCTTTATCAGAGCGCCTGCATTTTTGAATGCCAGTCTGAGATAAAGCCAATCCCCCATATCATCGAACTTCCTTGTGGAATTGATAAGGTGATTTTTCTTAAGACAGCCGTACTTTTTTCCCTCCTTCTTTCCATAGCGGCGAATATTCATTGCAGTGGCGATATCCTCTCCGGCTTTCTTTTCAGCAAAGCCGCCAACTGCGTCGAAGGTGGACTTTTCAGCCCATAAGATACCGCAGTACAATCCTGTGAGTTTAAAACCCAAACGACATAAAATCTCATTGACCCTGATTGGGAACGAATAGCGTTCAAACTTTATAGGAGCGCCGCCTCCGATATACTTTCCGCTGTTAATCCTTCCCAGTATCTCGCGGAAAGTATTTTCAGTCATGCGGTTGTCACAATCGATAGTGACTATGATCTTGCCCCTTGCTGCGCTTATTCCCGTATTTCTTACAGTCGCTATACACCTGCTTTCATCCTTTGCCACTATGGCTCCGTTTGCAGCTGCCAGCTCTGCGGTACGGTCCGTACATCTGTTGCACACAACGATTATCTCAACGCCGCACTTTACGCGCTCTGCAGCACGCTTAACACTGTTTATGCATCTTACAACGTATCGTTCTTCATTATGTGCAGGGATTATAACTGAGACCGTTATATTATTTGACATTATGAACATTCCTTCCCCATAGCGTGTTCACTTTTCTTATAAATTATACCACTTTTTTTACTACCAGTCAATAGTTTTTAGCTTTTAATACTATATTAAAAAAAGAAATTTATTCTATAGGGGTATATAGAAACTAAATATTGAATTCTAAAAAAACGAGCGAATCAACCGTATTGCGTTGTTATCCTGCTCCTGCTGATTTTTGTCAGTGTCTGTTCTCTCTGCAAAAAATTGACAATTGTCAATGCGTAAAAATTGAAAATTCTTTTCTTTATTAAATGTTATAATCATTGTCGATAGCACTTTTTGACCATATGAGCAAAAAACGATAAGCACTGTTCACAATAACTCGAATGCGAGCCTGTTGATTCTTAATATTGGTTAATTCTTTTTTGTATATATTGCTAGATTTTAACTTTTGCTGGTTTTAATTCTAAAATTTTAACGAGAGAATTTTGGCGTTGATTTTTGGTAAAAATAACAATTCGCTAAATATATATAAATTATATTCCCCGGACGAATACCAAATTTCCACCCATGTGGATTCTGTCCCCTGTCTTTTTTGCCGTTAAGCAAAGACGCTTTTGTGAAAAATGTCTTTTTTGGCTTGACAAACCAGAGGTTTTATTGTATATTTAAGTTGTATAGGTACGGCGAGATACCGTGCCTGAAAATATTTAATACGAGAGGGGTATTAAACATGATAATAAACAAGATAACGGCAGCAGTTTCCGCTCTTGCCATGGCTGTGGGTACACTCACATTCTCGCCAAAGGCTGGTACGCAGGAAGAACTGCCAAGAGCAAACGCAGCTTCTTCATATAATTATGCAGAGGCTCTGCAAAAGTCAATGTTCTTCTATGAGGTGCAACAGTCAGGAAAGCTACCGGACTGGAACAATGTAACATGGAGAGCAGACTCTATGGTCGATGAGAGCGGCACAGAGACAGACGCCGTTCCCGGAGGCTGGTTCGACGCAGGTGACCATTTCAAGTTCACTTTAACAAATGCTTATTCCGCTTCACTCATGGCATGGGGCTATATCGAGTACAAGGACGCTGTCGATAAAGCAGGCCTCGGCGAGCTCTACCGCAACAACCTGCAATGGGGTCTCGATTACGTTTTAGCCTGTGACAAGGGCGGCGGTAAGATGATCGGCACTATCGGTGACTTTACAGGTGGCTCCACGGACCATAATATATGGTGCAGTGCCGAAGTATATCTCCGCAAGCATCATCTTAACAACGGTGATTGGAAACGTCCGAGCGATACTATCTCCAATGCTTCCGTTGCGGCTCTCTCCGCAGCTTGTCTCGCAGAGGGATATCTGGTATTCAAGGATAGCCAGCCCGACAAGGCAGCAGATTACCTGAAGCATGCAAAAGATTTATTCGACGGCGCTGACAAGATAAGAGCAAATAAAGAAGTAGGCGGTATGTCAGGTATGTACAATACCTCCTCATGGCTCGACGACTGTATGTATGCGGCAAACTGGCTCTACAGAGCTACAGGCGACAAGAGCTACCTTGACAAAATAGAAAAGGATTATATTCCCAACTTCCCACTGGAAAACCAGTCCACTGACAGAAAGTATACATGGGGCCTCTGCTGGGATGACACCTCTCAGGCTGCAGCTCTCCTTTATGCTCAGAACACAGGCAGTCAGGAGTGGATTGACCACGTCAATCGTCACCTTAAATACTGGATGGGAGAAGATTCCAAGCCATTTGAGGGAAGCATAACTTCAAAGGGTCTTTCATGGCTCACCAACTGGGGCTGTCTCCGTCACGCAACAAATACCGCATGGCTTGCAAAGCTGGCAAGTGATACCATATTCAAGGACGACTCCTCCCTCGCTTCAAAGTACAACACATGGGCAGACAAGCAGATGAATTACTGCTTTGGTGACAACGAGGAAGGCATAAGCTACGTTCTCGGCATGGGCACCAAATGGCCACAAGCTATCCACCACAGAACCGCTTCTGGTATCCACGACGACCACTGGAACGAACTCGGACAGAAATCCGGCGGCAACGAGGGCTGGCAGACAGAATATGCTCATACTCTCTATGGTGCTCTCATCGGCGGTCCTGACAGCAAGGGAAGCTACGGTAACTACAAGGTATCAGACTATCAGTACACCGAAGTAGCTATAGACTACAATGCAGGATATACAGCTGCTCTTTGTGCTATGATCGCAGACAACGGCGGCACTCCCCTTGCAGACTTCCCGCCTACTGAAACCCCCACATGGGACGAATGGCAGGTAGCCGCTGTTATCAACGGCTCCGGAAACAGCTACACCGAGGTTAAGGCATGGGCCATGAACCACACAGCATGGCCGGCAAGAGTTGCAGAGGATATAGAGTACCGCTACTACTTTGACGTATCAGAGGTACTTGAATCAGGTCTTACTATTGACGATATCACTGTTGAAGGCAAGTCTCAGCAATATGGCAAGGGAGAGCAGGGCTACGCAGAAGTATCAGGTCCTTATAAATATGAAGGAGATACAACAGGCAATACCTACTATGCTCTCATAAAGTTCGTTGACGGAAGAGCTATACAACCTACCGGTCAGAGCGAGCACAGAGACGAGGTACAGTTCAGAGTATCTATCCCCGACGGCAAGGGCGGCACTTGGGATCCTTCAAACGACTGGTCTTACAAGGGCGGTCTGGCAAAGGCTACCGACCTCAAGAAAGCTGATTCTCTCAACAAGCAGATAACAATGTACGTTGACGGCATTCTTGTATGGGGTACTGAGCCTGATGGAACAGAGCCTGCTCCTTATACTGTACCCGGGAGTAGCGGTTCAACCACAACGCCCTCACCAACCACAACAACAACTTCAACAACAACTCCCACTACAACCACACCAACTACGCCAACAAGTGCAACTCTCACTACTACAAGCACTACAAGCTATATTAGCGAGACTACAACAACTACAAGCTTCCCCGGAGGAAATACAGATAGTGTTACCAAATGGGGAG
>JAGCWY010000091.1 GCA_017961625.1 Ruminococcus sp. | reverse complement strand
TATAATAATTGTATATATCAGTACCTTAGTACCAAAATATCTTTAATCCTGTTCATAACGCTTGCGTTATTACTTGCGTGTTATTTTTTAGTCTTTTCTTGACCTTCTCTTCTTTCCACTGATTTCTCAGCTTCAATAAAGAAATCTCAAGGGTCGTTACTTTTTTTCGCATTGTTCAATTTTCAAGATGCTGTTTTGTCTGCCCGAAGCCTGTTGTCCTCAGGCGACTTAATTATTATATCACGCCATACAGCGTTTGTCAACTAAAATAATCGTCGTTGAATCGGCGGCTTTTTATACATTATGCCCTATATTTACATATCATATACCGCAGTATTCCCAGTAGCCCTTTGCTTTATCCGGATACAGCTCCTTTATATGGTTGTAAAGCGCGAAAAGCTCCTTATTCGCCTCTCCGTGCTTGCAGTATTCTATCTCAGCTTTTTCTATATGCTCCATGAGCTCCTGTCTGCCGCCCTGATACTCTATCTCCATTACAAGATGATAAAATCGCATACTTGGCCGTCTACTTTTTCTCAGCATTATATAGTATCTCACTCGCGTGATCTCGTCCATTCTGATGTCTTTTCTGAACATGCCGTGCTTCATCATCAGCCACTGTTCGTCAAACATCACTATCATTGGAAAAAGCGATACTGCAATAGCTATTATAAAATATATGAAGAGAACCGCCATTGCAAGTCCGCATATTGGCTTCCACGCGGACTCAAACAGAGTCACTGCAAGCAGCATTACTCCTATTATTATAAACATACCTATCTCGTACCATCTTTCAAGCGCAACTGCTCCGGATACCTCTATCTTTTTCATACCTTATCACCACTGAATTCACTTGATGTATGCGTAAAAGAATCTTCCCGCAAAAAGAAGCGACATTGCCACCAGTGCGGCGGCTATCGTGATATGCTTCTGCACATCTGCTTCAAACTTGAAGCTTTCCGGATCCTTCGGGTCGCAGAGGATAATATGAGTGGAACCCACTTTCATCGGCTGGGTATAGTCTGCTCTGTCGTCAGCCTCATAGCTCCTGCCGTCGAGCTCATATTTAAGCGTGTGCGTATAATGGCTCAGCGTCTTTTGGGTAATTACGATAAGATGTCCGAAAAGTCCTCCTTTTCTCTTCAGGACCTCCTTCACATTTACGACCTCTGCCTTTGCCGGTACGCCGTACTTTTTCAGGTACAGCAGTCTCGCAAGGTAAAAAACGCCTGCTATGGCTATCGCCAAACCCACACATGCAAGTATCAGATAATACATTTTTATCACCTCATATCTTATGCGTTGTTATCTTCTGTTTTTGAGTAACCCCTCGCTTTATCAGGGTACAGGCTCTCTGCGAACTTGTATATCTGCATTATATCAAGCTTTTCCGCTTCGTTTCGCATCAGCTTTTCCATTTCATTTTCCCCGATAAATGAAGTTAGCTTATAACAGTCATTTATGCCCCTCATGCTGTGATAAAACATTATCACCATAGAATGGCGGACGCCGCCTCTTCCCTGATACTTTCTCACCGTGTAGCAGAATGTATCAATGCGCTCAAGATCTATCTTCCATTTATAAAAAAAGCTTCTGCACCTAATGATCTTCCCGTCGCCGTACTCAACAACAGTGCCCTGATAGTATATGAATAATAGCGCTATGAAACCCGCCAGCGCACCTATGTATATGAATACTTCATTCAGAAACGTTGCAATACCGAACATGACCGCTGTCCATACGATAACTGATATAATATACACGATCACCGGTGTGTATGTTACCTTTACTTTTTTCATTTATAATCCCTCTTATCATTTCCGTAAAAAACGGACAGCACGAACTGTCCGCTTTTTATCATTTTTTCACGGGCGGATAGTATCCGTCCCTGCATTATGTATTGATTATGTGACGCCGAGGACGGCGTTCCCTCCAATACGTATGTTTCAGCCTGATGCTAACGGCCAATGTACTGCCGCTCAAAAAGCTCCGTAAGCTATGTACAATTACAATTTGCAATCATAGTAAGCGAGTTTACGAGCGTCAACGTGGACGCGGTCAAGCCGGCTCAGCTTGCCATCAGTTTTACCATTACTGCCTTCTGAGCGTGGAGACGGTTCTCGGCTTCCTCGAATATCTCGTTTGCGTGAGCCTCGAATACCTTCTCTGTGATCTCCTCCTCACGGTGTGCAGGGAGACAGTGGAGCACTATCGCGTCTGCATTTGCCTGCGCCATGAGCTCGTCGTTGATCTGATAGCCTGTGAAAGCCTTCCTGCGCTTCTCGGCTTCGCCCTCCTGCCCCATGGAAGCCCATACGTCAGTGATGAGCACGTCTGCGCCCTTTGCAGCCTGCATAGGCTTATCTGTCATCTCGAACTTATCTCCGTAGCCCTTTGCAAAGTCAAGTATCTCCTTCGGCGGCTGATAGTCGTCGGGACAAGCGATAGACACCGACATACCTACCTTTAAGCAGCCGACGATAAGGGAGTTTGCCATATTGTTTCCGTCACCGATAAAGCACATTTTAAGTCCGTCAAAGCTGCCCTTGAACTCGCGTATCGTCATAAGGTCAGCCAGCACCTGACAAGGGTGACAGAAGTCCGTAAGACCGTTGATTATCGGCACAGAGCCGTACTCAGCAAGGTCCTCGACCTCCTTCTGCTCAAAGGTACGTATCATAATACCGTCGAGGTAGCGGGAGAGAACTCTCGCCGTATCCTGTACGGGCTCTCCGCGTCCGATCTGGAGATCGTTTGACGAGAGGAACAGCGGATATCCGCCCAGCTGGTACATACCTGTCTCAAAGGAAACTCTTGTGCGTGTGGAAGCCTTCTGGAATATCATTCCGAGGGTCTTTCCCTTGAGGTGGGGGTGCGGGATACCGTGCTTAAGCTCGTACTTGAGCTGGTCTGCAAGGTTGAGTATCTCTATGATCTCCTCTGTGCTGAGATCGAGCATTTTAAGTAAGTGTTTCATATTATCCTATCCTTCCGGTTCTTTCATTATCAAATCAAGATTTGTTCATTTCGCCGAACGCCCTGTCTATCGCCACAGCAAAAAGTGATATATAGTCGTCAAAGGCCTTGTTCTCCACATCGAAATGGTACTGCATCTCTCCGTTCACTCCGAGGAGACTCTGGATATTTCCCACCTTCGCGTCATTGAGGATTATATCGAAATTCTTTCTGTCCTTACTGGTTATCTCAAAGCGCATGGTCTTGTTTTTCGCCTTGATAGTGGGATTAAGGAACAGAGAGGTACATTCCATGGACATAAATACGTTGTCGTTGAGTATTATTGTGAAGAACGGTCTCTTCGCATCGCCTGTCTGAACGAGGGTATAGAGGTTGTAGTTACTTGCGTCCATCAGGTTATAGCGTGATCCGAAGCCTTTTTTCTTTATACTGTAGATAAGTCGGCCTGTTTTGTCCTGAACGGTATATTTTCCGCCCTTTCCGATCACCTGAAACTCCATAGTCATTCCTCCAGTATCTCTATCAGAATCTTCAGTCCGTCCTTTAGCTCATCATAAGAAATCGTCAATGGAGGCAGAAGTCTAACCTTCTCTTTGGCAGTAAGAATAAGGAGTCCCCTGTCGAGAGCCTTCTGAGCAACATCGTGGGCGTCCTTGCTCCTGAGCTTTATGCCCACCATGAGCCCGAGACCTGTTATGTACTCGACCTCGCTGCACTTTTCAAGCTCGCTCTTTATGAACTCGCTCTTCCTGTTCACCTCTTCAAGGAAGCCGGAGCTCTCGATCCTGTCAAGGACCGCAAGACCGCCTGCGCAGGCTATAGGGTTGCCGCCGAAGGTGGAGCCGTGAGTACCTGCCGTAAGAACTCCGCTACACTTCTCGTTCACAAGACAGGCGCCCATCGGGAGACCGCCTGCGATACCCTTTGCCAGAGTAACGATGTCAGCTTTTTTGCCAAAGTATTCTCCTGCAAGGAATTTACCTGTACGTCCGACACCGGTCTGTACCTCGTCGGTTATAACAAGTATATCCTTCTTTGCGCACAGGTCGTAAACAGCGTCCACAAATTCCTGACCGAGAACATTGACGCCGCCCTCTCCCTGCACATATTCGAGCATTACCGCGCAAACCGTATCGTCCTGAAGCTTTGCCTCAAGGTCTGCGATATCGTTTGCGGTCACGTTCACGAAACCTTCTACGAACGGAAAGAAATAATTATGGAACACATCCTGACCCGTAGCTGAAAGGGTAGCTATAGTCCTGCCGTGGAAGGAATTCACAAGGGTAATTATGGTATGCCTGCCCTTGCCGTATTTATCGAAGCTGTACTTCCTTGCCACCTTTATGGCGCACTCATTCGCTTCAGCGCCGCTGTTGCAGAAAAATACCGACTTTTTACCGGTGATGCCGCAGAGCCTTTCGGCGAAATCCGCCTGCACCTTGGTATAGTAGTAGTTGGAGCTGTGCTGGAGGGTCCTTACCTGAGCGCACACAGCGTCAGCCCATTTTTCGTCGCAGTATCCGAGAGAGTTCGTACCTATACCGCTTCCGAAGTCGATGTATTCCGTACCGTTTTCGTCCTTACAGCGTCTGCCGCTTCCCTCCTCCATAACAAGGGGATAGCGTCCGTAGGACTGCATAACGTGGGAATTGAATTTATCAATGGTATTCATAACGTCCTCCTTGGGGGCAGACTGCCCATGGATCATATCAGACACACTATTATTATAGCGCTTAACGGCAGTCAAAATCAATCAATTAAGATTTTTTATAAGTAAATTTTTTGTATACAAGTAAATTATTTTACGAGCGGTAACTCTATCACACGAACTGGGTACCGATTCCTTCGTTGGAAAGTATCTCGATAAGTATGGAATGAGGCACTCTTCCGTCGATGATAACGGTCTTTTTCACGCCTCGTCTTACAGCCTCTACACAGCAGTCTATCTTGGGTATCATTCCGCCTGAGATTATGCCCTGTCTCTTGAGGAAGGGGACCTCGCTGACGTTGACCTCAGGGATAAGAGTTGACGGGTCGTCCTTGTCCCTGAGCAGACCTGCTATATCAGTCATAAGGATAAGGTTCTCGGCGCCAAGCTCTGCGGCTATCCTTGCAGCGGCAGTATCGGCGTTGATGTTGTAGGTGTTGCCCTCCGCGTCAGTTGCAACTGTTGCGATAACAGGGATATTTCCGTTTGCAAGGGCATCGGTGATAGGCTTTGTGTTGACCTTTGTTATCTCGCCAACCCAGCCGAGATCCTGACCGTCGTCGGTCTTTTTCTTTTCGGCTACGAGCATTTCTCCGTCGATACCGCAGAGACCTACGGCACTGCCCTTATGCTGTGCGAGCAGCTGTACCAGCTCCTTGTTGACCTTGCCGGAGAGGACCATTTTCACAACGTCCACAGTGGCGTCGTCGGTGTACCTCAGACCGTTCACGAAGCGGCTCTCGATATTGAGCTTTTTGAGCATATCGCTTATCTCAGGACCGCCACCGTGTACAAGGACTACCTTCACGCCTACCAGCGAAAGGAGAACGATATCCGTCATTACGGCGTCCTTGAGCTCCTTGTTGGTCATGGCGTTTCCGCCGTACTTGATAACGAGTATCTTGTTATTGTACTTCTGTATGTATGGCAGGGCGTCGATAAGCACCTGCGACTTTTCATTGTTTGATATCTTTTCCATTTTCCTTAACTTCCTTTTATTTAAAATTGATTATTATCTGTCTTGCATTTTTCTATAGCTTGATCGAGTTTTTCTTTTACCCGACAAGGATCTTCCACATCAGGGAAAACATAATCAGCACACTTTTTAGTGTTTTCATCAATTATTGCTTTGACGATAAGTTTTCCTTTATTATTTTTTTCAACAGCAATTGTTCTTACAACATCTTCAAGTGGTATCTCCTGCCAGTAATTAAACTCCAAAAGATATTAATCTTCTGTCTGTCAGGCAATAGTTCAGCCCCATACGATAGGTTTTGACATTCTCTGTTATAATAATTGTCATTACAAGGATGAAAGAAAAAATATGAACCAGTATATAGGGCCAAGTCATCAACATTCCCCCATGTATAAATATCAAATTAGTGCCAAACAACGACAAAATAATACCTATAATAAATATGATTTTAGTTCTTTTTTCAATTTTAAAAACTGTTTTAACTATTTTTTCGTACTTTTCATATTTGCCAGGGTAAGTGGTGTCTTGTACACCGGTGTCCTTGACACACAGTATCTGCTCGCCTTCCATTAGTTTAATATCATATACAGACTTTCCTGGAGGATATTGGACATTATTGCCGAAATATTCAGTTCCTTCATCTTTTTTCCTTCCGAACATACCACACCTTTAGTAGCCCTTTCCTTGGTTTTGATAATTCATGTATCTTACACCTGCGCAGGCGTCGTCGATTATCTGCTTTACACGCACCGGGTCCTGTATGTTTTTTATTGCGATCAGAGTTCTTCCTGCTCCGGAGACCCGGTTATCACTGGGCCTTCCCGCAGGATCAAGCATACCATGCAGATTTATGGTTAATTTCCCTGTATTATTGCCGCTCATGGACGCATTTGTACTAATTATACTCTGAAGCCCGGCTGATTTAAACTGACCGTACATATACTGCATTAATCTTTTGTCAGTCACGGCGTAAAATCCCTGATCAATATTCATTACCAGTAATACAACGCCTGCTGCAATAAATGCTAATCCTATCAATGCTGCAAAACACGTAAACATCAGGACTATACCTATGATCAGAAGTGTGAGTCCCGGAGAGCTGTCTTTTTTCATGCTCTCCTGATTCTGCTTTGCCGGGTCGCCGGAACCGCCTGCCCACAGCAAATGCTCGTTTGGCTCCAGATAGGCTTCAAACATACTCTCTATGGAGTTATAGTTATCGTAAGGGCGCTGCTCTGTATCCGCGTCGGCGTAGGTCTGTTCGTGACTGTGGTCACATTCCCGGACCTCGTTTATGTTCTGATAGGACTGCTCATGGCTGTGCCTGCACTCCCATATATCGTCCATATCTTCGTAAGTCTGCTCATGACTGTGATCGCACTCCCTGCGGTAATCATGAGACGGCGCTATATAGTCGTCGTCATACTTTGCCGCATTTCTCTCGTTATAATCATCGTAATTGTCCCCGTTTTTTCTTCCGAACACAAGATCACCCCCAATAGATCACTAATCGTTTATCCAGTTTTTTCTTGTGAGCCGCAGAGCTCCTTTTGCTTTTTTATGATATCGACGACCTTTATTCCGTCCTCAATATCCCAGAGAAAGTATTTATTTTTTTTTCCCTTGATGTCCTTGTGATTTATATACAGCGTAATGTATTCTCTGCCGGTTTTCTCCTCTTTACTTACATATGCTGTATATATTTCACGATACTCTATCTTCCTGCACCCCTTCTCGCTGAATATGAGCACTCGCTTATTCGTGATAAAGTACGAGCCTGTCACATCATAGGTACTCAGAATAACAACTATTGCGAAAAGAGAAACAACAATAGCACCTAGGAGAGTTTCAATGTTGACGCCTTCTGTTATTATCGGCACGTTCCCTCCAAAGAAGAATGCCAGTCCTAAAAAAACAGTAAATATTGAATCATTCCAGTGTATCTTTACGTAATCTGTCACCTTGTTCCAGATAATCTGCTCGTCTTTCTTAAGATACTTTTTCTGCACCTTCTCGGCGCTCATTCCTTTCATTAAAAACATACTGTCACCAACCCTGACAGCGCTCCGCCTGTCTGCATATAAAGCTAATATGTATCAGCTTCTGTAATCGCCGTTTATCTTTACGTAGTCATAAGTAAGGTCGCATCCCCATGCAATGGCCCTGCCCTTGCCCTCTCCCATAGAGACGAGTATCTGTATCTCTTCCTCCTTGAGGACCTCCTTAGCCAAATCCTCGGAGAACTCGATAACGTTTCCGTTCCTTCCGAGAGGAATAGTGCCGCCTGCAGAAGCCATATCCACATCGACCTTAGAAATATCAAATGAAGCGTCGGTATATCCAACCGCGCAATATATTCTTCCTGCGTTAGCGTCCTCGCCGAATATCATAGCCTTTATGAGGCTGGAGCCTATAACGGACTTTGCCACCTTTTCGGCGATTTCGTCACTCTCAGCACCCTTTACAGCACACTCCACCAGCTTTGTAGCGCCTTCGCCATCCCTTGCCATTTTACGTGCAAGGTTCATGAGTATGCCGTAGAGAGCATGTCTAAACTTCTCATACTCTCCGTCCTCCTCGGTGATAGGCTTGTTACCTGCCTCACCAGAAGCAAGTATGCATACCATATCGTTTGTGGAAGTATCTCCGTCAACGCTTACTCTGTTGAGAGTTACCTTGATTATATCATCAAGAGCATGCTGTATCATTTCCGGAGTTATATCCACATCTGTGGTAAGGAAGGTAAGAGTAGTAGCCATGTTCGGGTGTATCATTCCACTGCCCTTGAGCATACCGCCCATAGTACAGGTCTTTCCACCGATATCGAACTGTGCGGCGATTTCCTTTTCCTGTGTGTCTGTAGTCATTATAGCTTCAAGGGCACGCTTGTTGCCGTCATAGGTAAGTCCCTCTGCAAGACCGTCCATAGCCTTTTCGATAGGCTCTATAGGGAGTACCTGTCCGATAACGCCTGTGGAAGCTACGATTACGTCATTTTCGTCAATACCAAGGCTCTTTGCGGCGAGCTGACACATTTTTGTTGCCTTCTCAACACCGTCAGGATTGCAGGTATTTGCGTTTACGGAGTTTACGATAACCGCTCTTGCCTTTCCGTTTCTGAGGTGCTCCTTTGTAACGAGTATGGGAGCTCCCTTGACTTTATTTGTGGTATATACTGCAGCCACGCTGCACTCCTTGTCGGCGACAATAAGTGCCAGATCATTTTTCTTCTTTGCTGCGGGGATAACGTTCTCCTCTGCTGCATCGCCGAGAGGCTTATGTGCAAGTCCGCACTGTACTCCGTTAGCCCTGAATCCCTTTGCGGCACATACACCGCCCTCTATGAATGTTACTCCTTTAAGTTCAACAAGCTTCATCTGTTTCCTCCTTGATCTTCTGTGCGAATTTTGCTATTATGTCCATATATTCATTCTTTTCCTCGTCGGAAGCCCATTTGTGAGCCTTTGCCATAAGGCCTGCCTTTTCGAGGACGGGGCCCATCTGAGGATAAAAGAGTTTCAGGTACTTTTCCTTGCCCGAGTACAGGTTGAACATAAGCTGTCCCTCGAACATCTCTCCTACGAACGGATCGTCGCTAAGCATTTCTATGGCTCTCTTTATTGCAACGCGGGAGCATATTTTCTGACGGAGCATGCGGCTGACGTCAGAAACATTCAGCTGATCCTTTGTCTTTTCCATTATGGTATTGAACCATTCATCAACGGTATAGTCTATACCGTCGTCCTCGATGAGGTCATATTCATATATCTCGCGAAGTGTTTTGCTCATTTTACTTCCCCCCGTTTTTCTTGTAATTCTCATATAAGTCCTGTTGTTTCGTCTATTCCCATCATTATGTTAAGGCACTGTACAGCAGCTCCGCTTGCACCCTTGCCTAAATTATCGAGGCGCGAGCAAAGAAGTATCTGCTCATCATTGCCGAAAACAAAAACCTGTAGCTTGTTCTGTCCGCTGAGCGTATTTGAAGCAAGGAAGAAGCTCTTCTGCTCCTCTGCGGACATAAGAGGCATAACCTCTATCATGTTTGCGCCTGCATAGTGCTTTACATACATCTCATGCACCTGCTGCGCGGTGATTTTCTTGTCAAGAGTCCTTGTCTGTATAGGCACACTTACTACCATTCCACTGAAATAATCGCATACCATAGGATTGAACATAGGCGTGTAGGTGAGCCCCGATACTGCTTTCATCTCCGGAAGGTGCTTATGCTGCTGAGAGAGTGCATACTGTCTTGGGCTACCATATTCAAACGGCTTGTCCTCACCCTCATAGACTGCTATCGCCTTCTTGCCTGCTCCGCTGTAGCCCGATGTTGCGTATGCAAATACAGGATAGTCCGCAGATATTATACCGTTATTCACCAGCGGATATACTATGGAAGCAAATCCGCTTGCATAGCAGCCCGGAACAGCAACTCTGTTCGAGGTTTCTATCTTTTTCCTGTGAGCCGGTGAAAGCTCTGGGAAGCCATAAGCCCAATCGGGATTTGTGCGGTGTGCTGTGGAAGCATCTATAATACGCACATGATCGTTATCCTTATCGATGAATGATACTGCTTCTATGGAAGCAGTATCCGGCAGGCAGAGGAATACATAGTCTGCGCTGTTTATAAGTCTTGCACGCTCGGCAGGATCCTTTCTCAGCTCCTCGCTGATCTTCATGATCTCAAGGTCGTGCCTGTCTTTGAAACGCTCCTGTATTTTAAGACCTGTCGTTCCTTCCTGACCATCTATGTAAATTTTTACTGACATTTTTATTCCTCCGTTTTATGGCTCTTTTATATAGAATATTCTGTAAGTGAATGCGTCACTCACTGGATATCATAACAGCTTTTCTCCAGTTTCCTCGGTAACGATCTCGCCGCCGCACTTAGGACAATACTGTTCTTTGTCTATCATAGCCCATTTTTTCCATGTATATCCGCAGTTGCTGCAAATATGTTTTCTTTCAACAGGCGGCGGTCCGTAAATTATTGATATCATATCTTTTTCCGGCGCATACTCGTTTTTGATTATTTTCGCGCCACAGTACCTGCAAAAATTATCATCTTCAATGATTTCACGGCAGTTACCGCATATTTTTACCATTGATTCGCTGTTATTGTCTTTTCCTGATTTCATTGTACCGCCTCCTTTTAGATGATTCGGGATGTCGGGGACTCTAGCCCCTACAAGCTAATGAATAACTGCTATTACTTTCGCTTATTGACCTTACGCTCGTACTTATCGCGCTTAGGGTCTTCAAGCTCAGATGTGTCTTCTATCATCGAGTGCCATACGCTTATCGCAAGGGTCACTGCAACGACAGCAACACACCATATTATATGGGGAGCTCCCGGTCTTACTGCAAGCCAGAGCCCCATTATTATCTCTCCTACTACCCATATAATGCCCATAAGTATCGAAAGGCCCAAAATAAAGCTTATATCCTTTTTCTTCATATCAGATACCCAGTGCCTTTTCTGCAAGCGATATCTGCTCCTTTACCGCGTCAGGCGAAGGACCGCCCTCGGACTTTCTCTCGCGGACACAGGTATCAAGGCTTATAGCCTCATATACGTCCTCAGTGAAGAGCTCTGTCATAGCCCTGTAGTCCTCGATTGGCATAGTTTCGAGAGTGAGACCCTTCTCTATGCACTTAGCAACGAGAGTTCCCGTTATCTTGTAGGCGTCGCGGAAGGGCATACCCTTTTTTACAAGGTAGTCTGCGCAGTCAGTGGCATTTATGAAGCCTCTTGCGGCAGCGTTCCTCATATTGTCCTTGAGCACGCGCATAGTGGCGAGCATTGGAGTGAAGGTCTTGACGCAGAGCTTTACATTGTCCACGGCGTCGAATATAGCCTCCTTGTCCTCCTGCATATCCTTATTATATGCAAGGGGAAGCCCCTTCATCATAGTGAGCAGGGTCATGAGGTCACCGTTTACTCTTCCTGTCTTGCCTCGGATAAGCTCCGTAACGTCCGGATTTTTCTTCTGAGGCATGATAGACGAGCCTGTAGCGAAAGCGTCGTCAAGCTCCACGAACTTGAACTCCCACGAGCACCAGAGGATAATTTCCTCGGAAAATCTTGAAAGGTGCGTCATGAGCAGCGACAGAGCGCAGTTGAGTTCAACGCAGTAATCCCTGTCGGCAACTCCGTCAAGGCTGTTTGGCATGGGAGCCGTAAAGCCAAGGAGATCGGAGGTCTGCTTCCTGTTTGTCTTATATGTCGTACCTGCAAGAGCTCCGCTGCCGAGAGGGCAGTAGTTCATTCTTCTTGCGGTATCCGTTAATCTTTCCATATCCCGGATGAGCATCCACACATAAGCCATAAGGTGATGTGCGAGGGTTATGGGCTGAGCACGCTGTAAATGGGTATATCCGGGCATTATGGTCCCGGTGTGCTCCTTAGCCATATTGACAAGAGTAACTGCGAGCTCCTTCACCATTGAGTAGATCTCGTCTATCTCGTCCCGGAGATAAAGTCTGAGATCAACTGCAACCTGATCGTTTCTTGAACGTGAGGTGTGAAGTCTCTTTCCCACGTCGCCGAGGCGCTTTGTGAGCTCTGCCTCAACGAACATGTGGATATCCTCCGCATTGGGGTCAAGCTCCAGCTTTCCGCTGTCTATATCAGCGAGTATGCCTTTCAGTCCCTCGATTATTTCGAGGCTGTCCTCCTTGGTGATTATGCCGCAGTCTCCAAGCATGGTAGCGTGGGCGATACTGCCCTGTATATCGTGACGGTACATACGTCCGTCAAAGGCAATGGAAGAGTTGAAAGCATTAACGCCTGCGTCCACCTGCTTTGAAAATCTTCCTGCCCACATCATATCAGCCATAGTTATCTCCTTTTTCAATGCATAAAGCCATATTATATGTGTTTGCTGCGCTTATAAATTTATAATCAGATAATTCATAATCATTTCTTTAATCCGTCGCAGCATGCGACACAACAATTACAAATTACGCATTAATAATGTTTTTTATTTTTTATAGCCTGATACTCGGCAAAGACTTCAAGACATTCCTCACGGTGTAACTCCTCGGAGATATCCTCTGGAGCTTCATAAAAGGCCTTGTCTCGGAAGCCTATCCTGTCGGTATCGTTTATATTGCAGCCGTAATAGACCTTTTGTATATTCGCCCACATTATAGCTCCCGCACACATAGGGCAGGGCTCTGCGGTAGTATACAGCTGACAGCCTTTTAGGTCGTGAGTACCAAGTTTCTCGCAGGCGTTCCGTATCGCCATGACCTCACCATGACAGGTAGGATCATGCCGTTTTATGACCTCGTTGTGTCCCTGTCCAACTATCTCACCATCCCGGACGATAACACAGCCGAATGGACCGCCGTGGCCTGCGTTTATGCCTGTCCGGGCCTCGTCAATTGCTGTCTTCATGAATTTATCCATATATATCCTTATTTATTCCAGTTATTCCTGGATTACCTTCCATAACATATTACTTATGCAGCGCTCATTCATCTATCGGTTCTTCCTTGTAGCTTTCTGCCGCCTGATCAAGTATTTTGATCAACTTCTGCTCATCTTCCGTTCCGTCATACTCCATAGGATAGCTCACGCCAAGAATTGAATAATCCCAGAATCCGTCACACATATTCAAAGCATAGAAATACATCAGGCTGTCGTAATACTTTATACGGGCTTTAAATAAAAACTGTCCTGTCAGCTTCTGAAAATATGAAGCGCCTTCGACAGTACCCATTTCTTTGAACTCGTCAATAACATCATATTCGCCTGCATCAATCATAATGCAGATATAGATATCGTCCTCCTCGCTTCCGTATTCACTACCGGGAGAATAAGTGCTTAACGCCGTCACTTCGGCAGCATGGGATTTGGCGGGGCGAAAGGAATCATTCACCCAAAAAGAGATATGATATACCTTATTTTCACCGTCCCAGTCTTCCTCACAGATATGTGAACCGGGAGCAACGATTATCTCAGGAAGCTTTTTATTATCCTTTTGCACATCTCTTATTTCATTTTTTGTACTGTTATCGGCCCTGCCAAATAATTTATCCAGAAATTTTCCCATAAGCAAAACTCCTGTTACTTAATATATTTATTACGGTAAACTAGGTCAGGTCTTGTAGTAAAGCCTATATGCTCCCAGAATCCGTTTCCGAGGTCATTGTCCTCAAATACAACGAGGGCTGTCTTCTGTATGCCCTCCTTTTCGAGAGCATCCATAGCGTGGTTCACCATATCCTCGCCTATACCACGGTTCCTGTACTCTGGAGCAACTACAACATGGTGAAAGAAGCCACGTCTGCCGTCGTGACCTGCCAGTATAGTACCGATTATCCTGTCGCCGTCCACAGCCACAAAGCTTGTGGCGGGATTGCGCTTAAGGTATCTTGTGAAACCTTCCTCGCAGTCATCCACGGGATTAGTACCCTCATGTTCCTTCCAAACCTCCTCAACGCCTTTCCAGTCGTTGATAGTCATGAGCCTTATCTTCAC
The DNA here is from genome assembly GCA_017961625.1 of Ruminococcus sp. Lineage (GTDB taxonomy): Bacteria > Bacillota > Clostridia > Oscillospirales > Ruminococcaceae > Ruminococcus. The sequence goes on along the minus strand of JAGCWY010000091.1, from coordinate 17,298 downwards.
CATAGTAACCCTCCTTTTTCTCAATGCGTAATTATATGTGTTCGCTTCAATCACAGCTATAAAATCGGATAATTCATAATCATTTCTTTAATTTGTTGCAACAGGTGACTTCTCAATTACGAATTAAAAATTACGCATTATAATAAATCGTAACAGGCAGGAGAAGGCGCCCCCTGCCTGAAACTAATATAATATTCTCTGAGCCGTTTTCTATGCTTTCAGGGAAGCTGCTCCGTAAACAAGAGACCTTTGCACTGATAGTTATCAGCTGAATGTGAATATGCTGTCGTTCAGCTTCAGGAACAGGAATGTTCCGAAAATAACTGCACCAATGAAATAAGCAGCATCATATTTAAGTCCCTTTATAGCTGTTTCTCTGTCACTGTCTAGAAGGCTAATATTGGATATCACGTCTCTTCCAATCAAAAAAACAACGAACAGTGCGCATATTATGAATATAATACTTACAAACTTCATACGATTATTACTTATTATTGCGCTTCTTGTCCAGCTGAGCTCTAACCTTTATCGGGAGACCGAAGAGGTTGATAAAGCCTGCTGCGTCAGCCTGATTGTATACCTCGTCCTCATCGAATGTAGCAACTTCCTCATCGTAGAGTGTGTATGGTGAAGTTACACCTGCATTGATGATATTGCCCTTGTAGAGTTTGAGCTTTACATCACCTGTAACTCTCTCCTGGGTTTTGCTTACGAAAGCGCTGAGAGCTTCGCGAAGAGGTGTGTACCACTGACCGTTGTATACGATATCAGCGAACTTTATGCCAAGATACTGCTTGATACGTGCAGTTTCTTTGTCGAGAGTGATAGTTTCGAGTACCTCGTGAGCGTGATAAAGAATAGCGCCGCCGGGAGTCTCATACACGCCTCTTGACTTCATGCCAACAAGACGGTTCTCAACGAGGTCTGCAAGACCGATACCGTTCTCGCCGCCAAGCTTGTTGAGAGCTGATACCATTTCAACACCGTTCATCTTCTTGCCGTCCAGCATTGTGGGAACGCCTTTCTCGAAATGGAGTGTGATGTATGTAGGCTTGTCAGGAGCGTCGATAGGTGAAACGCCCATTTCAAGGAAGCCCTTCTTCTCGTACTGAGGCTCGTTTGCAGGATCCTCAAGGTCAAGACCCTCGTGAGAGAGGTGCCATATATTCTTATCCTTTGAGTAGTTTGTCTCTCTGTTTATCTTAAGAGGAATGTTATGAGCCTCTGCATAGTCAATCTCCTCGTCACGGCTCTTAATAGTCCATTCTCTCCATGGAGCGATAATAGCCATTTCAGGAGCAAAAGCCTTGATAGCAAGTTCGAATCTTACCTGATCGTTGCCCTTTCCAGTGCAGCCGTGGCAGATAGCGTCAGCGCCCTCCTCGAGAGCAATCTCTGCGATACGCTTTGCAATAATCGGACGTGCGAAGGAAGTACCGAGCATATATCTGTTCTCATAGATTGCGCCAGCCTGTACTGTAGGATAAACGTAGTCCTGAATGAACTCCTCCTTGAGGTCAGCGATGATGAGCTTGGAAGCACCTGTCTTTATAGCCTTTTCCTCGAGACCGTCCAGCTCTGTACCCTGTCCTACGTCACCTGAAACAGCGATGACTTCGCAGTTGTTGTAGTTTTCCTTGAGCCACGGAATGATGATAGATGTATCGAGTCCGCCTGAATATGCGAGAACTACCTTTTTGATATCCTTCTTGTTAGCCATAGTGATTACCTCCTGAATATTAACGCCGCTTTGATGCAGCGTGGTTTTGCGATATAAATCTATTATACTACTTAACAAAATAATGTCAAGAGCATTTGCATAAATATTCATTGTTTTCGAAAATATTCATCATATACTGCATATTATTCATTTTTGCATACATATTTTGGTACTGCCAGTTCTTCTCCCTATTATTCTTCGAGTTAAAAAGCTGTGTTAAATCTGAATTTGTTTTGTATGAATTTACGATTTTTCCGTAAACAAGGCTTTTTTGCTTGATATTTTCATATTTAGTCATTATAATAATAGTACATATTGCTCTGCAAAGCGTTAAAGAGAGAAGGCAGAGCCGTCCAACGTATATGGAGGTAAATATTATGGCTGATAAGAACGGTACAAAGATAACTATACTCGGCGCAGGCAATGTCGGCGCTTCTGTTGCTTATACATTCGCTGTAGCAGGTACCTGCTCCGACATCGTCCTCGTTGATATCAACAAGGCAAAGGCAAAGGGAGAAGCTATGGATATCCGTCAGGGCGTTTCCTTCGGCGAGAACGTCGAGATATTCGACGGCGGCTACGAGGACGCAAAGGATTCCGATATCGTCGTAGTCACACTGGGCCTTGCAAGAAAGCCCGGTCAAACACGTCTTGATCTCGCTCAGACCAATGTAAATATCATCAAGGAAGTAATGCCTCAGGTAGCAAAGTACGCTCCCGACGCTATATATGTAGTTGTCAGCAATCCTGTTGATATCCTTACATACACTATCCTTAAGTGTACTGATTTAAAGCCCAATCAGGTAATAGGCTCCGGAACAGCTCTCGATACTTCAAGACTCCGTTCCATTATCGCAGACCACGTAGGTCTCAGTCCCAACAGCATACACGCTTACGTATTCGGCGAGCACGGCGATTCCTCTTTCATACCGTGGTCGATAATGAATATCGCCGGCGTTCCTGTTGACGAATACTGCGCAGATCAGGATCATGCAGACCTCGACGAGGACGAGATAATCGACGAGGTGCGCAAGGCAGGCGCTGAGGTCATAAAGAGAAAGGGCGCTACCTTCTACGCTATCGCTATGAGCGTAAACAAGATATGCGACACCGTTCTCCGTGACTCAAAGAACATCATTACGGTTTCTACAATGATAAACGACAGGTACGGCATAAACGACGTATGTCTTAGCCTTCCCTGCGTTATCGGAAGCAACGGCATCGAGAGAGAGGTATCTCCCAAGCTCACCGACAGCGAGATCGAAAAGCTTCAGGCAAGCGCAAAGGCGCTCAGAAGCGTAATCGACCAGATCCAGTTCTGAGAAGCCGCAGAATAAGATTTACGCGGAGAACCTTCTGTTCTCCGCTTTTTTGAATAAACCCACAGAAAGGACATATATATCATGAATTATGCAGAAGAATCCCTTAAAAAGCACTATGAATGGCAGGGCAAGATAGAAGTTATATGCCGCGCTCCACTCGTAACAAGAGACGACCTCTCACTTGCATACACTCCCGGTGTTGCACAGCCTTGCCTCGAAATACAGAAGGACGTTGACAAGAGCTACGAGCTCACACGCCGTTCAAATCTCGTTGCCGTAGTCACAGACGGCACAGCAGTACTCGGTCTCGGAGACATCGGTCCTGAGGCAGGCATGCCGGTAATGGAAGGCAAATGCGCACTCTTCAAGGCTTTCGGCGACGTTGACGCAGTTCCTCTCTGCGTCCGCTCAAAGGAAGTTGACGACATCGTAAATACAGTACGTCTCCTTGCAGGCTCATTCGGCGGCGTTAATCTGGAGGACATTTCTGCTCCCCGCTGCTTCGAGATAGAGAAGAAGCTGAAGGAGTGCTGTGATATACCGATATTCCACGACGACCAGCACGGTACAGCCGTAGTTACTCTCGCAGCTATGCTCAACGCTCTCAAGGTAGTAGGCAAGAAGCTTGACGAGATAAGAGTAGTAACAAGCGGTGCAGGCGCAGCAGGTATCGCTATCATAAAGCTCCTCATATCAATGGGACTTAAGGACGTTGTGCTCTGCGACAGGAACGGCGCTATATACAAGGGTCGTCCTGAGGGAATGAACCCCATGAAGGACGAAATGGCTGAGATAACCAACCAGCAGATGAGAAAGGGCAGCCTTGAAGAGGTAATCAAGGGCGCGGACGTATTCATCGGAGTATCGGCTCCCGGCTGTGTAACTCCGGAAATGGTAAAGTCAATGGCTGACAAGCCTATCCTCTTCCCCATGGCTAATCCTACTCCCGAAATAATGCCCGACCTTGCAAAGGAATCAGGCGCAGCAGTAGTCGGCACAGGAAGAAGCGACTTCCCCAACCAGATAAACAACGTTCTGGCGTTCCCCGGTATCTTCCGCGGAGCCCTCGATGTACGCGCAAGCGATATCAACGACGCTATGAAGATAGCTGCTGCAAAGGCTATAGCTTCATTCGTAACAGATGACAAGCTCAGTGCTGATTATATTATCCCCAGCGCACTTGACAAGACCGTTGCACAGGCAGTTGCAAAGGCTGTTGCTCAGGCTGCAAGAGATACAGGCGTTGCACGTATCTAAGTGCGGAGCCCGCGCCGCCTTGCCACGTTGTCGCTCGTAAACTCGCTTACGCTTATCAAAAAACGATGATCGTACATCGCTTACGGCACATTTCCATTGGCGGTACTAATGCGTAACACATAATTATATCATACTTGCGGAAACAATAAAAATATGATATACTAAAGCCGTGGAGCATTTTGCTCTGCGGCTTTGTGTTTTAGCTGAGAGCGGAGAATCTAACAGCTCTGCGCTAAGGAGAAATAATGGAAGGAAAAAACACGCCCACTGTCGGCTTAAAGACCGGTACTGTCAGGCTGCTGCCCCATAATGTCCGGTGGGAGGAAAACGCCGCACAAACTATCGGACTGATAAGGTCGGTACTTGGCGAGGTCTGTATTGACGCCCAGCATATAGGGAGCACGTCCATAAAATGGGTATCCGCAAAGCCTGTCATAGATATCGCGGTGGCAGTAAAGGAGCTTGACGATGTAATGCCTTATGTGGATATCCTCAAAGAAAATGGTATTATCTACCGGCGAGCTGAATACGGACAGCTGCTGTTTTTAATGGGCGACCTCGAAAACGACATAAAGACCCACCATATCCACGTTTGCAGGGCAGGGAGCCCGGAATGGAACAATTATCTTAACTTCCGGGATTACCTGAACGCTTTTCCCGGAAAGGCAAGAGAATATGACGAGGTAAAGCAGCGCTCCGCAGCTCTGTACCCCGATGACAGAAAAGCCTATACCTCAGAGAAAAGCCATATCATTTCACGGCTGCTCAGTGAAGCAAGGTCGTGGAGAGCTGAGAGTTGAGAGTTATATTGGATCAGAAATCAAAGAAAATTTTCTCACTTTGCCTGCGGATATAGAGCTGAAAAAGCTTATTAAAGCAATTCCAAATACAACAGATTCGATGTTTTCTCAAAAACAAAATCTCTATAAAGAATATACCAAAGACGAATTGGCAGATATGTGCCGGGGCGAACAGCGTTCACTCGCAAAATAATGCCGATTATCACGGGCGAGCGGAACTCGCTCCTACAAACTAATCACTATGCACTAAGCACTAACAACTCGGAACGTCGAACGGCGTTCCCTACAGAGGAATGATAAATATGAGTTTAAATGATACACCCTCCTCGGAGAGGATCCACATAGGCTTCTTCGGACGGAGAAACGCAGGAAAATCCAGCGTGGTAAACGCTGTTACGGGACAGGAGCTGTCCGTGGTCTCCGACGTCAAGGGAACCACCACAGACCCCGTCACCAAGGCTATGGAGCTTCTACCGCTGGGGCCTGTGGTGATAATAGACACTCCCGGCTTTGACGACGAGGGTACTCTCGGCAAAATGAGAGTGCGCAAGACCAAGCAGATACTCAACCGCACAGACCTTGCTGTGCTCGTAGTTGACGGAACTGTGGGACTTACCGACACCGAGCGCCAGCTCACAGGCATATTCAAGGAAAAGAATATCCCCTATCTTATCGTGTACAACAAGTCCGATATAGCCGAAAAGCGCGTCTGTCAGGAAAACGAGTTTGAAGTCAGCGCACTGACAGGCGAGAACATCTACGAGCTGAAAGAACGTATCGCAGCCCTTGCAAAGCTCCCTGCCGAGGAAAAGCGTATCATCGGTGATATGCTCAGTCCGGGAGATATGCTGGTGCTCGTTACTCCCATAGACGCGGCTGCTCCCAAGGGAAGAATGATACTTCCTCAGGTACAGACTCTCCGTGATATCCTCGACGCTGACGCTATGGCGGTATTCACCAAGGAATTTCAGCTTGCAGAAACTCTCGGAAAGCTGAGCTCGCCACCGAAACTGGTCATAACCGACAGTCAGGCTTTCGCTGTGGTGAGCAAAATAGTTCCGGAAAGCGTTCCCCTCACTTCGTTTTCAATACTTATGGCGCGGTACAAGGGCTTTCTTGAGACCTCGGTAAAAGGCGCAGCTGCCATAAAGACCCTGAATGACGGGGACACAGTCCTTATCTCCGAGGGCTGCACCCACCATCGCCAGTGCGGTGATATCGGCAGCGTTAAGCTGCCTGCCATGCTGAAAAAGACCACAGGCAAGTCCCTGAATATCGAGCTGAGCTCGGGACGTGAGTTCCCGGAGGACCTGTCTAAATACAGCCTTGTGATACACTGCGGCGGCTGTATGCTCAATGAGCGTGAAATGGTCTACAGGCGGAAATCCGCAGAGGATCAGAACGTCCCCTTCACCAACTACGGCATAGCTCTTGCCATGATGAACGGCATACTCAAACGCAGTCTCGGCATATTCCCCGATCTCGCAGGAAAGATAGAATAACCCCCTGACTGCCGTGTACAAAATATCCGTAACTCAAAATCTTTCAGATAAAGGAGCAGCACAATGAAAAATATACTCACTATCAAATGCACTATTGACAATATTTCCGGATACAAGGAACGTTTCATGAAATTTTCCAACCTCAGCGCGGCAGAGAGATACGGTATCATAAAGAATAATATCCTCAGCTCGGACACTGTCGTATTTTTCAATATGACAGGCGGATTCATGGTGGGAGGAAAGGAGTCTCCCTGCATGGAGACACTAAAAAAATCAGCCGAAATGTACGACGGTGCAGTGATAGAATTCTCTGTACAAAGCAGAACGGAAAATATCGGGCAATGCTTTAAGCTTGACATATCCTCGCCCGAAAAAAAGAAGCTGTTTCTTGACAATTACCGCTTTTACGACCATACCAACTTCACAATAGAGCTTTCCGAGCCCGGTACTGCATTCAGAGTTGCCGACGACCGTGATTATGAGCCGTATTCATTTTTCTTCCTGTCAGGTATGGAGCTGAAAATGCATATCGAACATCATACAAGAGAGGTATGTATTTTCTGAATCTCCTCAGTAAATGCGTATAGACAGAAATCCTCCCGGCAGCATATAATGAACAGAGGCTGTATAATATCAGTCTCAAAGGCAATAATAAGAACAGCAGTTCATATTCATTATATATACCGGGAGAAAACATCATGTCCGTCAGAAGAGGAGAAATTTATTACGCCGACCTCAGTCCCGTTGTAGGCTCTGAACAGGGCGGTATCAGACCTGTACTTATAGTTCAGAACGATGTGGGAAACAGACACAGTCCCACGGTCATCGCCGCTGCGATAACCAGTCAGCGCGGCAAGAGCCGCCTGCCTACGCATATAGAAGTACAGGCAGAGCAATGCGGTCTCGCCAAGGACAGTATAGTTCTGCTGGAACAGATACGCACCATAGACAAAAAGCGTCTGAAAGACAAAATGGGAGAGCTTGACCTGAACTCTATGGATAAGGTCAATACGGCTCTTTCAATAAGCTTCGGGCTTGAAGTATAATTTTACGGGGCGGATATTATCCGCCCCTGCACATTTATGCGGCTCTCGCTTGCGGGCGGCGGAACGCCGCCCCTACAGGCTAACGGCTAAGGGCTAACGGCTGATGACCGAGCTGACAAGAGGCACTGCCGCGCTGAATCCCAGTGCTATAAGGAGGTCCGCCATACCCAGAGCGGCTGTGCCGAATACCATGCGTAGCTGCGGTACCGCTACAGCTGCCGCAAGAACAGCTCCCGAAATAAGCACTGCTCCCACAAGCTTCATATTCCCGAAGGGATTCATGCGGAACAGTGAACGGCTCTCGGAACGGCACTCGAAAACGTGTATCAGCTGAGACACCACAAGGGTGATAAGCGCAGCAGTGCGGCAGGCTTCCGCGGAACCGCCGAGCCGCATGACCGTTGTGAAGCTTGCAAGTGTGGAAAGTCCGATAAATATGCCGCGGATAACTATCTTCCACATAAGTCCACCTGCAAAGAAGCCCTCTCCGGAACGCCTCGGCGGACGACTCATTATACCCTCCTCCGGCGGCTCCATACCAAGAGCTATCGCCGGAAGTCCGTCTGTTACGAGGTTCACGAGAAGTATCTGCACCGGCAGTAGTATCATCGGCATACCCATTACGATGCCGAGGAACATTGTAAGTACCTCCCCTATATTGCAGGAGAGCAGATACCGCACGAACTTGCGGATATTTGCGTATACGCACCGTCCCTGCTCCACGGCGTTCACCAGTGTTGCAAGGTTATCGTCCATCAGTATCACGTCAGCCGCCTGCTTTGTGACGTCAGTACCCGTAACTCCCATAGCTACGCCTACATCGGCTTCCTTCACCGCAGGGGCGTCGTTCACGCCGTCGCCTGTCATGGTGACTATCTCACCTCTGCGCTTAAAGCTCCGCACTATGCGCAGCTTGTGTACGGGCTCCACACGTGCGAACACGGTATACTTCCCGATATCACGGTCCAGCTCCTCATCGGAGAGCATATTCAGCTCCTCGCCTGTTATAGCCATGCCGCCCTTGAGCAGTCCTGCTTTTTTCGCAACTGCCACGGCGGTATTTTTATGGTCTCCCGTTATCATGACCGTCTTTACGGACGCTGCCGCACACTGACGTATAGCGGCTTTTGCCTCCTCACGAGGAGGGTCGGTCATGCCTGCAAAGCCGAGAAAAACAAGGTCTCTGCGTTCAGGCTCCATTTTTTCCGAACCGCATACCGCCAGCGCGAGGACTCTCAGCGCCCTGTCAGACATCTCCGACGCCTTTTCTTCGAGCTTTCTGCGGAACGACGCCGTAAGAGGGATCTTCTCGCCCCTGCCATTCATATACATGGAGCACCTCGGCAGAATGACCTCCTCAGCACCTTTGAAGTATATCCTCTTATCACTACCAAAACCGCAGTGTACAGCCATAAAACGAGTCTCACTGTCAAATGGGTATTCACCGAGCACACTGCACTTGCTGGACAGCAAGGACTTTGTGATACCTGCCTTTGCGGCTGCAATGAGTAGCGCAGCTTCCGTAGGATCGCCTGCAACACTCCACTCACCCTTGCCTGCAAGAGAACCTCTGTTGCGGCTTTTCGGAACTTCCTGTGTACTTATCTCAGCGGTGGAGCAGAGCACTCCGCACCTGAGAGCTTCGATAAGACCTTTTTCAGTAACTGGATTTACGGCAATATCTCCGGCTCTTGTTACAGCTCCGCTGACCCGGTAGCCCATGCCGCTGAAAAAGTAATCCTCATCGGCTGTGGAGAGCTCTGTGACCGTCATTCTGTTCTCGGTTATGGTGCCTGTCTTGTCAGAGCATATCACAGAGGTACAGCCTAAAGTCTCTACACTGTGGAGCTTGTTCACAAGGGCTTTCTGCTTCATCATGCGGCTGACAGCCAGCGCAAGAGCGATAGTAACTGTCGCCGGAAGCCCCTCGGGTATAGCGGCAATGGCTATTGTTATGCCCGTCATCAGCATATCGAAGATGTTCTCTCCCCGGAGTATTCCTGCGCCGGCTACTGCCGCACACACCACAAGGCATATCACTGCAACCGCCTTTCCAAGCTCTGCGAGCCGCTTCTGAAGTGGAGTGGGCTCCTTATCAATATCCCGGAGCATTCCCGATATCTTTCCCATTTGGGTATCCATACCTGTAGCTATGACCTTTCCGCGGCATACGCCCTTTACCGCGGAAGCTCCGCAATAAACTATATTCGGTCTGTTCAAGGAATTGTCGGTATCCTCCTCAGCTCCTGCAGATTTTTCAACTGCCGACGATTCTCCTGTGAGAACAGATTCGTCGGAAAAGAAGCCTGAGGCCTTAAGTACCGCGCAGTCTGCAGGTATCCTGTCCCCTGCCTCAATCTCGACGATATCTCCCCTTACAAGCTTTGAAGCCGGTATTTCCTTCAGCTTTCCGTCGCGCCAGCACTTCGCCGTGGGAGAGGTCATTGAACGGAGTGCTTCGAGAGTATGCTCCGTACGGAACTCCTGCATAAAACCTAGAACTGCGTCAAGGAGCACTATCAGTATAATAGTGACCGCGTCGGATAGCTCACCAAGCAGCACCGATATCACCGTTGCTCCAAGAAGTATCATTACCATAATGTCTCTGAACTGCCCGAGGAATATCTTCAGAGGTCCTGTTTTTCTGCCTTCACCAAGGACGTTCTCGCCCTCCACGCTCAGTCTTTCGGCTGCTTCCTTTTCTGTCAGTCCCATAAATCCACCCTTTCACAGACTTTGTCCTTAAAGGATATGTCCGAGGCCGGACAAATATGACATCAAATACTGTTGCAAACTGTTCAGCTCTGTGTTATAATGTTACTGTACGACACTTACACAAGGAGTGATGATATGCCATATTGCACACAATGCGGAAGGAAACTGGAATACGGAGAAAAATGCAGCTGCACTGCATCAGGCTCCGTTCAGCAATCTGCTCCGCAGCAGTACAGGCAGCCATATAACAGCGGTACTCAGCAGTACGGCAGCAGCTACGGTCAGCAGCAAAGACAGTCCTATACCGGCAGTTCTCAGCAGCAGTACGGAAACGGCTACAGTCAGCAGCAGAGACAGACATATACCGGCAGTTCTCAGCAGCAGTACGGAAGCAGCTACGGTCAGCCGCAGAGGCAGTCATATATCGGCAGTTCTCAGCAGCAGTACGGAAGCAGCTACGGTCAGCCGCAGAGGCAGTCATATACCGGCAGTTCTCAGCAGCAGTACGGAAGCGGCTACAGTCAGCAGCAGAGACAGACATATACCGGCAGTACTCAGCAACAGGACGGAAGCAGCTACAGTCAGCAGCAAAGGCAGTCATATACCGGCAGTACTCAGCAACAGGACGGAAGCAACTACGGACAGCCGCAGAGGCAGTCATATACCGGCATCTCTCAGCAGTATGGCAGCGGCTACGGACAGCCGCAGAGACAGTCATATACCGGCATCTCTCAGCAGTACGGCAGCGGCTACGGACAGCAGCAGAGACAGTCCTATAACAGCGGCTCTCAGCAGTACGGAAACGGCTACGGACAGCCATATTCGCAAAACTCATACCCATACTACGGTCAGACCTTTACGCCCTATAAGAGTAAAAGTCCTGCCGCAGTCATAGCTGCGATACTGTTTTCATTGATACTCGTAACCTTTGCGGCAATATTCATTCCTCCGCTTATCGGCGGCAGGTCGAAGTCAAAGCAGCAGGAAGTAAATGCGGCTGCGGCAAAGCTTTACGATGCTGCTACCTCAGCTATTGACTACCTCGGCAGCAGCGGCGAGAATATAAGGGGCACATATATCATAAGCTCGGACAGTGAATCAAATGTGGCTGTGCCCTTCGAGGCGGATAAATTCTACGAAACTATCGGCTACTATTTCCCACCAGACAATGTTGAATACTTCTTCGTAGTCAGAAAGGGCAGAGTCGAGTACCTTGCCGCCTCAGAGGACTGGACTTACCGCAAGGCAGCTGTGGGAAGCTGTCCGCAGAACGACGAGTCCGCCCTTGTGCCAAGGCTTTATTCCGCAAAGGGAAACGGTCCCTCCGCAGGAAAAAAGGAAAACCTCGACGAAATATACTGGGATACATACGATAAGCTGTTCGATAAATAGCGGATACTCTTTTTTCTGCAACATACGGACTAAATATCAGCTCCGGGATTTCAATATCCCGGAGCTTTTTTATTATCAGGACTGCGTAAATCAAACTTTAACGGCTAACGGCTCAAACCATAATTTTGCTCCGCAAAATTATGGTTTGGATCCCTGTATATCCCTGCGTTTTCTTCATATAATAGCTCCGTAACGGAGGTATCATCATGGCAGAACGTATCGCAAGAGGAGTTTTCCGCATGGAAGCTCCCGTAAAAATTAAAAGCTACGCCGCAGTGGTCGGCGAAAAGGAAGGACAAGGTCCCCTCGGCAGCTGCTTCGACGAGGTCATCGCCGACAGCCACTTCGGCAGAGAGACATGGGAACAGGCTGAAACTCAGTTCCAGCTCGAAGCCATGAAGCTTGCTCTCGCTAAAGGAGCTCTCGACAGCACGGATATAGATGTTATCTGCGCCGGCGACCTTATAAACCAGTGTATCGGCTCAGCTTACAGCGCAAGGGAACTTGCCATACCTTTTTTCGGACTTTACGGAGCCTGCTCCACAATTGCAGAGGGGCTTCTCATAGCCTCGGTGCTCACTGAGAGCGGTATCGCGCAGTACTCCGCAGCTGTGACCTCTTCCCATTTCTCCACGGCGGAAAGACAGTTCCGTTTCCCCCTGTCCTACGGAGGTCAGCGGACTCCTACAGCTCAGTGGACCTGCACCGCCTCGGGAGCTGTGATACTTTCCCGTACCGAGGGCTCCGCAGAGGTCGCAGGAGGCTGTATCGGAAATATAGCCGACCTGAATGTTACCGATATCAATAATATGGGAAGTGCTATGGCTCCGGCTGCTGCGGATACTATAATACGCTATCTTTCTGCAACGGGAACGGCTCCCAGAGACTATGACCTTATCATAACGGGCGATCTCGGTATCGTAGGAAGTCGGTTGCTGCTGGATATACTTCTGAAGCAGGGCGTGGATATCACCGCTCAGCACAGAGACTGCGGCGCTATGATATTCGACCCGGAAAAGCAGGACTCTCACTGCGGAGGTTCCGGCTGCGGATGCAGTGCAAGCGTATTATGCGGACACTTCCTGCCAATGCTGGAGCATGGAGAGATACGAAATATCCTCTTTGCGGCTACGGGAGCCCTGATGTCCCCTATGTCCTTACAGCAGGGAGAAACGATACCTTCGGTCTCCCACCTCGTTCATATAAGAAAGGAGCAGCTATGCTGACGGATATACTAAAGGCTTTCATTATCGGAGGAGCTGTCTGCGCAGTGGGACAGCTTCTCATAGACTTTACGAAACTGACTCCTGCAAGGATACTGACAGGCTATGTAGTCACGGGGGTTATACTCTCAGCCTTAGGGCTTTACAAGCCACTTGCAGAATTTGCAGGAGCAGGAGCAACAGTTCCGCTGACGGGCTTCGGACACCTCCTTGCTGAAGGTATCAGAAAGACTATTGCAAGGGACGGGCTCCTCGGCATCTTCACAGGCGGACTGACCGCCGCGGCAGGCGGTGTTACTGCCGCCCTACTCTTCGGTCTCGGAGCTTCCCTTGTTTTTAAGCAAAAGGACAGAGAGAGCTAAGATACAGCTGTCAATAACAGAGCATACTCGCGAAAAATTGCTGAATTTATAAAAAATCAGCTGATTACGTCTAAAAACAGAACTTTGATTCGTATCTATATAATAGAGTGGCATAAACTCAGAAATCTATAAAAGGAGGAAACTAAGCATGACTCTCAAAAATACTTTCGGTCTTACATTCGGTCTCGCATCATTAGCACTATACGCAACAATGCTCCTGCCATGGTTTATGCACCCGCGGACTAACTGACTTGTAACAGCTGTACTGTCCGATAGGAACAAAATTCGCGCTATAAGCTATCCCCCCCCGGTCTGTGCCGACACAGACCGGGGGGATTTTATAATTATTTGATTGGGGAAGAAAAAAACCGAGGCTTTGAGATTAACTTTGCCTCGGTTCAAAAAAACAAAAATTATTTAATTAGTATTTCTGATCTTTTCAATGAATTCCATGCATCTTCTGCTGGTTTAAACATAAATCCAGTTAGATTATTTTCTTTAACGATGTCAATTACTTTTGATGTACAATATCCGCCTACACACATATCTGAACTGTCCCATGTAGAATCATCTAAACATAATTTTTCATATATAAAGCTTTTATTTTCAATATAGTCCATACCACATTCATCACATTTAGTAGACATGAGCCCCATTTCATTGTAATTAATTGATATGCGACCTGTGTATTCTAAAGCATAATATAAAACATCAATAGCTTTTCCTTTGCTGTTACAAACTTGTATTTTATGTGCTTTGAATCCAGTTATATTCTCTTTTTTAAATATTTCATAAGCTTTTTTAGATATAATAGGTATAGAATATAAAGTTGTAACTAAATCAGAAAGCGGAGCTTCCTTGCTTAACATTACAGAAAAATCATATATTTTATGATCCTTTATTAATTGTTTACATTTTGGACACCTTAATATTGGATTTGAATATATTGTTTTTTTAGTATAAGCACAATTAGTATTTGGATTCCATATTATTCTAAAAAAATACATATTACCACTTCCTTGGTAAAGATTCAAAGAAATCTAAAATCATTTCTGCTGAAAAATTACCACCCCACATATCAAATTGTTCTGCCCAAATTGCGTTATAACTTTTTGCACCCTGTCTATGACTATTCTTTTGTACCCAAGTTCCATTTTCTGGTGCATCAATATCAATTCCAACAGACTCAAACTGTTCTCTAAACTTTTGAGGATAATGATGATGTGCATCATAATCTGGACCAGGGTCACCATAAGCTTCTGCCATATTTTCACCAAGTTTGCAACGGTTATGAACCAATATAGATGTATCACCAACAAAGTAAGTATGAAGATCAACTACCTCAAGGTTATAAACCGTTACAGACTCTGTGAATCTTTCAAGCTCTGCACCTGTTACATAAGCTGTTGAACCATCAATGAGGTATACTTCATCGCCCTCGTTAAGGTCACCTGCTGCTACCCAGCCTCTGCCGAGTACATAGAACGGATGATTTGTTGTAGTATCTACATCGCCTGCTGTTGTGTGGAGGTGAAGTATCTCTGTCTCGTCGTCATGAACATATACTGTCAGAACTTCCTTGAGCTCTGTTTCTCCTGTGAAGATATTATATGCCCATACCTTGTCGCCGACTTCTATCTCATCTATCCTCTTCTGTCCGTCCTCAGTTGCTACAAGATGATCAAGCTACATTCTTATTCTGCCATTTTTTTATTCATTTGTCAAGAAAAAAAGAGCGGATAATCTCCGCTCTTTAAATCATAGTATATCTTAATTCATTAACAAAAACCGTTAAATATACACATTTATTCGATATTCTTCTCCGTTTTCTGAAATTAGAGTTACATATCTTGAATTAATCTCTTTTATCTCTTCAAACCAAATATCTCCATCGACAAGATATTTTTGCCATTGAACAGGTTTTAAGCCAGGCAGATAATCTGTAAAAGGTGGTTGCAACTTGTAAATTATAGCTCCCCAACCAACGACTACACAATACTTTTCATCATCAGATATTTTTGCATCACCAGGATCACCCTCAAAGAATTTGGCAATTTCTGCAATTTGCTGCCCTGTTTTTGCATCAAACAAATAAGCTATTTCCCATTCATTTTTTATAATATATTTTTTACTTCTTGCTAACTCCATTTTTCATTCCTTTATTTAAAATGTGTCATCGCTTCATACTCAGGTTTTGTTAATCCTCTTTGGGTTCCATTATCTGTTTTAATATTATTCGGTATTGGATTGCCATTGATATCAGTATGAAATCTTTTGCCTGGTATGCTTGGATCTTCAACTCTAAAATAATCACCTGCAATATCATATACAACTCTTTTTCCTGTTTGAGAATTTTCAAATACAATTTTATGACCATTAGGTGATTGCTGTCCTTGAGCTCCTGGAGCTATCTTATCAATGGCTGTTTGTAAGCTTTCATGTTTCCAATTGTCTCTATACTCGTTTGATCTACCAATGCCACCCTTAACTTTATTTGGCTTTCCATTGCTTTTTGCTGTATTAGTATTCTCAGGTGAAGGGTTTGTGGTAGTTCCAGCGGTATTTTTTGCTGTCGCCGTCTCAAATGCATTATCGAAATTACCCTTTGCTCCTTTTAATGACATTCTTGCAAATATCAAGTCAAGGAACACCAAATCATAATCTCCGGCTTCACGATCTGCCTCAGCCTGAGCGAGATTAACGACAAAAAAGGTAGGGCATGATCCGCCTAATGCTGCATAGATTGCTGCTGATTTTAATGATGCTACTAATATTGCACTTCCGCCGAATACTACTCCTAAACTTGTACTTACAAGGAATGTTTCAAGCACTTCGCCCCAGTTTATTTTACCGGTAGTTCTTAACTGACGGTATACATCTACTCCTGAACAAACTAATCCTGACTTAAATGATCTCCATACTGCAAGTGCAAAAGAATCATTCTGTATTGTGTCTATAGTATTGCTAATTGTAGCCGAAAGGCTAATATCTGAAAGTGTGAAATAACCTGTCGGATCAGAATTCATTACAGGGTTTGCATTAGCATAGAGATACTTATGCAGTGATACGGGATTGAAAATGCTTCCCTGATAAGTATCCATTGAGATAAATGTACCTGTTGAAGGATCCATGTATCTCGCACGGAGATAGTAGAGACCTGTTGTGCTGTCAAGCTTCTCGCCGCAGTAGAGATAGCTGTTTTCAGTATCGCCTGTTGACGAAATGAGGTTGCCCCATGCGTCGTAAACGTAAGTGTCTGTTACAGCTCCGTCCATATCTGCAAGCTGTCTTACAGATCCGTGACCGTCTGTCAGATAGAAGGATACGTTTCCGTCACGCTCCTGTGAAATGATGTCAATGCCTCTTGTGTAGCTGCACTTCTCATTTCCGTCCTTGTCATATTCTGCAATGACCTGTGTGAGACCGCCGCCGAATGCATTGTTAAAAATTAACCTATATTCAACTGGCAGTTTACATTTCGAATTATACTACAAACGGTTGATACCTGTCAATAGTTTTTTAGTATATTCACAAATTATTTATATAATTTTTTTGAACAACAGCAATGCGAGACCGATTATTTCAATTCATACCGTAAAAAGAAAGTAGGACCGGAAGAAGATTCTCCCGGTCCTACCTGGTAATAGGGTAAATTATGTCTTATAAGCTTTTAACGATTCCAAGAAGGAATTCCTGTATCCTAAGAGCGTCGTTTGTTGTAAGACCGTCGCCGTCAGTATCTGCATTTACCTTGCCCTGCTCTGTAAGAGCGTTAGAATCCGTACCGCCTACGCCGTACTTATTCGGATTAGCAAGTGACTGCATTATTAGAACTGCGTCTGCCATATCTATAGTATCATCGCAGTTTACATCTCCAGCCTTTGTTACTGTAAGCTGAGGAGCTGTAGTAGTTGTAGTTGTTGTGACAGGCTCTGTAGTAGTAGTAGTAGTTGTTGTTG
>JAGCWY010000090.1 GCA_017961625.1 Ruminococcus sp. | reverse complement strand
GATACCAAGCTCAGAAAAGAGCTCCGTGAGGCTGGCGTTAACTACTTTGTAGAAAAGAACACAATGCTTCTCCGCGCTTTCAAGGAATGCGGTATCGAGGGCTTTGAAGAGGCTCTCAACGGCACAACTGCTCTCGCTGTATCAAGTGACGATCAGACTGCTCCCGCAAGAATCCTCGGTAAGTTCGCTGAGAAGGCAGGCGATGAGAAGTTCAATCTGAAGGCAGGCTTCGTTGAAGGTGAAGTTTACGATCAGGCTGGAGTTGTTGCTCTTTCCAAGATTCCTTCAAAGGATACCCTTCTTGCTCAGCTCGTTGGCTCTCTCCAGGGCCCTCTTCAGAAGCTGGCTGCTACTCTCAACGCTGTTGCAGAAAAGAAGAAGGAAGAAGAAGCTGCATAATTGCTGCTTAGTCTTTCACACACGTTTCGCGGAGACATGCTCCGCAGCTTAAAACCACAGCCCATAAGGGCAATACTATTAAAAAGGAGATTATTATCATGGCTTCTGAGAAGATCACAAAATTTGTTGAAGATATCAAGACTCTTTCCGTTCTTGAGCTCTCTGAGCTCGTAGACGCTATCCAGGAGGAATTCGGTGTAACAGCTGCTATCGCTGCTGCTCCTGCTGCTGGTAGTGCTGCTGGCGGCGCTGCTGCTGCTAAGACAGAGTTCGACGTAATCCTTACTTCATTCGGTGACGCAAAGATGGGCGTTATCAAGGTTGCTAAGGAAGTTCTCGGACTTGGTCTTAAGGAGGCTAAGGAAGTTGTTGAAGGCGCTCCCAAGGCTATCAAGGAAGGCGTTTCTGAGGCTGAGGCTAACGAGCTCAAGGCTAAGTTTGAAGAGGCTGGCGCTACAATCGAGATCAAGTAATCATCTGGATCAAGGTTCATTATTGAAGGCTGTACCTTCGGGTGCAGCCTTTCTTGTTTGATGTTATAAAAAAATTATTCATAATTTGTGCAAGGCTACAATCGGAAAGATAAAATGTTGACTTGTATAGTCAACTGTGCTATAATTTGATTGGGATATGATTTTTGTCATGGTATTGTTAAAGTGTATTATCTGAACGTCACCGCTTTTGGAGTTCCTTTCCTTGGCAGGGCATTAAGGAGGCATTACTATGAGAAAATTTGGAGCATTACTTAGTTCTTTGATACTGGCGGCAGCATTTATCACTGCTCCTGCTGTCATGGCAGCAACAGTTGACAATACAGTTGAATTAGCGACAAAAAAGCAGGCAGCCCCTGCATCACAGTATATCACCTACGCGGACAGTGTTATAAAGCTCGTGAACAAGGAGAGAAGAAATAGAGGACTTCAGGAGCTGAAAATGATACCTAAGCTCACGAAATGTGCGGTGATACGTGTAAACGAAACGACCAAATACTGGAGTCACCAGCGTCCTAATGGTTCGTCCGGAATGGACATAATTGATGAGGTCGGTCTCAGCTGGACAGGTAAAGCTGAGAATATTGCCTGCGGTCAGAATTCTCCAGAGAGCGTTGTGAGCAGCTGGATGAATTCCTCCGGGCACCGTGCAAATATACTCAACTCTGATTATAGGTATATCGGAGTTGGGTGCGCCTATTATAATGGTAGCTATTATTGGACTCAGGAATTTCTCGCCTCTAATGTGAATTACGACTATGCCTTCCTTCCAGAAAAACACGGCGAGATAAACGACGACGGTTTTGTTGACGCGGTTGATGCTTCAATGGTTCTGTCGGAGTACGCGGCAGTATCTGCTGGAAAGAGTTCAACCCTGAGCAGGACGCAGCGTGCAAGAGCAGAGATGAACGGAGACGATATCGTTGACGCTGCCGACGCTTCGATGATACTGAATATCTATTCAGTTAATTCTTCAAGATAAAATAGTGGAGAATATTACAGGCTTAAAGCCGTCCCGAAATGGACGGCTTTTCTGTTACCGCTTGTTAAAGAAATGTTAACGATTTGTAAACTTTACAAGAGCTGTATTGTGAATGAAATATGAATGTGATATAATTTTTTCAAGCCCAAGGCGATAAAATATAGGTATATAAATATTTTGGTGAGTTATTGTGAATACGGTGTTCTCAATTGCGTATTATAACACAAACCCAAATTCGGTCAAGACCAAGGCAATTGCCATAAATGATGACCTTGACAGTATTTGTAATTGTAGTTTTTGAAATTTCGTAAACTCCAGGATGTTCCTAACCACCCAAATAGCTATTTACCTGAAAAAATATGAAGGAGGAAAGATCAGATGAAAAAAGCAAGGATCGCTGCAGCTACTTTGTCACTTCTCATTGCAGGCAAGGCTTGTCCTGTTTCGCTGATAACAGCGGATATCACAGCAGCAAGCGCCGTAGAAGAGCTTACCGAGAACTCTGCTGAGGAGCCGGAGTATTATGAGATTGCTGTACAGTACAGTGTAAAGTATGCAGAATACAAAGATCATGCGGTCGCCATGGGGTTATCAGAGGAATATGTGGATATGGAAGAGCCCTTCGATATAGATATACCAGACGAAATCGAAGGTATACCCGTTACAGAGATATTGCCGGAGGCGTTCAGTCTCAGCAACGTCCAGAATGTGAAGCTGGGCAAAAATATAAAGACAATAGGGGATTACGCCTTCAACGGATGCTCATATATCACGGAGATAAAGTTACCTGCAGATCTTGAAAGGCTTGGCAGCAGCGTATTCTGTGAGTGCAGGGGGCTGGAGAAGGTGACCTTTAACGATAAGCTGGTCAGCATAGGACGCAAGGCGTTTATGAACTGCCGTGCCCTTACTTCCGCTGAGCTGCCTGACAGTCTCGTAAAGATAGACGAAAACGCATTCAGCGGCTGTCAGAAGCTGAGTAAGGTCAGATTCGGAGCAAATATCGCTAGTATAGGCGCTGGAGCCTTCAACAGTATAAACATGACGTATATGGAGATACCGTCATCTGTCAGCGAGCTTAACGGCTGTCCGCTTTTGTATACTGACTATGATGAGCTTCCTGATATGGCAATAAGGATAGATAATTCCGACTGCGTACTAGGCGGCGACCGTTCAGAGTGGAAGGAGTTCATAATAATATGCGACGAGGGGTCAGCTCCGGCGATATTTGCTGAGGAAAAGGGCATAAGACACTGTACATACGAGCAGTATAAAAATGGCAAGTATGACAGGAGAGTCGAAACGGAATATGGCGATGTATTCAGCAATAATACCATGAGCTGGTGCATGGTTGAGGGAGGCTATGAGGTATTCGATATCACTATGGGCGACGCCGAGGAGCTTGTTATCCCCGACGAGATAGACGGAGTTCCCGTTGTAGCTGTCAGCAATAACCTGAGCAGCCGCGAGAACAATACCAAGGTCAAAAAAATAGTGATAGGTAAAAACGTGAAAACTATATGGAGCGCTGCTTTTTTCGAGTACCCTGCTCTTGAGGAGGTTGTGTGCGGAGAAAAGCTTGAGACCATAATGTCGCTTGCCTTCTATGGCTGTGAGAAGCTTCAAAAGGTCATCTTTAACGAGAAGCTGAAAACCATAGAACACATGGCGTTTTTCAACTGCACCTCACTTACAGATATAAACTGCCCAGGCTCTGTTACGAGCCTTAAGCAGGGAACGTTCTATCTCTGCTCTCCTGATTTTATAATACTTCCCGAGAGCGTTAAGTATGTTGAACAGTCGGCGATAAATGTTTCCATTGACTATGAAAGCAGCTTTTCCAATCCTTCAGTTATAGTTGTGCTCAATCCGGAATGCGATTTTGAGCCTTCATCAATATCAGGCAGCAGGGGGATATGGATACTGGGATACAGTGGCTCCACGGCGGAGATATACGCGAAGGAGAACGGACTGCTGTTCAGAGTGCTTGAAAAGCCGAAGGAAAGCAACGACATGTCGGAGACTGAAGATATGACCGATGAAACTGATACTGACAGGTGTGCAGGTGATACCAACTGTGATGGCACAGTTGATCTTTCCGACGTTGTACTCATACTTCAGGCTCTTGCAAATTCTGATAAGTACTGGCTAGAGGGAACTGACCCTTCGCACCTAACTACTCAGGGATTATACAACGGAGACGTGTGCTATTACGGAAGCGGTATAACCGCAAAGGATGCGCTGTGGATTCAGAATTATCTTCTTGGAGACACCGAAAGCCTTAACTGATATATAGGAAACAACAAGCCCCGAAGCGTCATCATATCGATTGCTTCGGGGCTGAAAATATGTATAGGTAATGTGGGGTTTACAGGTTTGAATGGAAGGTACGGGAAATAACGTCGTCCTGTTGTTCTTTTGTGAGTTTTATGAAGTTTACCGCGTATCCCGAAACTCTCACAGTGAGCTGCGGGTACTTTTCCGGGTGAGCCTGTGCGTCAAGGAGAGTTTCGCGTGTGAACACATTTACGTTGAGGTGATGACCGCCTTTTTCAACGTAGCCGTCGAGCAATTCGATGAGGTTATCTACCTGTTTCTGATTATCCATATATATTCTCCTTTCTATAATTCGTCATCGTCGGGTTCAAGCTCCGTGGGCTGACAGCAGGCTCCTTTTTTGCCGCATATATCCGTGCTTTTTACGGTATCAACTTTCAGCTCCGAACCGTTATCTGAGACTATGTTTATATGACCGCTTCCCTGTGACATCAGCTGATCTATAAGGTCAGCGAGCTCCGCAGGGGATTTTTTATCTTCTGGAGCACACATATCATTCTCCGCTGAGTTTGTCAAGGTCGAGGTCTCCGGCGAAGATGTCCATATCTTTTCCGAGAGCGTCGGGAACTATGGAGAAGGTATTGGAGATACCGTCCTGTGCATGTCTGAAGGGGAGCTTTGCAACAGATGAAAGTGAAGCTACAGCGCCGTGAGTATCTCTGCCGTGCATTGGGTTAGCTCCCGGGGCAAGAGGAACTCCCTGCTTGCGTCCGTCGGGAGTATTTCCTGTCTTCTTGCCGTATACTACGTTAGATGTGATAGTGAGTATTGACATGGTCGGAACACTGTCACGGTAAGTGTGGTGTTTTCTTACACAGTCCATAAATCTGCGGACAACCTCTACTGCTATCTGGTCAACACGGTCATCATTGTTGCCGTATTTGGGGAAATCTCCTTCAATCTCGTAGTCAACGACCACATTTCTTGCAATATCAGTTACGTTTCCCGCCTTGTCCTTTATTTCGATATCCTTGCGAATAGGCTTTACTTTAGCGTATTTTATAGCCGAGAGCGAATCCGCAACGACTGAAAGTCCTGCGATTCCTGTTGCGAAATAGCGCTTTACATCTCTGTCATGAAGTGCCATTTGAAGTCTCTCGTAGCTGTACTTGTCGTGCATATAATGGATAACGTTGAGGGTGTTGACATAAAGACCAGCCAGCCACTCCATCATATCCATGTATTTTTCCCACACATCGTCGAAATCTAGATACTCGCTGTCAACAGGTCTGAACTTTGGACCAACCTGTATGCCGAGACGCTCGTCCACACCGCCATTAATAGCGTATAGCAGGCACTTGGCAAGATTAGCTCTTGCACCGAAAAACTGCATTTCTTTGCCTACCACCATTGATGATACACAGCATGCGATAGCGTAGTCGTCGCCGTGAACTACTCTCATCATGTCGTCGTTTTCATACTGAATGGAAGAGGTCTTGATAGACATCTTAGCGCAGTACTCCTTGAACTTTCTTGGCAGCTTTGTTGACCAGAGTATGGTCATATTTGGTTCGGGAGCAGTTCCGAGATTTTCAAGAGTGTGAAGGTAACGGAAACTGTTCTTCGTTACTAGGTGATGCCCGTCAACATCAACTCCGCCGATAGATTCGGTTATCCATGTGGGGTCACCTGAAAATAGCTCATTGTACTCCGGTGTACGTGCGAACTTTACGATACGAAGCTTCATAATAAAATGGTCTATAAGTTCCTGAGCCTTTTCCTCGGTAAGTATGCCTTTATCAAGATCGCGCTGAATGAATATATCAAGAAATGTAGAAGTTCTTCCGAGAGACATAGCTGCGCCGTTCTGCTCCTTGACAGCTGCAAGGTATCCAAAGTAAAGCCACTGCACGGCTTCCTTTGCATTTGCGGCAGGCTTTGATATGTCAAGCCCGTATATCTCGCCCAGTTTTTTCAGCTCCTGCAAAGCACGTACCTGCTCGGCAAGTTCCTCACGGAGGCGGATATTCTTGGAAGTCATTCTAACAAGAGAAGTATCAATTTGGTGCTTTTTGTCCTCAATAAGCCTGTCCACACCGTAAAGAGCTACACGCCTGTAGTCACCGATTATACGTCCTCTGCCGTATGCGTCAGGAAGTCCCGTGAGTATAGCGGAATGACGTGCCAGTCTCATTTCAGGGGTGTAAGCATCGAATACGCCCTGATTATGAGTCTTTCTGTACTTTGTGAAGATCTCCACTACATCTGGGTCAACCTCGTAGCCGTACTCTTTGCAAGCCTGCTGAGCCATACGTATGCCGCCAAAGGGCTGCAGTGAGCGCTTGAAGGGCTTGTCCGTCTGGAGACCTACTATCTGCTCTAAGTCCTTATCAATATAGCCTGCACCATGTGAAGTAATAGTGGATATGATCTTTGTGTCCATGTCGAGAACTCCGCCTGCCTCACGCTCCTGACGTGAAAGCTCCATGACCTGTTCCCATAGCTTCTTTGTAGCCTCTGTAGGCGGCGCAAGAAAGCTCTCATCGCCCTCGTAAGGAGTGTAATTCTTCTTGATGAAGTCTCTGACGTTTATGGAACTGCTACTCCAGCGTCCCTCTGTGAAGCCGTCCCATTCCTGAGCCCATGAATTGACCATAACACATTACTCCTTTAATTTTAATATCTATAAGTAATCTTACCACTTTGTAAGGCGATTGTCAAACCGGAAGTTGCCCTGAGAAAACTAAAAACAGGGGTATTTCGTTTTATCTTATTACAAAGTCGGCTCGGTATGAAGTGAAAAGCTTTTTTTGCTGACGGTGAATAGAAGAAAAGCGCGGCATAAAATCTGCCGCGTATCAAAATGTAGTGAAATTGTTTGAGTGATTTGTGCATTTGACAGAACTTCAAGCTGAATCAAATTGGCTGCAAAATGTGAGAGCTTTCTGAATATAAGAGGTTCAAGTCTTAATCTGTGATATATCCGGCAACAGCATCATGCAACTCGATAAATGGGTCTTTCTTTAAAGATTCGCCTGTATCTGTATTAATTATATCCAACCTGCCAATGCCAAATTCACTATAACCGTCTATAAGCTCCATTATACTGAATATTAATTCGTAAGTCACGGAGTTGAGTTCATCAGCTTTTGAAGTGTGCTTTTCACATAATGCGACCGTAACGCATTTCTCACGGATATTTTTTATAGCGTTCATAAATTCGGTTTGGAAGCTATTCATAGTATTCTCCTTATGTTTGTTTTAGATTTTTGCTTTTATGTGACACCGTTCTCTGAATTATTTCTTTTTTGTTTGTTTTTGCTTCTTAGGCTTTTTAGCAGTTTTTGCTGCAGGCTTTTCACTGACAGCTTCGGGAGAGGCTATGCCGAGCTCCTTCTCTTTGCTTTCAAGGACATGGAAGGAGAGCTTATACAGTGTAGCTGTAAGGGGAACGCCCAGTATCATGCCGAGTATACCAAAGAGACCTCCGCCTATAGTTACGGCTGCAAGTGTCCATATACTTGGGAGACCGATACTTCCGCCAACTACTCTAGGGTAGATGATATTTCCCTCCAGCTGCTGGAGGAGTATCAGGAATATAACGAAGATAAGTGCCTGCATGGGATTCACGGTAAGTATTATGAAAGCGCTTATGCCTGCGCCGATAAAGGCTCCGACTATCGGTATAAATGCGGTAACTCCCACGAGAGTGCCCGACATAGCTGCATATGGCAGCTTGAGCAACTTCATGCCTATGAAGCAAAGTGATCCGAGTATTATCGCTTCCACAAACTGTCCTACAAAGAAGCTCTGGAAGGTTGAGTTTGCCGTCCTGAGGACTATTGAACTCTTATGGTTGAACTCGTCGCTGAAATATGCTCGTCTTATACGATTTGCATCACGTATCAGCTTATCCTTGCGGAGAAGCATATATATAGCGAAGATAATTCCGAGTACTATATTTGTTACAGCTGAGGTCACTCCGCCTATTATGCCCACTGCGGAGCTGAGTATTCCTGCAAGTCCAGAGGTGAGTATTTTTGAGGCTTTTTCAGCGATTTTTGCCCAGTCGAATTCAATTGAGCTTATCTGTTCTTGTATTTCCGGGTACTCCTTTAGTTTGCCGGTCACGAATTCCTTGGCATTCGTGAAAGCAGGAGGTATCTCCTCGTACAGCACTCCGAAGGCTTTGGCTATCTCCGGTATGACAATGTATGATATAAGTACGATAATCACCGCTGTAATGGCGAAAGCAGCGGTAATGCAGAAGGGTCTTCGTGTCTTTGAGACCAGCTTTGAATTGTTCTTTGGAAAGTAGAGCTTTTCAAAGCGGTTCATGATGATGTTGAAGATATAGGCGATAAAGAAGCCTATAACAAGCGATTTTAGAGCTCCGATTACTACATAGACAAAATTTGCCAGCACAGAGAAGTTTTGGCATATAACGCAGACTGCGATAGCAAGGGCTGCGATGAAAACATATCGTTTTATCTCGTTTTTTTCCATAACTGTTGCCCGTACCGGGCAAATCACTCCTTTGCGGCTGAGATACTACTACAATTATATATCAATATAGTAGCTTTGTCAACGGAATCCGGCTGTACTATTATGCGAAACTGCAGCTGTGATGAAGTAGGATGCTTAGCTTTCCCGAGTCCATCATTTCCAAGGCGGTTAGCGGCAGACAATGACCGCAACTGAATTAACAAACTACTTGACCGAAGGATAGTTTCATGATATAATAGATATAATTAGTTCCGTGATATAGGGAACTTAAGGTAAATGACATTAAAGGGGACAACCCCGCCGGCAGATAATGCCCGGTCATAGAAAGCTATATGCGAACGGAGGTCATAATAATGCCAGGATTAGACGATTACGCTCCCGCTGTCAGAAAGGTCATGACGCTTTTTTACGTTATAGATACTTCCGGAAGTATGCAGGGAAGCAAGATAGGACAGGTAGAATCAGCTCTTGAAGAAGTAATGCAGACCCTTCAGGAGATTAGCGATGAAAGTGACGACGCTGAGATAAAGATCGCGGTACTGGAGTTCTCTACAGGTGCATCGTGGGTAACTCCCGAGCCTGTATCCCCCGAGGGTTATCGTTTCAAGACCTTTGAAGCCTGCGGAGTTACCGATTTTGGTGCTGCCTGCAAGGAGCTTGATAAGAAGCTTTCGAGAAATGAGTTCCTTCAGACTGCAGCCGGAGCTTATCCGCCTGTAATACTTCTCTTTAGCGACGGAGGTCCTACAGATAACTGGGAGAGCGGTCTCGACGCTCTGAAAAAGAACAACTGGTTCAAGCGTTCCATAAAGATAGCCTTTGCTATAGGCGATGATGCTGACAAGGATATACTGGCACGCTTCTCCGGAAGCTCGGAGACTGTCCTCGATGTAAAGAACAAGGATCAGCTTCGTCTTATGATAGAAAAGGCAAGTGTTATCACAAGCGTTTTTGCAAGCCATTCAAGTACTGTTGACAGTGATACAGACCCTGTTGAGATATCAAAG
Organism: Ruminococcus sp.; assembly: GCA_017961625.1. Classification (GTDB taxonomy): domain Bacteria; phylum Bacillota; class Clostridia; order Oscillospirales; family Ruminococcaceae; genus Ruminococcus. The sequence goes on along the minus strand of JAGCWY010000090.1, from coordinate 19,167 downwards.
CAGCTTGCTGAGGACGTCAAGACTCAGACTACAGAGGCACTCAGCGACGATAATACCGCCGACTGGGACGAATCCGACTGGTAAGGTGAGGTTATGCAGAGATTACATTCCTTTGCTCAGACAAGCATCGGCGCCTCTCATCTCAGCCGCGGACTGATCTGTCAGGACAGCTCTGCCTGTGCAGATAACGAGAAGTATTCTTTCGCAGCTGCTGCGGACGGTCACGGAAGCCTCTGCTATCTGCGTACCGATCGTGGTTCAGCGTTTGCCGTGGAGTGCGCGGAGGATTGCGTCAGAGAGTTCCTTGAGGGACTTGAAAACGATGAGGAGCTTCTTGGAGATCAGCGCCAGCGCGACGAGCTGTTCAATCAGCTCTGGCGCAGCATAATAGCACGCTGGCACGACAAGACTGAGAGCGACTTCAAGGCTGATCCTTTCTCTGAGGAGGAGCTGGATCGCATTCCTGAGAAGTTTGCAAATTACCGCAAGCGCTATGAAGCAGGAGACTATATTGGCGCTTACGGCACGACCCTGCTGTTTGCGGTGGTAACTGAGAATTATGCATTCGGAGCCCAGATAGGCGACGGTAAATGCGTTGTGATTGACGGCGATAGTAATGTGTTTGCGCCTGTCCCGGAAGATCCTCGCTGTTATGAGAACGTAACAACATCAATGTGTCAGGATGACGCGGCTCTCTCGGCAAGATTTTTCTATCTGCCTAAGGGCCTTATGCCTGCAGCAGTGTTCCTGTGCTCGGACGGCGTTGAGAATTCCTACTGGAACGAGGAGCAGCTTTTCTGCTTTTTCCGCGGACTTGCTCTTACTATAGTTGAGAATGGCATGGAAGAGGGAATATCACAGCTTGCGGAGTTCCTGCCTTCAATGACAAAAAAAGGAAGCGGCGATGATGTTACCTGTTCGGGCATCATAGATCTTACAAAGCTGAGTTCATGCTCTGACGGCATACGAGAGGACCTTGAGGTCGCATCTCTTGCAGCAGCTGCTACAGTCGGAGAAGCTCTTGATGCTGAAGAAATCGAATATGATGATGAGGATCTTCAGCAGGTTATCTCTGATGTTATCGCAGATAATGCAGATACCTCAGGAAGTGAGGACAACGATGAGCCGGAAGATTTGGAAGAGAATATTGAGCAGTAAAGGGCGGATAGTATCCGTCCTTTTTATTTTTCGATTGAATGGGATATATTTTATTATAGTGACAAATATCACTGAGAAAGTGACGTGTATTACCTAACATACTCTGTGGAAAAATGATAGAATAAGACCATACCGATAACGTAAAGCGAGGGATAATAATGAAAAGTATCATCAGAGTGGGTGAAATTATTCTTGTAGTGCTGATGCTGACTGTATTTGCAACGTGATGTATCTTGACGACAGAGGAAGAAAGCCAAAAGGGGTGAAAAGTTAAAAAAGTAGCAAAAATGGCCGCAGTGAAATACATAAGCGAAAAATACGATGTGATACCGAAGATAGGGGAATCAGGACTATTCTCGGCTTTGATAGTTGGGCCGATTCAATAAGAAAGTAATACTAATTAATGTTAAAATTTATTAATAATAAGCTGACCCCAAGACAAAAGAAAATAATTATGTTATACTATTTAGAGACACGGACATAGTCACTGTAAGCAAGCTGCTGGGGATATCTCCTCAGGCTGTGTCGATGGTCATGTTCTGTGCCATACTAAAAAAGTATAAGATACTTCAATACTATATATGAGGAGGTTTCAATGGATACTCCTATTTACGACTTCCTGCGGAGCTTTGATGCTTCTGGTATGTTACGCGCCTGTATGCCCGGACATAAGGGCATATCGCCTGTGGAAGGGCTCGAAGAAGTTTACGGACTGGATTTAACCGAGATAAAGGGGGCGGACAGCCTTTTTGAAGCCGATGGAATTATTGCTGAGAGCGAACGAAATGCGTCAAAGCTCTACGGAACCGCTGCGACTGTGTATTCCGCTGGGGGCTCAACTTTGTGCATACAGGCTATGCTTGCTCTTATGAAGCAGGAGAAACGCCATATCATCGCTGTTAGAAATGTCCACCGTTCTTTTCTCAATGCGGTGGCACTTCTCGGACTTGACGTGCAGTGGCTTTTACCTGAATACAGCGGTGGAATTCTGTCTGGCAGGATACTCCTGCCAGACGTCGAGTCGGCTTTAGCCGCCTCAACAGAGCCAGCCTGTCTTTACGTGACCTCACCTGACTATACCGGAAGGATGGCGGATATTGCCGCGTTGGCGGCTCTGTGTCATCGCTACGGAGCAAGGCTCCTTGTGGACAATGCTCACGGAGCTCATCTTGCTTTTTTTGAAAAGAGTATGCATCCTATCAATGCTGGTGCAGATCTTTGCTGTGACTCTTCCCATAAAATGCTGCCGGCACTCACGGGAGCAGCTCTGCTGCATACCTCCTGTTCGGAGTATGCTCCGAAACTGAAGCAGGCTATGAGCCTTTTTGGCTCTACAAGTCCATCTTATCTTATCATGGCTTCGCTTGATATATGCAACCGTTACATTTCAGATAATATAAGAGGCGATATCGTCGCGGCTTTGCCGCGGCTGAATTCGCTGCGTGAAGCCCTTTCAGATAGGCTTTCTTTTGCGGAATCTGAACCATTTCATATCACGATAAAAGCTGCTGAAAGCGGCTACAGCGGCACAGAATTGGCAGAGCTACTCAGAAATAACGGCGTAGAGTGTGAATACGCTGATGAAGAGCTTCTTGTATTGCTTATGTCGCCGTTTTCACCTGCCGGGGACTATGGACGGCTTAGCGCTGCGCTTGAGAGCTCGGTTTCTGTAGCTTCACTTTACACAAGAGAAAAGCCAGTATTTCTGCGGGAACTCCCGAATATGGCTTGTGCTATTCGCGAAGCCGCTTTTGCGCCTGCTGAGGAGATATCCGTAGAGGCAGCGGAGGGGAGAGTCTGTGCCTCTGTAAAGCTACCCTGTCCGCCGGCTGTGCCGATAGCGGTGAGCGGAGAGATCATCAGCAAGGAATGTATAGAGGTATACAGATCTTACGGTATAAAGACCGTCCTTGTGGTAAAAAATTAGTAGAGCCTATTGCAATTTGCAGGCATATATGTTAAAATGAAGTATATTATTATAGCGGAGGTACTGCCATGAGCGATATAAATGAAAAGGAGCTTGACGAGCTCGAGGAAGAAGAGGAAATTGAAAACTACATCACCCTGACGGACGATGACGGAAATGAGGTCTCATTTGAGATAATAGGCACAGTCGAGTACGAGGAGCACCTCTATGCAGTGCTTCTGCCTTTTGATGAGGAGGACGACGAGGTAGTGATACTTGAGGTCATACCCGGCGAAACTCCAGAGGAGGACGATTTTGTATCCGTTAATGATGACGAGCTTCTCGGAAAGGTATTTGAGGAGTTCAAGAAGAACTACGACGGAGAATACGAGTTTGAGTGAAATCAAAAACCGGCGCATAATATGGCGCCGGTTTTTTACAAAGTTAGATTATTTTATAATGCCCGCCTTGTAGGCATCAAGGAGTTGCCGCAGATCATTTATCTTATCCATTATCTCCTCGCCCTTGTCGGTGTCGGAAATATTCGCACGATGCTCGAGCTTCTCTACAAGATGTATGGTCGGAGTGTTTCCGCTTTCTTCTGCCACAAAAGGCTTATGCTCCGCAAGATTAAGACTGTGCGAATCGTATATCAGCGTATATCCTGCGATACCCGTTGTAGACTGGTATGCCTTGGAGATACCGCCGTCTATTACAAAAAGCTTTCCGTTAGCTTTTACAGGACTTTCTCCGTTCTTTATCTTGACCGGAACGTGACCATTTATGATATGTCCCTTTTCAGGGTCGAGACCAAAGTGACTGAGCAGAGCCATACATACTTCTGCTTTTTCCGAAAAGGTATAATAGGAGTTGTAGTTTTCCGAGTGTAGGGACTTGTCTGCAAGCAGTCCACGCTCGAAGAAAGCCATTTTATCCTTGCCGTAAAGAGGAGACTTAGCTCCGCACCACAGATACCACATAAAGTCACTTGCATATTCCTTTTCATTGCCGTTGCTGAAATATGCTTGATTTACAAGTTCTCCCAGCTTGTCAAGGAGAGCCTTGCCGGAGTACTTCACTCCGTGAATGCTTATGCTCTGGAGTTCTCCATTTTCGTCCATCGGTATACAGCCGTGGAACAGCAGATTGTTGTTGCAGGTCTTGTACATAGCTCCCTTGGCGTATATAAAGCGGATATGCCGCTGAAGTTTCTCACTATGGCGGAAGGAAGCCTTAAGTACCTTCATAAGCTCCTCCTCGCCCTCCGAAAGAGTAAGGGGAGAAGCCGGATTAACTGTTGGGAAGCTCTTGTCAAGGAGTTCATGGGTCTTACCGCCTTCGGTTACGGTACCATTTATGAAGTCGGTCCTGCCAAAGAGGTCACGGTCAGCCATTTCCCATTCTGGGTGCTTGGCTATTATCTGTCCCTCAAGCTTGAGTTGAATCACCGTTATAGCCTTGTGCATTTTTGCGGCAAGTCTAAGGTCTACAGGGTCGTATATATTATCGTCGAGAGCGTTCGGCATATAAAGCGCACAGTCGTCGTTCTTGTAGGTCTCAGCTGCAAATACCGCAAGAGCACGGAGGTTAAGGCCGTAGCCGTCCTCCAGAACATCGAAGTTGTTGTATCTCATGGCTATGCGTATAACATTTGCGATAAGCGCAGGATTTCCGGCAGCAGCACCCATCCACGAGATATCATGGTTGCCCCATTGTATATCCACATCGTGCATCTTCATAAGCTCGTCAAGTATTATATCCGCACGGGGCCCCCTATCGAAGATATCGCCTATTATATGCAGCTTGTCTATGCATACCGACTGTATCAGCTTGCAGAGAGAAATTATAAAGGTCTCGGCTATACCTGTGCTGATTATGGCGCTGATTATTTCGTCGTAGTAGTAATCCTTGTTTACGTCCTCGGTGACGTTTAGGAGCTCGTCGAGTATGTACACCATATCCTCGGGGATACGCTTTCTGATACGTGAACGTGTATACTTGGCGGATACGGTCTCGCAGACAAGTATCAGCCTGTATATGCACAGACGCTTCCACTCGTCGGAGAGCTCACCGCTGTTTGCAAGACGGCTTATCTCTTTTTCCGGATAGTATATGAGCTTCGTGAGCTGTTCCCTGTCGTGGGCTGAGACCGTCTTTCCGAGCACAAGGTCGGTCTTTATTTTTATCATGCCGGAAGCGCTTCTGAGTATATGCAGAAAGGCTTCGTACTCGCCATGTATATCGCTGAAAAAGTATTCTGTGCCCTTTGGAAGGCTTCTTATTGCCGAAAGATTGATTATCTCGCTTGCGGCGCTCTCTATAGTGGGGTACTCCTTGGCAAGGAGACGAAGGTATTTTATATCCATAGTGTTATCCTTTCAGAGCTGTTTCATTAGTTCGTCTATAAGGCTTCTCTTTGCAAGTCCGTCAGAAAATGCTGTGGCTCCGCCGCAGGCTGTGCCGAGCTTAAGGGCGTAGCTGTAATCACCGTTGGAAAAGCCAGCAATAAATCCAGCAAGCATAGAATCTCCAGCGCCTACTGAATTTTTAAGCTCGCCCATGCAAGCTCCGCAGCGATGGAGCTTGCCCTTTTCGTCAAGGAGAAGAGCTCCCTTGCCTGCCATTGAAACAAGAACGTTCCTTGCACCCATTGTCTGGAGCTTTACTGCATAGCCAATAGTATCGTCGTCTGTCACGATTTCTACGCCGAAGAGCTCTCCGAGCTCGTGATTGTTGGGCTTTATCAGGAAGGGACGGTACTTCAACACGTTCAGTAGGAGATCGCTTGTGGCGTCTACAACGAACCGTATATCTTTTCCGGAAAGGCTTGAAAGTATCTTTTCATATATGTCCGGTGGAAGACTGCTCGGTATGCTGCCTGCGAGTATCAGTGTATCACCGTCGCGGAGCTCCTCCAGCTTCGTGAAGAGCTTGTCAAGAGCTTTTTCTTCGATATGCGGTCCCTGACCGTTTATCTCGGTCTCCTCGGCGGCTTTCAGCTTGATATTTATACGCGAGCTGCCCTCGTGGAGTTTCACGAAATCAGCGTCTATTCCCATATCCTTTACGCCCTGTTCTATGGCTTCACCCGTGAATCCGGCTATAAAGCCGAGAGCCTTTGATTTTACTCCCAGCTCTGCAAGAACTGCGGACACGTTTATACCCTTGCCGCCGAAGTATATCTCTTCAGAGACAGCGCGATTAACGCTGCCCAGCTTTACTTCGTCGGTACGGATAACATAGTCTATTGCGGGATTGAATGTTACTGTGTATATCATAGCACAACTTCCTCTGTCCTGATAATACGAATAAAATATAAGATTATTATACCATGTTCCACTTCGAAAATCAATTCATGTAAAGAAAAAGCGTTTTCCGCAAGGAAAACGCCTGAGAATACAAAAAAGCGCGGTTTAGCTTACTAAACCGCGCTGGTGCGAGTAATGGGACTTGAACCCATACGTCCTTCGACACACGCCCCTCAAACGTGCCTGTCTGCCTATTCCAGCACACTCGCATTACAGTGCTTCATGACTGCTTTAATATTATATCAGAATTTCAAACTCTTGTCAAGCCTTTTTTGAAAAAAATTTCGCATTTTTTTAGTTAACATAAAAAATAATATGTTTTGCTCTTGACTTTTGTATGCCGCTGATGTATAATATTATATGTTAATGCTGATGTGGCACAGTCGGTAGCGCAACGCCTTGGTAAGGCGTAGGTCGTCGGTTCAAGTCCGATCATCAGCTCCAAGATAAATATCGTAAAATAGACATTTCCAATGTATGAGGAAATGTCTATTTTTTTACTATAAAGAAAAGTGTCATTGTTTTGTCATTATTGCATTGAAAAGCATGAGAAATAACGATAAAATACATAAGCTTAATTTTTTTAATATCTTCTTGATACGAAACAATAAGCTAATAGTATAATGTTACAAGTCCAGTCATTACAACGGTATCTATAGTCGTATATTATTCAGGCACACTCTTAACAATGCTATGAAAATAGGCTTTGGGTAGGGCATGATACCTGCTATTGAAGACTGTAAAAGATAGGATCATTAATACAGTAATGATACAAATACTGATCTATTGTTGATATATCAAAAGAAAAAGGAGGTCCATCCTGAAAAATTTCCTTCATTTTTCTTTCCAGCCAATTCAAAGCATAATCTCGATATGACTTTGCTTGTATAGCAAATTGTTTGATTTCACCAGATAAAAGCTTAAACTCATATGGATGAAGATGTTCTATGCGTTCTAGATATGATTTCCACTGGTTACACCTATCTTTTACAATTCCTTCATAGTATTCAGGAGTTTCTTGGATATACGGTATTTTCTTCGGAATTATATCGAATATTTTCCCTTTTATGTAATCTGCTTTACTTCCAAAATTCGTTGTATCCAATAGATTAAAATCAGTTTTTTCTTTATCCAGAATATAAGATATTGCATTACACATGGCAAGAAATGCATCCTTATATTTACTTGGATTATCCGGTATTTGTATACCTTCTACATCTACATTCATTTTAATTATTTCTGATAAGTTTGGAGGACATGAATATCTCGGATAGTAATAGTATTTAATAAAATCGTAATCAGGATAATATCCTGCTAAACCGTGACCTGCAAATATTATCGAATTTAACCTTAATTCTTTATGATAATATACTTTTTCTCTGTCAATTTGATATTTAACTTCGTCCATTATGTTTTTATAATATTCTCTATCTGCCGCAATATGATAAATGCCTTCACCAAATGTGGATTTATACTTAAAATTTTCATGATGACAATAGCATATTTTGCTGGTATAATATAAAGGTACTCCACAAAAATCGTCATGCGACCATGTATCAGCAAGTACATGCATACCGATTCCTATCGCATATAATGCTTCTTCTTCATTTTTATCTTTATATTTATGATACTGCTTCTTTATATAATTCAACATTTCTTTGATTCCTGTAGAATTTGGAGCACACCGTAATCTTAAACAGGCATTTATGTATTTTTTATCTAGAGTATCCAATTGTTTAAAAAAGTTTTTTTCCCAAGAGGTTATGGGGACGATATTTTCTGCACTGAATTTTTCATCAGATAAATGTCCTGGAAAAAAATGAAAAGGCACCCATATTCCTCTTACTGTTTGCTGTAATGGTCTATTAGGATCATATAAAAAGTGGACGTTTGGACAATAAACTTCATAACTAGTATATTCGGAAATCATCTCATCTGTTGATTGCACCGTAGCAACGAGATTATCACCTAGTTTATCTTTATATTTCTTTGCAACCTCCATAGTTAATTCATCTACCATTTGAGCGGCCCATGCAATTTGCTTCGCCTTTTTTTCATCCTTGAATCCAGAACAATATGCCGCAAAAAAAGTGGCAAAATAATGAAAATCTATATTCATAACAGACTAATAAAATCATTTTTACCAAAAATGATTTATACTCCTTTCTTTGAATATTATAAAACACATTTTATATGCTTTACGTGGCATAATAGTTTTCCTTAAGTTTTTCTGTTGATATTCCATTATTCATTATCTCTTGAACTTTAGTCAAAAAATCTTCTTTGGTATATACTCCTTGCCAATAACTGGAAATATCGTTTATTAAGCCAGTTTCAGTTTGAACTATCAATTTATCTTCATTTGGATTAATACTGTATGCATTACAAATCCATGCGACAAGCGCTGCAAGAGTATTAAAAGTATCTGCCATCGGATCATTTTCTAGAGTACAATGATCGGCTTCGCAAATGACAATTCCTATGTACGAATTATCCATTTCTGAAAAATTATGATTCCCTTTGAAATTCCATGGCAACGTCTGATAAATCTTTCCATCTTCGTAATTTATAATTGCATGAACAGCAATATTTTCATATGCATCAATGTACATAATGTTGAATATTTTATTAATCATATCAATAGCAGTCATCACTGCTCCGCTTGCATAAATACAAATTCCTTTTGGACTTATTTTCTCCGGATTAAAATATGATTTATTATTTTTAATTAAGTATGTGTCGGAAATAACTGTTTCAGCATTAGTATTTTCAGAGTTACCATTTTTTATAATCTCTTTTGCCGCAATTATTAGTTCAGAAATACTAATATTACTTTCGTGATATACGAAATCAAGGATATTTTTTATTTTTTTTATTAATTCTATGTTTTCTTCTATGAAATTACCAGAACCGCTGTTTATATTTGTTTCATTATCCCCTTTCCAAGTACTTTCGCCATTTCCACTGTCTCTATCTTCCGAGACATCTGGCATTTGTTGTTCTTGAGATAGGGAGCTATAATTGCCATCTTCTGTTGATGACGTTTCATTTATGTGAGTTTGTGACGTTTTATTTATTTGAGAAGATTCTGCGGTTTCAATTTCATTGGCAGTAGTAATGTTGCTTGATGTGGTATGCTGATCTGCATCATCGTTAAGCGATGTTTTTTTTGCTCCGCCTACACTGCTACTTTTTTGCATATTTTCTCCTCCCTTTTGTTATCTTGGTAAACCAAGAGCGGACTGAATAAGACTGAGTTTTAGTTGATATTTCTGTTCCTCCAGTAACATCCTCTGAGTTCTTATGTAGTCTTTACATCTTTGGTATTCTTCCTGATCGCTGAATTCAGTTGGATCAGGAATCTTCAAGTCGATTTGCTCTATTAGATTGAAATATCCTCCCAGTTCTGTTATATTGAGTGGTGCAGGAATGCGAGAGGGCTTAACTTCCGTTTCTTCAGCAATACGCTTAAGTATAAGGTTTTTATACATTCTTGCTTCTTCTGTAGTCTCATTTTTTATCAATTCAGCAAGAGCATTCATTATTTCATCATTAAACATAATCATCTCTCCTTTTTATTCTTACCATTATTCATACTCTGCCGTCATAATCAGAGCAAAGTATGAATAATGAAATTTAAAATATCAGTATAAACCTAATTGCTTTCCTAGGAAGTTTGAAAACTCACTCAGTTTTATTCCATTTTCATTACAGAATTTCTCTGCCATATTCATAATGTCTTTATTATCTATTTTTCCGGGATCGCCTATAAGAGGTGTTAAACTATTTCTAAAGTTTTCTTCAAGTGATTTAACTTCATCAGCAGATGCACCTTCAACAAAATTGGAAAGGAATGACTTAAGATTATCGCCGCCGATTGAATCCAGCGCTTTCTTCAGAGCGTCTGATTCACCACCTCCAACCATGCCTACCAAGCTCTTTGCAACTTCACCGAGACTTCCGTTTGCACCAAGACCATCCTTGAATAGCTTACCAAGCTCAGAATCTCCTAATCCAGCATCGCCGAGAGCACCAAGAAGATTTGTTATGCCACCTGATGCACCTCCACCGAGAGCAGCCGATGCAACGTCGCCCAGCGCTCCGGAAGCGAGTCCGCCAAGAGCACCTGATGCACCACCACTGAGAGCTCCTGACGCGAGATTTCCAAGAGTACCTGATGCAGCTCCTCCAAGAAGTTCTGATATTCCTCCAGTTGCAGCTGCTGAACCAAGTTTGCCAACTGTATCAAGAGCAGATTTAGCAAGATCAGATGTAGACTGTACTACCTGTTCTCTTCCTGCTGAAGCGTTATTGTCCGCATTCTTCATAACTTCACGCATATCTGTATTTGTATATACATCTGCAAATGTAGGCTGCTGGCGTGCTACAAGATCAGAGGCAAGATTATTTCCACTGATATGCTCTGTTGCTGTAACCCCGACTGTTGGTGCGATGATATCCTTTGTATTTGCATTTTCAAGCAGACTTCTTCCATTGAGCGAACTCTGATTGAGATCAATATGATCAATATCCGAATCCTTCCAGTTCCAGAACCTTGTTATATCAATTTTTTCGCTAACATTTGTTGAACCAAGAACAGCTTCACCAACCATACCATCTGTAGGAACAGAAATAACAGTTGACGGAACACGGAAGTTACAGGAATGATAACGGTAAAGTTCATTCTGAATATCACCGGCAGTTTTTCCAAGAAGTTCAGCAAGTTCTTGTGGGAATGTAAACGGAAGCATCATGCAGTTTCCGTAAAAGCCAATGACTTTTTTTGCATTTACACAGTTAAGCAATGATATATTTTTGCTCTTGCCAAGATTAAGAGCACTGTTTTCAGGAGAAGCTATCTTATCAAGATCATCGAATTCAATAGTATATGGTTCAAGAAGAAGTATTCTCTCGTCATCTGTAAGAGATGCCCATATTTTTTGAGAATAAAACATTGTATTCGATACGATATGATGAAAGGTTTCCTCAATTTTCTGTATATCATTGAGTCGCAGTTTGGGATATGTATTATCGACATAAATATCAAGTTTGTCCCTGCCAAGTGTTCCGGATGCAATGATAGAATTTATTGTTTCATCTGAATTCTCAAGTTTCTTCATTGAATTATAAGCATTTGTAATGGATAATAATAAGCCGCCTGTCTCACCAATCTTACTCCAATCTTTAACTGTTCCCATAAATGAATTAACAGTTTTTATTTTTACTGAACCAACATGAAGTTCAACTTCAAGCTCACCAAGGGAATATAGCTTATTTGAAGAAAAACTTTTTATAGGAGACTCATAACATTCTGGAAGTTTTATATTAAATCCACTTAATACACCTTTAGTACGACTTATAATTCTATACATTTTCACGCTTTCTATTTCTGATTTACTCATATCGTCCTCTGATTGAGAAAGCTTATAATTCCATGTCTTAATATCATTCTTTAAACTGATACATGAAATATCCTCTTCAACGCAACCATACGGAAGGGTAAAAGTAAATTCTATACTTCCTTCTTTTCTGCTTCTTGCCATTATAATAGCGTCAACAACTTCATCATATGTATGAGGCAACTTTCCATCATCACGTAAAAGTTTATTAGGATTGAATTTTGTTATAATACCCTTAACTGAACGCGCCCCATTATTGAAGTATACAGTTGCTGAGATATTATCAAATTCACAGATTCCACCAATAAGAGTTATCGTATATTTTAAATTTTCCTGAGATATTTGCTCAACATTCCAATACGGTATAGCCGAGAATTTTTTTATAAGGTTTAAACCACTTTTGTATTTATAAGGAACAAACTTCTCAAGTATATCATAATACTCAAGTATACTTCCATACCTTAACTCAAAATTCGACTTGTCATATCGCTGCAATGATTCTTTATCAAGTTTTAGATTATATTCAAAGAAATCACATAATACCCCTATACTTGGTTTCTGAGGCATGAAACGTATAAGCTCAAGCGGAACAAATAGTAATAGTTCAACTCCGTCAATACAGCTTTCAAGACGATATCTTCTTGCAACTTCCCAATATTGTACTGTCATTACATGAGAATGGTTATGATTCGCAATAATTCTTGAAGAAACTGCTTCTGATTCTTCGCTTGTCGCAGTACGAATAATAGTACGATTCTCACTTGACAGACGTTCAGATTCGGTTTTTATATCTGTTTGAAAATCCTGAGCAGCATGAGAAGCTTCATCATAAGAATCACGCTGGTCAGTGCTTGCAGAACCTGAACCGCTGTTTGTTGAAGTTGCTGATGATGAAGCACCAAGACCTATTATTCCTGTATATCCATCACTTGTAGCATTAGAATAATATGAACTATCAGAATGAGCACCGGAATATCTGCCTACTGCATTATTGAACGTGGCGGCCTCATTATCAATTTGTGAATTCAAATACATATCATGAACTCTGTCTGTTACATTTCCTTCATCTGAAACACTGTAGAATTCCTTATGTTCACGAACGATGATACGCTGTTCTTCACCCGGTGCAAGAATAAGAGAATACAGCAGATTTCCAAGAGCAAATCCATCAGGTACCCATGCTTGATGCATATTCAGCGAATATCCTATTCCTAACGTATCAGCAAGTGCGATATTATTATGATTATCTATAAGATCATTTTTGAATTGTTGAACATTTAAAGCTCCTTTAAATTTGGAACGCTCTATTATTATACCGTTTTTCTTTATTTTAGGTTCAACAAGACGATGAACCATGGTGTAATTAAATACACGTGAAGGAGCAGTATCCGTTGGAAGGTATATTTCGTTACTGCCGTCTCCCATAAGCTTGACACTTGGAAGAGCACGCGGATGGAGACTATCATCCTCAAAGTCATCCTGATCTATAATAAAAATATCAGGAAATCTTGAATCCATTGGGGCAGAAAGAAAATTCAAAATACGTTGTTCTATCTGTTTTGATGTGGTACAAACATTATCTGTTTTAGATTCATTTGCTTCATCGGTATTCGTTTCTTCATAATCAGCCTTGTTATATGTTATGATAGTATCAATGCATCCCAACTGATCCATTAAATCGTTACATTGCTGAATATCATCTATGTAATTTTTATAAATTGTTTCAATACTGCTGTTTGTTGAAGTTGTTGTTTCCTTTTCTTTTCCTCCTAATTTATCCAAATATCTGGTGAAATAATCTTCTTCTTCATTCGCTTCTTCATACGCTTCGGTCTTAGTTTTAATAAAAGATATTTCCTCATTAATATCGGATAATTCTTTTTTAGTATTTTTATATTCTTTGATTTTGCCTTCAAGAAGATAACATCCAGCAGGAAGTTTGTTAATTATACTTTCATAAGGATCAATATCTGTACTATCGCTGAAATGATTCATTTCAAGCCGACTCATTTCATCTTGTTCAGCATTATTATCTCTGTCCGCAAGCAGTATAAATTGCCAGTCAATTTTAATCTGTTCATATGCTTTATATCTTTCTTTTATTTCAAAATAAGGATTACAATCGCAAAGCTCCGCCAATGAGCCAATGGGATTTAAAAACGGTTCAATACTATAATAACTCTTATCGAATTCATTGATATCAATGTCTTTGTTTATTTTTGCGGTCACTTCATAGATTGTTTTTATGAGCGACTGAAAGAAAGAAGAAAAATCAGGAACATAAGTATTCTCAAAATAATATAGAAATGCATATTTATCAGAGGAGTTATCTTCTTCCTTTTTCAGTTTCTCTTGATATTCAGCAAATTGAGTTTTAAATGTTTCCAGCGCTTGTACAAGTTCATTTTTTAATTCATCTGAGATTTGTGCTGAACTATTGAAAACTTCTTCTCGTATCTGCAATTCGTTTAAATTAATCGAAGCTTTGTTTTCTTCCCCCTTTTTTATTATGAAGTCTGTAATTAGTTTGATTCCTGTTGCAATAAATATAAGGTTAATAAAAGTAATACCAAGTTTAGAATAAGTATTATATATTGTATCTACTATTAAACTCAATTCTTGATCTTTTTCAACTATCAGTTTATCTATATCCTTTTTATAATTTCCAATATGAAATGCGACTTCATTTTCAATTTCCTTTTTGCATTTAGCAATTTTTCCATTGATTTTTGATTGTTTAGCTTGTTTGTCTTCAAGAGCATATTCATAATATGCTCGCTGACGCAATATTTTTTCAGCTTCCATTGCTTTTGTGTTTTTACCGCGAACTTCATTGATTATTCTTAATATATCGGAAGCTTTTTTTTCGACTTTAATCGGCTCATCTTCTGAAATTTTTGGTGTTTCGTATACAGTAATGTATTCATTTTTCAATATTTCAGAAGCACGTTTTACAAATTCAGCCTTACTTATTGCTTGTTTTCCTGCAACTGCATAGGTCATATTATTCTTCACTGATACAGATATTGTAATTGTATCCTGCATATTATATTTATCTGGCAAAGCAATAATAAAAGTTCCATCAGGACCGGTATAGCAGGAATACTCCTTTTCATCCTCTGTTTTATCCTGTGCAGGATTAGAGATTCCGCTTATACTTACAAGCAAGCCTGCTTTTGTTTCATATTTAGCATTCTTCCCTTCACCCTTTTTTATCTGTATAGTTCCACTTATTGTTCTCGGAAGGGGAAGAGCAGGCTTTATGTTTTCTAAGAACTTCAAACCTTCATTAATTATCTGACTATCTGTTCTTAGCATTTCGTTATTACTGATTAAAATATCTGGAATTGAAGGAAGCCCACCTTCTTCATAATAATAACTATAATATTTACTATTCATATCCTTCGCACTTGCTATCATATCAAGAATTGAAGAATAATCAGGGAAAGTAATTTCAGGATGTGCAGCCATTACGCTGTTTTTCAATAATCCTATTACTTCATTCAGTTTTTGAGCATTAACTCTTGATAAATCAAATGGATTTCTCACCCCAGCAAGTGCGGCAAGATATGAAAAATCCTTTGTCATTGCCGGAATCTGAGCCAATACAGCTTGACAAAAATATAATCCTGCCTCATATTGACCTATACCATATTTTCTTGAATTGATCTCACGTGTTCCATTTGTTCCGAATATTCTGATAATATCATCTAAAGAACATATACTATCATTAATCAATTTATTTCGAAGATCTTCGCTTATTGTTAGCTTTTTCGATAAATCAATACATGATGAAATATATTCATCAGTATCATAAACATATATTTTTATTGATGCATATGGTTGTTTTTCCGAAGTATCCTGAGATGTTTGATATAGTGTTATTGTTGATTCACCTATGGTATTAGCTGTAATTATTCCATTTGAATCAACTGAAACAGATTCAATATCACTTGAAGAAAACTCATACTGTTTCAAGTCTTCATCAGACAAGCCAATAACATTAAGTGATATCTTTTCACCTTTTCCAATCCTTAAAGAATACGTTCTGATTTCAGTATTTGATGTTGAGTCGCTCATTTTTTACACACCTTTCATAAATATAATATTTTAGCAGATAATGCAAATTCAATTGCTTTTTTAATGCGTCTCAGACTAGATGTTTTATGCTTCAGGATTATAAAATGCAACAATAATATACTAATTTTTATCGCTTCACCGATAAAAATTATAATTATTATAGCACGTTGCAAACAAAATGTCAACTGTGTTGTAATAATAAGTGCAATGTGCTGTTATGATGATATCATTATACCTTCTATTTCTGATAACGTGGCTATAGATATGTATACTGAAGACATTTATTATATTTCATCATGATCTGATGATGACGATGAGGACTAAATCATAATAACAAGGGGATTCATCTTTGGTTATTACAAGTATGTAACATATGTCATAGCAAAGATGACACCGAACGTACTGAATGCATTGAGCAATACAATAGTATGGTGCTGGGGATAAATGATTCTTACTATCTGATTCCATATAGATTCCAGTGTACCACATTCACTACAGGATATACAAACACTTGGCTCACAAAAGAAGTTGAAGGTCTCAAACTTGTAGACGATTAATGTTTATAATGATACAACGCAGTCGAATATCCCTTGACTGCGTTTTTTGAACTACAAGAATGGAAAAGCACTAACCATACCGAATAACTAAGAGCTTGAAACGACGTAAAATAACCTAATTGGAGCTGGTGATTTTGGGCGGTGTTTCATTATCAGCGACGCAAACAGCGATAAATAGGTAATTCACCGATACAACATTTATCGAGCTAAAAATGTAAAGAAAAACAGATGATTTCATTTACATTGCGTTGACTGTAAATGTTTGGCAATATTTGCCTAAAGACTGTTGCAAAGTTCGGCTATTTCATTTACATAGATTTACTTTACAAGCCGCCAAAAGTATGCTATAATATAATCAAAAGGCGGTGAGAGCAACGAGCCGCTAATAATTGAAAGGTGGTTATCGTATGGCAAAGGTATATGGATATTGTAGGTGCAGCACAAACGACACCAAACAGGATCTCAGTAGACAGGTGCGAGAGCTCAAAGAAATGGGCGCAACAGATACTACAATATATACTGAGTATGTAAGCGGCTTGAAGAAGACCAAAACCGAGCTTAACAAACTATTGGATGTTATCACGTCAGGCGATACTCTTGCAGTTACCGAAATTAGCCGCATAACAAGAAGCACAAAACAACTTTGCGATATCATTGACTTTGTGCAGGCTCACAAAATAAAGCTTGTTATCAAGGACAACATAACAATCGACTGCACCAACGGCGAGCTCGATGCAATGACAAAAGCATTTTTGCAAATGGCAGGTGTTTTTTCAGAGCTTGAGCATGATATGATATGCAGTAGAGTTAAAAGCGGTGTGGCAAATGCAAGAGCCAAAGGCAAAAAGATTGGACGACCTTCAATCACACTGGCTCAGATACCCGACAAGGTAAAAAGCAAGTATACCCTTTACAAGAGCGGCGAGCTCACAAAGTGCGAGTATGCTAAAGTTTGTGGCATAAGTCGCCCAACACTGGACAAGTATATTAATCTAATGACGGAGACATTATAAAACAATAAGACGGTTACCAATGACGGCAACCGTCTTTTTTATTCGTATAATGCAATATATGCCTAAGCGCTCCGGCAGGCAAGGCCGCGAAAATGACATTTGAGCAAGTTTACCTAAATCGACATCGAGATCATAATTTATAACCTCCAAGGTTTGTGGCTTGCGCACTGCTATTCGCATGCATTAGACTGCAATTGCTCGAAATCTTACTTTTTTGAACTGTATGATTTCGGGCACTTTTTGTTAACGAATTTGTTGCTAACCTACTTGTATTTCATTTTCTCTTATGTGTGTGACAATTATAGTTATATGGCACGGGATTTAATGGATGATGACAATATCATTTATGTTTCGTTAGATGTTCGCATGACGTAAGCGCCGATATGTTATTACAGTAATCGCTATAATTACATTTGGTAAGATAATGATATAAAAATGATAATTGGCCTTGAAGAAACACGCTAATTTAAGCAGTATTATATTTGCACGTTCAGTGTGAGAGAATAATTATGGTAAAATACTGTTAATTATCACAAAGTGTCTCGATTTTTGTTTTTTCATCTACGATATATGTTAATAGAGACGCGCATCTCTTATAATTTAATAATTCAGGAGGAAGCAACTATGGCTTTCAAAATTACTAACCCCGAAACAGCTTTGAACAATCAAGGCAGTTTTACCGATGAAAACAGCTACACTACATCTTACATTATCAATCATGATAATGTAATACCAACAATGTTGACAGTAAAAGAGACTGCTGTAAGATTTTGCATTGCCCAACACTATGCAAGGCAGCTTGCTCTTACGGGCAAGGTTAGAGCAGTTCGGGCCGGAAAAAAGATACTTATAAATGCCCAATCGGTTGCAGACTATTTTAATAATTGTAGTTTAGCGGGTACAAAAGAAAGCATCGAAATCGAAAAATATCATCCAGTAAAAATTCAGTGAAGGAGGTGATTAAATGTAAAAAGTGAGGAATGTGGAATTCGCCACAAATAAATATTACAGTTATGGTGCTATTAGCCATAGCTTCAACAATAGGATTTTTATCCGAGAAAAACGAAACATATTAATGATATGAGGAGTTACCTATGGCTAATCACAACAAAATGAGAAATGCAGAATATTATGAGCTACAAAACTGCTTTGATGATCTTTTTGCCAAAAGCAAAAAAGGGTGCGTTTTCACGAGACTAATGGACATCATCGCCAGTGAAAGCAATATCAGACTCGCCTATAGAAATGTTAAACGCAACAAGGGAAGCTATACGGCAGGAGTTGACAAAATCAATATATGTGACATCAAAAAACTTGACATTAAGCAATATATCAACATTTTTCAAGAAAAATTAAATTGGTATATTCCCCAGGCCGTCAAACGAATCGAGTTAAAAAAGGAAACTGGCGGGAAAAGGCCATTAGGAATACCGACGATTTCGGATAGACTTGTGCAACAATGTATTCTTCAGGTTTTAGATCCCATTTGTGATGCAAAGTTTCATACAAGGAACAATGGCTACAGGACTAATCGAGCCCCCGAACATGCAATTGCCCAGTGCTATGATATGATTATAAATAAAAAAATGCTATTTGTGGTAGATGTGACCCGCCCCCTGTCAAGTAGACAGTGGAAAAAACAAAAATAATTCTATGTAATATCTAAAAGCAGTCTGTTCAATTTGTGCAGGCTGCTTTGTTGTTAGCAGTAACTGGCAAGCACCTTTTGGAGTGAGGAGCGTAGCG
>JAGCWY010000089.1 GCA_017961625.1 Ruminococcus sp. | reverse complement strand
GTTCCAGTCCTGTCCACCCTGATTCCAGTCGTTTCCGCCCTGATTCCAGTTATTCCAATCCTGGCCGCCCTGATTCCAGTCGTTTCCGCCCTGATTCCAGTTGTTCCAGTCCTGTCCGCCCTGATTCCAGTCGTTTCCGCCCTGATTCCAGTTGTTCCAGTCCTGTCCGCCCTGATTCCAATTGTTCCAGTCCTGTCCACCCTGGTTCCAGTCGTTTCCGCCTTGGTTCCAGTCGTTGCCGCCGCCCATATCAAAGCCGCCGCCTGCGTTGCCGCTGTCAGCGCCGCCGGTGCTTACTGTAACGCTCTTGACGTTAGCAGAACCGTTTGATCTGTAGCCTTCGATGTTGAGAGATACCTCATAGAGAGTACCTGACATATCAAGACCGGCCTGCGACCATGCATCGAAGTGCTTGGATACGTCGATAGTGCCCTTCATGTAGTTAGTCTGATTATTAGCTGAACCGCTTGTCTGTCTGATGCTCCAGTACTGCGGGAATGTTGCTGTACCATCGAGAGAAGGCTGATTGTAACGCATAGTTTTAGCAATTTCATAAGAGTTGCCGTTTAGAGTTACGTTGCCCTTTCTCTCTGCACCGTCTCCGGGTGGACGCCAGTCGCCCCAGCCTTCAACGATATAGTATTCCATAAGAGGATTTCTTGTCCAGCCGTATACGCACATATACGAGTTTCCTCTTGGTGTGTACTCTACATCGTAGGTAAGTACGATATTTCCGAATGCCTTGTAGTTCTGCTTCTGACTGTCGAAATTCTTGCCCATACGCGCAAGGAAATTTTCAATGTTGCTCCATGAGCAGGTGAAGGAACCTGCGCCGGGATTCATAGATACCTGTCCCTGACCGTTCTGGTTCCACATTTCGTAGTCATAGCCGCCGATATTGCCTCTGTCCTGCTGGTCAGCAGCAGAAGCAACTGCGGGAATGCTTGCCGCGATCATCATTGCCGAAACTGTACCGCTGATGATCTTCTTAAATTTTTTCAGCTTCACTTCGATCACTCCTTTGAGTTATTTTGCAGGGTTTAAATGTGTGATATTTGTAAAGACTTAGTAATCCCCGTGAACGAGCTCGTTATATTTCTCTGTTTATTATTATATAATTTTGGCAAAATCAATGCAAGCCAAATTTTGCTCTAACTATACTCTTCGACCATATATTGCGATTTTATACATTATGTATACGGCTTAAAATCGGCAAAAACAACGCATTACCTTACAAAAAACGCAAAAAATAATAAGCGAACAGGCTTTGAAATTTTTTCTTTCAGAGGCACAAAAATAGTAAAAAATTGTTATTTTCTCTTCCTCTGAAAAAGCCTGCTCGCTAAAATAATTTATTTATAATTTATACTCTTTAAAGATCTCGTTCCTTTTCACACTGAACGAAGCGTCGCTGCCGCCCACAAGGATATCCAGCCTGTCCAGCTTCATATCCGTAAGCTTTTCTTCCTCCTCCAGCTCCAGCTCTCTCAACTGTCTGAGGATATCAATATTTCCCCTGACGATCTGATCCACATCTGGATACCAGTTATAGTCGTACATCACGCTCCAGTATTCGTTGTAGTACACACTGCCGTCGGGAGTATCCTTCTTTTTGCGCAGCACATAGCAATCGTACCTGTAGTCGTCATAATAGAACTGCTTAATATTAAAAGCTCCTCTCAGAACTGTTTTGTTCAGATTTCCGGCTTCTATAATATAGAACTCGTCCTGAGAATCCTCGAAGCTTCCGTGTACTCCGAAAAGAGCGTCACCGCCGGTGGTCATCTCCGCGTCATAAACAAGGTACAGCGAATCCAGCTCCTCAGCCGTGACTCCGTCCATGCTGACGCCGTACTCAAACGTTGCATATTCCGCGCCCTTTATATCACAGTCAAAGCAGCCGCTGCTTCCGGTGCTGTAGGATATCTCACCGATACTGTCCTTTACGAAGCTACTGCAAAAGTATCCTTCGTTCTCACTGTACTCTCTACTGTCGTTGTGCTCTTTTATGCTTCCGCCAAAATTGCTCTCCTGACCGAGGAGGTACTTTTTCAGCAGCACCATATCGTTTATGAGGACCATACCGTCCTCATCGATATCCGCCCGTCTCGGGAACATCAGCCTGCTTTCTGTGCTGAGCAGCGCACTGCGGTACCGCACAAGGTCTAAAGCATCAACAACACCGTCACCGTTTATATCGCCCTTGCCCTTCGGAGCGTCCTCAGTCTCGGCAACGCGCACATTGTCCACATAGAAGCCTGTCTCCTTGTCAGTAAAGAGGTACAGTCCACCGTTCAGAGCCCTCGGCATATCGTAGTGAGGATTCGACAGTGTCACCCACTCGCGTGGCTTTACCGTCTGTCTTGCTATAATATTGCCCTCATAGTCATCGTCCACGCCTCTGCTGTCAAAGCCTGCCCACGGAAGCGTCATCTCCAGCGAGAACTCCGTCTCCTCGTCGCTGTCGTTGTAGATATCAAGGCTTATGTCATAAGACATATCCGATTCATAGTAGTCCTCCTCAGCGCTATAAAGAGGTCCGAAGTCAAATCCATGTCCGTTGCTGAAGGTATAGCCCAGTCCCCTTGCATAAGGAGCACCCACGTCTCCGACCACCGCCGAGAACCTGTCTGCCTTCTCGCCAATGAACAGCTCATCGTCGCATTCCACATACATAGAGCAGCTGTCTCCGTTTCCGAAGTCCCTTACGAAGGTCTTGGATGTACCGCCGAAGTCAATATAATCCGAGCCCGGCATGGCATGACCGTCATTGAAGAAATAAAGGCCGTCTTCGTCAGGATAAAGCACATACTCCTTTTCCTCCGGAGGCACAGGATCGGTACCCCACACATTTCCGGACAAATGCCAGCACCCGTAATCACGGTTGATCTGGATATACTTCACGTCCATACTACCCTCAGCTCCGCAGTTGTTCGCATAGAAGCCGCAGCTCAGCAGCTCCGGTACCCTTATGAAACTTTCGATATTGCTGAGATGCTCCCTTACGTCTATGCTCATTCTTATATCCGGCTCAGTCTCAAAGTCTCCGGGATCTCTTAAGTACATTGACCAGTATTCGGAGTATCCTTTGGCCTTCACTCCGTCCTTCTCCGTATATATCAGCTTTTTGTAAATGACATAGTTCTTGCCGTCCACTGTATACTCTCCGACGTACCGCATATCATTACTGAAAACGAACGCTCCGAAATGATCCACGATGTACAGAGCGCTGACACTCTTTGCGGTATCGCATTTAACTCCGATATTGAACTGATCTCCGTCAAAGCCATCGGTCACAGCCTTAAGGTCCACCGTAAGATTGTCAAAAGAGGCTCGAAACATTGGCATCTTGAATAAAATGCCCTTTTCTATGCTGAGGGAATCAAGTCCCGACCAGCTTGCGCTGAATCCGTCCTGAGCCGTGTTGCAGAAGCTGAACTCCTCGTTCTCTCCGCCCTTCTTGTCGATATTGTATACAAACGCGCCCTTCTGACCGCTGATATGCTCATTGCCAAGCTCCTCCCCGTCAGGGTCTGGAGTTTCCCACAGATACTTTATATTATCATCTGTCTTCACCACTACCGCCTGTCCGAACTGGATGTTCGACCAGTCCGTGCCATTGCTGCCCCATGCACTTCCTCCGAAGCCGCTGTCCGCAGCTATGGCTCCCGTATCCGCAACCGGAACGAGCAGGCAGACCGCAGCAGTCACCGCCGCCGCATACTTCTTCCATATCAGCTCCATTATTATGTCCCTCCTGAAAAAAGAAATAGCAACACCGAAAAATATCAAATGGGTATAATCTTCTAGTGGTCGGGAACTGCCGGACGTTTGCATAACTGCCCGTAACCACAAATGCAGCTCCTGTCAGTAACGCCGTTTACGGCGCTTGCCTTTGTCCTGACCTGATCCGGATCTGTGGCATAATAAGCAATTACAAACGTAATACCGGCAATAAACCGCCCAAATCTTTATATACCCTTCTATTTTTCGGTATTGCCTGATTGTACATTAACTAAGTACATTATAAAATTGTTAGCGCTGAAAAGTCAAGTCATTTTTTGCTCTGCTTTCCGCCCTTGTTTCCATTGACGGAAATATTGAAATTATCATTTTCTGCGGTTAGGGTAATAGCTCCGCCCTTTTTCAGCTTTCCGAAGAGCAGCTCGTCCACAAAGAGAGGCTTGATATCGTTCCTGATAACGCGGTCAATTTCTCTTGCGCCGAATTCTCGGCTTATGCCCTTTTCCTTCACAAGTTCCCTTGCCCTCCTGTCAACTGTGATCTCGGTCTTCTTGGCTTCAAGCTGCTTAGCAAGCTCACCCAGCTTCTTGTCAACTACTCTTTCAGCCATCGCGTCGTCCATGCCGTTGAATACTACTATCTTATTGAGCCTATTTCTGAACTCCGGCTGGAAGGTCTGCTTAACCGCCTCCATAATGGCGCTGCTATCGAGGCTTCCACTCTGAAAGCCTATAGTGCTCTTGCCGATGCGATTAGCGCCAGCATTGGAGGTCATTATAATTATGACGTTCCTGAAATCTGCTTTTCTGCCCTGATTATCGGTAAGCGTCGCATAGTCCATGACCTGTAGTAGCACGTTATATATATCGCTGTGAGCCTTTTCTATCTCGTCAAGGAGAAGTACAGCCGAGGGGCTCTTTCTCACGGCTTCCGTAAGCAGTCCGCCGTCTTCATAGCCAACATATCCTGCCGGGGATCCTATCAGCTTTGCAACAGCATGTTTTTCGCCGTATTCGCTCATATCGAAGCGTATCAGCTTCACGCCAAGCTCCTCTGCCAGTCTCTTTGCTATCTCGGTCTTTCCCACACCGGTAGGACCCACGAACAGCAGACTTGCCAGCGGCTTGTTCTCGTCGAGAAGTCCAGCTTTTGAGTACTTCACCGCGTTTACCACCTGTGCCACAGCCTCATCCTGTCCGAATATTTTTGCCTTGAGCTTTCCTTCAAGCTCCGCTAGACCAGTAACTTCGTCCGTGGCAACAGTCTCCACTGGCACCCGGCATATAGTGGTCAGCACCTGATTTATGATATTCTTGTCTACAATACTCAGCTTTCCTTGCATCGGGTGCAGCTTCACATAAGCCCCTGCCTCATCAATAAGGTCGATAGCCTTGTCGGGGAGGAACCTTTCATTTATGTACTTTGCGCTCATGCTCACGGCATATCTGAGCACTCCCTTGGCGTATTTCACCCCATGGAAGCTCTCGTACTTCTGCCTGAGCCCTTCAAGTATCTCAACCGTCTCATCTTCTGTAGGCTCTTTTATCTCCACGTTCTGGAACCGCCTTACAAGGCTTTTGTTCTTCTCGAAATACTTCTTGTACTCCTCGAAGGTAGTGGCGCCTATAAAGCGTATCCTCCCGTCCGCGAGGTAGGGCTTCAGCATATTCGAGGCGTCGAAGGAGCCCTCTCCTACAGCACCTGCACCGGAGAGATTATGTATCTCATCTATGTAGATTATAGGCTTTTCCTCCTTGCCTATCTCCGAAAGCACTTTCTTGAAACGCTTTTCAAAATCGCCCCTGTACTGTGTGCCTGCAAGCATACCGCCGAGGTCGAGAGCGAAAATCCTTGCACCAGCAAGGGGCTCCGGCACCATTCCGCTGTTTATGAGCTGTACCAGCCCGTAGGTAATAGCAGTTTTTCCAACACCAGGCTCGCCTATGTGGAGCGGATTGTTCTTTTCCTTCCTACACAGTATCTGTATAGTCCTGTCTAGCTCAGCTTCACGTCCTATAAGGGGATTGGTGTCTCTGAGAGTATCGTTGAGGCAGGGAGCATATAATCTCCAGCCGCTCTGGCTTTCCTCTGAGTCGCATGTTCTGATTGCGCCAGTCTCGTTTTCCTTTTCATACTCCTCTATCTCAGCCATTTCCTGCAGAAGGTCAGCCTCTGCAATCCCCTGCTTCTCCATGAAGTATATAGCATAGCAATCATCAAGGTTCCACAAGCCGTGGATTATATGTCTCAGGTGTACCTTCTGAGAACCGCTGCTGTATGCGCTTTTTGCAGCATAGTTCATGAGCATGTTCACGCCGTCAGAGAGCTCCGGCATTTCCACCTCAGCCTTTTCCATGTACTCCTCTGCATACTCCTTAAGGTAGTCCTCCAGCATACCGGCATTTCCACCGCACTCCTCAAACGCCTCTGTAAATACCCTGTCCCTCAGCATCATCAGCAGGAGAAGCTCAGGGGTAACGAACTCATAGTTTCTTTTCTTTGCGTATTCCATGGCCTGATAGAGTATATCAAGCGCTTCCTTTGACAGATCCATTTCAAGCCTCCTCCACAGTTACTCTCAACGGAAAGCCCTGTTCCTTAGCCCTGTCCAAAGCGATCCTTGTTTTGGTGACAGCGATATCGTAAGGGTACTTTCCCACGACAGCCTGTCCGTTCTTATGGATATTCATCATAATAGCCTGAGCGGTCAACTCGTCCTTATGGAAGACGTCAATGAGTAACGCCACTACAAATTCCATAGTTGTGAAATCGTCGTTTATCATTATGACATTATACTGTTTTGGCTCCTTGAGCCTGTTTTTGGTACGTTCCTTAGCCGCACCCTTTACTGACATACCGTTCACCTCCGTTCTATTCGGCATTTTTATCTATTATACCACAGTCTGCTGTTAAAGTCAAAGAAAACCTCACATTCGTATGTGTCAAGTAAAAGTGGGCAGCAAATTTCAAATTCGTCATAATGTCTAAAACCACGAACAAAGATTTGTAAATTAGTTGGTTGCAGCCAAACGTTTAAGCCATGGCATTGATGGAGAAATATTATAATTTTTTATTC
>JAGCWY010000088.1 GCA_017961625.1 Ruminococcus sp. | reverse complement strand
GAACCTCCCAAGAAGGACGCCAAGGCAGAAGAAAAGAAGCCTGAACCTCCCAAGAAGGACGCCAAGGCAGAGGAAAAGAAGCCTGAACCTCCCAAGAAGGACGCCAAGGCAGAAGAAAAGAAGCCTGAACCTCCCAAGAAGGACGCCAAGGCAGAAGAAAAGAAGCCTGAACCTCCTAAGAAGGATGCCAAGGCAGAGGAAAAGGAGACTGAACCTCCCAAGAAGGACGCCAAGGCAGAGGAAAAGAAGTCCGAGCCTCAAAAAAATGATACCAAGGCAGAGGAAAAGAAGCCGGATTTTCCAAACAAGGAAGTGAAGGCAGAAGAAAAAAAGTCTGAGTCTCTCAAGAATGAGGAAAAGACAGAGGAAATACCGCCTGTCGCTCCGAAAGCTGAGACAAAGGAAAAGAGATCCGAAGCGGAGCTCAAGGAAGATTACGAGAAATACGGCGACCTTATACATGACGAGAATATCGAAATAGACGACGTTTACAATATGGCTATCGACAAGAACGGCACTCTTGTAAAATACGTAGGTACTACAGAATCTATCACTATTCCCGATAAGGTAAATGTCATTGGAAAATACGCCTTTCGCGGTAATGAGACCGTAAAGCGCATAGTTATGTCGGATAGCGTTCGCACTGTGGAGAAATTCGCATTCTGTCACTGCTTCAACCTTGAAGAGATAGTATTTTCGCGTAATCTTGAATCCATAGGCGAAAACGCATTTCTTAAATGCCTCAATCTCCGGGAACTCAGCTTCCCAGAATCCCTCAAAAGGATAGGCAAGGGTGCCTTCGGACGCTGCAACTCTCTGGAAAGCGTGATACTTCCGGCTTACCTACAGAAGGTAAGCGATCTCATGTTCTTTTCCTGCAAGCGCCTGAGACGAGTAGTTTTTTCCGGTGCGGTTGAAGCCATAGGCAACGCAGCATTTTCCGAGTGCTACAGCCTCAAAAAGGTAATTATCTCCGATTCTGTTCTCACTATCGGAGAGAGTGCTTTTTCATGGTGCAGATCGCTGGAATCTATAACTATCCCCGATAATGTCAAGACTATCAGCAACTGGGCGTTCTACGGCTGTCAGAACCTTATGGATCTGAAAATAAGTATGTACACTAAGGACATAAAGGATGACGCGTTTTGCGGTTGTGAGAGTCTCTGCAATATAAATATCAGCGAATTTGACGATAAGAATATACCTCTTGGCCTTATAAGGAAGGGTCACAAGCAGACTATAAGGATACTTAAACAGGTCAACCGTAAAAGAGCGGAGCGCTACGCACGCGATCACGGTTTCAGCACATTGTTCATATAACAGAAAGCAGGCATAAAGTCATTATGCCTGCTTTTCTGCTATATTATCAATGAAGGGAAAAATGAAAGGGAATTTAACTTTTTGGTGGTCAAAGGTAAACGTCCGGTGCCTTTAAACCTCCAAAATGTAATTTACCCAAATGAAAAAGGTCGTTATGTTCTTTCGATAAAGCCACCTGTTTCAGTTTTATTTTTATTGTCGAAACCTCCGAAAACGCCGTCATGACCACCTTTGAAGCCGCCCTGTCTGTCGCCAGTCTCGTTTTCACCTTTATTGTTAGGAGTAAAGTTTTCGCTTGGCTTTCTGTTGGAATCGCTCCACTCTTTGAATTTTTCAGTAGCTCCGGATTCAGCATCAAATCCCTCAGGAGGCATGAAGTCACCGCTCTTGAATCCGTCGGGAGGTGTGAAGTCTCCATCAGGAGTTCCGTTAAAGCTGCCGTTTCCGTCTCTGCCGCCTCTGAAACCGCCCATACCGCCGGGACCGCCCATCATGGACTGAGGTATCTCATCGACCTCCTCGCCGTTTACTATGATAGTACCGCCGTTAAATTCGGCTGACGTCTCATAGTCGAAAGAGGACAGCTGAGCAGTAACATCTATAGTACCGCCGTTTACGATGATAACTCCGTTCGAGTCCACACCGTCTGTGTCACCCTGCCCCATAGTTATAGTGGTTTCACCGCCGTTGAACTCTATGACGATATCGCAGGCAGTGCTCTTGCGTGAAGCGTTGATGCCATCGTCGGAAGCGTTGATGGCGATATTTCCACCGTTTATCTGAATATAAGTAGCTTCAATGCCTTCGGATGAGGTGATATTGAAGGTGCCGCCGTCTATCTGAACATAAGTTGTGCCTTGTATACCGTCGCTTGCGGAGTCTATCACAAAGCTGCCATCTGCGATATATATCTGACCGAGAGTATCGTCGTCAGAATTTTCACAGTTGAAGCCGTCCTTGTTGGTCTTTATGGTAAAGTCGCCGTTATATACGGACAGTGAATCGTTTGCTTCAAATGCGTCCTTTGCGGAGGTTACATTGTATGTACCGCCTGTTACCTTAAGATCATCCTTGCAGGATATTCCGTTTGCATATGCGGAGTAAACTGAGAGAGTACCTGTGCCATTTAACACGAGATCTGATTTTGAGAAGATGACCGCATCTATATTGGTTTCGCCGTCAGTTCTAAACTCATTGTTAACAGCAAGTATGTTTTCCTTTGCTGTTGTTGTGACAAATACCTTGTCCGCTGATACAATGTATACAGCAGGGAAGTCGTCATTTTCTATCTCAGCTCCGTCAAGTACCAACTGTACCTTTGCGTCCTTGCCGGTGTCTATCTTTACGGTACAGTTTTTAGCGCTTCCGCTGAGGATATAAACTCCTTCCTCAGTGATATCAATGATCTTTCCGTCCTCTGCTGTCAGCTTCACCGCCGCAGACGTATCAGGAGACTGTGTCAGATCACGGTCTGAAAAGATATTTGATGTATTTATGACAGCTGCGGACAGACTCTTGTTTGATACTTTTTCAGCCTTAGAAGCTGTAGCCACTTCATCGGTATCCTCTGCTTCATTATATGTATTAGTCGTATTCTTTATTACATCAGAGCCTAAACCGTTCTGATCCGAGCAGCTTGCAAAGGAACTGAGAGCCAATGTGAGGAACGCCAGTCCGGCAACAGTTTTTTTCCATGTATTTTTCATTGATATGCACCCTTTCATATATTTGAGTGTGGTTTTTTGTTTCCATGGTTATAATATACACCTTATTTTTGTGAATAAGCGTATTGTTAAGTGAAATAAAACGGAAAGCTTTGTGTGGAAAAAATCTCAAATGTGGAATTTAGTGCATATAATCTGACAGGAATGTGAAAATAACACATTTTTTTGCAAATTTGACTATTGACAACCCGTATCAAAAGTGATATAATACAAACAATAAATGCAGTGACGGAGAGAAGTATCACAGAATTTCGTTCCCAGAGAGTGCGAGCATGGTGTGAGCCGCATATCAGAGTCTGTGTGAATAACACTCCCGAGCAGCAAACCGAAAGGGTACGTTTTAGTGGGCATGCTGAAGGGCGGCTTTCTGGAAATGGGTGTTAAAAAACTCAGCTATCCGAGTAGGGGCGACGTGTTCCGCACGTTACAGCGGCTCAAAAGTGATCGCTTTTGCGGTAATTCAGGTGGCACCACGGGTATTATGCCCCGTCCTGTAGTTTCAGGACGGGGCTTTTTGTATTCCTGCTCGTCCTGTGCGAATTATATAATGAAAGGAAAAATTATTATGAAGCACATTGATGTCAAGGAGATAATCTCCACAAAAGATTATGTAGGCAAGCAGGTGACTGTATGCGGTTGGGTACGTACCTCTCGCAACTCCAAGAGCGTAGCCTTTGTCGAGGTTAATGACGGTACATCTCTCAAAAACGTTCAGGTTGTAGTTGACAAGGGCGACAGCGACTTCAAGGAACCTAGAGTAGGTATGTCCGTAAAGGTAACAGGTACAGCAGTCGAGGGAAGAAACGATACTATCGAGATAAATGCTGCTCCCGAGGGAATAACAGTACTCGGTGACGCTCCAACTGACTACCCCCTCCAGAAGAAGGGACATACCCTTGAATTTCTCCGTACTATCCCTCATCTCAGAGGCAGAACGAATACCTTCAACGCAGTATGGCGTGTACGTTCTGTACTTGCTGCTGCTATACACGAATACTTCCAGACACATAACTATGTCTATGTAAATACTCCTCTTATCACAGGTAGTGACTGTGAGGGAGCAGGAGAGATGTTCCAGGTAACTACTATCGGATACAGCAAGGACTACAAGAATGAGGAGGAGTACTACGCTAACGACTTCTTTGGCAGAAAGGCAGGACTTTCCGTATCTGGACAGCTTGAAGGAGAAATGGCGGCAATGGCTATGGGTAAGATCTATACCTTTGGTCCATCTTTCAGAGCCGAAAACTCAAATACTCCCAAGCACCTTGCAGAGTTCTGGCACGTCGAGCCAGAGGTTGCCTTCGCAGAGTTGGACGACGTTATCGAAATAGCCGAGAATATGCTGAAATACGTTATACGTAAGCTCCTTGATACCTGCCCTGACGATATGCAGTTCTTTGACGCTCATTTTGAAAAGGGACTTATCGCACGTCTTGAAGAGCTTATCTCTCACGATTTTGCAAGAGTAACTTATACAGAGGCTATTGAGCTTCTCAAGAAGTCCGGTGAGAACTTCGTATATCCTGTAGAGTGGGGGTGCGACCTTCAGACAGAGCACGAGAGATATCTCTCCGAGAAGGTATTCAAAAAGGCAGTATTCGTTACGGATTATCCAAAGGAGATAAAGTCCTTCTACATGAAGCAGAACCCCGACGGAAAGACAGTTGCAGCTGTTGACCTCCTTGTACCCGGAGTAGGCGAAATCATCGGTGGTAGTGAGCGTGAGGCTGAATATGAGAAGCTCATCGCTGCTATGAACGAGAGAAAGATGAACTTAGAACTCTACAGCGATTATCTCGACCTCAGAAAGTTCGGTTCAGTGCCTCACGGTGGCTTCGGTCTAGGTTTTGAGAGACTTATAATGTATACAACGGGTATGGCTAATATCCGCGACGTTATACTCTTCCCGAGAACAGTAGGTTCTATAAGATAATTTATCAATTTGCAGATAAATTATCAAGCCTTTTGCTATTAGCTTTTAGTTGTTGTTGGGTTTCGTTCCAACGTCTTGTCATAAAGTGACGTAGCTACTTTCTAATTTCTGACAGCTAACGGTGAATGGCTCAGGTAAGTACAGCCACAGGGAGCATCAATGGCGCTGTTTCCTGTAAAAATATCAAGTAAAGGAAAGTGATTATCATGTCAAGATCGCTGTATATCCCAGAGGGCTATAAATCATCCCTCACGCTGAGAGAAACTCAGCACGCAATAAAGTACATCAAGGACGTTTTCCAGCAGGCTCTCTCGTTCGCTCTTACTCTGGATAGGGTATCAGCTCCCCTTATCGTTAAAAAGGGAAGCGGTATCAATGACGACCTCAACGGAGTTGAGCGCAAGGTGGATTTCGACATTAAGGAGATTGCTGCGGAAGCAGAGGTAGTTCAGTCGCTGGCAAAGTGGAAGCGTATGGCTCTTTACCGCTATGGCTACAACGCAGGCGAGGGTATCTATACCGATATGAACGCTATCCGCCGCGACGACGATACGGACAATACTCATTCCATATTCGTTGACCAGTGGGACTGGGAAAAGGTCATAACTCGTGAGCAGAGAAATATACAGTTCCTAAAGGATACTGTAAAGTCGGTAGTCAAGGCTATAGCCTATACAAAGCGCAAGGTGAGCCTTCGCTATCCTCAGCTCATCACAAGTATTTGTGACGATCCTTATTTCATAACTACTCAGGAGCTGGAGGATATGTACCCTGATAAGACAAATCACGAGCGTGAAAGACTTATCACAAAGGAGCACAAGACAGTATTCCTAATGGGAATTGGTGGCAAACTTTCAAGCGGTGAGAAGCATGACGGAAGAGCTCCCGACTATGACGATTGGTCACTCAACGGAGATATACTCTTCTGGGACGAGGTACTTGACGATTCTCTTGAGATATCTTCAATGGGTATTCGCGTAGACGCTGAGTCGCTGAAAAAGCAGTTGGCAGAGTGTGGCGCCGAGGACAGAATGCAGTACAAGTACCACCAGATGATAGCAGACGGTACTCTGCCGCTTACTATTGGCGGCGGTATCGGTCAGTCAAGGCTGTGTATGCTTTTGCTTGAAAAGGCTCATATCGGTGAGGTACAGTCATCAATATGGTCCGACGAGATGATAGAGAAATGTGCAGCTAACGGTATCACTCTTCTTTGATTCGAGCTTTTAGCAGTTAGGTTATTAGTCTTTAGCTAATTGTAGGCGCTGATTTCCACATCAACCAGGCTTAAGCAATAGCATTTGAATGGGACGTCGTTCTTTATACACAACAGAAAGCCCGAAAGTGGTTCATAACTTTCGGGCTTCATTCTTTATATTCGCTTTATGCGGACGAACATTGTTTGCTCCTACAAAGGCTAATGACTAATGGCTGCTTAGCCACGAAGTTCTGCTCCAATAGAGCTGAGTGCTTTCAGTACGCGCTTCATTGCACCGTCAGCCTGCTCATCTGTGAGAGTTCCCTCATGCGAACGCATAGAGATAGAATAAGCTATGCTCTTCTTGCCGTTCTGCTTCATATCGTCGCTGCGGTATACATCAAAGAGAGTTACCTTTTCAAGTATTTTGCCTACAGCGTTCTTGATTGCCTTTTCGAGTTCTGCAACAGGCATATCCTCGTCAACAAGGAGACTGAGGTCACGGGTAGTTGCTGGGAACTTCGGCAATGGCTGATAGGTTATCTTGTCAGCAGTAGCTGCCATGAGCTCGGGAATATTGAGCTTTGCAACGTAGGTCTTTACGCCTATCTCGTAAGTCTCCTGTACCTCAGGGTGTACCTCTCCCATAATGCCGAGTTGTGCACCGTCTTTGAGTATAACTGCGCTTCTGCCAGGGTGGAGGGCGTACTTCTCGTCAAATACATTGCAGTCAGCTGCACGAACATACTCAACGTCCTCTATTTTAAGCTCAGCAAGGAGCTGCTCAACCATGCCCTTGAGAGTATAGAAGTCAGCGTCGCCACCGTACATACCTATTGTAAGTCTCTGGGGCTCGTCAGGGAGAGAATAGCTGTATTTATGCTTTTGTTTGCCGCTGTTTGCAAGAGTATCGCCGTTGATGAAGGGCTTTTCCTCAGAGGCAGGGAGGTACTCCTTAGCTATCTCAAAGAGACAAGCCTTGTCGTTGCGGTTATTATAGTTGAAGGAGAGAACGTCAAGCATTGAGGGGATAGTAGATGTTCTCATAACGCTGGTGTCCTCGCCGAGAGGATTAACTATCCTTACTACCTTGCGTAGTTTGCTGTCGGCAGGGAGCTTTATCTTGTCGAAGTACTTAGGCGATACAAAGGAATAGGTAGCTATTTCATAGCCGCCGAGAGCTGCTGCGGCATTTCTCAGTGTGCGTGTGAACTTCTGCTCCTCTGTGAACTCTGCTCTTGCAACACCGCGGAAATCCGTTGAAGGGATATTGTTGTAGCCGTAGATACGTGCAACTTCCTCTGCAATATCAGCTTTACAGCCGATGTCTATACGGAATGAAGGAGCGATGACCTTGCCGTTTTCAACCTTGAAGTCAAGGCGTTCGAGGTACTTTATCATGTCAGCCTCTGATATATCAGTACCGAGGAAGCTGTTTATCCATTCTGTGCTGAAATCGACTGTAGCGGAAGTTTTGTCTGTGTAGTCACAATCAATAACTGTGTTGAGCACCTCTCCTGCGCCGAGAAGCTCTACAAGTTCAAAGGCTCTCTTTAAGCAGGTCATGGAGATAAGTCTGTCAACACCCTTTTCATAGCGTGCGGAGGCGTCTGACTTAAGGCGGAGAGCCTTTGAAGTGCGCCGTACCTGTGTGGGCTCGAAATATGCGGACTCGAATACAACAGTTGTTGTATCGTCCATGATACCACTGTATTCGCCGCCCATGATACCTGCAACGGCTACGGGCTTCTTCTCGTCTGCAATCACCAACATATCTTCTGTGAGTTCACGCTCTACGCCGTCGAGAGTCATTATCTTTTCGCCGTTCTTTGCGTTGCGGACATTGATATGTGCTCCCTCAACGTAGCGGAGGTCGAATGCGTGCATAGGCTGACCGTATTCAAGCATAACGTAGTTTGTGATATCAACGAAGTTGTTGATAGGACGAACGCCGCTTGCACGGAGACGCTCTCTCATCCAGCGCGGTGAGGGACCTATCTTTACGTTTTTAACGATACCTGCGCAATATCTCTGGCACTTTTCTGTGTTGTGGATATCCACCTTCAGCATTGAGTTGATATCGCCGTCAACGCCCTTGAACTCAGGAGCCTTGACCTTCAGCTCTGTGCCGTAGGTAGCGGCGGTCTCTCTTGCAAGACCGATAACGCTGAGACAGTCGGGACGGTTTGAGGTTATCTCGAACTCTACGGAAGTATCGTCAAGTCCGATAGCTGTGTGGATATCCTCGCCAAGCTTGCAGTCCTCCTCGATAACGAAAACGCCCTCAGGGTCTGCGTAGGGGAAATCATGGGCTGTGAGACCGAGAGTTTCGAGTCCGCAGAACATACCGAAGCTTTCAACTCCGCGCATCTTGCACTTCTTTATCTTGCCCTCGGGGAGCACTGCTCCGTCAAGAGCAACGGGAACGAGGTCGCCCTCTTTGACGTTCTTAGCGTTTGTAACTATCTGTATGGGAGCTCCCGCGCCGATGTCCACCTGACACACGAACAGCGCGTCAGCGTTCTCGTGAGGACCCTTTGACAGTATCTTACCTACAACAACGTTGGAGATATTGCTGCCTTCTTTTTCGTAGCACTCTACCTTTGAGCCGCTCATTGTGAGGGCGTGGCAGAAATCCTTTATAGGCATATCGGCTTTTACGTAGTCGCCGAGCCATTTCATAGATAAATTCATATCTTTTTTCCTTTCGATTTATTTGAAATATCATCACACTTTTCGGGGATTCAGTATTAAACGAACTGAGCATAGCGATAACGCTTTTTCAGCTGCTCCGCTACTTCATAACATACCCTTCTGTTTTCTTCGTTTGATTTTATCGGACTTCCTAAGATACGGCTCCCGGTAAAATTTCTTATGCACCATTTTTTACCGTTTTGGCATTTTAATTCTATATAAGACTCATCGTATTTCCGCCATCTATGACACCAGATAGATGGTATCGGGATTACAGATGTGATATCTTCATATCTGACAGCCAATGGTATCTCAAAGCTGACGAAATACTCATTCAGAAAGAAATGGGTATCGTTGAATGATAACGAACAGTTTTCAAGCTGCTCTTTGATATCGGGGAGCTCTTCCTTTATCTTTTTCAGACGGCGGTTGTAAATATAGAAATACAGCCATGTGAGAAAAGCGGTGAGCAGAAGCAGTCCCCAGAAAAAGTATTCGAGAAACGACATATCAACATCTTTCCCAACAGTCTTGCACTCAATTATACAGTATGCTACCAACAAAATAATAACAGGGACAAGTATGATATGAGGCAAATAGCTTTTTTTCAGTGCCTTTCTGTAGCGTTCCATGTTCAGAACTGCTCCAAAAATCTTACATCATTCTCGTAGAGCAGGCGGAGGTCGTTGATATCATAGCGTCCCATTACCATACGCTCAAGTCCGAGACCGAATGCAAAGCCGGAATACTCATTGCTGTCGATACCGCAGTTCTCCAGCACCTTTGGGTGAACCATGCCTGCGCCGAGAAGCTCGATATAGCCCTCGTCCTTGCACATTGAGCAGCCCTTACCGCCACAGTTGAAGCAGCTGATATCTACCTCACAGCTGGGCTCGGTGAAGGGGAAGTGGTGAGGACGGAAGCGGAGTTTGCAGTCGTTGCCGTAAAGCTTCTTCATGAGCATTTCAAGAGTGCCCTTAAGGTCGCTCATGGTTATGCCCTTGTCCACTACAAGTCCCTCTATCTGGTGGAAAAGGGGAGAGTGTGTAGCGTCAACGGCATCAGAACGGAAAACTCTTCCGGGAGAGATGATACGGATAGGGGGCTTCTGATTCTCCATAACGTGTACCTGTACAGAGGAGGTCTGTGTACGGAGAAGCACGGACTCGTCAGTACCCTCGATATAGAATGTATCCTGAGTATCTCTTGCAGGGTGATCAGGGGGGAGGTTGAGAGCCTCGAATACGTGGTAATCGTCGTCAATCTCGGGACCGTCGGCGATATTGAAGCCCATTCCGATGAATATCTCCCTAATCTCGTTCTCAACTCTTGTGAGCGGATGGAGCTTGCCGAATGGAGAATGTTTGCCGGGGAGAGTAATGTCGATCTTTTCCTCTGCAAGCTTTGCAGCCTGTGCGTTTGCCTTGAGTGAAGCAAGCTTGCTGCCCAGAGCCTCTTCGATATCAGCTCTTACCTTGTTTGCAAGCTGACCGATTACTGGTCTTTCTTCTGCTGAGAGCTGTCCCATTTGTTTGAGTATGGCTGTGAGCTCACCCTTTTTTCCGAGGAATTTTATCCTCAGGTCGTCCAGCGCCTTGATCTCGGTGCAGGAAGCTAGCTCCTGCTTTGCCAACGCTTCGATTTTTTCAAGCTGTTCTTTCATTTTTTCACCTCATTAAGAATTAATGCGTAATGCTTAATTCGTAATTCGTAATTAAGGTTTCGCCTAACGGCGATAGATTAAAGGTGCCGGAACAAATAATGATCCGTCCGCGTGAGCGGACACATATAATTACGCATTACGAATTATGAATTAAAAAAAGCCCTGTCCAACAGGACAAGACTTAAACCTTGCTTTTATACCACCCATTGTCAGGAGAGCCGACACTCTCTTGTCTTTAACGCAGACCTACGTCGGTAGCCTACAACAGCACTTTACCGCGCCGCTTCCGCTCCACCCCTCGTGAGTGAACTTCGGAATGCATCGTAACAGGGCACTTTCACCTATTCGCCCCTCTCTGCGGAAACTCATACATACTTACTCTCTCAGTCATCGGGTTATAAACCTATTATATACGCCGTTACCGAAAAAATCAAGGGCTTTTCTGAAATTTTTTCTCCGGTTCGGTAACAGTTGTGAAAAAAAGATGAAGCAATTGAAAATTTTGAAGGGATTTGTTGCAATCTGACGGAAAATGTGATATTATATAATTGCATGACCAAAAAACAGAAACGGAGAATAAATAATGGATAATTTTGCTGAACAGCTTGTAAAAAAGAACGAAACATCGTCTGACAAAATGAGAAGGACTGTCATGCTGATAGTTGGCATACTCTTCACTGTTGCCCTTGCTTTACTTTCAATGTTACAGCTCAGACAGCCGCTACTGTCAATGCTCGGCTTGCTGCTTGCAGCTGCGGCGGGCTACGGTACTTATTATTTCGTGCAGGGCACCTACGTTGAGTATGAGTATACGTTTACTAACGGAGAGCTGGACGTTGATAAGATAATCGCCAAGAAAAAGCGCAGGGAAATGCTGTCCACCAATATCAGGCAGCTTACCGATTTCGGAAAATACAACGATGGCATGGAGGAGACAGATGATATGACGGTCATTATGGCTACAGACAATATAGCCTCCCATGAGTATTACGCGGATTTTACCGACGAGTCGGTTGGACATGCCCGTCTGATATTCGTCCCTGACGAAAAAATGCTTGAAAATATTATGAAGTTCCTGCCAGCCAAGCTAAGAGCAAAGCAGTGAGCTTGGAGAACGGTATGGACGTAAGCAAAGACAAGAAGAGAAACGGAATAGGTCTTTCAGTCCTTTTGCTATATGCTGCGTTAATTGCATTTATTGATTTTTTTCATGAGCCGTGGTTCGATGAGACTCAGGCATGGCTGATAGCGAGATGTGCCTCATACAAGGAAATTTTTACGTATATCCCTCACTACGAGGGACATCCTCCGCTCTGGCATCTTATTCTGTCTGTGTTTGCCAAAAACGGCGCGCCCTTTGAGCTGTCACTTAAGTCGGTGAACCTTGTATTCTGTACTGCTGCCATGGCGCTGCTGATATTCAGATCGCCTTTCCCTAAGCCTGTAAGGTATCTGCTGCCATTTACGTACTTTTTCTTTTATCATTACGGAGTTTACTGCCGGCCCTATTCGATGACGATGTTTGCAGTATTTCTTGCGGCTATAACATTTCGTGAACGTAATGTTCATCCCTGGAGATATATTTTAGCACTTGTGTTCCTTTGCCTTACCACTGCTTTCGGTATCATGATATCAGGCGGATTATGCATAGTATGGACATGTGAGATAATTGCCGAATTACTGCGCAGTAAAAAGTTGTGCTATTTCTGGAAGGATAAGCGCTTCTATCCACTTTGCTTCATTCTGGCCGTTGCAGTAACACTTATTCTGATGATAATACCTGCTAATGACTGCTATTACGGCGGTGTTGACAGTGGTTTATCGTTAAAGGAAAGACTTCTTTCACTAAGGTCATGGTGTGATTTTTTAGTAATGCCTTTTGAAAGCTGGAGCGGTGTGATAGTCGGTGTAAATGGTTTCAAGGATATGCCTGTTCTGATAGTATTTGAAGCAGTATGCGGAGCTGTTATGTGGTTCGGCATATCGGCGATAACTTTAAAAAACAGGAAATTTTTTGTGTTCTTCCTGCCTTACACCCTTATGTGCGGCTTCATGTCGTTCAAGTATTCGTCTTCACATCATCTCGGTATAGGCGGTTTAGTACATGTTTTTGTTTTCTGGATAATGGCGGATCAGGAAGGCGGCATCGTAATTCCCGACATCATGAAGAAAATGAATATGAAAGTGAAAACACCGCTTATAAGGAAGCTGGTTTATGGAACAGCAGGGGTGATATGTATCGCTCCGATAGCCTATAGTGTCGGAGCTTCAGTCGGTGACATAAAAGGGAACTGCAGTCCTAAGCCTTTGGCTGACACGATAAAGGAAAACCATCTTGAAGATAAAAAGATCTTTATCAAGTGGACTGTATTGTATGATAATTCTGAAAAAAATCCTGAGGAGATTTTAGATAAATATATATTCAGTTTTATGGAAATGCCTTCTCCACATGATGTAATCCTAGAAAACCGGACATATCTCATCGGTATAGCGGCTATTCTTCAGCCGTATTTTGAAAAAAACATCTTTATGAACTTCAACGTGGACTGTCCCGATGATCTATATATGCACTATAAGTACAAAGAAGATTCGGATATAGTGTTTGCAGAATGGCACAAAAAGGGACTGCCTGACTTTATAATTGGCTATTGTCCGCTTGACGAGGTATATAGTGAGGAAGAACTCGAGGGAGTAAGATATCTTCCGATACAGGTCGTTAAATACAGTTTGTTCTATAAGCTTGATTCATCACCGGGGTATGAGAGGTTATATATACGTGAGGATCTTCTGGACGAATATCCGCAGTTCAAATGGATAGACGATCAGGCAGAAAATCATTATTAACCTGGAACTGATATTAATACAAGGGAGGTCATATATATGCAGATTGTTACACCAAAGCAGATGAGCAGGATAGAGGAGCGCTCTGAAAAGATAGGAGTTACCAAGAGACAGCTCATGGAAAATGCAGGAAGAAAACTGGCGGAGCTTATCGACGGCTATTGCCGAAATGAAGCAAAGCTTCCGCCAGAGGAGTGTTCGGTGGTATTCCTTGCCGGTACCGGCAATAACGGTGGAGACTGTTTTGCCGCTGCCGATATACTTGTTTATAAGGGCTACCGGATAACCGTTGTGCATATAGGCGGACTTCCACGTACCGTACTTGCCCAGGAGATGCTTAGCAAGCTGCCTAGAGAACGCATGAGTTTTATAGAGGGCTTCAGAAGCGGAAATGTTGAAGCTGCTATAGAGGCGGCAGAGCTGGATTATATGACCATACAGCCCAGAAACGATGAAAAGTCCGGAGAAAGGAACGAGAGGAATCCCCTTGATGATATCCTTTTTTCTGAGAAGCGCAGAATGGGACTTATCAAAGGTGCTATCATAGGTGCGCAGGTGCTTGTTGACGGCGTGTTCGGGACCGGATTCCACGGACAGCTCGACAAGGACATCATCGGCATATTTGGTATCGGCTCTGGTGCATATCGTATTGCGGTAGATGTTCCCAGCGGTGGAAACAGCGCGACTGGTACAGTTTCCATAGGAATATTCAAGGCGGACGAGACTATAACATTTGGCTTCATAAAGTCTGGAATGTCACAGTTCCCACTGAAAAAGTACTGCGGAAAGGTAACTATCGCGGATATAGGTATACCCAAGAGCGCATTGGATATAATCGACGGCGAAAGGAAATACATCCGTATCGAGAGGAATTTCCTTGCCGCTTATCCTCCCAAGCGTGAAAGAGACGCTCATAAGGGCTGCTTTGGAACCGTTCTTGTTGTAGCCGGAAGCTCGCCTATGCGCGGAGCAGCTGCATTTGCGACTCTCGGAGCCCTGCGCAGTGGAGCAGGGCTCGTCAGATTAGCCTCCGTTGAGAAGTGCATAGACACGGTATCAGTGCTGGCTCCTGAGGCTACATTTATTGAGCTGGACTGTGACGACCGCGGCTTCATGCTCTATGACAGCAGCTGCGAGCTTCTTGCAGAGGCACTGGAAAAAGCCGACGCTGTAGTTGTTGGTTGCGGCATGGGAGTTACTACGGACACCATAGAGCTTATGAAGTATATAACCCAGAATGCAAAGTGTCCTGTAATTATTGACGCAGATGGAATAAACTGCATTGCAAAGGACATAAATATTCTAATGAAGAAGCAGACAGATATCATCATAACTCCCCATGCAGGGGAAATGGCGCGTCTGCTGAACTGTGGCACCGATATGATAGCCGAGAATAGGCTCATTGCGGCAGAAAAGTTCGCCGAGCAATACGGTATAACCGTTGTGCTCAAGGGAGCAGGCACGGTAGTGGCTGACAGCCATTCCACCGCTG
Source organism: Ruminococcus sp. (assembly GCA_017961625.1). Lineage (GTDB taxonomy): Bacteria > Bacillota > Clostridia > Oscillospirales > Ruminococcaceae > Ruminococcus. Next base: position 9,613 of record JAGCWY010000088.1, on the reverse strand, counting down.
CTAACCATACCGGAAACGCAGGAATGAGCGTCGGAGGAAGCGGCGACGTCCTTGCCGGAATGATAGGAGCTGCTGTCGCACAGGGCTGCGGTATATTCGATGGAGCCTGCGCAGGAGTGTATATGCACGGACTTGCAGGCGATACGGCTGCAAAGAGGCTGGGTATGGAAGCTATGCTACCTAGGGATATCATAAACAGCCTGCCAGAGGCGTTCGGGATACTAAGAGAAAAGAAGAATAATTTGACCGTTTGACGAACCGGTCGGATGTGAAAATGAATTTTCGATACTTTGATTGGAGCTGGTATTATGAAAAGGATTTTTGCATTCGTTACTGCGGCTGCTGCCGCTGTATGTTTCACAGCTTGTGCTGTTGCCGGTGGAGGAAGTTCTTCACGCAGAAACGGTCTCGGTTGCGCGTTTTCGTCGGCGGTAAGCATTACTATCGACCGCCTTGAAGCAGGTGGCGAGGTAAAGCGATTCGGCGACGGAGTATGGGAGATAGAATTCTCCGAGCCCAATACTCTTAGTGGAGTAAAGCTAGAATTCAGTGATGGAAATGTCCTTGCCTCCTACAAGGGGCTGAGCTTTTCTGTGCCTCGTTCTGCGATACCCGTAAAGGCTATGATGCTGAATCTTATGAAGGCGGTGGACGACAATGCGGCTGCGGCTGAGCTTATGGGAGAGGAAAATGACGGCATGCTGAGCATAAAGGGAAGTCTTGACGGCGGAGACTATGTACTTACAGTCGATGAAAACGGTCTCCTCAGCACCTTCGAGATGCCAAACAACAAGCTGAAAATGCGGTTCACAGAGCTGAAAACTGCTGAAATAGTCCTTGAACAGGACACGCAGGCTTCAACGGAGGAGCTCTCAGCCGGGACAGCAGGGACTTTGGCTATACAATAAGAAAACGGACAGCAGAGACGATATTCTCACCGCTGTCCGTTGTTTTTTTACTGGAAATAGTAGTCAAGCAGCAGATTTACCATAAGGGAATAGGTGCGTATTCCCTCCTCTCTGCCGTTCATCTTGATATTAGTATCAATAAATGTGGTTGAAGCCTCACTGACAGCTTCTGTGGGGATTATCTCCTTTTCGGAATTATCTTCCCAGTAGGTCTCGGGGAGAAATCTGAACCAGTCGTTTCGCACCTCCTGAGATATACTACCAGTCAGTTCCAAAGCGGGTCCGATATCGTTCCTGCATACTGCAATATCAACATATTCAAGGGCGTCTAGATAGCCTGAGTACTGAAACTCTATGTTATCGCTTCCAGTAGTGGCTATAAATGAGAGGAAATTCGCTTCGTCCTCCTGTATTATCCCTTTCAGGTGGGATAATTCGTGGCAGACCGTGGATGGAAGGTTTGTCCGCACCATATCGTCGTTATAGTTTGCCTCTAGGGTGTAGGGAAGGTATATCCCTGTGGTATCTGTCTGACTCATGAAGTATGAGAATTGTATCGGTTTAGCGTTGGGATAGTAGCCGTTAAGCTGAGAATATATAATCCCTGCACGTTTCATTGCTGTTTTTGCTTCTGTCTGAAAATCACAGGTGAGTACGAACTGATCGTTCTCGTCGCGTGGAACCTGAACTGCTAGCTCGTTGCATTTATCTATAAGTATACCGTAAAGCTGGGTTATCTCTTCGTCGGTATGCTCGTGAGCGTCTGGGAAATACTTTTCCGCAAGAGGGGTACACTGATACATGATAAAGCAGTTCATGGTCTCGGTTGTGACTATGTAGCAGAGTATCCACACTGTGAGGGTGCCTGCGCAAGCAGCTGTTTTCAAGCGCTTTCCCCTTCTGAATATAAGAAGTATCAGCAAAAGCGGCACGCCTATGATAACAAGTGCTATGGCTGTCACAGTCAGCATCTCTCCAAGGGAGAATGGTAGCAGTCCAGTCACAAAGGATATAGCCGACGATATGTACGGGAAGATTTTTGTTACGTAAAAATCTGCGAAAGGACGGCATAGCCGTGCAATTACGTTGAGAATTATCATTATCGCTATGACTGACAGTGGAATGCTGTAACGCTTTTTCATACCGTTGTCCTCCTCGGAAAATATCTGTGCTCGTTAATATTTAACGCCCTGCGGTAGTTAATGCATACACTAATTATATCATGAAATTAAAGGTAAATCAATGTCTGAACTAAAATGGGAAATATTGACTCTCTTTGTTCCACAGAAGATTTTTGCATATCGAGACTTTTCTTCGAATAGAATTTAATTATCAAATATCGGAGGTAAGACCATGCAGGACAAGACCGTGAAACAGAATCATAATATCATACTTGAGAACCGCAAAAGCTTGACAATTTCGGGCATTACAGATGTTGACAGCTTCGACGAAAAGGAGATAAGCCTGTATACTCAGTTGGGAGAACTGACTGTGCAGGGGCGTGAGTTGCATATTGACGCAATGAGTGTAGAAACGGGAGATATGACGATAACAGGCGACGTCTGGGCTCTGATTTACGGCGACAGGGACAAAAAGGGACCTATCTCCGCTTTAGGAAGGCTGTTCAGATGATCATACCGGATACTTATTTTACCCTTAGTGAGGAGGTGCGGCTCTTCGGGCTTTCCTGCCTCGGCGGAGCGGCTGTGGGAGCGGCTTTTGACGTTATACGAGCTTTCAGGCTAATAGTTCGGCATAACAATATACTTACAAACGTGGAGGATATAGTCTTTTTAGGACTTTACGGGACGGCCTTGACGGCCTTCTCTGCTGCGGCTGCAAAGGGTGATCTGAGACTGTATTTTGCTGTAGGGAATATTCTTGGCTTTGCGGTATACTATGTTACTGTAGGAAGAGTGGTAGTCAGGACAATAAGGAAGCTTTTCTGCGCTACAGGGACTTTTTTTAAACTTGTTGTCCGACCATTGGAGCTGTTTTTTGCACCTTTGTGTAAAAAAGCAACTGTTAAATTTGTTAGAAATCACCGAATTATCGTTAAATTAATTAAAAATATACAAATAGTATTGCTAAACGGGCGGTATCTGTTGTATAATAAAATGGAAAATAAAAAGAGAAAGAACGTGAAAAACGTTGCCGAAAAAAATGAAACATGAGAAACAGAATAAAAAAGGTCTGTTCAACAGCGGACTCGTAAAGCTCGCAGCGGTTGCAGCTATAATAGGCTGCGGCGTTCTTATTGCGTCTACACAGAAGGATTGCAGTGAAAAAGAGGAGCAGATGAAGCTGATACAGACTAAGATAAATGCTTATGAGACTGAAAATGCCGAGCTGCAGCGCGTTCTCGACAGTGATGATCTTCATGCCTATATGGAAAAGGTTGCACTTGAGGACAGACATTATGCCTATCCTGATGAGCGCAGGTTCTACGACACTACCAGGGATTAATAGGATCTGCGGAGACAGGTCTTTTATAAAGGAGTAAAAAATAAATATGCAGCTGGAAATTGGTAAGATCTACAATGGCAAGGTCAAGAGTATAACACAGTACGGCGCTTTCGTCGATATCGATGGGGGCGGTACGGGAATGGTACATATTTCCGAGATCGCAAATACATACGTCAGTGATATCCACGAGCATCTCTCTGAGGAGCAGGAAGTCAGGGTCAAGGTCATAGGCATAAACGAAGCCGGTAAGGTTAGCCTTTCGATAAAGAAGGCTTCTGAGAATGGTGAATCGCAGCCTCGTCAGAAGCGCTTTGACAAGGGGCAGGGCAAGTTTGAGAGAAACGGCGAAAAAAGCTTCGATAAGGGCGACAAGGCTGAGCGTCCTTTCGACAAGGGCGAAAGGAATAATGAACGAGCTCAGAGAAGTAAGCCTGTGGTTTGGGAGCCGAAGAAAACTATACCTCCGTCGGAAATGACCTTTGAGGATATGATGTCCCGTTTCAAACAGACCAGTGAGGAGCGTATGTGTGACCTCAAGCGCAGTACCGACAGAAAAAACGGTACAAGAAGAAAATAATTCCGGAGCCGTCCAATCGGGACGGCTCTTTTTATTCCGTCTAATAATGCAGACATTCCGCAGTCTTACGGTTTCAGTGGGAAACGAGTATAGCGGGGGTTATATAGAACTGATGACGTAAGATTATTAAATGCAGATGTCAATGGCGCATTGAATATTTTAAGAAAAAGTAGTGTTGTGGACTTAACAGTCCTATACAGTAGTGAAGAAGTGGATAAGCCTGTAAGAATAAGGGGTGCTTGATTTTTAGGTGGAAACTTAAATACCATTCTTCTTACGAAGCCCCTTCCTCTTTAGGTAAGGGAGAGTTCGCGCTTAAAATTCGAGAAATATATTTACATTACAGCCGAAAAGTGATATACTTATATTGTATAGCAGTTTTTTCAGCGCTGTATTGATATGCGGCGCTATGACCCATAAATGACAATGGAGATAAGATATGTTTGGTATAAAGAATCCGACTATTGCGGAAAAGCCCGACCATGCACACTATCCTGCGTGCAGGGGAAGGCTGGAGGCAATAGAGAAAAATGGCTTCCGGTTATTCAAGTATACCCTTGTGGTAAGCTTCTGGCTGGCTGTAATTTCTTTCTTGGGCAATCCGGTGCAGGTGATAGGATGGATACCTATACTTGTGTGCGGAAGCTACGACTACTTGCCTCTTAGCGGATGCTGCATTCAGGTGATACTGTGCATTGCTCTAGCGGTGATAGCCTTGCTGGGCTGCGGAAAACATAAGGTACTGCATTTTATTCTTCTGATGATATATGCGGCTATGTTTATAAGCTGCATTGTTTACAGATACACAATATTTGATATTTTCACCTTTATCATAGGTGGTATGGGAGTAGTATTCGGGTACAATGCTTACGCTGATTACTTCGATTACAAGCAGCTATCCGAGACTGAGGGATTTCCGATGTTCAGCCTTATACTTATAGAGCATGAAGAGAGAAAAGAGGAACAGAAAAAGTTTGAGGAATGGTACGCTTCAAGACAGCACAGCAGTCCAGCAAAAAATACGCAACCTCCTGGACCGCAGCCAATACCCGTGACAGGCATGAACAATGCTCCTGTACAGCAGGCGGTAAAAAAGCCAAATCCTACAGACGGGCTCGGAGATATGCCAGAGATAACTGTTAGGAGAAAGGTCAACAGTTCTGCGCCTGAGGATGTATTCAAGCCGAAATCCGGCAAGGCTTCTAGGATATCAGACAGTAAGCTCAAATTCAGATAATTGGATATATTATGTTTGCAAAGCGTATTCCTTCTATATTTCAGTCCCTTACTTTCGAGAAAGCATTCGAAACCACAAAATACATTCCATTTCTAGATTACTCAAGCCGGAAATGCCAATAATAAAACTAAAAGGTAATTCCACTCGCATCATCATACTATTCCCTAGACAGTTTTTTAGGTGGCATCGTGCCTAGAAAATAATCACTTACTTCTGTACAATAATGCTTATAGAAGGTATGAATCCATGTTCCTGCGGCTACTACGGATATTCCAAACGCAGGTATATATACCTCAGAAATAATGTTACAGGAGATATCCGCTCCTCTTCTCAACCGATTCGACCGGTCTATAGAGGGCGTCCCGTGGAGTTCGGGGCTCTTTCTTTAAGACAAAGGAGGCTGAAATTAGAAAGTATTTTATCTCTGCAATAGCATTACATGAGGAACGCTTCAGGGATACAGGTATTACCTGCAATGCTCTTATAACTTTGGACAAGCTACAGGAATTCTGTCCTATGGACGATTCGTTTGAGACCCTTATGAAGATTGTTTTCGACAGGATACTCAGGGTCGCAAGAAATATTGCGGATATAGACGGCTCAGAGATGGTACGTTAGTCTCATGTGGCTGCTGTTGTTCAGTGCAGAAGCTTTGACCACAAATACTGGAACGAATAAATAATTGAGTTTTGATTGTACGCTTTGCTCAATTCTTTATTATTCAGCTTTTCTGCAATTTGAAAAGACAAGATATATAAAGGAACTAAGGAGAGACAATGAAATCTGCATTCAAAAATCTGCCTTCGGGCAAGCACAGCATCGACGCAGGACTGCTTTTTGCAGTCACACTCTGCGCTTCCATAAGCACACTACTCATATATTCAATAACATACAACAAGGTGCTTGAGACCGTGGGCTCGAGTTACTGGAAAACACAGGCATTTTCCATGGTGGGAGGACTTATCGCTGCCATAGTGATATCCTTCATAGACTATCGAAAGCTGGTAAAGCTTTGGGTTGTATTCGTGCCTGTGACTCTAGGAATGACTGCTCTGACCTTTACAGGTCTCGGCTACAGGCGAGAGGGTGCCGATGATCAGGCGTGGCTGAATCTCGGTTTTATACAGTTCCAGCCATCGGAGATACTGAAATTGGCATTCATACTTACCTTCGCCTACCACCTTTCCCGTGACGAGGAGGAAATGAACAAGCCCCTGCATATATTACTCATAGTCATACACGGCATGATACCTATCGGCATAGTTGGCTTGCAGGGCGACTACGGAACGGCTATAGTATTTGCGGGCATCTTTGCCTTCATGATATGCTCCGCAAAGATATCGTGGAAGTATATTGCAACAGCTCCCTTCGTAATCGCAGCCGGACTTGCGGGGATGTGGTTCTTTGCTCTTAGCGAGTTCCACAAAAAGCGTATACTGATACTCTTCCATCCCGGCACAGACCCTGAATATATCGAGTATCAGCAGGATTTGGGACTTGCAGCCCTGAAGTCGGGAGGGGTTTTCGGAAAGGGACTTTTCGGCAAGCCGGACGACTATATTACCGTTCCGGAGATACACAACGACTTTATATTCACTTATGCTGGTCAGGTGTTTGGTTTTATCGGTACAGTTGGCATAATCATAGTCCTTGCCTATATCTGCCTTAAAATATTCGGCGACAGCAGAGTGTGCCGCGATCACCTCGGAAAGTTTATATGTATGGGTGCCTTCGGACTGATTTTTACTCACTGTGTCATGAATATAGGCATGGTTCTTAAAGTTGCTCCTGTTATCGGAGTACCCCTGCCCTTCGTCAGCGCTGGCGGTACGGCTCTGTTGAGTATGTACGCTATGATAGGTCTTGTACTGAGCACATATAGTCACCGTGCTGTGAACTATAACGTATTCTATGATGAAGAAGACGATGATTAAGGAATGCACTTGCATCAGTGTGATAAGCATATAAGATCTATATGAAATTATCGAGGGGGGAACCTTCCTGAGAAAGTGTCCATCTGACGGAGACGCGACCCTCTGTCACTGTGACACAATTTCAAAGGCTTTTATCTGTTTTTTCTAATAGTGGCGACCTGTATACTTACAGGTCTTTTTTTATATGTCATATCAGGGAAAAAGAAAAACAGAAGCTTTAGAAGTTGAGAAAGAACTCTTTTTTTAGAATATAGTTGACAAATAACCATATATGGAGTAAAATATAAGTAACCACCGGAGAGATGAACTGCACGGGATTCATTAAGATTCTCTCTGGAAAAATAAAGCTCAGAGCGTAGATTGCACTGTACGCCTGATTATGAGAGGAGAGGTTCAAATTGAAAAAAAGTATCTTTACCGTTATGACTGCGGCTATGTTTGCAGCGGCAAATCTGTCGGCGCTTCCAGCTGATTGCACGGAGAATGAAGGAATTAACCGCCCGAAGGTAGATCCTGTGGAGTCTCTGACCCTTACGGATTCTGAATGGAATAAGGAAAAAGAGGACGTAGGGGAGAATTTCGGGACTGTTACTTCGGCTGATATGACTTACCTTACTACCACAAGCACACAGACACTTTATGGTGCTCCGTGGGTACCCGGTACTACCACATTTACAACGTCCGATTACCATGAGATGATTGCTACGACTACTCAGACCCTTTATGGTCCACCTTGGGTATTCGGTTCCACAACGACTACGGTAAGCAATCCTGACGAGGATATAGATCCCAGAATGAAGGGCGACGTCAACGGAGATCTCATTGTTGATACCTTTGACGCCATAGCACTAAGAAGAGCTATTCTCTTTGACGAATACAAGGACAAGAGGGCAAAGCTCCTCAGCGATATCAATTCTGACGGAAAAGTAGACGTTTCAGACCTTGTGCTCCTCCAGAGGTTCCTCCTCGGAGCTATCAAGGACTTCAGCGAGTATGACAACACGAGTATCAAGACCACAAAGACTACTGCAAAGCTGAAGGATGATGAGATATCAACGACCGAGACAACTACTTATGATCCGAGAGGAGATATAGTGGTAACTCTATACGGTATAAAGCCTTCTATCGAAAGGACAAAGGAGGCTGTGGATCAGGCTTTTGAGGAAATAGAAAATGCAGGTGCGATACTGGAGGAATTAGAGCGCGAGGAAGAGGAAGACTGATATGCTCGACGTCAATATGAAACGCACTCACCTTGAGCAGATGAGGGATTACCGCACCACTCTTATGAAAAAGCCTCAGCTGCGCAATCTTTTCCTTGAGCTTACACTGCGCTGCAACGAGAGATGTCTGCACTGCGGAAGCAAATGCGGAGAGGTATCCTCAGACGAGCTGACAGCTGAGCAGTACCGCACTTTCCTGACGCAGCTTAAGGAGGATATGTCCACAAAGGGCAAAATGCTCGATATCACCGGCGGAGAGCCCCTTCTCAGAAAGGATTTCTTCGATATCCTCGGAGCTGCTAACGAGCTTGGCTTCCAGTGGGGAATGACCTCCAACGGTACCCTCATAGACGACCATATCGCCCGTGAGCTGAAAAAAGTGGGAATGAAGACTATTTCCATAAGCATTGACGGTCTTGAAGAGACCCACGACGCTTTCAGAAGAACTCCCGGCGGCTATAAAAAGGCAATGGAGGGCATTGAGAGCCTTATCCGCAACGGCGGCTTTGAGCACGTTCAGGTCACAACAGTCGTTACTCATAAGAGCATAGGCGAGCTTGACGAGCTTTTCAGCATATTCAACGAAATGGATATCGACTCATGGAGAGTCGTTAATATGGAGCCAATGGGACGTGCAAAGACATTCCCTGAGCTCCTTCTCACAGATGACGATTACAGAACTCTGTTTGAATTCATAAGGAGCAAGAGGATAGCAGGCGAGCCGGTGGCTTACGGATGCAGCCATTACCTCGGCATGGAGTACGAGCGCGAGGTGCGTGACTGGTACTATCTGTGTACCGCAGGGCTTTACACTGCAAGTATAAGCACTAACGGCGATATAGTTGCCTGTCTCGATATCGAACGCCGTCCGGAGTTCGTACAGGGCAATATCATCCGCGACAGATTCAGCGAGGTGTGGGAGAATAAGTTCCAGATATTCAGGCGTGATCTCTCGGACGATAACGCTGTCTGTCAGAAGTGTGACCAGAAGGAGTTCTGTCACGGCGATTCCTTCCACAGCTGGGACTTCGACAAAAATGAGCCTCAGCTCTGCTTCAAGGATATCCTGTTCTGATAAAAACAGGGGATATCCCGTAAATATGATAATAACAACAGCCATAAGGAAGTTTGATATAATCCCCCTAGAGTAGACACACGAAAAAACAAAAGTGTGAAAACTCTAAGGGGGTTATTTTATGTCCAGAGGAAGTAAGCTGACAGATGAAGAACGAATAGCTGCTGTTCAGGAATATCAAGAAGGAAAAGGG
>JAGCWY010000087.1 GCA_017961625.1 Ruminococcus sp. | reverse complement strand
AGAACTTAATATTGAGATTTGATCTAATAAGTTTTTTACAGCCCCTATTTTTCTTGACATAAAATAAAAATGATATTATAATAAAACTAACGGTTGTTCTATGTACACGGCAGAGGCTGGGTAGCAGCCGGTGACCTTAATGTCGGCGATGAAGTATACCTCATTGACGGTTCAACAGCTTATGTAACAGGCGCAGAGCTTGAAAGGTTCACAGAGTCTATAACAGTTTATAACCTTGAGGTCGAAGGCTTAAACACCTACTTTGTTGGTGATGGAGCTGTTCTTGTACATAATTATGAAAATAAAATTACCAAAGGCTTTGGGGAAGATTATGATAAGCTCTCTCCAGAAGAGCAAAGAGCTGCCAAAGAAGCTTATGCTATGTTTAAACAGAATCCAAATTATCTAGGTTTGAATTTTGAAGATGTGACTGTTGGCAATAACCCAAGAACTTTTTCTGTACGAATTAACAGAGGTTTACGTGCATATGCAAGATTGCTAAAGGATAATGTTTTGGAGTGATTTGAAATAAACTGACATGATTATAAATCGATAAGAAGGTAATAAAAATGGAAACATCGCATCTCATTTTAGAAGCAATATGTTTATCAAATCAAAAGGAAGAAACAAATAAATGCAATTGTAAAGGGAAACAAATTATTTCAATAGAATGTCTGCGTAACAATCAAAAAATTTTTTCCCCTTGCTGCTTTTTGGGAATCTGCAGCAAAATCCAGAGAATTACTTGGTAAATATGGAATTGATGTAGATACTGCAGCTAACGGAATACCATTGGGACATCCTAATCCACATGGACAAACGCATACAAGAGCATTTAACGACGGAGTGTTCTCACGGTTAAGTTCGCTTGAATCTGAGATGATAGGTGACGGTTACGGTGCAAGAGTTATAAGATCGGCGTTGCTCAAAACATTACGTGCTATAGGTAGACAGGTACTCGGAGGAGACTTTGATGTGTAAAATAGATACGAGGATATATCATGTATTACTGGAAGCTGCAAGAAATGCAATACGTGAGATGCTTTTGACAAATGAAACATTTTATTATTGTTCATTAATTATGCTCGATGATGCAACGCCTTGTATTACTGCATGGTCAGAAGAATCATTAAATCGTTTTATTCGTATGCATTATGGAACTGAAAATGTGCCTGAATCCGAAAAGCTAAATTTCAGATGGTCATATGCTGACTCTACATATTATGCATTTGGATATAATAAATATTTTGCTGATGTGGAAAAGCTTTTTGAAATAGATGATTACCCGACATATGATCAAAAAATCAGCGTATGGTTACAACAAATGGAAAATGTTATGAAGTCGCTTGATGAAGAAGGCATTTTCAGTGTTATAGAAGATAGAAAAGATATATTTATAAATGCAGAAATAATGCCTCCTGATGAATCGAATATTTTGCGTGGAAAAAGATTGAATCCAGCAGAAACATTTAGGGCGTGGTACGAGGATAACTGGGCTGAAAATGATAGCGAGGATTTATACGAGCATTATTATTCGCTGCATCATCCTCAAACTTGCAAAGTAGTAGTTGCTAAACCCATTTCAGATAAAGGATTAGCAATGAAAATTCGTAGAGACTTCAATGTAACATTAGGCATAAACGAATTTATAGTCAAATGTAATAATACACCGATTGTTATTAACGAAGACTTTGATTATGATTTAGGTAAAAAGATTTTGTCTGAAAAATCTTTATATTCAACATTTGTTTTACTGGAAAAAAATGAAAAGCAGTGAAATTAAAGGCATAACTTTATAACAATAATGGTTTCATGTGGAAAGTAAAGATTACTGTTAGAATAATAGTCTTATTGGAGATAATTAAACTATGGATTTATCATTTGTATATTTCTGGAATCAAGTAACATCAAACCCATTGCTGATGCTTGCTGTCGGTTTGACGCTCGGCGTCATTTTCGTAAACGGCTGGACTGATTGTCCTAATGCAATTGCAACCTGCGTGACAACCCGATGTATGGAAGCGCGTCCGGCGATTCTGATGTCAGCATTCTTCAATTTTCTCGGTGTGTTCATTATGAGTTCTTTCAATGCGACTGTTGCGCAGACGATTGCTAATATGGTCGATTTTGGAAAGAACTCGCATGATGCAATTGTAGCGCTGTCAGCAGCCTTATTAGCAATCGTGATATGGGCGGTGCTCGCGTGGTATTTTGGGATACCGACCAGCGAAAGTCACGCATTGATTGCAGGCCTGACCGGTGCAGCGATTGCGATGCACGGTGGCCTTGCCGGCGTTAATGGTCACGAATGGGTAAAGGTTATCTACGGTCTTGTAATCTCGATTGTGCTCGGATTTATTCTCGGATATGCAGTTTGCAAGCTTGTTACTATCATCTTCTTCAATGTAGATCGTCGAAAAACAGAAGGCATATTCCGGAATGGTCAGATTGGTGCCGCTTGTGCCATGAGTTTCATGCACGGCGCGCAGGACGGACAGAAATTCATGGGGGTTATCCTTATGTGTCTTCTGCTTTCAAATGGCGGCGGAGAAGGTGGTGCAGTAAAGATGCCGGTATGGATCATGATGCTTTGTTCTGTCATTATGTCGGTCGGTACGTCAATTGGCGGTAAGAAAATTATCAAATCCATCGGTATGGATATGGTCAAGCTGGAAAAATATCAGGGATTTTCGGCAGATATGGCAGCTTCGGTCGCACTGCTAATCAGTTCGCTCTTCGGAATTCCGGTATCTACAACACATGCAAAAACAACTGCAATCATGGGCGTCGGTGCAGTCAAGCGGCCTTCTGCGGTAAATCTCGGGGTTGTTAAAAATCTCATGATGACATGGATTCTGACTTTCCCAGGCTGTGGACTTATCGGATATATCACAACGAAAATCTTTATGATGATTTTTGATTAGAGGAGGATATTATGGCTAACAAGAAAAATGATTTTTACTGGAACAACTACATTTCGGCTGCTGATACTGCTTGTCTTGCCGCGGATTATTTACTCGAATGCCTGCGTGAATTCGATACCGAAAAGATGAATGAAATACTGCTTAAGATGCATGAATTTGAGCATAAGGGAGATTCGTTACGGCACGAAATGACGGAAATGCTTGCTAAATCTTTTGTCACGCCAATTGATCGCGAAGATATGGTTGAACTGTGCCAGAGACTCGATCATGTGATTGACTGTATTGAGGAAGTTTTGCAGGTGATTTATATCAACAATGTTGAAATAATTACTGACAAGGCTATTAATTTTGCTGAAAAAATTTGTATCTGTACTGCAAAAATGAAGGCGATGCTTACGGAATTGCCGCATTTCAGAAAATCTGAACAACTGCATCAGCTCATTATTGATGTAAACGCCGCTGAGGAAGAATGCGATGCACTGTATCTTCAGGCTGCTTACAGTTGTCGCAAAAACTGGGATGGTAAAAATCCACTTGACGTTATTGCATGGCGTGAGATTTACTCGATGCTTGAAGAATGTGCTGATGCCTGCGAGGATGTTGCGGATACAGTTGAAGCCGTGGTAATGAAAAACACATGATTAATAATGCCTGTTTATGTTAATATGCATATAGAATTAGATGAAACTGTTGAATTAAAGAGAGAAGGCCAGGGAAAGCTTACTTGTTATCTTATGATCAACGGATTCCCATAAAAAAACAGCCCAAAACAAGGGCAAGGTGCTTTTGATAGAAAACTTTTATAATTTGATACCTCCACGAAAATGTGGAGGTTTTATTATACACATTTGCAATAAGATAAAGCTAATCTTTTTGCTACTTGTAGCAACTAACTTTGAGGGGGGGAGCTGTGACTGATTCAGAGCGAAGTTAAGGCATGAAAGTATTGGATAGATTATTCAGATTTTGGCTCCTCATGCTGTGATTGTCTCAGGCGGAAACCGGGGATATTCTACAGCACTCTCAAAGACCAGATTGGACAGTGCTTTTTCAACTATAGCTCTGGGATCTCCGTTAGGACGTATCCATTCCTTTACGTTTTCTTTATCCAGTATAAGTGGCATACGGTCGTGGATATCTCTTACAGTACCTTCTGCTTCTCGCGTAAGGATAGCGAACATGGGGACTTTCATGCCACCATGCTCTTCATATCGATAAAGACCTGCGATATATGTGATGTCTGAGCCTTCGCTCTGTATGGCGAATTTTACCTTTTTGGTATTTTTGTGTTCAATCAAGCTATGATTGCCGTTTTCATATACAGGATATCCCCATTCATAATACCATGAGGCAGGGATAATGCACCTTCTCCTGTACCATGAATCTCTCCATAGCACCTTTGTATCAGCGGTCTCTACGCGGCAGTTGGCAATAGGCTTAGGCACAGCTTTATTCGTAAATCCCCATGACATTGGAAATACTGCCATATTTCCATACTTGTTCGGTGCAAGAACAGGCGCTATATCAGATGGATACAAATCACCCGACATAAGCAGGCTCTTTCCGAGCTTTATTGACATATCCTGGGCTAACGCCATTTTCCTCACTTTAATGAGAACTTCTGCCATTACTTTTGGCTCAATTCTTAAAGACATGCACATGGAAATCACCCCTCTGGCATTACAAAAAGAATATATGTTCTGGTTGCTATTATATCACATAATAATTGATATGTCAAGATAAAAGAAGAATCGCACATATTGGAGGTTGTTTTCCTAAATTATAAAAATAATATTGAATTTTATAGAACTTTATGTTAGAATAAATGCGTATAGTTACGGATTGATGATTGAATATTTTAAATTAAATTTTATAAAAGACAGAACAGGAGGTATACTAATATGATTATTTATGTTGATGCCAACGCAGGACGTGGAGGTAATGGATCAAAAGAAATGCCGTTCAGAAGAATCAGTGATGCGGCAGAAATTGCATTGCCAGGTGATGAAGTACTGGTTATGCCCGGAGTTTATCGAGAATATGTTGATCCCCAAAATGCAGGAAGAACAGATGCTCGTATATCTTACCGTAGCGTAGAACCTTTAGGTGCCGAAATAACAGGAGCTGAAATAATTACTGGTTGGACGCAGTACAAGGATAATGTCTGGACCGCATCAGTTGACAGCAGTATATTCGGAGAATACGATCCATACACTACTTATGTCTATGGGGATTGGTACTTTGCGGAAAAATCGAAACATACAGGCGCATTGTACATGAATGATCGTGCTTTCTATGAAGCTGACAGTATAGATGAAGTTATTGCTGGTCAAAAGACGGAAACCTCATGGCAGCCCGAGAATTCCATATATAAATGGTATGCTGAGAAAAAGGATGGAAAGACTGTTTTCTATGCTAATTTTCAGGGAAGTGATCCAAATAAGGAAAAGGTTGAGATTAATGTCCGCCGAAGATGCTTTATGCCATCAAAAACAGGAATAGGTTATATCACCGTAAGCGGTTTCAAAATAGACAAAGCTGCAACTACTTGGGCACCTCCTGCGGCATTTCAGGATGGAATGATAGGTCCGCACTGGTCAAAAGGTTGGATAATCGAGGACTGCGATATCAGCAACAGTAAATGTGCAGGTATTTGCATCGGTAAATACTATGATGCAGACAATGACCATTATTTTACATATAAGCACGTTAAGAGTCCTACACAAATGGAACGTGATGCAGTATGCCGTGGTCAGTATCATGGTTGGTTGAAGAAGAATGTAGGAAGCCATATTATACGCAGGAACAATATACATCACTGTGAACAGGGCGGTATAATAGGACGTATGGGCGGCGTTTTTTCAATAATTGAAGATAACCACATTCACCACATAAACAATATGATGGAACTCGGTGGTGCTGAGATAGCAGGCATAAAACTACATGCAGCTATAGATGTTACTATGCGCAGAAACTATATCCATCACTGTACAATGGGTATATGGACTGACTGGGAGGCTCAAGGAACACGTATTACACAGAATCTTCTTCACGATAACCAGCTTCCAGAATATGCCAAACCTATGAAGGGCGGTATGATGAGTCAGGATATATTTGTAGAAGTCAGCCACGGTCCAACTCTTATCGACAATAATATACTTATGTCCGAGGTATCGCTTAGAATGCCGACCGAAGGACTTGCGCTTGTTCATAATCTTATCTGTGGTGCATTCACTGCAATAGATGCAGAAGTGGACTCTGTTGTTGAAGGAAAGCTGCGTCAGCGTTTCACACCTTATCACATACCGCACCGTACCGAAGTCATGGGATTTATGACAATCCTACACGGCGATGATAGGTTTTATAACAATATATTCCTTCAGAAATACGGTACAATTCCAAGAGACGGAACCGAAGATAACCGTGAAACGGGAACTCATGTTTTTGACGATTTCCCGACATATGATGAATGGATCAAAAACTTTGATATGAAATGTGATACACCGGATATGTTCGAGCTGGCAAAATATCACTGGAGCTACTTGCCTGTATGGACAGGCGGAAATGCGTATTTAAGCGGAGCGAAGCCTTGTAAAAATGAGAAGGACTGCGTTGTCAGCAATGAAAAAGCTTATGCTGAAATTGAAGTCGTTAACGGAATTCCGGTTCTGAAAACAAATGTGTATGAGCTTATTGGAAACTTTAGATCAGGACTTGTTACAAGTGATACTCTCGGTGAGGCATTTGAACCTGAACAGAGATTTGAAACACCTGACGGCAGAGATATCGTTTTTGATACTGATTATTCAGGAGCACATCGTGGAGCAGATATTATCCCAGGACCATTTGCTGTTGGTGGAAATGAGTTTGAGGGATTGTGTTGCTGCATATAAATGATGATTTGTTTTCAATAGAGATAAGTTTATGAGGTAAATATATTTAGTATGTTTACGTTAAGAAATAAAAAGTTTATATGTCCTTAGTGGATGTTTCATTACAAAACTAAAAGATGACGTTACAAAAGAGCGGATGTTGAAAGGAATTGATTATGTACTTAGAAAACATAAATGGACCTGATGATATAAAAAAGCTGGAGGTATCCATGCTTCAGACGCTTGCAGATGAAACACGTTCAGCACTTATTAACAAGCTCAGCAAGGCAGGTGGTCATCAGGGACCGAATCTTGGTGTGGTTGAACTAACGGTCGCTTTACATTATGTGTTTGATTCGCCGAAAGATAAGATCGTGTTTGATGTTTCTCATCAGTGCTATCCTCATAAGATCCTTACTGGCAGAAAGGAAGCCTATCTGGATGAAGAACATTTCCATGATGTGACAGGATTTACCAACCCTAATGAAAGCGAGCATGATATGTTCATTGTCGGGCATACCTCAACTTCTGTATCACTTGCACTTGGACTGGCGAAAGGCCGTGATCTGAATGGACGAAGTGAGAATATTATAGCTCTGATCGGTGATGGTTCACTTTCAGGCGGTGAAGCTCTCGAAGCAATTGATTACGCAGGTGAGTATGACAGAAATCTCATTATAATTGTAAATGACAATGACCAGAGCATCGCAGAAAATCACGGCGGACTCTACAAGACGCTGAAAAAACTTCGTGAAACAAACGGCAATGCCGAAGATAATCTGTTTCGTGCCATGGGATTGGATTATCGTTATCTTGAAGATGGACATGACACTGTTAAGCTCGTGGAACTGTTTGAAAGTGTTAAAAACATTGATCATCCTATTGTGCTCCATATCCATACGATCAAGGGTAAAGGTCTTCTTTATGCAGAAAAGGAGCGTGAGCGCTGGCACGCAGGCGGTCCGTTCAATATCGAGGACGGCTCTCCGCTGTACCCGTATCAGGGTGAAGAAAACGTTGTATTCAATTGTCTGAAAGAACTGCTTGACAACAATGAAAAAGCAATTGTCCTGAATGCCGCTACACCTATGGGACTTGGTTTTGTGCAGGGCGTACGTGAGGAATATGTTAAGCGCGGGCAGTTCATTGATGTAGGTATTGCAGAAGAAAATGCTGTTGCTATGACAAGCGGTATAGCCAAAAACGGAGGCACGGCGGTCTTTGGAACATTTGCACCGTTTTTCCAGCGTACATATGACCAGATGTCGCACGACGTCTGTCTGAACGACAGTCCTGCAACATTTCTCATCATGAGTCCCGGCGTATTCGGTTCAGATTCAAATACACATCTTGCATTGTGCGATATCCAGATGTTCGCACATATCCCGAATCTGATATATCTTGCACCTTCAAGCAATGAAGAATTTGTGCAGATGTTCAGGTATGCAACGACTCAGAAGCAGCATCCTGTTGCGATAAGAGTGGTAAATACGCTCAGAATGACCGGCGTTGCTGATAATACGGATTATTCCGTTCTGAAAAGCAAGATCGAACACAGTGGAAGCAAGATCGCACTGATCGCAGTCAGCGGACTGCTCACAATGGCACTTGAAGTCGCTGACATGGTCAAAGAACAGACCGGAGATGATATCACCGTCATAAATCCAAGATTTGTCAGCGGTGTTGATGAAGAACTGCTTATTTCTCTGAAAAAAGACCACCGCCTTGTGATAACTATTGAGGACGGTGAACTCATGGGCGGTTACGGTCAAAACATAGCAGCCTTCTACGGAGAATCAGATATGCGTGTAAGATGTTACGGTATTTCAAAAGCATTTCATACTGAATTCAAGGCTGAGGAACTACTTGACCAGCATGGTATCTCTGCTGAAAAACTAACAAAAGAAATCATTGCTGCTCTGAGATCAGAATAATAAACTACAATCAGGAGGTTATTAATGAAAATGCTCAATATTGTAAACGGACCGCAGAATGTATCTGCAATCATCCAAGGATGCATGAGAATGCCTGCTTTATCGAAGGAAGATGCAGCAAATGTCATCAGCACTGCTTATGACTGCGGTATCAACTTTTTCGATCACGCTACCTGCTACGGAGACGGTGAAGCGGAGGAACGCTTTTCACAGGCTCTTCCGCTGACAGGTATTAAACGTGAAGACATTTATATCCAAAGCAAGTGCGGTCTTTGCTTTGACAGAAATGAATTTGACTGGACTAAGGAGAATATTCTTTCCAGTGTCGATGACAGTCTGCGTCGCTTGAATGTCGAGTACCTTGATGCTCTGCTGCTGCACAGACCTGATCTGTTATTTGATCCGGAAGAGGTCGCAGAGGCTTTTGATACACTTGAAAGAGAAGGAAAGGTTAGATTTTTCGGGATCAGTAACCTTATGCCAATGCAAATCGAGCTGCTGAAAAAATATGTGAAGCAGCCGCTTGTTTTCAATCAGGTACAATTTTCTCTGGAGCAGTCACAACTGATTGATCAGGCTCTTTACATGAATAACAAGACTACAGAATTTTCCATTAATCGTGACGGCTCTGCACTTGATTACTGTCGTTTGAATGATATCACGATCCAGGCATGGTCACCGCTGCAATTCGGAATGTTTGGCGGTACGTTTATTGACAATCCGGATTTTCCTGAACTGAACAAAGCGCTTGCAGTAATTGCAGATCGTGAGGGAGTATCAAAATCAGCTGTAGCCATAGCGTGGATATTACGACATCCTGCGAAGATACAGGCGATTATCGGTACAATGAATCCAGAGCATATAAAGGATACTTGTAATGCAGTGAAAGTAAGTCTTACGCATCACGACTGGTATGAGCTATATCTTGCGTCTGGAAAATACCTGCCTTGATGGAAATGATATATATACGCTATCTATACTTCAGGCAAATATGCTGATGTGACTAGGATGTTAAATTTGTTTTATAAGCTTAATAATGCCAATGAAAAACAGAAGGTATGATTCTTGAGCGTTTAGTTAAATGGAATTTCTCAAACTATACACTTCAATTAGTATTTTTTACCATCTTTCATGTGGATAGCAAAACATCTTGTATAATTTTATATTTGACAAAATTTGACTTGATTCTTTATTAAGGTTATAATATACTAATGATGGTTATATTATTCTAAAAAATATTTATATGGAGGAAATAGCTTGTGAGTAACCAAAGAAAGCCCTTAATAACTCATATTTTCACTGCAGACCCATCTGCTCATGTTTTCAATGGGAAAATATACATTTATCCCTCTCATGATATACCTCACAATGGTGAGGATAATGATGAGGGTGATGAGTATCTTATGGAAGATTACCATGTTCTTTCAATGGACAGTGTAGAATCGCCATGTGTTGACAACGGCGAAGCTCTTCACATGAAAGATGTTAAGTGGGTCAGCAAACAGATGTGGGCTCCGGACCTTGCATACACTAATGGTAAATATCATCTTATTTTTCCTGCACGAGATAAAAATGGAATATTCCGTATAGGAGCAGCTCATGGTGAGAGTCCGACAGGTCCATTCAGACCTGATGATGATTGCATCAAAGGAACTTGTAGTATTGATCCTTGCGTATTTGTTGACGATGATGGTATAATTTACATGTTCTATGGCGGCCTTTGGGGCGGTCAGCTTGAAAAATGGGTAACCGGACAGTTTGATCCGAATGGCAAGGAACCCGCTCGCGACAAGCCAGCTCTCACGCCCTTCTGCGCACAGCTGAACAGCGACTGCAATGCCCTCGTTTCAGAGCCCTTCCATGTCAGAATTGTCGATGAAAATGGAAATGATCTGCTGGCAGGAGATGAAGACAGGCGCTATTTTGAAGGACCGTGGATGCATAAATATAACGGTACATATTACCTTTCGTATTCAACAGGCACAACTCATTATCTGGTATATGCAACATCTGATTCGCCTACAGGACCTTTTACATTCAGAGGCAGGTTAATGGAGCCGGTCATAGGCTGGACAACGCATCATTCAATTGTTGAGTACGAGGGAAAATGGTATCTTTTCTATCACGATGCTGAGCTTTCAAATGGTATAAATCACAGACGATGCGTAAAGTTCACTGAACTTAATTATGCTCCTGATGGTTCTATCGTCACTATTGAGCCTTACAAATAATTGAATAAGCAATAAAATAGACAGAACAATTAATGTATCCGATTTGTTCCTAATAAGCAAATATTTCTGTGAAACTGAAAATTAATTAAGGATCAATTCAGACTAGCTGATATGATCAGTGACAAAACGGCTGATATATTTAATTTCGTCCATTTGCATAATAATCTACTGAAGTATTATTATTTATTGGGGGGAGTAATAATGATTATCGACATTTCACAGGAGATTTTTTCATCAAAGGTATATCCCGGAGACCCGTGTCCTCATATGGTGAGACGTCTCAGCATTGAAAAAGGAGACATATGTAATCTTACGGAGTTTTCAATGTGTGCACACAACGGAACTCACGTCGATGCACCGTTTCATTTTATAAAGGACGGGAAAACTATTGACAAGGTAGGACTGGTGCCTTTTGTAGGAGACTGCTTTGTAGCACATCATAATGGCGATGTCACGGCAAGTGACGCAACTACGATCCTTGAAAAAGCTGAAGCGGCAGGAGCTGCACAGCGTATACTAATTGCGGGAAAAGCGACTGTAACTGAAGAGGCGGCGCAGGTATTAGCTGATAAAGGGATACTTCTGGTTGGCAACGAAAGTCAGACTGTAGGCCCTGAAAATGCTCCCAAAGAAGTTCATCTTATACTTCTTGGTGCAGAGGTGGTACTTCTTGAAGGAATCGTACTGAAAGATGTTGACGAGGGTCGTTATTTTCTGAATGCTGCTCCACTTAATCTTGACGGTTGCGACGGAGCACCGTGCAGGGCATATCTTATCAAGTAAAAAACGGAGGGAAAACAAATGGAATTCAATGAAGTAGTAAAAAATCGCTATTCATGCAAGAAATACAGCAATAAGCAGGTCGAAAGCGAGAAACTAACTGCTATTCTTGATGCAGGACGTCTTGCGCCGACAGCCAAGAATCTTCAGGAGCAGCATATATATGTGGTACAGTCTGCGGAGTTTCTCGCAAGGATAGACGAGCTGACGCCGTGCCGCTATGGTGCGCCGACAGTGCTTGTTGTTGCCTTTAATAAGAACGAGGTATTTACATACCCCGGCGGCAAGCGCGATTCAGGTGTAGAGGACGCAGCTATCGTTGCAACACATCTTACTCTTGCGGCTGCAAACGAGGGTGTTGACAGCTGCTGGCTCAACTTTTTTGATCCCGACAAGGCAGCGTCTTTGCTTGGATTGCCTGAGAATGAGGAAGTACTTATGCTGCTTGATCTTGGCTACGCGGCTGAAGGAGCAGGTCCGCTGCCGAACCATGAATGCAGAAAGCCCCTCTCTGAAACAGTAACTTATCTGTGATAATGTGAGTGCTTTTATGAAAATGCTGAACATGATCAACGGACTATCAAAGCTGTATGAGCAGATATAATGGAGGACGATTTATGTTTGACGAAAAAGGAACCATAAAATGGGGCGTTATGGGTACTGCAGGCATTGCGTCATGGGGTACGATACCGGGTATGCAAAAGGCAAATGGCTGCGAGCTGTATGCGATAGCAGGCAGAAGCCTTGAAAAAGCTCAGGCGTATAAGGAGCGTTTCGGCTTTGAAAAAGCTTATAAGGGCTATGATGCGCTGCTGTCTGATCCAGAGGTGGAGGCGGTATATATTCCATTGCCGAATGATTTACACTGCGAATGGGTAATAAAGGCTCTTAACGCTCATAAGCACGTATTGTGCGAGAAGCCTCTTGCTATGAATGAGGGTGAGCTTCGTCGTATGTTTGCAGCAGCAAGGGATAACGGTGTTATACTTATGGAAGCTTACGCATATCTCCACAGCCCTTATATATGCCGCCTCAAGGAGATAATTTCGTCGGGCGAGATAGGAAAGGTAGACTATATTGATACCGCATTCCTTACCCAGGACTATTCTGAGGATATCAGACTTCACAAGGAGCAGGGCGGCGGAGGAATATATGATGTAGGCTGTTACTGTACATCTATGATACTTTCACTGATAGATTCACCTGTAAAGTATGTAAAGGCAGACGCTGAATTCGGCAGTACGGGAGTCGATCATTTGGCTTCTGTGATGATAGGATTTGAGGACGGTTCAAGAGCTTCCTTCAATGCAGGCATGATACTTGGTACTGACTCCTGTGACAGATATGACCGGCTGTTCATACACGGTTCCAAGGGATATATCCGTTCTGATGTTGAGTATAACGGTGAGGGTGAACTGTCATTTGAGGTCACTGTTAAGGATACAAACGGCGAAAGAATTACGCGAACTGAAACTGTTTCAGCTGAATCCAATTACAGTATGGAAATGGAGCAGATGAACGAATGTATAAAAGGAAAAGCAGTACCGTATATCACAGAGGAGTTTTCCGCTAAGAATATGCGTATCCTCGATAGTATACTTGATACAGTCGGATATAACGACTCAAAAGAACAGTTTATCTTATCTAACGGATTCGCGATCCCCGCAGTAGGCTACGGTTCATATCTTTCCACAGAAAAAGGCGGAGTTCAAACTATCATGGACGCCCTTGATGTTGGATATCGCTATATAGATACGGCGCAGTTCTACGGAAATGAGGAACAGATCGGTGAAGCTATAGAAAAGTCGGGTATTCCGAGAGATGAAATATTTCTGTGCAGCAAGGTATGGCATACTGATCTTGGCAGAGAAAAAACGCTGAAAGCTTTTGAGGAGTCCTGTCGTAAGCTGAAAACCGATCATCTTGATATGTATCTGATACACTGGCCTAAGAGTGACGGGAATGATGAGGAATGGTTTGAAAAAGTCAGCGGCTCATGGGCTGCAATGGAGGAGTTATATGAGCAGGGAAGAGTAAAAGCGATAGGACTGTCTAATTTTTTGCCGCATCATATCAGACCTCTTTTGGATACTGCACGGATTCGTCCTATGGTAGACCAGCTTGAACTTCATGTGGGATATATGCAGGAATATGCCCTTTCGTACCTAAAAAAGGAGGGGATACTTCCGCAGGCATGGAGCCCTCTTGGCAGAGCAAAGCTCATAAATGATGATAATATATCGAAAATAGCTGCAAAATACGGCTGTACAAATGCCGCGCTGTTACTAAGATATCTTAATCAGAGAGGCATTCCTGTTATCCCGAAATCTTCATCAAAGGAAAGAATGAAGGATAACCTTGATATATTCGGTTTCAACATTTCTGAGGACGATATGTCATACTTGTCATGTCTGCCTGAGAGAGGCTGGTCGGGAGAGCATCCTGATAAGATATCGACATTTTTCGAATAATTTTCTATCCCCTTTTGGTTAACATTGATTGTTTCTATGTTGTGATAAAAGCACCTGTTGGTTTACAAATATACAGAATACTCACGACTAAAAGGTAGTATAACGATACGAAAGAAGCAGCTCCCGTGAGGGAGCTGCTGTTCTATATTAAGTATTATACACGTTTAAACACATCGTATCTTGCAACCTGTTTCTTCAGCTCAGGAAGGAAATACTGAAAGCCCCATTCAACATCTTCCAGAACGTCTTAGAAACCGTTGCGGGCATCTACAATGAATAGACTGCCTTTACGCTCACGCAGCATTTCAAGTGAAGCAGATACAGTCTTTTTGTAATCATCGAAGTGTGCTTCTTTCTTCCAGATATGAAAAACACTATTATCTTTTGCTATATAATCGAGTTTTGCAAATTCGCTCTCAAACATTATGTTTTCCTTTCATAATCATAATCCAAGACCGTACCCTGCACCTAACCCTATCACCGCAGACAGCAGAATGATCTTGATCGGGTGAACCTTTTTGAATGCAAGTACGGCAGTAATGGCAAATAATCCGAGAAATACCCAGAAGCTCGCAGAAGAAAAAACAGATACGCTCAAACCTGCCGGGAAGAACACCGTCCTTGCAACAGATATAAAGGCTGCACCTATCATTCCGACAACAGCAGGTTTCAATCCCGACATGATACCGCCCACCGCTTTGCTTTTCTTGTGCTTTTCAAAGCACTTTGCGATGATAAGTATGATGATAAAGGACGGCAAAACTATACCGAGGGTAGCTATTATCGCCCCTAAAATGCCGCCTGTTCTGATACCTACAAAGGTAGCCATATTGACTGCAAGGGGTCCGGGTGTGCTTTCGCTAAGAGCAACGAAATCCACAAGCTCCTCCTGCGTCAGCCAGCCGTGTCGTTCTGCTTCCACCTGTATCATAGCGATCATAGCGTATCCGCCGCCAAAGGTGAACGCCCCTATTTTCAGAAATACAAGAAACAACTTAATCAGTGTCATTGCTCTGCTCCTTTCTGTTCAGGATTGACCACAGCAGACCGAACAATCCACATCCGATGATGACAAATACGGCATCTATTTTCAGAAAAGCAGTCAGAACAAGAGAAAGTCCCATGATCACATAGGAAAATGGCTTCTTTTTCTTCTTCACCGATTTGAACATCATCCATAGTGCTTTCAGTATCAGTGCAAGTACAGCTGCACGGATACCCATAAAAGCATAGCGGACGGCTTTGATGTTTTGAAACTGCGTCAATATCAGGGATATAAGCGAGATTATAAGAAACAAGGGCAGGACAACGCCGAGGGTTGCCATACACGCCCCAAGAAAGCCCGATGTCTTATATCCTACAAAGGTTGCGGCATTGATAACAATCGGTCCGGGTGTTGACTCAGAGATCGCAACAATATCGGTGATGTCCTTTTCATTCAGCCATTTTTTGTTTTCGCAAACTTCCTTCTGTATCAGCGGTATCATCGCATAACCGCCGCCAAAGGTAAAAGCCCCGATCTTCATAAAGGTCAAGAATAATTCAAGATTTTTATTCACAATATCACTCCTACAGAAAAATTATACCAAATCAAGTAATATCCGTCAATATCCGAAAACGCCAAGAATATACTTGACATAAGTCGATAAATATGTTATAATCGACATAAGTCAGAAAGGAGATGTGCCTATGCCAAGACCGCAAAAATCACGCCGTATCTGCTGTTACCCCGATTATTGGAGCTTTGCGCCCGATCAGGACAAGGCAAATGATACAATAGTAATGTCGCTTGACGAGTTTGAAACGATAAGGCTGATAGACTATCAGTCAAAGACGCAGGAGCAATGCGCTCAGGAGATGAACGTGGCAAGAACGACCGTTACGGCTATATATGACACCGCAAGGAAAAAGCTTGCACAGGCTCTGGTCGAGGGCAGACGCATTGTAATTTCGGGCGGAAATTACACTCTCGATAACACTATCTCGGAGGAGATAACTCAGAAAGGAAGCACAATTATGAGAATTGCAGTAACTTATGAAAACGGACAGATATTTCAGCATTTCGGCAGAACAGAGCAGTTCAAGCTCTACGATGTTGCTGACGGTAAGATAATAAATGAGCAGGTAGTCGGAACAATGGGCGCAGGACATGGCGCACTTGCAGGTTTCCTGAAAAACGCTCAGGCTGACGTTCTGATCTGCGGAGGTATCGGTGGAGGCGCTCAGATGGCTATGCAGGAGGCAGGCATTGCTCTTTACGGCGGCAATATGGGAAGCGCTGACGAGGCAGTTGCTGCTTTTCTCTCACAGACTCTTGAACAGAACGAGAACCCGACCTGCGATCATCACGCTCATGAACACGGCGAAGGTCATTCCTGCGGAGAGCATGGCTGCGGCACACACAGCTGCGGTAATCACTGATGAGAATTGTAACCCTTGTAGAGAATACCTGCGGACATGAAGGCTGTATCGCCGAGCACGGCCTGTCTATATATATTGAGACTGAAAAGCATAAATTGCTGCTTGACACGGGACAGACCGACGCAGTCGTGAAGAACGCGGAAGTCCTCGGGATTGATCTGTTCTTAGTCGATACGGTAATACTCAGCCACGGACACTATGACCATTCCGGCGGTATCCTGCCGTTTTCGCAGGTAAACCATACTGCAAAGATAATCATGCAGAGAAAAGCCACCGAACCGCATTTCAACGGTGAACGCTATATCGGCATAGATACGGATATTCTGAAACTGCCGGATGTTCAGCTCATTGACGGCGATGTTCAGCTTGACGATGAGCTGTTCCTGTTCAGCGGTATCATCGGCAGACGATGCTATCCTCAGGGAAATCACAAGCTATCCCGTATGGAAAACGGTGTACAGGTCCCAGATGATTTTGCACATGAGCAGTGTCTTGTCATAAAGCAGAACGACAAATACTGGCTGTTGTCGGGATGTTCACATAATGGAATTCTCAATATCATTGACCGTTATATAGAGATATTCGGGAATGTTCCTGACTATGTTATAACAGGATTCCATATGATGAAAAAGGAAGGAGAGCATACCGAAGAAGAAAAAGCAGTCATAATTCAGACAGCACAGGAGCTATCGCTGATGAATACTGTCTTTTACAGTGGCCACTGCACGGGTATTCCTGCATTTGAGCTTATGAAGAATGTTATGGGCAATCAGCTCATAGCACTGCATACAGGATTAGGAATACAGTTGGAAAAATAATGCAGCCGTTTGACTGCATTATTCATTTTCCATGATAATGATACATTAACTTCCATATTGGCATGAAGTAGATGACAATATGTGACATATCTTTTTTGTAATAATTGAATTCACCTGTTACTACTATTTTGGTATTAATTGCAGAGGAATTTTCGAAATGTGTAGTAATGTGAATCGACTCTTAGCGTTATGTACTTAATTCATAAAAAATGCAGAATGATACGCCGAAAAACTAGCAATAAATGACTTGCGATTTGATAATAACTATTTTATAATATAACTATAATTACAAGCAATACCGTAGAGAAAAATGGGGCAGTAATTAGTTTGGGTGGATATTTAATTCAGCAACGTTTGTGGTTATTTGAACGTTAGCTCATATTTTTATGCCCGAATTTTTCTTTTGTGATGGTATTGCTTTTTTCTTTTGAGGAGGGACAAAAATGAACTTATCATGGAAAAAATATGCAGCTGCTTTTACGACGGCTGTTTGCATGCTAATTACTGTAACGGAAACGGGGATGGCAGTAGCTGCTGACAGTAATGGATTCGGATGGGGCAGCAGTACTGGTGGAAATGGTTTTATTGATGATACCGACAGGAATCCTTGGGTCACAGAGTCAAACGATACACAGGGGGGCTGGGGATTTCAATTTGAAGAGGAAGAGGACGAAGTAAGCCTTTATGTTACGGAAACACCGGAGCCGACTGAGGAAGAGCTGAAAGCCAATCACGTCAGCGGCCAGAATGGAGCTATGTTTTATAATATTGACAAAAAGAGCGGTGGGAATGGAGACTTTTCTTTTAGCAATGGCATACAGGATGGCTTCAAGGCAAGTTGGTCTGATCTTGAGTCTCTTACTATCGAAAAGGGAAGAAGCTTCAAAAAGCCCATGAGCGATGTGTATTTTGATAACCTTTCAGTGGATTACAAGGTGATACTTGATAATTTTACCGGAGAGAAGTTCGATATCGGTGCTAAATGTCAGATTGGTGTCAGGGGCGATTTTTTATACATTTTCGACCATTTCGGTGAATTTGTGCCAGACGATGATATGGATGAGTTTGAGCCTTATGAAGTGAACGGAAAGACATATCGGATTTACAGAAAGCAATATGATGAAAATATCGATGGTGTAGGCGTGTATATCCACGAGAATTACTATATGGTGTGTGTGAGAAATATCGAGGATCTCATTTCGGGTCCTGCCATTGTGTCGTCTGTAATAATCAAAGAGCTTACGGAAAGAATAGGTGTATCTTACAATATTCCTCCGCTTCTCAGTTGTGGCTTTTATGTTGATACATATGGTGGTAGCGGAGCTATGGAAGTGAAATATATTCAGATAAATGCCAAATCCAGAATCGGCTACTTGGGAATGAATCCATGGAACACTAATATATGGGGAATTAATGATGGAGATGACGAATATACTTCGTGCATACTCTATCCTGATGAGGAAGGATACTATAGTTTCAACTCCGGAACACGACTACCTGAAGGCGGAAATTTAAACAGCTTGCTCGGTGGTACTGATATGGCCTGCGTGAATGATTTCGGAAACGGCGATAACAACTCACTGAAGGTTAAATGCAGCATTGATAATTTTCCAGTAGAGCCTTCAGACAGATTTTCTTCATACATCGGTGACGTGGGAGAACCGTTTAGAAAGAATACATGGTTTAACAATTACCAATCGTTTGATGGATTCAGCTTCGGACCACTTTATCCTGCAGATGAAGATTATGAGGAATCTGACATTTCATATGATATAAGTGTTGATGTTTACAACTGCAGCGATGAAGAAGTTGAGTTTTCATTAGAGGTTACTATGCCGTTCAGCGGCTTCGGAAGTCCGGAGGAGGATCAGAAACCAAAAGATTATACTGGGAATATCATCTGCAGAAAAACTGTAAAGCCTCATGAATGGACAACTCTTTCTAATCCATGTTATGCTATGCCGAGAGCATTAACAGGAGATATTCAAATAATCACAACTGCCGAGATAGAATACTATGTTGATAATTATTATGTGAAAGAGCCTGAGAATGTTTCCAAGGTAAAGGGTGACATAAACGGTGATGGAATTCTTGATTCTCTCGATCTTGTAAAGTACCGCAAGGCATTTTTTACAGGTGGTCAGAGAAGAAAGCTGCCGCGTCGTGCTGATATAGACGGCGACGGAAATGTACTCATGAACGATGTTGTTCTCCTGAAAAGATTTCTGCTTGGGATGGACAAAGAATTTATAAAAGTTGAAAATCCCCAAACTGACAAGATTGAAAGCGGCGAGGCAAACGGTTGCTACTACGAAAGCTATATCAAAGATGGTGCTGGAGAGATTGTTTACGATATAAAGGAAAACGGCTGCTTTGATTGCAGTATATGCGTTTCAGATGATGCTTTGTTTGAATGCGGAATAAAGCCTCAAGGTGGCATAAAGCTTAATGATATAACTTCACTTTATCATGTTTATGAGTGCAGTGTTGCTTCAATGGACGGATATCTATTCGGGATACACGGAGCATTTGCGGATTCATATGACGAGTTTTACATAATAGAGGACAGCGGACATGATGACCGCTTTGCGGGAATGACATATAATATGGCAAATATTGAAGGTTACGAATATCGGTTCTATGTACTTACTAAAACAAAGAATACACCTGAAGGCAAGGTCAGCTATAACGAGTACTGGAGCGTTCTTGACGATTACCGCCAATACAGAAAATGCTTATTTGATCTGGGGGGGCAGATAAATATCCTTAAGCATATCGGCAAATGGGAGAAGTATTTCGGCGTTAAGCTCGCTGACAGAATACTGAGCAGTATCGGTGTTTGTGTTGGTGGAAGCAAGCAGTACAGCCCGTCATTCAATGTAACAAGGAATGAGTTATTTATTGGTATGGAATAAGAAAAAACAGTCATAAAGGAGATTGTATCAGTATAACATCATCACACTCCTTTATGACTGTTATTTTAATTCTTAAAACGTGGGATTGTAAGAGTAGAATAAAGGGCGCATTAATTAAAAATGGAATATTATAAATTAACCCTAAACTTCAGAGTTCAAGTAAATATTTGCCAATACTGTTGTGACATAAGATTTGATGGAATACGGAATTTGTTAACTAAAAATACCAGAATCAGCCGAAATCCTGTTTAAGTGAGAATACCTTTTGACATTGATGCTGCAATGAAAATATTCCGCGATAAGAAAGATTATGAACTGGATTGGGTAGTAAACTATCTACAGCAGAACGACAAATAATTTGTTGAAGTGTTTTTGTGTGTGCACAAAAATAAATTTAAAACAAGGCTGTAAAAACTAAGTCCATTTTTGATTGGCGAACATTAATTTCCATGTTTTAAAGGAATTATTGCGGTAATAATACTATCACGGCATCAATAATTCTTTTTAAGGAGATAATGCAATGAGCAATAATAGTAATAATAAAGGCGTAATGACAGAAAAGGGCAGAGAAGCACTTGAAAGATTTAAGATGGAGTCTGCAAATGAGCTCGGTATCAACCTCAAGCATGGTTACAACGGTGATCTTACTTCCCGTGAGGCTGGCTCAATCGGAGGAAGTATGGTAAAAAAGATGATTGACTCTTACAAGATGCAGTAAGGTCCTTATATTATGAAAAAGTGCAGCAGTGAAAACTGCTGCACTTTTTGAGTGTGCCGATAGGCATGTTATTTGAAAAACATGTATGCACATATTGCAACTGCGATAAAGCCGAATACCGCACCGCATATAACTTTTACAGGTGGACTGCTTATACTCTTAATACGTTCTGCGGATATCTCGTCAAGCGTCTTGCCTTCCATGAAAGCCTT
Source organism: Ruminococcus sp. (assembly GCA_017961625.1). Lineage (GTDB taxonomy): Bacteria > Bacillota > Clostridia > Oscillospirales > Ruminococcaceae > Ruminococcus. The sequence goes on along the minus strand of JAGCWY010000087.1, from coordinate 22,032 downwards.
TATCTCCTTATAGGTCTGGATATTGTTAGTCTTCTTCATTTTTTCGACCTTTATGGCAGTGAACATAGATACGGCGAACAGTATGCCCCATATCACTCCACCTAGCCAGCCGAGATATTTTATCAGCGGTATAATAGATACAATGACTACCAGATACTCGACTGTAAGTAACCATGCCAAAACATTGAATTTCTTCACGTCATTTTTTTGGATTTCATTTTTCATGGATTCAACATCTCCTTTAACTAATTCGTCAAGAGAAATATTGAAAAGATTTCCAAGTAGCAGAAGACTGTGTATGTCCGGATAACTTTTGCCATTTTCCCAGTTTGAAATGGTCTGGCGGCTTACGTAAGCTTTTTCAGCGAGAGTCTCCTGTGACCAATTCAGCTTTCCACGGTACTTTTTAATCTGACTTCCTATCTCCATTTTTTCCTCCTTGGTGTTTTTTTCTCCTGACTGACACCAGTATAACACCAGCTGGGAGAAATGTCTATAAATGTGTTTTTACATTGAACGAAAAACTGTCAAATTGCGTTTGCATGCCATGTTAAAGCTCTTTAACATGGCTTAATACAGACATTTGTGCTATATGCAAAAGGGCGGACCGCAGTCTGCCCTTTATGGTAAAAAGTTTATTTGTTCTTGCGCCTTATAACTATTGCAACAAGATCCGGACCGATATTTGATGTAACCACAGCTCCTATGCAGCCTGTCATCTCAGCTTTTCTACCAGTCTTTTTTGCAAGCTCCTTTTCGACTTCCTTTGCCACGGTATCGTCTCTGCCGTGGAGAAGTATATAAGGAGTCTGAGGAGTCATATTTTTTTCGATTATCTCCACGAGCTTTGGAACGATATTTTTCTCGCCCCTTATCTTGTCCACCGTCTCTGTGGTGCCGTCGGCAAAGAGTATGACCGGTTTAAGTCCGAGGAGCTCACCCGCAAAAGCCTTTGCAGCGGATATACGTCCGGACTTTTTGGCATATTTAAGATTGAACGGAACAGCATAGACTGCGCTGACACTGAACCAGTCCTCAAGGTAGGCGATTATTTCCTCTACGTCGGCTCCGCGGCGTATCTTTTTAGCGGCTTCCATGACGGGATAACCGTAGAAAAGAGTATAGCACTTGGAATCAAGATTGAAAATGTTGAGCTTGTCTTTAGCTTCTGGGTTGTTCTCGAAGAAATCGTTCTTTGCCATTATGGAATTGTTGTAGGTCCCAGAACCCAGAGAGTTTATGGAAACGCTGATGATATCAGTGTAGCCCTGATTGAAGAGCTCCTTGTAGGCTTCCTCAAAGGCAATGGGAGATATTTGTGAATGCTTCGGGATTTCGTCAGCCTCATCGAGGAGTTTGTAGAATTCTTGGGTTGATTTGTCATACATTTCCTTGAAACTCTCTCCGCCCACTGTAAGGGTAAACGGAAGGACTTTTATGCCCAACTCATCAACAATCTCCTTTGGCAGGTCGCAGCATGAATCAGTAAGTATTACAATCTTTGACATATTAATATCTCCTTTACCATGTATATTGAGTAAGTTTTCCCTCACGGGACAGGTCGGGGTAATCCCACTGCCTGAGAACCTCGTAGACTGCGATTGCTACAGAGTTTGAGAGGTTCAGGCTGCGCAGCTCATTGCGCATAGGTATACGCAGACAGCTTTCTGGATTTTCATGGAGCAGCGATTCGGGAAGTCCCTTGTCCTCACGTCCGAAGACCAGATATGAATTATCAGGAAATTCCGCGTTGCTGTGGACCAGCTTCCCCTTTGTTGTATAGTAAAAGAAGTGCCCTTCCTTATTTTTTATGAAAAAATCGCTTAGGCTGTCATAGTATGTTATGTCGAGCTTGTCCCAGTAGTCCAGACCGGCGCGTTTAAGCTGCTTATCGCTGACCTCAAAGCCGAGGGGGCGGACAAGGTGCAGTCTTGCGCCCGTAACAGCGCAGGTACGGGAGATGTTTCCTGTATTCTGCGGTATTTGTGGTTCTACAAGGACGATATTTAGGTTGTGCATATTTCACCTTTTCAGAAACGGAATAATTTATCCCAGGAGTAAGATAATAATATCGTTCGCAATGCGGACAATAATTATTATGGAGAATAAGATATGAATTATAGATCCCTTGCAAAGGGAGCGGCTGCGGGAGCTGCGGTGGGCTTAGCCTGCTATGTGCTTTCCAATGCCCGTCCTATGAAGAAAATGAGCATAAAGCGCGACGCAGGGAAGGCGCTTAAAGCCGCGGGCAACCTTCTTGACGATATCAAGTCGGTAATTATGTAGCTTCTCCAGAATTACGCCTGAAACCGAGATAGCTCTCGAGTATGAGAACTGCCGCCACTGCGTCAACCACCGCCTTGCGTTTCTTGCCGCGGGTGTTTGTGACATTCAGCGCATTATGGGCTGAAACGGTGGTGCAGCGCTCGTCCCAGAGCTTAACGGGGCAGTTTGTGAGCTTTTCCAGTTCTTCGGCGAAGAGTCTACATTTTTCAGCTCTTTCGCCGACTGTTCCGTTCATATTCATAGGATGGCCGACAACTATCTGTTCCGCACGCTGTTCTTTTGCGAGGGCAGCAGTTTTTTCTATACATTTTACGAAGTCCTTTTCGGCGATGACAGTGACGGGAGAAGCTATCATTTCACTTTTTCCGCAGACTGCGATACCAGTTCTTGCGTCGCCGAAGTCAACTGACATTATTATCATAGTTACCTCCGATAAATCAAAATTTAGCTTTGCTAAATTTTGATTTGAGCCGTTATCCTATTGTAGGGGCGCACAGTGTGCGTCAGTTATTAAACAGCAAAGCCGATTATACTTTCTACTTACTACTCATTTAAATCTTAATTTGTGGAGCAAAATTATGATTTACCAAGGCTTTACTTTGCCGATTATATCCTTGACAGAAGAAATGCCCTTGCTGTCCAGCCATTCGTTCATTTCTTCGACTATCTTTACAGGAGCATAAGGGTCTGTGAATATGGCAGCTCCAACCTGTACTGCGGAAGCTCCTGCCATCATGAGCTCTAAGGCGTCACGTCCCGAGGATACGCCGCCCATTCCGATAACAGGGATATTTACTGCATTTGCTACCTGCCATACCATGCGTACAGCTATGGGAAATACCGCAGGGCCACTCATGCCGCCTACATTGTTGCGGAGTATTGGTCTACCTGTGTTTATGTCTATCCTCATGCCGAGAAGAGTATTTATAAGTGAAACTGCGTCTGCGCCAGCGGCTTCAACAGACTTTGCGATATCCACAATGCTCGTTACATTGGGAGAGAGCTTAACCACAAGAGGCTTTTTTGTGACTGCTCGGACTCTTTTCGTGACTTCAGCTGCCATTTCGCAGCTTGTACCGAAAGCCGCTCCGCCCTGTTTTACGTTGGGACAGGAGATATTCAGCTCTATGATATGAACGTCTGTAGATTCCAGCTTTGCGGCTACTTCAGCACATTCGTCAGGAGTTGAGCCTGCTATGTTCGCAAGTACTACAAGATCTTTTGTAAGTAGATAGGGGAGTTCGGTCTCTATGAAATGGTCGATGCCAGGATTCTGGAGTCCTACAGAATTGAGCATACCCGACGGTGTTTCAGCTATTCTCGGCGCGAGATTGCCTGTGCGGAGATGAAGGGTAGTGCCTTTTGTAGCGATACCGCCAAGTTTGTCAAGTGGGAAAAGTTCCTCGTACTCTCTGCCGTAGCCAAAAACGCCGGATGCAGGGATTATAGGGTTCTTGAAGTCTACGCCGCAGACTTTTACGGAAAGATCAGCCATTACCAGAGCACCTCCTCGGCATTGAATACAGGACCGTCTTTGCAGACGTGGGCGAAGTATTCCTCGTCGTTCCGGATAGTACGGCAGGCGCAGCCTAGGCAGGCACCGATACCGCAAGCCATACGCTCTTCAAGTGATATCTCACAGAATATATCGTTTCCCTTGCATATATCGGCAACACTCTTGAGCATTTGTATAGGACCGCATGCATATACAGCGTCGATCCTACCTTTTTCAACAAGCTCCGCTAGAGGCTGTGTCACAAAACCGTGTATACCAGCTGAGCCATCATCAGTGCATAGAATAGTTTCGGCGTCGGTGTTGCGGAAGTCATCCTGCAATATCACTGCGGAAGCGTTTCTAAAGCCGCTTATGGCTACAGCTCTGCTGCCGTAGAACTTCGCAAGGGGAAGCATAGGCGGAGTACCAATACCGCCACCAATAAGTATTACCTTATTATAGGAAGGCTCGGTGGTGAAGCCGTGACCGAGGGGAGCCAGCATATCAATAAGCTCGCCCTTATTGAGCTTAGCTATTTCGGAGGTCCCCTCGCCGCGTATCTCAAATACTATCCGGAGAGTGCCTTTTTCCTTGTCGATACCGCAGATAGATATGGGTCTGCGGAGAGTGAAACCCTTTGCTCTTATATGTACGAACTGTCCCGGACAGGCAGTAGCTGCTATACCGGGGCAGAAAATAGTGAGACTGTATATTTCACGGGCTATAGCAGCTTTTTCCGTGATCTGGTATTGACCCTGAATATATTTCATGTTTACCTCCCTTGATTTAAGCCGTCAGCCATTAGTCCTTAGCTTGTAGGTGGCAATGCCTACATCGCCAAGTCAGTTTTATCATTATATTACAGGCTGATGTGGGTAACTCCCTATAGTATAGGGATATGTCAGAAAAACTGACAGAGGGTACAGGTGCCTGTTAGGCATCAGCCCCTATATACTATATTTTTGTTGGACGGCGAAGGCGCCGTCAACTGCAGATATACTAATCACTAAGCACTTGTACTATTATAACATATACGGTTAAAAATTGCAACAGTCAAGGTTTTGTCCCTTATAATATAGTATATATTGATTGGTTGGACCAATGTGAAAAAAAGAGAAAAAAGCTGAAATACAACGGAATTAGATGATAAATACAAAAAAATATTCAAAAAAACCTGAAATCATTCTAAAACAAGATTTGCGGTTCAAATGAACTTATGCTATAATCATATCATCATCAGAGAGGAGTTAAAGACTATGAATAGACTGATACCTGGTACGACAATGAAATTCACTGAACAAGCAAGAGAATCTGCGTTTTCGCTTATTTCCCCGGTGCTTGAAGCAACTGGAGGACTTACGCTCTCACAGCTCTCAAAGCTCACAGGCCTTGAGGGGACAACGATTCAGAACTGGATCAAGAGGGGCTGGGTCGCAGCCACAAAGGGAAAGAAGTATTCTGAAAAGCAGATACTTCGAATACTCCTTATCAATATGCTCCGCAAGGCTATGAAGTTGGAGGATATTGCGAATCTGATGCGTTACATCAACGGTGATGTTGAGGATACTACTGATGATATCATTGATGATATACTGCTCTATGACATACTCTGCCGGATAATCTTTACAGCTGAGGACGAGGGTGCGTTCGACAGCGAGCACATCAGGAGCCTTGTAGCTAATGAGATTGCTGAGAACAACAACGAGATCTCAGACGCCGAAAAGCTCAAAAAAGCCATGTATGTTATGGTTATGGGCTACAGAAGCGGTTATCTCAGAACAGAAATGGAAAAAGGGCTTGAAGTGATACTCGACGAAATGTGATGTAATTTTGGGGTAAACAATACGTGGTATAGAATTATGGGAGGTTTTGAAAATGAATGTTGTAACTGCATTACTAATGAGCAAGAAAAAAATAATCAAGCTTTTTGAAGTATCAAAGGCGTTTTCGGCAGACAGTGCTAAGACTCTTCACGAAATGGGCATCTATAATCCCGAAGCCACCTTTGAACTGCTGTACGACAACGTGATATCAGCTACGGGAAACGGGAAATATTATCTTAACAAAAATTAAAGCATAAGAAGTATTAAGAGGTGAACAGATATGGCTTTTTTCATACCACCTGTATTCATTATAAGGAAAAAAGAGTTATAAGATCACTGATGAAAGCAAATGCTTATTCAGCCGACACCGCAAAGAGACTTGATGAGCTTGATTTGCTGAATCCTTATGCGTTCCCTTTTCTGACAGTACATATGATAAGGCGAAACGTAATATCGGTCACGAACGACGGAAAATACTATCTTTGCAAATAAAAGGAGAATTATTATGAGTGTAAATGTAAGAGAGCTTAGCAATGCTCCGAAGAAGACGAGCTTCAAGGGTTTTAAATGGCTAATTGCGGGACTTGCCGCGGTATTTATTGCTGCAAATGCCTTTACAATAGTTCCTGCAGGTCATACTGGAGTGGTACTCACACTCGGTGAGGTATCAAGCACTCCTCTATCTGAGGGCTTCCATGTTAAGGCTCCCTTCATTCAGACGGTAGAGAAGATGTCAAACAAGATACAGGTGTATCAGACAGATGCTTCTGCGGTATCGAGGGACCTCCAGACTGTAAAGAGCACCATAGCTGTAAACTACAGGCTCGTTTCGGATATGACTCCTAAGATGTACAAGGATACGGGCATGGAGTATGAAACAATTCTTATGATGCCTGTGGTACAGGAGTGCATGAAGTCTGCAACAGCTAAATACAATGCAGAACAGCTCATAACAGAGCGTGAGTCTGTAAGCAATGAGGTAAAGGCTTCACTTGACGAAAAGCTTAATGGCTACGGCATCTACATAGAGAAATTTAATATAGTGAATTTTGATTTCTCAAAGGAGTTCAACGAGGCTATTGAGGCAAAGCAGGTAGCCGAGCAGAATCTTCTCAAGACCAAGACAGAGCAGGAACAGGCGAAGGTAGTAGCAAAGACAGAGGCTGAGAAAAAGGTCATTGCAGCAAATGCTGAGGCAGAGGCTATACTCGCCCAGGCAAATGCTCAGGCGGAGGCAAACAAGCTTCTTGAAGAGTCTCTTTCAAGCAAGGTCATCGCTTATGAGCAGATCCAAAAATGGAACGGCGTAATGCCTAAGGTAACGGGTAGCGACGGCGGACTGCTCATAGACGTTGATATAGATGATACAGCGCCTAATACGGTTGCTGCAAACTGAAATGAATAATTCCGGGGATAGGTTGGCTGCTCTCGGAGCGGCATAAAATATCTCTATCTCCGTCGGGGGGCGGAGATAGAGAGTACTCATCTGACCAAGGTAGGGATTCGAAGCTGCTTTATGGGAAAGCTTCGCATTAATAAAAAAGTGCAGCAGTCTGGGGAGACGGGCTGCACAGGGGTAGACAGTTGATATAAGACGCAGGTTAAGCGACATAATGTGCCATGATATAGGGGTGATCGGGGGTAAACGATCACTTCTGCCGCAAGGCAAAGCAAAAAATGCGGTGGTTTTCTTGAAAAAAGCAGAGACATTTTTAATTCGGGTCTCTGAGGGATGTATTGGGCATCTCTTCACAACTTAACAGGGGGATTAAGGAGAGCTTATGTAGGGGTACATAAGCTCTTCTGCATTTCTGTAGAAAATATGCTCTTTTTCATATTCTGTGAGAGGGAGCCTTTCAATCATTGCTATCTCGTTTGCGGGCTCGTCCCATGGACAGTCACTGCCGAAGAGGACCCTGTCAGCTCCCTGCATACGAATCACGCGCAGAAGTTGATCATTGCTGATATAGCGCGAGATTACACTGACGTCGAACCACAGGTTGTCATATTTTCCAGCGGTATATTTTTCAGTGTCATCCCATAGTTTCAAGCCACCAAGGTGTGCGGCTATTATTTTAAGATTCGGGAATGTGGATGCCACCACTGCAAAGCTCTGGGGCGTGGCTCTTATTATATCTCCGGAGTAGGGATCCCAACCGCCGTGAAATACCGCAAAGAGCCCTAGCTCAGATATTTTTTCGTATATCGGGAACATTCTCTCCTCATCGGGACAGAATTTCTGATATTCCGAGTGGAATTTCACTCCGCACAGTCCGAGGGACTTTATCCTTTCTACCTCTGACAGGGCGTCCTCAGCGTCGGGGTGTACCGTACCGCAACAGAAAAGACCGCCTCCCATGACGGAGGCAGCCCAGTTGTTTATGGTAGCCTGCTGTGAGGGCTTTGTAGCCACAGGCAGCAGCAGGGCACGGTCTATGCCGTTCTGTTCAAGCTTTCTGCGAAGCCCTGCAACAGTTCCGTCCGTGGCAGGAGCTATGCCGCTTGTCTCAGCAAGTCCTGAGAGAGCGCGGCTTGCCAGATCGTCAGTAAAAGCGTGGACATGAAAATCAAAGTACTTCATTTATTACTCCATTACGTGCTCCATAGCGTGATAGAATATAGTCTTAACATGATCGTCGCAGAGGGAGTAGAATATGGTCTTTCCGTCACGGCGCGAGCTTACGAGGCGAGCCTGTTTCAGCACTCTTAGCTGGTGGGATATGGCGGACTGCGTCATACCGAGGAGCCTTGCGATGTCACAGACGCACATCTCGCTCTGACAGAGTACGAATATTATTCTTATCCTTGTGGCATCACCGAAGACCTTAAGAAGCTCCGCAGCTTCATAGAGCTTGGCTTCGTCAGGCATGACCTTTGATACCTTATCAACTATATCCTTATGCACTCCGTGAGTGCCGCATACATGCTCTTCCATGTAATGCCTCCTTATATCCTTGTTATTATGAGAACTGCTGCCAGAGCCGTTGCGATACCGAGTGCTGTCCCGATAGTGCAGGTGGCGCAGGAGAATTTATCGAAAACAAATTTTTTGTTTCTTGCGAGAAATACAGTATAACTTTTGTCATTTCTGTAGAGCCTGTCCTGCATGAAGCCCTCTTCCGGGAAAACGTTTGGGTATTCTACACCGTCAATGGTATAATAAGCGACCTTGAAGCGGCTGCGGGGACTTTTGTCTATACGCGAAAACATTGCCTTGTGCTTTTTGGCAAGGAGCATACGTGCAAAAAAGCACATAAGCAGAAGCAGGGAAAGAATGTAGATAAGTCCGAGGAGGACAGCTGCCGCCGCCAGCAGATATATGGGCTTTACGCCTATAACAAGGCAAAGCACGGCAATAACAGCTAAGACGAGTATGAACTCCACGACTATCCCCCCCTGACCGCAGACAAATTATACTTTTTACTATTATAACACACAAATGTAAATAATTCAAGCGAGCGCGTAGAAAGTTCTGTTTTGCGGCTTTTCTGCTTGACTGTTTTATGGATATGGGGTATAATATCAGCATAAGAACGAGGGCTGATGATATGGAATTTGATGCTTACTGTGCGCTGTATGTAGATACAGACCTTGGAATAGACGAGCTGTACGGAAGAATATACAGCTATCTCGGAGGTGACGAAGAAGCCGTTCATATCGTTTTATCTCCGTAGTATGAGCTGAGCGTAATGCGCGGTAATTATGACCGTAAAAAGCACAAGGCAGACATAACAGATTTATTAAAAACTGAAGGAGGAGTTTATGAATACGATAAAATGGCTGGAAGAGTGGTTCGGTTCGCTGTGTGACGGTGATTGGGAGCATTTTTACGGAATAAAAATAAATACACTGGATAATCCCGGTTGGAGCGTAAAAATAGATATAGCTGAGACCTGTTATCAGGACAAAGTTCCTGTCAGTGTTGATATTGATAATGGCGACGACGACTGGATCAAGTGTTACTTTAAAGATAATCAATTTATCGGGGTAGGCGATGCGTCAAAGCTGGAAATGATAATATCTGTTTTCAGAAAATGGATTGAAACTTAATACAGCTGTTACTTAAGTAAAAAAGCGGATTTTTTCAGTCCGCTTTTTCCATATTCGAGTATACTATTTCCTTGATCTCATTACCGTGAGATGTGAACATATCTAGCTGCCGCAGCAGCTCCTCTGCGCGTGCGAGGCAGTCTGCGGAGCTCTTTCCGCGAAAGTACTTCACCTCTCTCCGTGAGTCGGCAAGATATCGCATGGCAAGCTCACCAGTTAGCCATAATATGCCGAAGTACAGGGACCTGACTTCATCAGCGCCGAGAAGTCCGTCAATTCCCTGCGAAAAGCCCTTGGTGATATTGCTGACAGCGGCAGTGTCAATGATCTCTCCGCGGCAGACCGAGCGTACAAGGTCGCCGAAGTCCATGGCTGCATAGCCGTACATGGCTGTGTCAAGGTCAATGATAGTCGGAGTATCGCTGATGATGATATTATCTGGCTTTGCGTCGCCGTGTATCACACGTTTTTTCAGCGAGCTCGTAAAGACCTGTCCGAGAGTATCGCGGAGTCTGTCCAGTGCAGCAAGGGAGCTGCGGTCTGTTCTGTTCAGGGCTGCAAGTTCCGAGAAATAGCAGTCAAAGTCATGGAAGCCCTCTATAGCCGGTGTTTTGCCCAGCTCCTGTCCGTCCATAACTCTTATAAAAGTACCAAATGCACGCCCCGCTGCCGAGGCGTTAGCCACGGCGTTCGAGTTTGCCGTTATATAGCTGTAGATACGCCATATTCTCCCTTCGACGATCGCGTAATTTTTATCGCCTGCGGCGATAAAATGCGGGACAGCAATATCCGGAACATTCTCAAGAGCCGATTCGATTCGGCTTATATTGTGCATAACAGCCTCGGGAGAACGAAAAACGGAGCTGTTCAGCGACTGCATGATATATTTTTTATTTCCGCAGACAGCAAGAACGGTCCGGTTTATGTGACCTGCCGGCAGCTCTGTTAAGCTGTTGGCTTCAGGAAGCCCGAAAAGCGTGGGTATATAGCTGATATCCATAGTACTACTCCTATGTTAAGTGATTAGTGCATGGTGTATGATCGGCGTTTTGTCGCCCGCAATAAGTGATGCAAGCAACATGAACGTACTTTTATGGGCGAACTGCGTTCACTCGCAGTTCAGCAGGAATTGAAAGGGGGCGGATATATCCGCCCCTATGATTGATTTTTGATGTTTTGCCGCATAATGTGCTGTAAGAGATGTACGATTATCGATTTTGATAATAATGAGCGAGCTTACGAGCGGCAACGTTGCAAGGTGCAGCATCACTCTGACTAATTTTTTAGACTCTGCATAGGTGCAGGGATACGACCGCCGCGGTTGATGAACTTGGCAGACGACTTCTCGCGTATTGGCATAACGGGACCGCTTCCGAGGAGACCACCGAATTCGAGGGTATCGCCCTCTTTCTTACCGATAGCAGGGATAAGGCGTACCGCCGTGGTCTTGGAGTTGACCATTCCTATAGCCGCTTCGTCGGCGATAATAGCGGAGATAGTCTCGGGAGATATCTCACCGGGTACAACTATCATATCAAGTCCGACAGAGCATACAGCCGTCATGGCTTCAAGTTTTTCAAGGCTGAGAACTCCTGCTACTGCCGCGTCTATCATGCCTGCGTCCTCGGATACGGGTATGAATGCGCCGGAAAGTCCTCCGACTGTGGAGGAAGCCATAACGCCGCCCTTCTTTACGGCGTCGTTGAGCATTGCAAGGCAGGCTGTAGTACCGTGAGTACCGCACATTTCCAGACCCATTTCCTCAAGGATATGAGCAACACTGTCTCCTACGGCAGGTGTGGGAGCAAGTGACAGGTCAACTATACCAAATGGTACGCCGAGGAGTTCGGAGGCTCTAGCGCCTACCAACTGACCCATACGTGTTATCTTGAACGCGGTCTTCTTGATTATATCCGCTATTTCATTTATGGATGCGTCAGGGTATTTTGTAAGTGCTGCACGTACAACACCGGGACCTGAAACACCTACGTGTATCTCGCAGTCTGGCTCGCCCACGCCGTGGAAGGCTCCTGCCATGAATGGGTTATCCTCAACGGCATTGCAGAAAACAACTAATTTTGCAGGACCGATGCAGTCGCGGTCAGCGGTCTTTATTGCAGCTTCCTTGACTATCTGTCCCATGAGCTTTACAGCGTCCATATTGATACCTGACTTTGTGGAGCCGATATTTACGGACGAGCATATATTCTGAGTAACGTCAAGAGCCTCCGGGATAGACTTTATAAGAGCCATATCTCCTGCGCTGAATCCCTTGTGTACAAGTGCAGAATAACCGCCGATAAAGTTTACTCCGCAGGTGTCAGCTGCTCTCTGAAGAGCCTTTGCGAACTTTACTGTGTCACCGTCAGGGCAGGCAGCAGCAAGCATAGCGATAGGAGTAACGGAGATACGCTTGTTAACGATAGGTATGCCGTACTCCTTTTCTATCTGCTGACCCACAGGAACGAGCTTGCCGGCTTTTGATACTATTTTATTGTATACCTTCTCGCAGGCTCTGTCTATATCCGTGTCGATACAGTCAAGGAGAGATATACCCATAGTGATAGTACGTATATCAAGGCACTCATCCTGTATCATGCGGATAGTTTCAAGTATATTATATACGTTAAGCATTTAGCGGACTTCCTTTCATTAGACGCTGTGCATTGAGTTGAATATATCCTCATGCATTGTGTGTATAGAAAGGCCAAGCTCTGTGCCGAGTGCTGTCATGCGGTCAACAAGCTCCGAGAAATCACCTTTTATAGAGGAAATATCAACAAGCATTATCATAGCGAACATATCCTGCAAAACGCTCTGTGTCACCTCTATAACATTTACATTGTATTCAGCGCAGATACCGCTTACCTTATGAAGGATACCTACGGTGTCCTTACCAATAACAGTTACGACTGCTCTCATAATAAAAACCTCCGTTTTCTTGTTATCCGGTGTATTCCGAATGATTGATATAATTATAACACACTGCTTATAAAAAAGCAAGTATTATTTAGCTGTCAGCGATTAGCAGTAGGCATTCACTGCGGCTATACTCCAGTTATTTTAGGTTTGACCCTCGTCGTATAATCCCTTGCTTAGTCTGTCAAGGTTATCCGCACTGACATATATCGGAAATTTCCCTGTACGCTCTGTGGTCTGTCCGTTGAGCATACCAGTATGAAAGGAGATATGCCGAAACTGCCTTAATATAAGTTCTAAGCGGGTATAATTGCATTTTTCAGGGTGTTCGTAGAGCAGTTCATCGGTTAGAACGTCAAGATAATTCATTGTTTTCAGCCTAACCCTTTCGAGGTATTCGAGTAGTTCCTCATCGCTCAGGATCTGTGTGCAGGGATTGTCAGGATTATCCATGCCTGCTTCGTGAAACCCAGGCTCTGTAAATATCTCAGGGTTGAAATACCATTTGTCGGCCGAGTGTATAGTATGATAGACATATCTCCACGCAGGAGAACCACAGACATCAGCTTCACGGTTATAGGTCAGTATAGCAGTCCTCAGGTTTACAAAGTTAGCATTTGTTTCTGCCTTTATTATATCGATGTGCTCTTTCATAATATCACCTCTTGCGTATATTTTAGTCTAAAAGCCATGAATTGTCAATTGTTTATTCCTTTTTTTAAAAAAGAGTAGAAATTTCAATCCTGATATGTTATAATAATAGAATATAATAAAAGGGGCTGAAACTATGAAACTTATAGATTGCCATACACATACACAGTTTTCTGTGGATTCAGAGGCAGATATAAACGAATGTGTAAAGCGTGCTGCTGAACTCGGGCTTGCGGCCTACGCCATTACCGACCATTGCGAGTGCAATGCATGGTACGGCGAGGAACATTATTCTGAGGAGGAGAAAAAGCTCAGGGAGAGCTTTAATTATGCTGACGATTTTGAACACTCGGTATCTGCTATTACTGCGCTGAAAGAGAAGTGGGCAGGAAAACTCAATCTTATCTGCGGTGTGGAGCTGGGACAGATACTTCATGATGTGGAAGCGGCAAAGAAGGTGAACGCTGATAAGAGGGTAGACTTCATCATAGGCTCGGTCCACCAGATAGCCGGAGAGCCTGACTTTTACTTCATAGAATACGATAAAATGACTATGGACGATATATATGACCTGCTGGAGCGTTATTTCAGCGAGGCTTACGATCTAAGCAGAACGGAGCTTTTTGACGTTTTCGGGCATATCACCTACTGTTTGCGGTATATGAAGCAAAGGCACAGTATAAATGCCGATATAAGCAGGTTCGATGATATCATAGAGGAGACTTTTCGCAACCTTGCCATGAACGGCAAGGGCATTGAGATAAATACTTCCGGATTGAGACAGGGCTTTGGGGACTGCTTCCCGAATCTTAAGTATATCAAGCTTTTTCGCAATATTGGCGGCGAGATAATAACTATCGGCTCTGACTCCCATACCGTTGAGGATATAGCAGCAAATTCTGCGGATGGCATAAAACTTGCCAAAGAGGCAGGTTTCAGAAGACTGGCATATTTCAAAAAAAGAAAGCCACATTTTATTGATATCGAGTGAAGAGGAGAGGTGCAATGGAAAAACGAGCTTTTTTGTTCGGACTTGCCCTTCTTGCGGCTGTATCGGTTTCTGGCTGCAAATCTCCATCTGAGAAGACCGGGAAAGAAGATAACAGCACTATTGCCGCAAAGGAGACTACTGTCTCAGAAACTACTACCCGCAAAAAAAATAAAGAAAAAACAGGTATGCTCGGCTATGTTGAAAAGAGCAAACAGTCTTCCGCAAACGCAAATGCTAAGACACTATATCATTCTGTTATGAGTGTTCTTATGGACGATGAAAAGAAGATAGCAAATGACATCATCTACACAAAGACAGGCGAGGGAGAGTTCGGTGAGAAAGTTAACAAGTATTTTTCCGAGCTTGATCCTCTTGAGTATATAGTTATTCCCGATGAGAATGGTCAGCCTAAAGCAGTTATCTGTTGCGGCGGAACTTCCCGAAAGGATAAAGTCGGAATTTACGGCGATATCGAGGACACTGACGATATCAGGGAGCTGAAGTGGAAGAAAGTCCTTGAAAAATTTGGTCTAGAGTACGGCAAATATACCGATATCGAGCTTGAAAAGTACGATTATAGCAGCAATTACAACTACACTCATGAAGAACCGCAGGGAATAGACTTTGAGGATATTGATGCACTGGAATCCTGCGATCTGGCTTCGGCTATCGCATGGGAGTACAACCTCGGCGAAAATGATATACCAGTGTATCTTTACGGTAAATGGAGCAAGGATATGGTCTTTACTGCTGATATCGACTGGGAGATACCGAAACACGGCGATATAGAGTATGTTATTGAATTCAATGGTTTCAACGTATCTAAGGTCTTTTGCTGGGACACCGAACGCGATAAAAAATATGTTGGCGATACCGATTTCGGATACGGTTATACAAACTTTGTTGACAAGACATGGGACGATGTACTTGAATACTACGGTTATAAACAGGGTGAATACGTTGAATATTAATAATAATGAAAGGAACTGATACTATGAATGACATCATAAAAATATTACAGCAGAATGCCCGTATTTCCAACAGGGAACTGGGCGAAATGCTTGGCATTTCAGCAGAGGAGGCAGCTGCTGAGATAGAAAGGCTGGAAAAGAGGGGTGTCATAAAGGGCTACAGCGTTATAGTAAACGACGCCCTTTATGATGATTCTGTGGTATATGCCACAATCGAGCTCAAAGTAACTCCTCAGCGCGACTGCGGTTTTGATGATATCGCAAAGACTATAATGATGTATGACGAGGTGGAGAGCGTAAGCCTCATGTCTTCAGGTGCCTACGATCTTGCTGTAGAGGTAAAAGGAAGCAACCTCAAGGATGTTGCGTTCTTTGTTTCCGAGAGACTTGCCACTATAGACGGCATACTTTCTACTTCCACCCACTTCATACTGAAAAAGTACAAGGAAAAAGGAATATTCATTGACGGTGAAGAGCTAGACGAAAGGGGACTCGGCTGATCGTGATAGATTACGACAAGGTCCTTTCGGACAAGATAAAAAATATCAAGCCTTCGGGAATACGTAAGTTCTTTGATATCGCAGGAACTATGGATGACGTTATCTCCCTCGGAGTAGGCGAGCCGGACTTTAATACACCGTGGGCTATAAGAAAATCTGCTATACAGGTTCTGGAGAGAAAGCACATAATATATGGTCCCAACAAGGGAATCGCTCCTCTGAGGAATACCATATCCGCCCATATCGAAAAGAAACATGGCGTGAAGTACGATCCCGACAAGGAGATAATCGTCACTGTTGGAGGTTCTGAGGCTATAGATCTCACTGTCCGCGGACTTCTCGATCCTGGGGACGAGGTGCTGGTAGTAGAGCCTTGCTTCGTCTGTTATGCTCCTCTTGTGGAGTTGGCAGGAGGTGTGCCTGTTTCTGTGCCCACACGTATAGAGAACAACTTCAAGCTGACTCTTGAGGATTTAAAGGACAAGGTCACCGAGCGCACAAAGCTCCTTATACTGCCTTTTCCGAACAATCCAACGGGAGCGGTAATGACAAGGGAGGATCTCGAACCAATAGCAGAATTTCTCCGCGATACCGACATTATGGTGCTGACTGACGAGATATATTCCGAGCTTACTTACGGTAGGAAGCACTTCTCCATAATCGAGCTCGAGGGTATGAGAGAGCGTACCATATATGTAAACGGTTTCTCAAAGGCTTATGCCATGACAGGCTGGAGACTTGGCTATGTTACCGCTCCCGAACCTATAATAACACAGATATCCAAGATACATCAGTATGGTATCATGTGCAGTCCCTTTATCAGTCAGAACGCCGCTGTTGAAGCTCTTACCACTTGCGACGAGGAGGTAGCGAAAATGGTGGCTGAGTACAATACCCGCCGTCGCTATCTTGTAGGGGAGTTCAATCGCCTCGGTTTGACTTGCTTCAACCCCGAGGGAGCATTCTATGTATTCCCATGCATCAAGAGCACAGGGCTTACGAGCGAGGAATTCTGCGAAAGACTGCTCTTTGAGGAGAGGGTCGCGGCAGTTCCGGGTAGCGCCTTCGGCGGCAGCGGAGAGGGATATATGCGTATATCCTACGCTTACTCTTTCAAACACCTTATGGAAGCAATAAGACGTATCGAAAAGTTTCTGAAAAAACTGGAGGCTGAGAAAAAATGAAAGTAAAAACGGCAGCAAAGGTAAATCTCGCCCTTGACGTGACCGGAAAGCTCCCAAATGGATATCATACCATAGAGAGCGTTTTTCAGACCGTTGGGCTGTATGACGAGGTATTCGTTGAGCTTGTGGAAAACGGCATAGAGCTTACCTGCGAAGTGCCGGAGGAGTTCGCAAGTTCCGATTCGATACCCTGTGACGAGAGAAATATCGCGTACAAAGCGGCGAAGCTATTCTTTGATGAGAACGGCATGGACTGCGGCTGCCGTATACATATAAAGAAGGGCATACCCTCTCAGGCTGGAATGGGCGGCGGCAGCACTGACGCAGCGGCTGTGCTTTACTGCCTCGGTGAACTTACGGGAAAAAGCGTGAGCAAGCCGGAAAAGCTCGGAGCGGACGTTCCCTTCTTCCTCACTGGAGGTACAGCTTATGTTGAGGGGATAGGCGAGAGGATAACTCCCATAGCCGATTATTCGGGAAAGATACTGGTCATAGCAAAGGGCTTGGAGGGAGTATCCACTGCCGAGGCTTACAGCAGAATCGACGAACTTGTTTCTCCTTGGCATCCTGAGACTCAGAAGCTTGCAGAGGCTGTGATAAGCTCTCCTAGGACAGCTTATCAGTACTTCGGCAATCTCTTCGAGCAGGCTGTGGAACTCCCGGAGGTGGAGAACATAAAGAATATCATGCTTGACGGCGGCTCGTTTAGAGCCGTTATGACAGGAAGCGGATCGGCTGTATTCGGTATATTTGGCTCTTCAGATCAGGCTGAGATCTGTGCGGAGCAGCTTAGGAGCAGGGGATATTTCGCCTGCGTATGTGAGACCGTCCCAAGGAGCTTCATCATTGCCGACGAACAGTAAAATGCAGAAAATTCCTTTTATCCCTAAAGAAGACAATACCTCGTGGTAGAGCGGTTCTAATTAATATTTTTGGCATTTTGATGAAAATTAACAAAATCTATTGACAAGTCTGCTCATTTAAGTTATAATTATGATACAAAATCGAAATATATTCGGTTTGATTATACTTTTGCTGAAAGGTGTTGAATAGTAATTATGGGAAAATTTATCATCAAGGCTACAAAGACCGGATATACATTCAGTCTTAAGGCAGGTAACGGAGAGATCATCGCTACGGGCGGAGAGGTCTACAATACACTGGCAAGTGCAAAGAATGGTATCGCAAGCGTTGCTAAGAACGCTCCCGTTGCTAATCTTGAGGATCAGACGATCGAAGGCTTCCAGTCACAGAGCAATCCAAAGTTTGAAATCTTCAAGGACAAGTCAGGCGAATTCAGATTCCGCCTTAAGGCAAAAAATGGTGAGATCATCGCCGCCAGCGAAGGCTATGTAAAGAAAGACAGTTGCAAGAAGGGCATTGCCAGCGTAAGAAAGAATGCTGTTGACGCTCCTGTTATTGAGCCCGAGCCTGAGAAAAAGTAAGCCTTTGACAGAAAAATGCTGCATACTCATGTGGCGCATATAAAGTATTTTAAGCCGCGGTGTTTTTGTTCTTGTGAGCAGGGATACTGCGGTTTTTTGGTAAAATCAGGGGGATGTTGATATGAACGGAAAAATAAAGACAGTGCATCGTATACTGCTGACCGTGAGCATACTTATACTCGGTGCAAGTTTGGTGTTTTACCTTATAAAGTGGGAAGACTTTCCGGAGGAGATAGGTGTTCATTTTGGCTCTGATGGCAGCTTCGATGTGGTAGCATCAAAGTTTTTCGGCTTTTATCCTCATCTGATAGGCAGTATCGTTATTGCAGGCATTGCGTTTTCATGCCGTCTTATCGGCAAAAGGAAGACAGGTCTGAGGATAAGTGAAAAGGGTGATGAGCATTTTAGGACAGAGCTTTGCCTGACTCTTGACTGCATAGCTTTATTGGTGAGCCTGTTTTTTGCATTGTGGTCATTAAGTGTATCACTGCAACAGTCTCTTGATACTGATAAGGTGCTGCTTATTCTGGGGCTTATAGCAGTTGCGTCAGTTGCAGGAGTTATGGCGGAGATAGTCACATATATAAGGCACAGGGAAAAAGCGAGTGAAGCCGCTCCCTCTGGAATTTTCCACAGGCTGTGCCGCCTGATACCGTGGCTTTTGACCGCAGGGGCGGCGGCGGCGCTGGCGGAGTCCTGGGAGCGCTATCCTTCAGATGATGCGCTTTATATGGATCCTGCATACCAAGGATTGGTATATTCGGCAAATTTTGACGTTTATTACGACAGAAAGCTCCTGCTAGCAGCACTGCTCGTTGGCCTGATACTGCTCGCAGTTCTTGAAATAATATCCGTAAGAGCGGCAAAGGCTGAGAATCAGCCTCTTGTCACGCTGACCGACAGACTGAAGCTGATAACTGGAGTATTTTTCTTCTGGTGGTATTTGCTGCTTTTGAGCCAGCTTGGCATAGGAGCGTTCTCAGTTGGTGCTTTTGCACTGCTTTGCGTAATTTCTTTTGTGTTATATGTCAGAAGCCGCATGGCCGATGGATAAAGGTTGAGGATCGTGTTCCTTAGCCTTTTTGTTTTTTGGCTATTGACAATACCTGTATAATTAGTATATAATATACCTGTAAGGCGTCCTTTCAGTGTGTTAGCAGCGCTGAAAGGGTAAATGCGCCGTTACTATACTGCTCTCTCCCGTGAGTCACCACCGATGGGAGCAAATACTATGAAATTTTCAAAAATGCATGGCATTGGCAACGACTATATCTATGTGAACTGCTTCGAGGAAACAGTCAGCGAGCCTGAAAAGGTATCGGTGATACTCAGCGACAGGCATAAAGGCGTAGGCTCGGACGGGCTTGTGCTCATTATGCCTTCGGACAAGGCTGATTTTCGCATGAGGATCTTCAACGCCGACGGCTCCGAGGCTATGATGTGCGGCAACGCTACACGCTGTATAGGCAAATACGTTTATGATATGGGACTTACCGACAAGACCGACATTACACTAGAGACAAACTCAGGCATAAAATATCTCAGACTTTATACGAAGGACGGAAATGTCAATTCTGTCACTGTGGATATGGGAAAGGCTATACTCTTGCCTAAGGATATTCCGGTGAACAGCGATAAGGAGAGCTTTATCCGCCAGCCTGTTGAGGTCTGCGGAAAAACGTGGGAGCTCACCTGCGTTTCTATGGGGAATCCCCACGCAGTCATCTTCACTGAGGGGATAGCTGGGCTCGACCTTGAAAAGATAGGTCCTCACTTTGAGAACCACAGTCTCTTCCCGAACCGTGTCAATACGGAATTCGCAGAGATTATCGACAGTCATACCCTGAATATGCGCGTGTGGGAGCGTGGCAGCGGCGAGACCTTCGCCTGCGGTACAGGCACCTGCGCAACGGTAGTAGCGGCAGTGCTCAATGGTATATGCCATTATGACGAGGAGGTACTCGTTCATCTAAGGGGCGGAGAGCTGCGCATTACTTATAAGTCCGACGGAACTGTCCTTATGACGGGACCTGCCGAGTACGTTTTTGAGGGAACTGTTTCCGATGAGTTCATAAATAAAGCAAAGGAGAATGTTGTATGCCACAGTTAAACGAAAACTTTCTTAAACTTGAGAAAAACTACCTTTTTATAAACATCGCAAAGAAGATAGCGGCCTTTAAGGAGCTTCATCCAGAGGCTGACATCATCAGAATGGGCATCGGAGACGTTACCCTGCCTATTGCCCCTGTGGTCATAGAAGCCATGAAGAATGGTTGTGACGAAATGGGAGTGAAGGAGACCTTCAGAGGCTATGAGGACAGCGGAGCAGGCTACGATTTTCTGCGTGAGGCTGTATCGCGCTATTACAGGAGCTTTGGAGCAGATGTGTCTCCAGAAGAGATAAGGATAAACGACGGTGCTAAGTCGGATTGCGGAAATATCGTGGATATTTTCGGCGACGGCAATACCATACTTATTACTGACCCTGCATACCCGGTATATGTTGACTCAAACCTCATGAGCGGCAGAAAGATAATATATGCCGACTCCAACGAGGACAACGGATTTGCTGCTATGCCTGACTCGTCGGTACATGCCGATATCATCTATCTCTGTTCTCCAAATAACCCCACAGGCTCGGTGTATACAAGAGCACAGCTTGAGGAGTGGGTAGCCTACGCAAAGAAGCACAATGCCGTTATCATCTATGATTCAGCTTATGAAGCATTCATCACCGACAAGGACGTGCCGAGGAGTATATTCTGCATAGATGGCGCTAAGGAGTGCTGTATCGAAATGTGCTCATTGTCAAAGACAGCAGGCTTTACAGGTATGCGTTGCGGTTATACCGTAATACCTGAGGCGCTTAAGGTAACAGCAAGCGACGGCACTATAGTTTCCGTTGCACAGATATGGGGCAGACGTCAAGGCAGCAAGTTCAACGGCGTATCCTATCCTGTACAGTGTGCGGCAGCAGCCGTTTTCACTGAAGAGGGACTCAGGCAGGTACACGAGAATATTGCTTACTATCAGGAGAATGCTCGAATCATATCCAGTACAATGAAAAAGCTTGGCGTTAAGTTTACGGGCGGCGTAAATTCACCGTATATCTGGTTCAAATGCCCGAAGGATATGAAGAGCTGGGACTTCTTCGACCTTATGCTCGAAAAGATAGCCGTTGTGGGTACTCCTGGCGTTGGCTTCGGAAAGAATGGCGAGGGCTGGTTCAGACTGACTTCCTTCGGCGACAGACAGCGTACTATAGAGGCTATGGAGCGCTTTGAAAAACTTGTGAACGATATGAAATAACATTTAAAGGGCGGACTTCCGCCCTTTTATTTTGGGGTTTGCCCGACATGGGCACAATCTAACGGGTGAAAGTCCCGAACATGCCCAGATAGTGGGAAGTGTATAGCCGAACAGCAAGGGTGTCCGCTGTGAGGCGGAATCTGAAGGAAGCTGTAAGCAAACCTCTGGTCTGACGAACAGAAATCGCATATAAGGCTGGGCTACGAGAGATAAGCTGGCAAGAAGCAGCAAAGTCTGATAACTATCTCCTGTTAGTAGTAGCAAAGTAAATGTGGCAGATATATGGAGGGAAAGAGTGTGCGCCTTAATCGGGGAGGTCTCACAGGCGGGATATAACCCGTAGTAACAACGAACTGTGAGAAGTCAGCAGAGTCCGTAGTAGTGAAGAAGTCTCTGTAATGGGGATGT
>JAGCWY010000086.1 GCA_017961625.1 Ruminococcus sp. | reverse complement strand
TTTCCATCAGTCGAAGATAATCTTTACCGTTATTCTTAAACACTGCGATATACATAGTAATCCTCCTTTAAAATAGCTCTTATAGCTCTACATACTATTATATCACATTTGAAGAGGTTTGTCAATAGAAAATCGCCGATTTCTCGACGATTTCATAAATTTTTTTTGCTCGTTTTGAATTCCCAAGTGGCAAACTCGGGAAAGATTGACATTTAGCCTGATTTGTGGTAAAATAATAAAGCAAATATAAACACTGGAGGTGAATCAAGTGACTAACAGCGACAGTTGCGGGCCAAGCGGGCGAAAACAGCATGATTTCAGATGCAGCGGTACTGTTAGAGTTACCGCTTGATTGTGTTTGAGATAAATATGTGACTGCCCGTATGTGTCTTGTTCATATACGGGATTTTTATGCCCATTGTCCCTTCTGCCTATAAATTGGAAGGAGGATAAATCAATGGAAAACAAGGATAACTTACAGACTACAGAAGCACCGGCTGTAAAGCCGGATTACACAGCAGAAATCAGCGAAATACTTCACAGCCATGCAGCGCCGAAAGCTTTGATGAATCAGCTTGAGGACTATCACGCCAATGATATTGCAGAGGTATTGGAAGAGCTTTCTGAACGGGAACGAAAAAAATTCTATCGCATATGCAGCATAGAGATGCTGGCAGAAATATTCGAGTTCTTTGATGAAGAAGACGCAGGTATTTACCTTAATGAAATGGGTATACGTAAGGCGGGTGCTGTTGTGTCTAAGCTCGATACTGATACTGCAGTTGAAACACTGCGGACTATCGGGAAGGAAAAGCGTGCGCTTATCATTGATGCTGTAGAACCGGATGTTCAAAACGAAATCAAGCTCATTGCCTCCTTTGATGAGGACGAGATCGGAAGCAGAATGACAACAAACTGCATTATTATCCGTGAAAATATGTCAGTCAAGGAAGCGATGAAGGAACTTATCAGACAGGCGGAGGAAAATGATAATATCGCAACATTGTTCGTGACGGATGAGGACGGAGAATTCAATGGTGCGATCGACTTGAAAGATCTGATCACAGCACGCAGCGGAACGCCGCTTAATGGTTTGATCGCCGCCTCGTTTCCGTATGTGTATGCAAACGAGCAGACGTCCGACTGTATTGAAAAGCTGAAGGACTATTCCGAAAGCATTATACCTGTACTCGATGACAGCAACAAGATGCTCGGCGTTATCACGGCGCAAAATATTATTGAAGCCGTTGATGATGAAATGGGCGAAGATTATGCCCGTCTCGCAGGCTTGACCGCAGAAGAAGATCTGAATGAACCGCTTATGCAAAGCATGAAAAAGCGTCTTCCGTGGCTGATCACTCTTCTTGTTCTGGGTATGCTCGTTTCTACGGTTGTAGGGGTATTTGAAAATGTAGTGGCACAGCTCACGCTTATTATGGCTTTCCAGTCGCTGATACTGGATATGGCTGGTAATGTCGGAACCCAGTCTCTTGCCGTGACGATTCGTGTACTGACAGACGAAAATCTGTCTTTTAAGCAGAAAACGCAGCTTGTATCCAAGGAAATGCGTATCGGATTATGTAACGGTCTGCTACTTGGCATTCTCTCTTTTGTTGCCATAGGGCTGTATATATCCGTTTTCAAAGGGAAAGAACCTCTTTTTGCTTTTGCAGTATCAGGCTGTATTGGTGTGGCTTTGATGATCGCTATGCTGATATCCAGTGCTGTTGGCACGCTGATACCGCTTTTCTTCAAAAAAATAAAAGTTGATCCGGCTGTTGCATCCGGACCGCTGATCACCACGGTAAACGATCTGGTTGCAGTGGTAGCGTATTATGGCATGAGTTGGATCTTGCTGATAAATGTTTTACATCTCGCATAAAAACAGGAGGACACTATGGCTGAAAAGAACACAGAAAAACAGCGTGCTGCGGAACAGCAGCTTGCAGAGATCGCAAAAATATCAGACGAGGAACTGTTTAAACGTTTAGATACCGATGAAGAGGGCTTGAATCAGGTCGAAGCAAGTGACCGTCTTGAAGAATACGGAAGAAACATCATTGATACAGGAAACGAAAACAGCCTTGCAAAGCGTATAAGGGAGGCAATAATCAATCCGTTCAATGTCGTTCTGCTTATCGTTGCGGTAGTAACACTTGTAACTGATGTAATTATAGCGGAAAAGCCAAGCTGGGCAACATTCCTTATGCTGATATTCGTTGTTGCAGTTTCCGGTGTGATTTCCTTTATACAGGAGGAAAAGTCCAACAGTGCCGCACAGAAGCTTCAGAACATGATCTCAAATAAGATAGATGTTATCCGAAACGGAAGCAGCATGGAGATCGATATTGAAGATGCAGTTCCGGGCGATGTGGTAAAATTAGCATCAGGAGATATGCTTCCCGGTGATGTGCGTTTCATAGAGACTAAGGACCTCTTTATTGACCAGTCACAGCTGACCGGTGAAAGCAATCCCATTGAGAAATTTGCAGGTCCGGATCCCGAGGGCGATGATATTACAGAGCTTGATAACATCGGTTTTATGGGAAGCAATATTATCTCGGGAAGCGCAAAAGCAGTAATTCTTACAACAGGCAATCAGACATACCTCGGCAGTATGGCGAAAAGCCTGAACACCTATCAGGATAAGAGCAGCTTTGAGCGGAATATCAATTCTATCAGCAGCCTGCTCATCAAGTTCATGGTCGTTATGGTGCCGATTATCTTTATTGCCAACTTTATCACCAAAGGTAGCTGGCTCGATTCACTGATGTTCGGTATCACTATTGCTGTAGGCCTTATGCCCGAAATGCTTCCTGTCATTATGACATCATCACTTGCAAAGGGTGCTGTCAATATGTCGAAGAAGCAAACTATCGTAAAGCGTCTCGGCTCTATCCAGACCTTCGGTGAAATGGATATCCTCTGTACCGATAAAACAGGTACTCTGACACAGGATGAAATTGTGCTTGAAAAATATATGGATGTTCTCGGAAGAGAGGATAAACGTATACTTCGCCATGCATTCCTCAACAGTTACTTCCAGACAGGACTTAAAAACCTCATGGATGTTGCTATAATCAATCGAGCAGAGAATGAAGAACTGTCATATCTGAAGGAATCCTATGTAAGAGAGGATGAAATACCGTTTGATTTCAGCCGCCGCCGCATGAGCGTGGTGCTGCGTGACAAAAACGGCAAACGTCAGCTCGTCACAAAGGGCGCTGTGGAAGAAATACTATCTATCTGCGGTCATATAGAAATTGACGGCGAAGTTAAAGCGATCACTCCCGAACTGATCGAAAACGCTCAGAAGATAGCGACCGAAAACAATCTTGAGGGTATCCGTGTTATTGCCGTTGCTCAGAAAAACAACATACATGATGTTGAAACATTCGGCGTAGACGACGAGAGTGACATGGTTCTGATCGGCTTTGTAGGCTTCCTTGATCCTCCTAAGCCATCTGCAGAATCTGCTATAAAGGCTCTGAAAAAGAACGGCGTCCGCACTGTTGTACTTACAGGCGACACAGAGGGCGTAGCGATCAATATCTGCGGCAGACTTGGTATCCCTACGGAGTATACACTTACAGGCGGTCAGGTAGAAGCAATGTCAGATGAAGAACTGCTTGAAGTCTGTGAAAAATGTCATATATATTCTAAGCTTTCACCGTATCAGAAGCAGCGTGTTGTCAAGGCTTTCCAGACAAACGGCCATACTGTCGGTTATATGGGAGACGGTATCAATGACAGCCTTCCGCTGAAGCAGTCGGATGTCGGTATCTCAGTTGATACAGCAGTCGATATTGCAAAGGAAGTAGCAGATATCATTCTTCTTGAAAAAGATTTGAATGTCCTTGATGAAGGCGTTATCGAAGGGAGACGTACCTTTGCGAATATGTCCAAATATCTGAAAATGTCTGTCAGCGGAAACTTCGGCAATATGTTCTCTGTTCTGATTGCAAGTATATTCCTGCCGTTCCTTCCGCTTCTTCCGATACATATTCTTGTTCAGAATATTCTCAATGATTTCGCACAGCTCGGTATGCCATTTGATCATGTGGAGGACGAAAGCATCCGTCTGCCGAAGAAGTGGAATATCCCCGGGATCAAGAAGTTCATGGTGATTTTCGGTCTGCTCAGTACAGTTCTTGATGTACTTTGCTTCCTCGTGTTGTGGTTTGTTTACAAGTTCAACAGCGACTCGCTTGCAGGCTTCTTCCAAAACGGCTGGTTCATGTTCGGCGTTATTTCTCAGACTGTAGTTATCCATACCATCCGTACACCCAAGGTACCGTTTATCAAAGACCGTGCATCGTTTCAGCTTAGTATCTCAACGCTCCTTGTTGTTATTGCGACACTGATTATCGGATTTACCGGTATTGCAACCCTGTTTGATCTGCCGGTTATGGTACCGTCGTATATGCTCTGGCTTGCAGGCCTGATGGTCGTATATACAGTCCTTGCACAGATTTTGAAGCGTATCTATATGAAGTTCAATAATGAATGGGTATAACGCCTTACTAATAGAAGACTTGCTTCCTTGTCATCCACCTGATGCTTTTCGCTGTAAGCAATTATGATAGCGGCAAGTAGAAGACTTTTTTGCTCTTGAATAATCTTTTTGCATGAAAATAGTAATGCTTAAGGAAAACAAATGACCGCCGAATGGCGGTCATCATGTTATAACTTTGATTTTGTATGCTCCATGGCCTTCGGAACCACACTCCTATCTAAGCGGATATTCCGGGTTTCGCTTATGTCAGTAAAGCATCATTTTTCTCGGATTTTACGTGGATTATAAGTTCTGACTCGACGAACGTTTTTGGAGAATAATTTTCAGTACTGTAGACCTGCAAATAAAAGTCAAGTACTAAATTGAAAAAACAAAAAAAGTTTTTAAAGGTAAAAAAGTATACGACAAAAAGACTGCCGAAGCAGCCTGAAAAAATTATTCTTTGAAATGGCAGAGTTACACTGAGGCTTC
>JAGCWY010000085.1 GCA_017961625.1 Ruminococcus sp. | reverse complement strand
CTTTTTAATTCTGGCGGACAGAGAGGGATTCGAACCCTCGATACGCTATTAACGTATACACGAGTTCCAGTCGTGCGCCTTAGACCAGCTCAGCCATCTGTCCATTATGGTGCGAGTAATGGGACTTGAACCCATACGTCTCTCGACACACGCCCCTCAAACGTGCCTGTCTGCCTATTCCAGCACACTCGCAAAGTACTATAATATTATACATCAAACGGAATCAATTGTCAAGCAAAAATAATAAAAAAATTATTTTTACTATTTATGCAACTAAAAAATATTACATAAGCATCTTTTCACAACATTTAGCAACATCAAGTAACTTATAATTATTGAAGATTCTATTTTTCGACAATTTACGCTAAAACATCCTCTTGAAATTCATTTTTACCTAATGTAAAATAGATATCGTAGAAAACAGGAAAGGAGAATCTACTATGGAAAACGAATCTATCAAAGTGCTAATTGGCGACAATTCAGCAGCAAACGGGGTAAAAGCAGCAGCAAAATTAAGAGAAAACGGCATAATAGCCTACACTCGAAAAATGGATGGTCAGGTAATATACGATTCTATACTAAAGGACAAGCCCGACGTAATTATCACAGCGCTCACCATGCAGGAAACAGATTCAATCGCACTGATGAACCGCATAAGAGATAAGTTAGTAAATGTACCAGCCTTCATTATAGTATCAGATATCAGAAACAGCTTCATTGAACGACAGGTCATGGAAAACGGTGCGTCCTATTTCCTGTCAGCCCCATTTGATCTTGACACCCTTCCATCGATTGTCAAATCAGTCTGTAACAAGCCGATAACTTCGAACTGCACTGACACGGAAATAATGGTGACTGACATTATACAAAAGCTTGGCGTTCCCGCACATATAAAAGGCTACCATTATCTCAGAACTGCTATAATCAGCGCAATAAACAACTGTCAACTTATGGAGAGCGTCACAAAACAGTTATATCCATGTGTAGCACAGAAATACGCCACGACATCATCGCGCGTTGAAAGAGCCATACGTCACGCTATAGAAATAGCATGGGACAGAGGCAATACAGAAGCAATAACCAAATTTTTCGGCTACTATGTTGATAGCTACCGCGGACGCCCCACCAACTCCGAGTTTATAGCTCTTGTAACCGACAAGATTCGCCTTAAGCTAAAAATGTCCCGGATATAAAAATAATATATCTTCTTTTGCTCCCAAATTGACCTTTCTTTACCATTATTTATCCAAATCATAATAAGACAAGCGAATATATCAATAGCAGCACACTGATATCATAATTTCAGTGTGCTGCTATTTTTCATTTGTTTTTCAGCTCATTTTACATAGAACCATTTTAGGATATCCGTGCTTGTTATAATAAGAGCCTCATTGTGATTAATTGAACCATGCCTCTAAGAATTCGGAAGAATCAGCAAGGGTTTCTACTTCTATTATGCACATTAGGTTGTCATCGAGTCTTCTTACATAATATGCGAAAACTTCACTGTACTCATCACCTGCGGATATCCTGTATTCCTCTCTTGTGTATTCATTTCCGCCGAGAACTACTTTTGATCTGTCCTTATAAGTATGAGTGATGCCCGCTGCTTCATCCCAGTATGTATCAAATGATTTGATGTGATCAAGATACTCTTCCTCTGTACACTGCGGATTATCAGGGAATCCCATAGTTGTATTCACAAACTTGTACGTAACAGCTGCGTCAAAGCCGTTTTCAAAGATATCGTCCCAGATGACTGCGGAATTATATATCATTTCTTCTTCGGTACTGCTTCCTTCAATAGTATTCTCAGCGATCATGGAAAGGTAAACTTCGTTTATCATACTGAAATCATCGGGGATATCAGCGGTTATACCTGCATACTCGTTGGAATAAACGCCGTTTTCAAATACTCCCTTTGTATAGTTTGTACCTTCCGCTATGGCATCAAAGCCTTCATCTTCCGAAATCGGATCAGGAATTGCCTCAGGCTCTGTACGCGGAACAAAGCCCTCCGGATATGAGAGACCGTATCCAAGTCCGAAAACATTTTCGTCAGTACCTATCTGCTCTACAGAGCCATACCATGGTTCGGGAAGTCTGCCGGTAAAGTCCGAACAGCCGCAGATAACGTCCGAAACACCTTTGCCCTCTGAACCCGGCAGGTAACACATTACAACGCTGTCCCAGTTATTGTAGTCTTCTTCGTCGAGTATGACCTGTCTGCCGGCGACAATACAGGTAACAGTGGGCTTGTCAAGTGCCTTTGCTTCATCAATAGCTTCCCTGTTGCCGTTGAGACCGAGCATTCCGCAAAGCTCAAGGTCTGTTGTATCGCCGTACCATTCTGCGTATGAAGTTTCGCCTATGCAGAGCAGTACAACATCAGCATTCTCTGCCTGCTCAGGATCGGTGATAACTTCTATACCGTAATCCTCTGCATACCTCTCGAATGCCTCCAGTATAGTTGTAACTCCGCTGATATTCTTTGTCGGGCTCTCAACCCAGCCCATGGTCCAGCCGCCGCACTGAACACGCGGATTGTCCGCAGAAGGTCCTGTGATATAAACCTTTGTACCCTCTTTGATAGGCAGTGTTTCGTTCTCATTCTTTAAAAGGACAAGGCTCTTTTCCACGAGCTTTTCTGCAACAGCTCTGTATTCCATAGAACCTGTTTCCTGCTGAACAGTTTCAATATTTTCACAGAATGGATCATCGAATATTCCTGCATTCTGCTTTACCTTGATAATTCTTTCAACAGCGTCGTTGATACGTTCTTCACTTATTTTACCATTTCTGACTGCGTCGATTATGCTCTTTCTTGCGTCATCATATCTGTCAGCCTCCATGAGCATATCTATACCGCTGTTTATTGCTGATGCGACCTGATCCTCGTAGGTCTCCGGCGATGTGAATTCTATAGCCTGATAGTCGCTTATGATGAAGCCTTCAAAGCCCATTTCATTTTTGAGTTTCCATATATATTCGCCGTTTTCATGCATCTTCACTCCGTTAAGAGAAGAAAAGCTGACCATGATCGTCTGGACACCGGCATCTATCTGCGCCTGATATACCTTGAGGAGTTCGTCTATTTCTTCTTCGGTGAGCTGAGAGTCGCCTCTGTCCATGATACGGGGATAATCTGTCTGTTCACCTGTACCGTAAACCACGTTTCCGTCGCCGAAGAAATGCTTTGCGCAGGCTATGACTCCGCCGTCAATAAGTCCCTTTGTATAAGCTGTACTGAGTCTTGTTATGATATCGAGGTCTGAGCTGTAGCACTCATAAGTCCTTCCCCATCTTGGATCAACAGACTGTGCAACACAGGGGTAAAGATTCCACATAAGGTGGCACAGCTTGCTTTCGTCGGCAGTGATACGACCTACCTGATAAGCGAGTTCCTCATCGTTTGCGGCACCCTGTCCGATATTGTGCGGGAAGTAAACTGCGTCACGGCAGTATCCGAGACCATGCACATCATCAAGCGCCATAATGTAAGGGATTCCGGTTTCCGAATCTACAGCTCCCTGCTGAAAACCGTCTACAAGCTCGCGCCATTCAGCCGAGCTGTACATACCTGCGTCTCCGTAAACACTTCCGAAGCACTGCTCCTGCATTTCTTCATCGCTGGTCATGTACGCAATAGACTGTACCATCTGAGCCGCCTTCTGCTCCAGTGTCATTTCCTCAACGATCTGTTTGGGAGTCATTTTTGCATATCTTTGGTATGGTTTTCCTACATAAGCCTCTGCCGCCATGGCATAAACATAAGTTGCTTTTGCCATTTCGGTGAGAAGCGTGTTATTCTTGGCATTCTGATTGTTCAGTACTCTGTGAACGTATGACAGAGCGCTGCACTTGTAATCAGTTCCGTCAATAGTGATCTTGTGGGGAGTGCTGAGCTTCTGAGCGCAGATATTGGAGATCTCGTAGTACTTGTTTACGCCCTTGTACTTGGCAGTTGCTTTCTCACCGTCGATAAGAACGTCATCGCTTTCTGTGTAGATCCTTAAAGCAGCTGCGGAATTGAGAACCAGTGAGAGCTTCACGTCGGAGCCGAGGTCTGTTTCGTACTTTTTTACGCTGTCTGCGGTCACGTTTTCGATACCGGCAATGGTATTGTCAGTGCCGTTGAAGTAATTCTCGGCAGCCTTGCAGTAGTTTTCAAGTCCGTCAACAAGAGCCGCAAGAGTGGAAGCCGAATACATTTCGTGCCTCTTTATCTGGTCGATATAGCCGTAAACTGTACATTCTACTTGTGAGTGATTGAAGAGTCCATAATTATTATCGCATACTATGAGGCGATTGCCGTCCTTATCGTAAGCCTTGAGAGTTATCTGCTCACTTCCCTGAGTTGCGTTTATGGGATATGAGAACTTGTAATATCCGCTGTCCTGTGTAATGCCAGTAAAATCAGTAAATACTCTGTCACCGTTTGGACCGCTCATTACAACCTTTGCAAGATTCTCGCAGGGCTGGAGATAAACATTTACTCCAATATTTCCGTCAAGAGTAACGCTGTTGCCTTTAACTATGCAAATACTTGGGTCAAGTGCTGTACAGTCGCCGAAAGGGCCGCCGAACATATTAGAATTATCTTTAGCGTTGCTTGTATCAAAGCCAGTAACATCAATAGATTCAAGACTTGAACAGCCATAGAACATATTGGACATATCCGTAACATTTGATGTATCAAGACCAGTAACATCAAGGGATTTAAGATTTTTACAGTCAAAGAACATACCTTTCATATCTGTAACATTTGATGTATCAAAGCTGCTAAGATTAATGGATTTCAGATTTTTACAGTCCTCGAACATATCTTTCGTATTAGTAACATTTGATGTGTCAAAATTGCTGAGATTAAGCGATTCGAGGCTTTCACAGCCCAAGAACATGCCTTCCATATCTGTAACATTTGATGTATCAAAGCTGCTAAGGTCAAGTGGCTCTAAACAGTAACAAAAATAGAACATCAAACTCATATCAGTTACATTTGATGTATCAATACCGCTAAGGTCGAGAGATTTTAGGTGGTTACAGTCAATGAACATATGTGACATATTAGTTACATTTGATGTATCAATACCGCTAAGATTAATGGATTCAGCGTAACATCCATTAAACATACCTTCCATATTGGTAACTTTTGATGTATCAACATTTGAAAGATCTATCTCATCGGCCAAACAAGCGAAAAACATATAACTGCAATCCTCAGGGAATACTGTTCCTTCATCAAATACGATTGTATCTGCTGTGGCTTTCCAGTCATACAAGTCTTCCTTTTCAAAGTTTCCATGCAAAGTAAGAACGCCGGTACTTTCGTCAAATGTCGCGGTAGATGTCTCTGCAAAAGCTGTAAAAATGCTGCCTAATAAGCTGCTTTTGTCTACGGGGGCGCTGACAGCTGCGCCTATCATGGCAAAAGCCATTGCTGCTGCTGTGATCTTCCTGATCAGTTGTTTTTTCATTATTACATCTCCTTTTCGATTGCAAGCAGTAAAACTGCATTGCGTGTGATAATTGGCTTGCTGCGTATAAAATGCTTATCATATATTCCCCGTATAACAACAGGCGTTTTATACAATTTGTATTTGAATAACAAAAATATTTTATCACATATTGCGCAAAAAGTCAAGCCTTTTATCACAGTGCATGAAAAATTTTTCTGTGTAAACTGAGCATTTTGAGAATTCGTCGTATGTGCCGGATTTTTCTGCGTATTCCTTGCTATTTTTGCAATAATATGCTATAATCAGTAAAAAAGATGGGGGCGATGCTATGGACATAATGAAATTCTACCGTGGAGATGAGTTTGAAGCCTACAACTATCTCGGAGCCCATACAGGGAAAAACGGTACGGTCTTCCGCACCTACGCGCCCAATGCGGAAGGGGTCTCACTGATCGGCGATTTCTCGGACTGGAAGGAGTTCCCCATGAAGCCTGTGAACGACGGCAGGTTTTACGAGCTCGCTGTTGCGGAGGCTGTGGAGGGGATGCGCTACAAGTACCGTATCTACGACAAAAAAGGCGGATTTATTGACCACTGCGACCCCTACGGCTTCGGAATGGAGGTACGTCCCGGTACCTGCTCTGTTATCCGGGATATCGGGAGCTACAGCTTTTCGGACGGTGAATGGCTGAAAAAACGCACTGACTGCCGCGACAAGCCCATGAATATATATGAGGTACACCTCGGCTCGTGGAAAAGGCGCTCCGACGAGGACAGCGAGGGCTGGTACAGCTATTCCGAAATAGCCGATGAGCTTATAGACTATGTCTGCGAGTACGGCTATAATTATATTGAGCTAATGCCACTCAGCGAGCATCCCTGCGATGAATCGTGGGGATATCAGTGTACGGGCTTCTTTGCGCCCACATCACGTTATGGTACTCCGGCAGAACTAATGGAGCTCGTGGATAAGTGCCACAAAAGGTGGATAGGTGTTATCGTAGACTTTGTTCCTGTGCATTTTGCAGTTGATCATTACGCGCTTACGGAGTACGACGGCACAAAGCTATATGAGTATCCCAGTGACGATATAGGCTATAACGAATGGGGAAGCCGCAATTTTAACCATTCAAAAGGAGAGGTGAGAACATTCATACAGTCCGCTGCTGATTACTGGCTCAGTGTTTATCATTTCGACGGGCTCCGTATGGACGCGATACGCAATATGATATACTGGAACGGCGATGAAAGTCGCGGTGAGAACAGCAACGCGTTGGAATTTATCAGAACTATGAACAGCGGTCTGAAATTTCGTCACCCGTCGGCAATAATCGCCGCAGAGGACTCCTCTGCATACCCGAGAGTAACGGCTTCCGTAATGGAGGGCGGTCTGGGTTTTGATTACAAGTGGGATCTGGGCTGGATGCATGATACTCTCGATTATTTCCGGACGGCTCCTATGTATCGCTCCCGTGACTATCACAAGCTTACATTTTCCATGCTATATTTCTATAACGAGAGGTTCATACTTCCCCTTTCACATGACGAGGTAGTTCACGGAAAAGCAACCGTTGCGCAGAAGATGAACGGCAGGTATGAGGATAAGTTCCCGCAGGCAAGGGCTTTGTATATGTATATGACAGCCCACCCAGGTAAAAAGCTGAACTTTATGGGAAGCGAGTTCGCACAGCTCCGCGAATGGGACGAAAAACGTCAGCAGGACTGGGATATGCTGAAATACCCTCTACATGATTCCTTCCGCGAGTACATAAAGATTCTAAATCACATATACCTTAAATACGACGCGCTGCATTATGATAATGATCCCACAAATTTTGTCTGGGAGGATTGCAACTGTACGGATCGGTGCATCTATGCAATGCGTAGAAAATCAGAAAATGGTGATATACTTGCAGTCTTCAATTTTTCCGACTGGTATCAGTTCGGCTACTCACTCAGGCTCGGAGCAGGCTGTTCGGTGAAGCTGCTGCTTGACTCCGACGATCAGCTATACAGCGGAACTACTCCCGACGGCGGAACGAAATATACTTATTCCGGCGAAACTATTGATATGGATATTCCACCTTTCAGCGGCAGGATGTTCCTTCTTACAAAATAAAATCAGAGCAGGACTCCTGCTCTTTTTGTTATAATATTATTTTTTTACAAAAGCACTTGATTTTGGTATTTCAGTATGATATAATATTATAGTGATTTTATGCAGTGGTATCGAAGTGGTCATAACGGACATGACTCGAAATCATGATGCCCCTTGAGGGACGTGGGTTCGAATCCCACCCACTGCGCCAGCGCGGAGCCCGCGCAGCCAATTTCGCGTCTCAGTTTTTCTGGGACGCGATTTTCATTCCGCGCATTATACTAATTACGATTTCAAATATACTGTTTATGTTAGACCTCCGGACATAACGTCCAGAGGCTTTTATTTTACTCCGAGAGCGCTTTAGCTATCGCCTCGGCACTCAGTTTCTTGCTTTCGCTGTCCACATGGCTGTACACGTTGCTGGTCGTACCTATGTCGCTGTGGCCGAGCCATTCCTGTATCAGCTTCATCTGCACTCCGTTTGCAAGGAGCAGACTGGCACAACTGTGCCGCAGGTCGTGGAAGCGTATCTTCCGCAGACCGTTCTTGCGGAGCACTATGGGGAAGTGGTCCGATACATAGTTGGGACGTATCAACTCTCCCACAGCGTCCACGCAGATATAGTCCTCGTACTTCTTGCAGTAGCCTCTGCCAAATGCCTTCTTCATCTCAGCCTGATGCTCACGCTCGGCGATGAGTGCCTGCTCGACTACTGTTATCAGCGGAAGGGTTCTGTTAGACGATTTCGTTTTCATTACATCGTAGCCTGCAACTCCGTCCTCGTCCTGCAAGACCTTGTGCTTGATGCTTATGGTCTTGCCTACGAAGTCCACCGCCAACCATTTCAGTCCGATGACCTCGCTTCGACGGAGTCCGTAATAGGCAGCTATAATGATGACGATGTGCAGCGGATCGTCCTTTGTGCAGTCGATGAGCTGCTTTATCTCCTCAGCATTATAGTAGTTTCCGATGAACTGCACCGACTTCGGACGGTCAGCCTGATCGACAGGATTTGTCGGAATGATACGTCTTTTCATAGCAGACTTGAATGCAAGGTGCAGAAGCGAATGGTGCCGCTGACAGGAAGTACCTTTCAGACCTTTGGCTCTGAGGTAAGCGTAGTACTCGTTTATCTCGTCGCCTGTTATCTCCTTTACCTTTATCTTCATCTTCTTGAAAAATGGTATCATGTGTACGTCCATGTACCGCTTGTAGCTTGTGTATGTGGACTTCGTGATGTTGCCCTTGTAGGACTCCAGCCACTCCGCAAGGTAGTCCTCAACACGCATATCAGCTATGCGGTTGCGCTCCTTGTCGGCTCTCGACATACCTTCGTGCAGGTACTGGTCACCAAGATTGTACTGCTCCAGCACCTCGTTCAGACGGTGGTTGGCTTCGGTCTTGGTGCCTTTCTTTGCGTCCAGTCCGAGGGAGCGCCACTTTTCGTGACGTTTACCGTCGGCATCGTATAAGTTTATAACGGCGTACCATTTGCCGCTCTTCTCAGCTAAATGTCCTGTGGTT
>JAGCWY010000084.1 GCA_017961625.1 Ruminococcus sp. | reverse complement strand
CTTATTTAGTTCGTTGACATATTCTTTATCCCATGCAACAGGGTCATCATGCTTTTCTTTGAATTGAGCATATGTACCTAGCTTTTCAACTATCTTACTTGTATTCTTTCCGTCAGCTGTTCTGTATGATTCTATTACGTAAAACTGTTGAGCATTCTTGGATTTTACAATATTAAGCCTCATTCGGAATCACCTTTCTTCATAAGTATATATATATATATTATACCACAATACGGACAATACGTCAAGTGAAAAATCGAAATTTGACAAAAAAATTTCGAGAAATTCGTGGTTTGATCCACTTTTCTCGTTTCTCAACTTCTAAATTCCCGAGCTTTTTGTTTACTTTTTTCGCGCTTGATATTGTAAAAAAGATAAAAATGTGGTATGATAGAAATGGTATTATGTTTCGCCTATGGCAGAATGGAGGACTGTATGGAAAACAAGATAACTTTTGGCGGCAATATGACCGCGCAGATCAATTTTGCGATGCAGCAGAACTATGTTCCCATGTTCAGAAATATGGTAATGACCAACAATACTGGCGAGGAACTTAAAAATGTGCGTCTTAGGATAAGATTTGAGCCGGAATTTGCCAAGACCTTTGAAGCTGTTCCCGTCGATCTCAAACCGTCCGAGCCCGTGGAGATATCTCCTATCAATATAATACTGCTTTCGGACTATCTCTTTAGCCTGACGGAAAAGCTTGTGGGAAACGTTACCATACAGGCACTGCAAGGCGAAGAGGTCATAGCAGAGGAGAGCCGTAATATCGAGCTCCTTGCCTACGATCAGTGGTCAGGAATCAATTTCATGCCTGAGACTGTCGCAGCTTTTGTTTCTCCCAATCACCCAAAGGTTCAGGAGATAGTTGCCGCAGCCGGTGTTTACTTGAAAAAATGGTGCGGAGATCCTGCCTTTACAGGATATCAGACAAAGAACCCGAATATAGTTAAGCAGCAGATGGGGGCGATATATGCAGCCCTTCAGGAGCAGAACATAGCCTATACCATGCCGCCTGCAAGCTTTGAGGAAGCTCAGCGCATACGAATGCCCGATTCGGTCCTTGAAGGAAAACAAGGTACATGCCTTGATCTTGCGGTACTGTACTGCTCATGCCTTGAGGCTGTTGGACTTAATCCTATAATAGTTATAATACAGGGACACGCCTTTGCAGGCTGCTGGCTTGAAAACGAGACTTTCTCTGATTGCATCCAGTATGATATGTCGGCTCTCACAAAGCGCATAGCCCACGGTATAGATGCAATAAGCATGGTAGAGTGTACTGACTTCGTGGCAGGAAAGAATACTGATTTTGATAGTGCTGAGAACCATGCAGCCGCTCATCTTGATGATGAGTCGAAATTCTGCTTTGCCATAGATATAAGCCGTACACGTTCCAGCGGCATACGTCCCGTTCCATCGAGAGTATCAGAGGACGGCTCCTTCAAGGCTGTTGACTACGGCGCACGTAAAAAGTCGGAGATAACTTCGGCTCCAAATGAGATAGATATTTCCGCACAGGCAATCAGCGGAGAAGCAAGAGAGGTCACAAAGCAGGTGATGTGGGAGAGAAAGCTCCTTGACATGAGCCTGAGAAACAGTCTTCTGAACTTCCGTGCTACAGCCATGAGTGTTCAGCTAATGATAAACGACCTTGGCGTACTGGAGGACGAGATATCAAAGGGCGAGGACTTCAAGATAATGCCCATGCCAAATGATATGACCCTTCAGATGTCCGATAGCAAGATATACGAGATAGAAAACGAAAAAGATATCATAACCACAATATCCGAGTCGGAGTTCAAGAGTCACCGTCTGCGCACCTTTATGAAGGAAGCAGACCTTGAAAAGATAATGAAGAAGCTTCACAGGCAGGCGAAGACTAGCATGGAAGAAAACGGTGTAAACACTATCTATCTGGCACTTGGCTTTCTGCGTTGGTACGAGACTGAAAAGAGCGACAAGCCAAGATATGCTCCGCTTGTACTTGTTCCTATAGATATTATCCGCAAGGTACAGGAAAAGACATACGTTATACGTATGCGCGACGAGGATACTCAGGTTAATATAACCATGCTGGAGTATATACGTCAGACTTTCGGTATTGATATTAAGGGACTTGATCCAGTTCCCGAGGACGAGAACGGAGTAAACCTCCAGCTCATATTAAATACTGTAAGACAGAATATTATGTCACAGCCCCGCTGGGATATAGTTGACTATGCCTTTATAGGACAGTTCTCATTTAACCGTTTCATTATGTGGAACGATATCCGCAACCGTGCTGATGAGTTGGCAAAAAACAAGGTAGTTGCAAGTCTTATCTCTGGCAAGACCGAATGGGAAGGAGACGATCTATACATATCTCCCCTTGATCTTGATAACAAAGTAGCTCCCACAGATTTGGTTGTACCGCTAAGTGCAGATTCGTCTCAGCTTGCAGCGGTATACGCAGCTTCAGAGGGTAAGAGCTTCGTGCTTCACGGACCTCCCGGAAGCGGTAAGTCCCAGACTATAACCAATATGATAGCAAGCGCTCTGTATCAGGGGAAATCCGTGCTTTTCGTCGCTGAGAAAATGGCTGCTCTGTCGGTAGTTGAAAAGCGATTGAACAAGGTCGGCCTTGGACCCTTCTGTATAGAGCTCCACTCCAATAAGGCGCAGAAGAGAGCAGTCCTAAAGCAGCTTGAGGAAACTCTCAATGTGGGACGTATCAAAAAGCCAGCCGAGTACAAGGCACAGGCTGACAAGATAGCCGAAATGAGGAAAGAGCTTAACGGCACTATGGAGGAGATACACAAAAAACGCAATTTCGGTTGCTCTATGTATGACGCAGCTGTAAGATACGAGAAGAACAGCAGCTTCGGTGGAAAGTTCACATTTACCAATGAGCAGCTGGACGCTATGAGCGAGACTTCCTATTCTGCATGGCGTGAGACGCTTGAAAGCCTTGCTGCGGCAGGAAAAGAGTTCGGTGATGTTACCACTACTGCTCTCGGAGTGTGCGAGCTTACCTCTTGCACTCCTGAAACAAGAGGGGCTATGGAAGCAAAGCTCGGCGAACTTAAAAAAGCGCTTGTTGCTGCACAAAGCGATACTGCACAGCTTGCTTCGTTTACTGGAAGCGATGAAATGACTTTTGAGGAGTGTAAGCTTGCTGCGGAAATAATCACAGCCTCTGCTAACGGTGAGCAGCTCCTGCCGGATATTATTTCTGACAGCCGTTGGAACGGGTTCAAGGATCATGCGCAGGCACTTATATCTACTGGTAAAGAGCTTTCACAGGTAAGGGACGAACTCCTGTCACAGTTTGAGTCATCAGTGCTGAACTATAACGCTTCTGACGCTCTTGTAAAGTGGAAGACAGCACAGGGCAAATGGTTCCTTGCTAAGAGCATAGGTAGCAAGAAACTTGTAAAGGAGCTTGCAGCTCACGCTAAATCGGCTTCCTCGGTAACTAAGGAAAACATAACACAGTATTATGATAAGATAAATCAGTTCAGTGTTCTGAAAGACCAGGTAGCATCGGCTCAGCCCGAATTGGTGAAGTATTTCAGCAGTTTTAGGCTCGATGAAAATACCGACTGGAACGCGGTTGAAAGCTGCGTTTCTCGTTCATCAGAGCTTGGTGAGAGAGTTGCGGCTTCCACATTCAGCGCTGATATAAAACAGAAGCTATGCGAAAGTCTTACAACTGGTGTAAACGGCGACACTTCAAAGATAACCGCTGATTATGCCGCACTTGAAAAAGTTGCATCAGAGCTTAGAAGTAACTTTGGAATAAACACGGACAAGCTTATAACCGGCGAGAACTGGGGCAGTGACGCTAAGATGAAGGCAGACGCTGTTGTTGAGGCTCTGCCGCAGCTTAAAGAGTGGACGGGAATCGTCACTATCTGCAATAAGCTGAGAGAGTATGGTATAGGCAATGTTGCTGATGCCTATATAAATGGTGAGGTTCCTACAGAGGAGCTTATCCCAGCATTTGACTGCGATATCAGCAAGGCAATGGTCACAAGTACTATTTCCCGTACAAGCGAGCTTGCTAAATTCCAGGGAACACTGTTCGAGGATACGATAAGAAAATTCGGCGAGGTACTCGATAACTTCTCGACTCTGTCAATAAAGGAGCTTGCAGCTGATCTATCAGCGAAGATACCAACTCCGGGCAGCTCGGCTAACAGTTCTGAGATAGGAATACTCCAGAAGGCAATAAAGTCAGGCGGCAGAATGATGTCCATACGTAAGCTTTTTGACAGCATACCAAACCTTCTGCGCAGAATGTGTCCTGTAATGCTCATGAGCCCTATTTCAGTGGCTCAGTATATAGACCCATCTTACCCTAAATTTGACCTCGTTATATTCGATGAGGCTTCACAGCTCCCCACCTGCGAGGCAGTTGGTGCTATCGCAAGAGGTGACAATGTTATCGTTGTTGGCGACCCGAAACAGCTTCCGCCTACGAGCTTCTTTGCTTCAAATCAGGTAGATGAGGAGAACTATGAGAAGGAAGATCTTGAAAGCGTACTTGACGACTGTCTTGCACTTTCTATGCCGCAGAAGCACCTTCTTTGGCATTACCGTTCTCGCCACGAGAGCCTTATTGCATACAGCAATTCCAAGTACTACGAGAACAAATTATATACTTTCCCGTCACCTGACGATCAGGTATCGGAGGTCAGCTGGGTACATGTTGAGGGCTACTACGACAAGAGTTCAACACGTACTAATAAGGCGGAGGCTCAGGCAGTTGTTGAAGAGATATGCCGCAGACTTAGAGATGAAAAACTAAGAAAGTTAAGTATAGGCGTAGTTACGTTCAGTCTGCCTCAACAGAACCTTATCGACGATCTGCTCATGGACGCTTACCGTGACGATCCGAAACTTGAGGAATATGCTAACGAGATGTACGAACCCATACTTATAAAGAACCTTGAAAACGTACAGGGTGATGAGCGTGACGTTATCATGTTCTCTATCGGTTACGGTCCCGACAAGGAGGGCAAGGTATCAATGAACTTCGGTCCGCTTAACCGCGACGGAGGTTGGAGAAGACTTAATGTTGCCATATCACGTTCAAAGTGTAAGATGATAGTGTTCTCTGTCATCACTCCTGATATGATAGATCTTTCAAGAACACGTTCTGACGGTGTAGAGGGACTTAAAGGCTTCCTTGAATTTGCCGCAAAGGGCAGGAGCGCTCTTCCGGTGAGAGCAGGTTCAAAGAGCGGCACCGAGGGCTTTGAAACTGTAGTTGCGGCAGAGCTCAAAAAGCTTGGCTACGACTGCAAGTGTAGCGTGGGTTGCTCAGACTACAAGGTAGATGTGGCAGTTGTTAATCCAGACAAGACAGATACCTATATCATGGGAATAAACTGCGGAAATGAGGCTTATTTTCACAATGGCACAGCAAGCGACAGGAGTCTTTCACAGCCATCTGTACTCAGGGGGCTTGGCTGGAATGTCATGAACGTTTATATCATCGACTGGCTCGACAATAAGGAAAAGGTACTGGCTAAGATAAAGACTGAAATA
Organism: Ruminococcus sp.; assembly: GCA_017961625.1. Taxonomy (GTDB): domain Bacteria; phylum Bacillota; class Clostridia; order Oscillospirales; family Ruminococcaceae; genus Ruminococcus. The sequence goes on along the minus strand of JAGCWY010000084.1, from coordinate 60,542 downwards.
GACACTGCTATAGCAAAATACCGTGATCCTGGTTCTGCTCCGGCAGCTGAGGAAAAGAAAAAGCAGGAGATAGTCTTCGAGACAGAGGAAGTAAGCAGCTTTACCGAGAGTTTTGACGAGTTCAAGTCCTTCAAGATAAAGGCTCTGGGTACCTCAGAGAATTTTACCGAGGTTGCTTCCGCCAAAATAACCAAATGCATAAACGATATTCTTTCTGTTGAAGCTCCCATGAACAAGAAGAGCCTTGCAAAAAAGACTTTCTCATGCTGGGGAATTTCTCGTCCCGGCGCAAATATGAAAGCGTTATTCGAGTCAGCCTTTGAAAAAGCTGACGCAAAGGTATCTGCGGCAGGTGAGAACGAGTATGTATGGCTTGCTTCTCAGAAACCTGAGGAGTACGACAGGTGCAGGACGGTATATAAGAACGACGACAAACGAGATATCGACGATGTTGCGCCTGAGGAAATAGCTGTGGGCATTAGGGAGATAATGACTCGACAGGTGGCTATGGCTCGTGAGGATCTTCTCCGCGAGGTTGCTCATCTTTTCGGATTCACAAGGGTAACTCCCTCACTGGAGACCTCTGTATCTCTTGGCATAAAGGCGGCTAAGAACCGCGGCTGGGTAGGCTTCTCTGAGGACGGAAGAGTAACCTGCACGGAAAATTGATTTTTGGAGAATTAAATTGAAACGTATTCTGATACTAATAGGAAAAATCATAGTTAAGCTCCTGAAACTGTTGCACAGGAACGCCGGAAACCTTCCGGGTATCGTTCTGTGGCATTTTTCAGGGCATAAGGCGGTATCCATGTTCAAGGTTGACTGCCCTATAATAGCGATAACAGGAACTAACGGAAAGACTTCCGTAACAAACTGTATCGCTCAGCTTTTTGAGCGCAGCGGAAAGAAGATAATCATCAACAAGGAGGGCAATAACCTGGATACGGGTATATGCTCCATGCTTCTGAAATACTGTGATATGTCGGGAAGAGTAAAGGCTGATATGCTGATACTTGAAACTGATGAATCTCACGTCCCAGTGGTATATTCGCAGCTGAAGCTGGATACTCTTGTGGTGCTGAACTTCTTTCGCGACCAGCTTGATAGAAATGGCGAAATGGAGACACTGATACAGAAGATAAACGGCTTCTGTAAGACCTTTGAGGGCAATCTTATCCTCAACGGCGACGACCCGAATACTGCTCGTCTTGGCAGGGCTAATCCAGGTAATAAGAACGTTAGATACTTTCATGCGGAGCCCTACGCCTTTGCTACAAAGAAGATATTTGAAGCCTCGGAGGGACGCTTCTGTCCATTCTGCGGAGAGCCTCTTGAATACGAGTACTATCAGTACTCACACATCGGAAAGTTTATCTGTAAAAAGTGTGGTTTCGGTAGCCATGAGCCATATATCACTGCAAAGGATATCGACCTTGAAAAGCCTGTGTTCACTGCGGATGGTCATACCTATTCGCCCAAACTGAACAGTATCTACAATATCTACAATATGACCGCTGTTGCGGCTGCGGCAAAGCTCTATGATATTGATCAGAAGATAACCGACGGTGTTATCAACAGCTATACCGTGAAAAATGGACGTATGGAGAACTTCATGCTTGGAAAGAGCAAGGCTACTCTCAATCTTGCAAAGAACCCCGTGGGAGCAAATATGACGCTTCGCGTCATGAACGAGATGCAGGGAGAGAAGGAGCTGCTTTTCGTGCTCAACGACAATATTGCCGATGGTCTAGACGTATCGTGGATATACGATATCAATTTCAGTATATTTGAGCGTGTAACAAGAGTAGTGACTTCGGGCACGAGGGCTTACGATATAGCTGTCCGCATAAAGACGGCAGGCTACGACCCGGCTAAAATAGTAGTTCGTCCCGACCTTGATAAGGCGGTTGAGGAGCTTGCGAGCACTGAGGGAAGAAAGTTCGTTATTGCCAACTATACTGCAGTCCAGCCAACAAGAAGCGCCCTTAAGCGCTATATCGCAAAGCATGGAGGTAAAAAATGAAAACAGTCAGGATAATACATTTGTATGCCGATATGCTTGACCTTTACGGCGACAGCGGTAATATGGAGGTATTCTCCTTCCGCTGCAAAAAGAGGGGAATCGACTGTCAGATAGACAAGTACTCTATTGATTCGGAAATACCAGATTTCAGCTCTTACGACCTTATATATATAGGCGGCGGAGCAGACCTTGAACAGCAGCATATCTCAGCTGATCTGCTTAAATGCAGGGAGGGGATAATCGACGCATATAAAAAGGGCACATTCCTTTTTCTTATCTGTGGTGGATATCAGCTCATGGGAAAATACTATCGAGATGCTGACGGGAACGAAATAAAGGGTCTAGGATTGTTCGATTATTTCACTGTTGCTCCAAACAGCCGAAGGAAGCGCTGTATAGGCAATATAGTTATTGAGACCGAAATTGCTGGCAAGCCTGTGAAGGTGGTGGGATTTGAAAATCACGGTGGTCAGACACAAGGAGTGAAAACTCCCTTCGGAAAGGTACTGTATGGAAACGGCAACTGCTCAAAGAGCGAGGCTGAGGGCTACTGCGAAAAAAATGTTATAGCGACATATCTGCATGGCCCATGTTTGTCGAAGAATCCCGAGATATCAGACTATATGATAGAGTACTGTATAAACAGGGGAGAAAAGGAGCATATCGCTCTCGAACCACTCAACGATGATCTCGAAAAGGAATGCAGGCAGGTAATGCTTGACAGACTGCTTAGAAAATAAGTAGAAATTAGATAGTAGAGAGTAGTTGACGTGAGGTGTGCTGTCGGACGTGATAACTTCACAGTTATCATGTGTCCGCACCTAAATGCTATTAGCTTATATAAAAGCAACAGACAGTTGCTTGCCTTTATGGCTTACTGTGATATAATGTAGTTGAGGTGATGAATATGGATACAAAAAATATCATACTTGAACTGAGAACACAAAAAGGTATGTCACAGGAGGAGCTTGCCAAAAAGATTTATGTTACACGTCAGGCTGTATCACGCTGGGAGACAGGCGAGACCGTACCCAATACTGAAACTCTTAAGCTACTCTCTCAACTGTTTGACGTATCTATAAATACAATCCTAGGCTCGCCGAGAAAGCTTGTGTGTCAGTGCTGTGGTATGCCTCTTGAGGACGCTGCTGTAAGCAGGGAGACAGATGGTTCCTTCAATGAGGAGTACTGCAAATGGTGCTATGCTGACGGTCAATATAACTATCATGATATGGACGAGCTAATAGAGGTATGCGTAAAGAATATGACCGGTGAAGGCCATACAGAGGAGCAAGTTCGCGCGTACATGAAGGATATGCTTCCAAAGCTAACTTACTGGAAGAATCACAAGGAGCTTGCTGACGGAGGCGAGTTCGAGAGGTTTAAAAAGCAGCTCATAGACGAATTTAACGCTCTGAACATCAATGGAATGCCAAGGGTGGAAAGTCTAAATGCTTTAGTAGGAAGCTACGTTAACCTAGCATACCCACTCCCTAACGGAAACAGTGTGAGATTTCTGGACGATGGTGCAACGTACCTCGGCAATCAACTGGAAAGTGAGTCCAGCGACGGTCGCTGTTTCGGCATACTGGCAAACAAGGAATTCCTCCTTGTAAGTACTTATGGCAAAGACGGAGAAGCTCCCGAACTCATTGTTTACAAGAAAAGATGAGGGGGAATCCGTAGTTATGCTTCTGCAAATTTACTGCCGCTTCTATAAAGTTTTTTGGAATGGACTGACATTCAATAGGAAAACTATAGAATATTTTGAACTTTGTAGACAAGTACAAATATAGGATGCGATTTTTGTGCATTATTAATTGACGGACAGCTTTGCTGTCCGTTTTGTCATTTTTCATCATTTTCCTCCATAAAATGCATTAGTAAACAATGGAGGATACTATGATAATAAAAAGCAAGATAGTCCGTGATACGGCGTTACTGACAGTGATGCAACTCTTTCTTGATTCGGCGGCTCTTCTGCTGAATGTATTTATTACAAAGCAGCTAGGCGCCTCCGCCATAGGTATACTTAGCCTTACCGGTTCCTTTCTTGGAATTGCTGGTATTCTGTCAAACGGCAACGCGTTTCTCTGCATAAGCCGACTGGTTTCAGAGGAATTTGGAAAAACAGGAGGAGATCCCGAGGGTATACTTGGATATGGTATCAGACTGTGTTTGCTTCTGAGCGCCGCTACATCCGCTGCTGTATTCTTTCTTGCTGAGCCTATCAGTCTGCGATTCTTCAGCGGCACCGGAATGATCGCTGCCCTGCGTTTCATGCCGGTTGCTCTAGTCACGGGATCGGTGTCAGCTTGCTTTAAGGGGTACTTTAATGCCTGCCGCAGGGCTGCGGTCACTGCGGCAGGCGATATAACCGGATTTGCGGTAAAATCGGCTGTGATAGTGATAATGACTGGGCTATCTAATAAGGTAACGGAGGAAACAGTTTGTGGGATACTTGTGGGAAGCATAATAGCATGCAATAGCTCGTCTCTTCTACTGCTTGTTATAGCATACCTTATGCATAGACAGAGGCAAAACGGTCGATGTAGTTTGAGCTTTCGGGAGTACACTGGATACTGCCTTCCTATAATGGGAGGCAGTATACTTACGGCTGTACTGAGCAGCACAAATGACGCGCTTATACCTGTGTGTCTGAGGCAGTATGGCGATTCGGCAGGGGAGGCTTTGAGCAAGTTCGGAATATTTGAAGCTATAGTCCTGCCTACACTTTTCTTTCCATCAGTTATTTTATGCTCGATGTCGGGTATAATAATAAGTGAAACCGCAAGAGCAAGGGCTGCAAAAAACCAAATAAGGATAAGATACTTTACAAAGAGGATCAAGGCATGGACGCTGATGTTTTCTGTATTCTCGGCAGCTTTTCTGATGAGGTTCGGTGGAGCGATAGGGGAGATACTCGGCGGTGGTGAGCTGGCAGGCAGAATGATAACTATTATAGCTCCGGTTGTGCCTTTCATATATATGGAGATAGTGCTTGAAGCTCTTATAAAGGGGTTGGGGTTGCAAAGCTTCTCCTCGGGGAACTACCTTATGGAATATGTCATACGTATCGCTGCTGTGTTGATACTGATACCTCGTATAGGCTTCTATGGGATAGTAGTTTCTTACTATGCGAGCAACATTTTTGGAAATTGCAGTCGGTTCATCAAGGTAACAAGAATTACAGGTGCACGGATGGTACTTTGTGGAACACTGGTTTTTCCTGTAATACTGGCTTATATCACGATGTTTGCAGGAGAAATGTTTTTCATGTTAACTGATGCCTCGGAGAGCAGCCCGTTTAATATGCTGTTTTACGGGCTTATCTGGGGAGGAGCATATTTCAGTACTTTCTCCGCATTAGGAAAAGTAAAGCTTTTTGATAAATGCGGAGTAGATATTTTTAGTGATTGTTCACAACAAAATGTTAGCGGTATATTATGAAATGTAGAAAATTTTATGTTAGTATTGCAATTTTTTTATTAATGAATTATAATATTTGTATGCCGTGGATATAAGACGGATAAACCAAATAAGAGGAGAAACTATGTCATGAAAGAGTATGATGTAAACAAGGTAAAAAACATAGCATTTGCTGGTCACAACGGCTCGGGAAAAACTTCTCTTGCTGAAGCGATCCTATACAAAGCAGGAGCTTCTGACCGTCTCGGCAAGACTGCTGACGGCACTACTGTTTGTGATTATGATCCTGAGGAGATCAAGAGACAGATATCAATCGGTACGTCTCTTGCTTCCTTTGAATATAACAACCTCAAGGTAAATATTCTTGATACACCGGGATTATTTGACTTTGCTGCTGAAATGATAGAGGGTATAAGAGCTTCGGATACCGTTATGATAACTGTATCGGCAAAGTCCGGCGTAAAGGTTGGCGCAAAAAAGGCTTATGAAGAGGCGGTGAAGCAAGGAAAGTCCAAGATGTTCGTTGTCACCAAGATTGACGATAAGGACGCTAATTTCTTTAATGTTCTCACAGAGCTCAAGACAGTGTTCGGTCCTACCGTATGCCCTGTTGTAGTTCCTGTTGTAAGCCATGGCGCTATCGTTGAGTACGTAAACCTCATAGAAATGAAGTGCTATAAATATGATAACAAGGGTAATCCTATCGAAACAGAGATGCCTACGGCAGAGATATCGGAAAAGTTCGAGTATCGTGTTGATGGACTTGTAGCTGCTGTTACAGAGGCTGTTGCAGAGACCTCAGAGGAGCTTATGGAGAAGTTCTTCGAGGGTGAAGCTTTTACTCAGAAGGAGCTCATAGACGGTATACACGACGGTATGAACAGAGGTATCATAACGCCTGTAGTTTGTACATCTGCTGTTGATCTTGCAGGTATAGATATGCTCCTCAAGGAGATAGAGCTTCTTCTTCCGTCTCCCAACGAGGTATATTCCGCTGAAGCATATACTGCTACAAAAGATGTGGCAGAGGTGGAATGTGATGTAAATGCACCTCTCTCAGCATTTGTTTTCAAGACTGTTGCCGACCCATTTGTAGGAAAGATGTCTTTCATAAAAGTAATGTCGGGCAAGCTGTCATCAAACAGTGACGTGGTGAATTCAACATCAGGTTCAAGCGAGAAGATAGGCAAGCTCTATACACTCTGCGGAAAGAAGCAGACAGAGGTACCTGCTGCCTATGCTGGCGACATTGTCGTAGCTTCAAAGATTTCAGCCAATACCGGTGATTCTCTGTCCGACAGTTCTAGAATAATCGAGTTCGGCGGTATGGAATTCCCCAAGCCCTGCTACTCAATGGCTGTAAAGGCAAAGGCTCAGGGCGACGAGGCTAAGATCTCAACAAGTATCCAGCGCCTTATCGAGGAGGATCCTACTCTGACATATGTTCAGGACGATACTACCAAGGAGCAGATACTCAGCGGTCTCGGTGAGCAGCATATCGAAGTTGCGGCTGCCAAGCTCAAGAGCAAGTTCGGCGTTGACGTAAATCTTACTGTTCCAAAGATTGCATATAAGGAAACTATCCGTAAGAAGGTGAAGGTCCAGGGAAGACACAAGAAGCAGTCAGGCGGTCACGGACAGTTCGGTGACGTATGGATAGAGTTTGAGCCCTGTGTAAGCGATACCCTCGTATTCGAGGAAAAGATATTCGGCGGTGCCGTACCTAAGAACTACTTCCCGGCTGTACAGAAAGGCCTTGAAGAAAGTGTAAGGAAGGGCGTTCTTGCAGGCTGCCCTGTTGTGGGACTCAAAGCCATACTCGTTGACGGTTCGTACCACCCTGTAGATTCTTCGGAAATGGCGTTCAAGACTGCTGCTTCCATAGCTTACAAGGAAGGTCTCAGGCAGGCTGATCCGGTTATGCTTGAGCCTATCGGAGAGCTCAAGGTAACTGCTCCCGATGACAATACAGGCGATATCATGGGAGAACTCAATAAGCGCAGAGGCAGAGTTCTCGGAATGGAGCCCGTGGGCAGCGGAAATACCATTATCCAGGCAGAAGTTCCAATGCGTGAGATGCATGACTTTGCTATGTATCTCCGTCAGACCACAAGAGGTCTCGGAAGCTTCACCTTTGATTTCGTAAGATATGAGCAGCTCCCTGCAAACCTTCTTACAGAAGTTATTTCTTCCGTTGGAGCTGTTGAATAAATATGTTCTTTCCGGCTGCCGCAACTGCGGCAGCCGTTTTTTGTTTGCGCGACATGGGCACAATCTAACGGGTGAAAGTCCCGAACACGCCAAGATATTGGGAAGTGTATAGCCGAACAGCAAGGTCGATAGACCACAAGGCATAAAATACCTTGGATTCGGATTCTACTTCGATACACGTGCACATCAGTACAAAGCAAAACCTCATGCAAAATCAGTAACAAAGTTCAAGCAAAGGATGAAACAGCTTACCTGCCGCAGTTGGGGAGTAAGTAACAGCTACAAAGTGTCAAAACTCAACCAGCTCACAAGAGGATGGATAAACTACTTTAGAATAGATAGTATGAAGACGCTTTGTGAGAAACTCGACGCAAGAATACGCACACGCATGAGAATGTGTATATGGAAATTCTGGAAAACACCTCAGAACAGAGCGAAGAATCTGATGAAACTTGGTGTTGACAAAGATACTGCCAAAGTAATGGCCTATGCAGGCAAACGTATCGCACGAGTATGTCAGACGAAGACAATGAACTTTGCACTAAATAAAGAGAGACTAACCCGACTTGGATTAGTCTCAATGTTAGATTAATACACCGAAAGATGTGTTACTTGTTAAGTTGATTGAACCGCCGCATACGGAACCGTAGGTGAGGTAGTGTGAGAGGTCGGCGGCGTCATCGTCGCCTCCTACTCAATTGTCCTTTCGGGGCTTGATTTATTTTTGTCAGTGTGATATAATATTCTTTGAATCTAAAATATGAAAGAAGTGTTGTTCACATGACAAAAATCTCGATCTTCTCAGGCTTTCTCGGTGCGGGAAAGACCACTCTCATAAAGAAGCTCATACAGGAGGGCTACAAGGGCGAAAAGCTCGTGCTTATCGAGAACGAATTCGGACAGATAGGCATTGACGGCGGCTTTTTGCAGGACGCAGGCGTTGAGATAACTGAAATGAACTCAGGCTGTATCTGCTGCAGTCTCGTGGGCGATTTCGGAAAGGCTCTTGAAAAGGTGCTTGCGGACTATGCTCCTGACCGTATCCTTATTGAGCCCTCAGGCGTAGGAAAGCTTAGTGATGTTATCCGCGCGGTTCAGAACATCAACGCTCATGATGTTGAGCTTGACGGTTTTACCACAGTTGTTGACGCCAAGAAGTACAAGATGTACATGAAGAACTTCGGCGAATTCTTCGATAACCAGATTACTTACGCAAGCTGTCTCATACTCAGCCACACAAGCGGTCTTTCGCAGGATAAGCTTGACGACTGTGTAAAGAGCCTCCGCGAGAAGAATCCTTCCGCTCCTATCGTTACTACAGAGTGGGACGAGCTCACAGGCAAGCAGCTCGTTGACGCGATGACTCAGAAGAATACACTTGATGATGAACTCAAAGAGCTTCTTGAAGAGGCTTCACATCACGATCATCACCATCACCATGACGAAGAGCATGAGCATCATCACCATGACCACGATGAGGAGCATGAGCATCATCACCATGACCACGATGAGGAGCATGAGCATCATCACCATGACCACGATGAGGAGCATGAGCATCATCATCACGACCACGATGAAGAGCATGAGCATCATCACCATGGCCACGATGAAGAGCATGAACACCACCACCATGACCATGACGAGGAACATGAACATCACCACGATCACGGTCCCGATTGCACCTGCGGCTGTCACGATCATGACCACGATCATGAACATCACCATCACCATGCTGACGAAGTTTTCACAAGCTGGGGTAGGGAAACTACAAGGACTTATACTCCTGAGGAGATACAGTCCGCTCTTGAAGCTCTCGGCGATGAGGAAAAGTACGGTATGATACTCCGTGCAAAGGGCATCGTTGCAGGTACTGACGGTAAGTGGATACACTATGACTATGTACCGGGAATACCCGATGTACGTACCGGAAGCGCAGGCACTATCGGAAGGCTTTGCGTTATCGGTTCAAAGATAAACGAGGAAGCTATATCAGAGCTTTTCAAGGCCTGACCGAAAGGAGCGTTCAACGTGCCGGATCAGAATGATGTAATACCGATATACCTCTTTCTCGGTTTCCTTGAAGCCGGAAAGACAAAGTTCATACAGGAGACCCTTGAGGACAAGCGCTTCAACAAGGGCGAGAAGACCCTTCTGCTTATATGCGAGGAAGGCGTGGAGGAGTATGATATCTCCCGTATGCCAAAGAAAAACATCATAACTCATGTTTTTGATGACAAGTCGGAGTTCACAATGGAGAACTTCACAAAGCTTCTCAGAGAAAGCGGCGCAGAGCGCGTCGTTGTGGAGTATAACGGAATGTGGCTCATGGACGACTTCTACAAGGCAATGCCCGACGAGACAACTATTGCTCAGGTCATGTATTTTGTGGACGCGACTACCTTCAGCAATTACAATGCCAATATGAGAAGTCTTGTGGTGGATAAGCTGAATGTGGCTGAAATGGTGATATTCAACCGTTTCAGCGAGAAGTTCAATCCCAACGAGTATCACAAGATCGTAAGAGGCGTAAGCAGACGTGCTGAGATAGTATATGAGTATACCGACGGTAGAGTTGCCTACGACGATATAGAGGATCCGCTCCCGTTTGATGTGGAAGCCGATGAAATAACCATAGAGGACAAAGATTTCGCTCTCTGGTATAGGGATATCATGGAGGAGCCTGCAAAGTATGACGGAAAGATCATGCATTTCAAGGCTCTTACCGCTAAAAACGACAAGTTCCCTGAGAACACCTTTGCAGTAGGACGTCATATAATGACCTGCTGTGTCGAGGATATACAGTACTGCTGGCTTGCGGCTCAGGTGGATGACGGAAACGAGCCTGCAAACAAGACGTGGATAAATGTTTCCGGCAGGATAAGCGTGCAGAAGCACAAGCTCTACCGCGGAAAAGGTCCTCTGCTGCTTGTAAGCTCTGTTGAAGAGGCTGTTGCTCCCGAACAGCCTGTAGCTACGTTTTATTAAAAAAATGCTCCCTTTTTCAAGGGAGCATTACTTTTAACATCCATTTCAACAATATGTTGAAATATTATTTCACATCTCGAAACATTATATTTAAATTGCATATATCAGCTGTTGATAAAGGTCGAAGCCCTAATCTTCGATTATCAGACCGCTGAACGCATAAGGTCTGAACGGTATATCTCTATCACGGCAGCGAATTGTAAGTGTTGTATCTAATGTCAGGTATTCAAGCGGATAATCAAAATACGCAGTGACAGGGTCGTAGATGCAATTATGCATATCCTGTCTGAACGGCAGGCAGGGCCTTAACTCCACTATAAAATTGGGTATGTTGTTCTCATTACGTGATGTTTCTTCTATTTTTTCTTTTGCAACTTGGAACCCGGTATTAACATGGACTCCGACACGTATGTTGCCCCAGGGGACAACTTTTCCGTTTGCGGGAACAGGCTTGCCGTCATCGTCAAGGAGCTTTTCATCGCCTACGTATACACAGTTGTTTGCTCTGTCTATTCTGACATCTTTTTCTTCCTTATTGCGCACCGCAACAACAAATGGGTGAAATTCGTCTTCATCTGGATTTGGATATTCATATTTTATTCCGTAATTCGTTACCTCAGGTATAAATGATATCTGGTCGGACTTTGCAAGTCTCGGATGTGCGCAGAGAAGCTCATAGGTTGTTCCGAGAAGAACTGCGACAGCCAGTATAAGTCCGAACAGTATTTTTGTGAGCCGCATTTTTTTCTTTACTTTTTTCATGGGTTCTATGTTTTGAGAAGATGTATTGATCTTTATATCGCCGTTTTTCATATCCTCATACTCCTTTCTGCATTCACTGCATTCAGCAATGTGTCTTTCAACCTCTTCTTTGCTGACTTCAGAGAGTGCGTCGTCACAGTATAAAGGAATCAGGTCTTTTATTATCTCACACCTCATAATGTTACTCCTTTCTGAGCTTTTGCTTTGCACGATAGTACGTTACTCTTGCCCAGCTTGCGTTCTTGTCGAAAAGCTGACCAATCTCTTCAAATGACATAGCTCCTGTTGCTCTGAGAAGCAGTATCTCTTTTTCACGTTCGGGCAGTTCGTGTATCTGTCTGAGTACGTACATCTTTGTGTCGGCACTCTCTATCTGGTCGTCAGGGGGAATGATACTGATATCGAGTTCCGCGATATCAGGCTCTTTGGATACGGACGGATGATATTTGCGCCTTTTTAGCTCCTTCAGCCAGAGGAATTTTGCGATCTGGCAGAGCCATGTACAGACTGAGCATTTGTTGTCGAACTTGTTAAGGGAGCGCAGAGCCTGAAGAAATGTTTCCTGCGTCAGATCCTGTGCTGTGTCAGGTTCACGGCATATACTTATAAGATATGCATAGACCTTCTGACCGTATTTCTGATAATAGTCTTCGATCTCCTTATTCATCCGCCGTCCTCCTTTCATTGATTTCAGAAGCTTCTGTATATTAGTACCCTGAGGAATAAAAGCGTTACATGATTTTATAAAAAAACACCGAGCCCGAAATATGAGCTCGGTGATCTGTTCTATTATAACATATCAGGTAGGTATTATGTCAATACTTTTTTGTGCTGAGGACCCTGACTGAGTTTAGTATACACAGCATTGCCGCTCCGGAATCTGCAAAAACAGCAAACCACATATTGGGATGTCCGATAAGTCCGAGTATCAGGACTATCGCCTTTACAGTCAGTGCGAATATAATGTTCTCGTAAGCTATGCGCATCGTTTTGTCAGCGATATTTTTGGCTTTTACGACTGTTTCCGGCTCCGGATTCATGAATACAGCGTCCGCGGCTTCAAGGGCAAGGTCTGAACCGTTCTGCATTGCGCCGCCCACATCTGCTCCTGCAAGTACAGGTCCGTCGTTGAAGCCGTCGCCCACAAACATCACAGGTCCGGTCTCTTTGCGTATACGCTCTATCTCAGCGAGCTTATCGTCGGGGAGAAGGTCTCCCTTGACATAATCTATGCTGATATCCTTTGCAGCTGCCGAAGCGTTTTCGGTCTTGTCGCCGGTGAGCATAAATGTCTTTATACCCATTCTTTTGAGTCTTGAAACAGCGGATGCGGAGGTTTTCTTTATCGTATCGGAAACAACTATCCTGCCCTCTGCTTTACCGTCGACTGTTACATATACGACGCTGCCGGAAGGTATATCATCAGCGGGAAGAGCTATGCCGTTTTCTGCCATAAGACGGTGATTTCCGCAGAGCACGCTTCTGCCGTCTATTACGGCTGTAACTCCATGTCCGGCTTTTTCTGCTGATTTTTCCGGAGTGATGAGCTCAATACCATTGCTGTGGCAGTGGCTTACTATACTTTCGGCAACAGGGTGTGTCGAACACTGTTCACAGCTGCCGCTAAGCATGAGAAGTTCATTTTCGCTCATATTGCCGTAGGATTTTATATCCGTAACATCGAAGCTGCCGTTTGTAAGGGTTCCTGTCTTGTCAAATGCAACGGCTTTTATTTTGCCGAGAGCTTCGATGGCGCTTCCGCCCTTGAAGAGTATACCAAGCTTGGAAGCAGCGCCTATGCCTGAGAAATACGCAAGCGGTACGCTGAGTACAAGTGCGCAGGGGCAGCTGATTACAAGGAAGGTAAGAGCGGAATATATCCACTTGCTCCATTCGCCTGTAACAAGGGATGGGATTATCGCTGTAAGAAGAGCTGTTGTTATGACGATAGGAGTATATATCTTTGCGAAACGGGTAATAAAACGGTCGATATGAGGCTTGGAGGCTGACGCATTCTCGACCGCTTCCGATATCCTGGATATCATTGAGTCAGCGGCGGCGGCAGTAGTACGCAGCGTTAATGTCTCCGAGAGGTTTATACAGCCTGAAAGTACGCTGTCACCGCTGCGAACAGACAACGGTACCGGCTCGCCGTTTACAGCTGAGGTGTCTATCCTTGACTCTCCCGATTCTATAATACCGTCAGCAGCGATACGTTCTCCTGCCTTTATCCTGAGTATGTCTCCGATCTGAATGTCGTCTGAGCTGATATGCACGAATTCACCATTGCGCATAACTTCCGCTTCTTCCACTTTAAGAGCGGCGACATCAGTAATAGCCCTGCGGCTTCTTGAAACGGCATAGTCCTCAAATAATTCGCCTATCCTGAAAAACAGGACGACGCCGACTGCTTCGGCGTATTCTCCGAGAGCAAAAGCTCCGATAGTTGCCACAGTCATGAGAAAATTTTCGTCGAAGAAATTCTTTGCTTTGATATTTCTGAATGTGGCACTAATGACGTTATAGCCGAGCACTAGGTATGCAGCGGCATACAGAGCGATGGCAAGAGGCTTTATATCAGTAACTCTGCCGGATATGACAGCAGCTGTGAATAATAATATCCCTGCTACAATAGTGAAAAGCTCACCTGCAGGAAGAGAATTCTTTTCAATATGCTCATGTTCATGGTGTTTATGCTCATGTTCGTGTTCATGTTCATGGTGCTCATGTTCGTGGTCGTGACCGCAGCAGCATTCTTCATCGTGACCATGATGATGTGAATGCTCATGGTGATGATGGTGGTGCTCATGCCCGGCAGGAGAGATGACCACGCCCGCTTCTATTGAATTAGCGACTGTATTTATCTTTTCGACGAGTTCATCGGTTATATCTCCTCTGATCCTGATTTTTTTCAGAGGATAGTTAAGTATTGCCGATTCAACGCCCTCTATCTTATTTATTGCAGCTTCTATTTTAGCGCCGCAGTGTGCGCAGTCCAGGTTGATTACGGAAAATTCCTTCTCCATAAGATCACTGTCCTTTCATATATGAATACATGTTCATACGTTTAATATATCATAACTTAGAGTATTTGTCAATAGGGAAAGTGTTCTTTTTGAATTCAACCGATAAATCAAAGATAAAAAAATACGTAAATCGCGCTGCTGCGCGATCTGAAAGAACGGATAAACTTTTTGCATAGTTAACTCCGGTTAACCGTAGGGGCTTATCAGGCAGTCCACCTAAAGCTCAAATTGCAAAAAAATGCTGTCTGCGAGAGAAAGCAGACAGCGGAGGTGAGGAGTGATATGGAAATCGACTGCGGATCAGTCGAGGATCATGCAGCATTAATGATTTTTTTATGCTTTATGGCAGGACGACTGAGGTTTTTTTTAAGATTGTACTCAAACGCAAGCATATTAAGAATCATTGCTCCGATCCATGCTGAGGCCTCTGCATAAGCTGTGGCTCTGAATCCTACAATGGGGATTAGTAAGGCGATTACACCTATCCTTAGAGCCATTTCAAGAACTCCTGATATCATAGGTACAAGGGGCTTGCCAAAGCCCTGACAGCCGTTGCGGAATACAAAGAGATAATTCACTCCTATGAGGCATATTCCGCATATCGGCAGATAAGTTTTGGCTATACTTATCGGTTCAGAGCCGCTCACCATGATTCCGGCGAGCCTTGTGGGGAAGAATACCATCAGAGAACCGAGGATTACATAAGATATTGTGGCGATAGCAAGACATACATGAAGTCCTTCGCGTATTCGACTGAACTTGCCTGCGCCGTAATTCTGACTGGTGAAGGCTGACATGGCAAAGCCTGAGGTACAAGCCGGCTGCATAAAGAGAGTTGTGAACTTGCTGCAGGCTGAGTATGCCGTAGTATAAGCTACTCCGAGACCGTTGATGAAATACTGTATCACCATACAGCCAACAGCGGTTATAGAGTTCATCAGAGCCATTGGCAGACCGTTTTTGAAAAGCTCTATATATAGCTTGCCGTTTCCGTGGAAATCATTACTGTTTATTTCAAGTACATCGATCTTGCGTATTTTGCGCCAGCATATAAACGAGGAAACTATCTGTGATATTATAGTTGCTGCCGCAGCACCCTCAACTCCTGTTTTCAGCACGAAGATGAAGAAAGTATCGAGGATTATATTTACAGTTGTGGATATTATTATAGCTATGAATGGCGTTTTGCTGTCGCCGAGTGCCCTGAGTATACAGGAACATAGATTGTAGGCGATAGTTGCTGTCAGTCCGCCGAATATACAGTATCCGTATATCAGACCGTCCTGCATTATTAGTTGGTCTGTCCGCATAATGTGCAGTACAGATTTAAGGAATGATACGCTCAGTGCAGTGAGTATCACTGCTATCATCATGCAAAGAAGAAATGAAGAAGCAACTGAGCGGCGGAGCTTTGAATAGTTCTTTGCGCCGAAGCTCTGCGCGATAACGACCGAAAAACCGTTAGCTAGTCCCATGGAGAATCCGAATATAAGAAATGTTAGAGGACCGATATTGCCGACAGCCGCAAGAGCTGTATCGCCGAGGCCCTTGCCGACTATTGCTGTATCAACTATGCTGTACATCTGCTGTAGCATATTTGTAAGCAGCATGGGAAAGTAGAATCTGAGGATAAGCGCAGTAACGCTTCCATTTGTCAGATCATTTGCCTTTGCCATATAAACGCCTCCATAAACGCTGTTCTATTTTATGTCTTTCTTGTGATTATTATAATCAATGACATTAAGAAATTATATCAGAAATATTGCATTTGTATCAAAAATGAGATATAATAAGAATATCACAAATTTTGGTAAATAAAGCAAAAACGGGAGGTAAGCTTATGAAAACTGACCGCGACTTGAATTACAGGCTTTATATACAGCGCAACGATGGATTCACAAGAAGCCCTTTCGAGCGTGAACTCAATGTATACAGATTGATAAGGGCAGGCGATACAGAAGCTGTTAGGGAGCTGTTTGAAAAGCTACGCAGTACTTTCTTTGTTGGAAAGGGCACTCTATCCGAAGACCCTGTACGAAATACAATGTACCATTTTGTTACATCTGTGGCAATGGTGTCACGTTTCTGTGTTGAGGGCGGTCTCGGTCACGATACTGCCTATACTCTAAGCGATATATACATACAGCGTGCGGACAAGCTTAACGATGTAGAAAAGATTGTCGATCTTTTCCTTGAGATGCAGCTTGATTTTGCGGAGCGCATGAAAACTCTGAAAAAAGAGAACGTAATATCTATCCATGTAAGGAAATGCATCGATTATATCTATGAGCATCTCCATGAGGAGCTTACATTGAAGGTGCTTTCGGAGCAGACAGGACTTAATTCATCCTACTTATCGAAGCTATTTTCAAGGGAAACAGGAATGAGCGTGAAATCCTTCATTATTAAAGCCAAAGTCGCTACTGCTGAAAACCTGCTTACGGATTCCGAGTTTTCGTGCCTTGAAATTTCGCTTGCCCTCGGCTTTTCGTCTCAGAGCGCATTTATAAGCGTTTTCAGGAAGGAAAAGGGCATGACTCCAAAAAAATACAGGGAACAGTACTATTTAAAGGTGCTCGATGAAAAGGAAAACAGGAGAAAGTTACAGAAATGAATATAAAAACTCAGAAAAAGGATCTTATAACTAGCTGCATAGTTACCATAATATTTACTGTAGTTGTAATCATCGGGCTCTACTTTCACGAGACATGGTATGATGAGGCTCAGGCTTATCTTATTGCTAGAGACGCCTCACTACATGATATAATGTTTTACCTTACTCATTATGAGGGACATCCGCCTTTATGGCATCTTATGCTTAAAATCACCCATATGATCGGGCTTCCGTACCCTCTGGCACTTAAATCCGTACAGTTTATATGCTATGAGGCTGTTCTTATAATGATAGAGTTTTTTTCGCCGTTCAGCAGACCGGCAAAGATCATTATTCCTATGAGCTTCTTCATCGTGTACCAGTACGGCGTTACATCAAGGCCCTATATCTTGCTCTTATTTGCCGCGCTGGCTACGGCAGCAGCCTACAGTGAAAGAAAGAATAAGCCTCTACGTTATACACTTGCGCTGATACTTATGTGTCTGTGCCATTCTTACGGCATTGCCCTTGCAGGTGGTATAGTTGTTGCCGACATGGTGGGCGAAGCAATAAGACAGAGGAGCGCTGTAAAATGTATACGTGACATTTTTAAGAACAGGAAGCTCATTGTATGTTATATAATTCTTCTTATAACAGCAATACTTACAATTGTTGATATAATGCCGTACTCTGATACCTTCGGCACAACCGTAGTAAACAGAAGAAACCACAGTGTTTTTGCTCTGTTTTTACAGTGCTGGTTCTTTATCCCGTCCGAGGCGCTTATAACTTCATTTTCATCAGAGGTTATCAGTATGCAGATGGAGGTCAACCCCTTTCAGGATATGTTTGGAGCGGCTGTTATTTCAGTCATCGTGTGGGCTATTCTTACGAGGATATGCTACAGAAGAAGAATGATGGCTGAAATGTTAATACCATATTTTTGTATCTCGGTACTCCTTACTTCATATTCCTATCCACATCATTTCGGTACATTTTTAATGTATCTGCTCTTCATTTTGTGGACAGCTTCGGATATCGAACCCATAAAGCTCAGTGAATTTATCAATCCGCTTAAAAAGGCAGGAATTTCCGAAAAGCTTTCAAAAAGAGTTGCAGTTATCGGTGTAGCGGTGTTCGCAGCAGTTAATCTCTACTGGGACGGACTTAGCTTCTATCGTGAGATAACTGGCGCTTATGACGCCTCAGCTGGCCTTGCGGACTGGATAAAGGAAAACGGTCTTGAAGGCAGAAAAATCATGACTACATGGCTCAAGGAGGATACTCACATGTATTCGGCTTCCGCAATTGCTTCTGAGGCTTATTTTGAAAAAAACATCTACTATAACATATATAACGACAAGAGCTACATATCCCATATCGTTGCCGGACAGAAGGATAACGAGGAATATGAGGATATGATAAGATCAGCCGGTACTCCTGAGTTTATAGTATGCGATACGCCCAGAGAGACTATAAATATCTGTCAGATCGGTGGATTTGATGAAAAGTTCAATGCAGAAGCATATTACGGAAAAGCCGGACGTATCTTCAAGGATAAGGAAGAAATGTGCGATGTATGGGTATATTGTACAAAAGACACCTATAGGGATCTTTACGGAAAAGACTATGTTATACCGTCGTATAAGGAAGGCTGAGTTCATAGAGCGCCCTAACCGTTTCATAGCAAGGGTACGTATAGATGGGCGCATGGAGGAGGTTCACGTAAAGAATACAGGGAGGTGCAGGGAGCTCCTTGCAAAGGGCTGTACCGTATATCTTGAAAAGTCAGACAATCCTGCACGCAGGACTGAATATGACCTTGTTGCTGTGGAAAAGGTTCGCAGCGGCAAAGCTAATCTTCTGGTGAATATGGATTCACAGATACCCAACGCCGCTGTTGAGGAATGGCTGAGGCGCGGAGAGCTTTTCTCCGCAGACGCGGTGATTAAGCGAGAATATACCTACGGAGCATCACGGTTTGATTTCTGCATTGAGGACAATGGCAGGATATCCTTCCTTGAAGTCAAGGGCGTCACTCTTGAATATGACGGAGTTGCTTTTTTTCCGGACGCGCCTACCGAACGCGGACTAAAGCACATAAACGAGCTTATTAAGGCTCACAGGGCGGGCTTCGGCGCTTATGTGCTCTTCGTTATACAGATGAAGGATATTTCTGAATTCAGACCTAATGATGTTACTCATAAAGCTTTTGGCGACGCTCTCAGGAGAGCTCAGACCGAAGGCGTGGAACTGCTGGCGTATGACTGCATTGTTACACCGGAAAGCATAGCAATTGATAAACCTGTACGAATCATTACGGAGAGATGCGATGAACTGGAAAAAATTATTATGTGAAAAAAGACGCAGAGGCTATTCGACCACCTCGGTAAGCGACGACCCGAGAAACGAGTTTCAGAGGGATTACCACCGCATAATCGGGAGCGCTTCATTCAGGCGCTTACAAGACAAGACACAAGTATTTCCACTTGACAGAGGGGACTTTGTGAGAACACGCCTGACCCATTCGCTGGAGGTCTCCTCATTTGCTAAATCATTGGGACAGATGATATTCCGCAAGATAGTGGATTACGGCATGGACAGCGAACTTGAGGAGCAGGATATAGAAAAAATATGCAGCATACTGGAATGTGCAGGACTTATCCATGACATCGGCAATCCACCCTTTGGTCACTTCGGTGAGGACTATGTACGCGGCTGGTTCAGGCGAAATCTTCCTGTTATTGAGCTTGATGGCAGGAAGCTTGCGGATATACTTAGTCCACAGATGAGGGAGGATCTGTACCATTTCGAGGGAAATGCGCAGGCTCTCAGAATACTTACCAAACTTCACTTCCTTGTAGACGAAAACGGAATGAACCTGACTTACGGTCTGCTGAATACGATAATCAAGTATCCCGTGCCGTCAACTGCTGTAAATAAGGAAAGCGGCAATATCAAGGAAAAGAAAATGGGATACTATTATGCAGATAGGGAGATATTCGAGGATATCGTAAGCAGTACAGGAACGGTCGGATTCCGTCACCCATTGGCTTTTGTGCTTGAAGCTGCTGATGATATAGCTTATAAGACAGCAGACATAGAGGACGCTGTGAAGAAGGGGTTTATAAGCTACAATAAGCTCGTTTCTGAGCTTAAGGGCACATATCAAGGTAAATGCGGGAACGACAGTGAGCGCAGTGTTCTTGATGAGGCTGTAAACAGACTTGAATACTATTACGGCCAGGCTGTAGAGAAGGGCTTGTCTTTACCTGAGCAGAATGCTGTTCAGCGCTGGATAATATATGTTCAGGGAGTGCTTCTGAGGTGTGCGTCTCTTTCTTTTACTGATAATTACTTGGATATCATGCACGGAGAATTCCAGAAGGAGCTACTAGCGGCGTCAGATGGTCGCGTTATAGCTTCTGCCCTCAGCGATATTGCTTCCCGTTTCGTATTCTGTTCAAAGGAGATATACACTCTTGAAATAGCAGCAGGGGAGATATATGAGTTCCTTCTCAGCAAGCTTACTCGTGCTGCTGTAGTATATGATACGGATATTCCTTCCTCGACAATAGATCAGCTCATAATGAAGCTGGTCTCGGAAAACTATATCAGCGCTTACAGGATCAGCTCTGAGGGAAGGAGCGAAAAGGAAAAACTTTATCTGAGGCTTATGCTCGTGACTGATTTTATATGCGGTATGACAGACGGTTATGCGAAAAAACTTTATATGGAGTTGAGCGGAATTGGCTGATGTCAAGAAAAAAAATTTAAAGCGGCAAATATTTGATATAATCCAGATTGGAAACAAGGACGATTTTATAAGCCGCTCTTTTGATTGGTTCATAGTGACGATAATCATTCTTAATATCCTCACTGTATTCCTCGATACCTTTGAGGAGCTTGTCAGCTTAAGGTCTATTTTCAGAATTATAGAAGCCGTTACTGTGGTGGTGTTCTGTGTTGAATATATACTCCGTATATGGACGGCAGATATGCTCTATCCTGAAAAAAAGGGAATAAAAGCACAGCTGAGGTTCCTTCATTCCTTTGACGGTATAGTGGATCTTTTGACGATACTACCATTCTTTTTTCTTGACGGCTTCATTGTTTTCAGAATGCTGAGAGTGGTGCGTATACTTCATCTTTTCAGAGTAAACGTACATTATGATTCCTTCCATGTTATCACATCAGTACTTGTTGAAAAAAAGAATCAGATATTCTCATCTGTATTTATTATAATTGTCCTTATGCTAGCTTCATCCCTCGGTATATACAGTGCGGAACACGAAGCCCAGCCTGAGGCTTTCAGCAATGCCTTTTCCGGTATATGGTGGAGCGTGTCTACACTTCTTACTGTTGGCTACGGAGATATCTATCCGATAACCGTTATAGGAAAGATAATGGCGATTCTTATAGCCTTTCTTGGCGTCGGTGTTGTTGCTATCCCGACAGGTATTATCAGCGCCGGATTTGTTGAGCAGTATACGAAAAAGCAGTATTCCGATGCAAGATTCAGCGATCTCAGCGATGTCGGTGAGGTGTTGGTCGATGAACTAAGCCCATTCATTGGTATTTCGGTTATGGAGGCGAACGAAAAGTACAATATACGCATACTTGTGATACTTCGCGGAGAGCTTACGGTAGTGCCGAATGAAATGTTGAAGATAAAAAAGAACGATATTATCATAGTGAAAACTGATAAGCTTATCAAGGGAAAAATAGGCAAATAAAAATTGTGGAATTATTTGTATGGGTTGTATAAATACTGCTCATTCTTATTGACAAGTGTGACTGTAAATGATATAATATAATTGCGAAAATAATTGGGTTGTTATTTGAGCGTGACCAAGGTCGGCGTCTGTACATATGCTGTACCGAGGTTTTTCCTTTGTAAGAAAAAAGGGATAAATCAGAAAAAGCTGTATTCATAGGCGAATACAGCTTTTGTCCTTTTATATGGATACTATTCTAAAATATCTCTGAGTTTTTCGTAATTTACCTTTACTCCGTCATCAAGATCAAGTTCAATTCTCTGTTCGGCAAGCTCGTGCAGTCTGTGGAGGAAACCCTCCATTTCCAACAGGAGTGCCTGATGTCTGCTTATGCTGCGGCGCAGAGCTGTCCGCTCTTTTCCAGAAGAGATACTGTAGCTTTTGTTCAGCTGACGGAGCTCTTTTTTCAGTTGTTCATTGCGTGGGACAGCATAGTCTCTCTCTAGTACTGCAAGCTGGTCACTGTCATAGCGGTGGATATACATCAGCGCTTTGAAGGCCCCCTTGCTGCCGGAGCTGAACTGCCAGTATATCGGTCTCTTTTTGTATATTCTAGTGTGGTCGGCAAAAAATCCTTTCTGAATATATCTGAATATGTCCTCTTCAGGACTACCGGCTCCGTCGAGGGCTCCGGCAATAAAGCGTAGATTCTCTTCAAGAGTGTCGGGACCGTATACGGTCTCTATAAACTTTTTCAGATCAGCGGCAAGACCGCTATCCATGCTGTTCAATTCAAGAATATTATCGGAGCAGGGGATAACGGTCGAGTATAAGGAGGCATCCCATTTACCGCCTGCGAAGCACAGACCCTCAGTGTCAAGTGAGTATCTGCCGAAAAGACAGCCGACAGCATAGCTTAAAAGACTTTTTATTTCCCGCTGCAGATCAGCTCTTCGAACTGTAACGTCATGCTCATCTACTTCTTGGGATATTTCTTCACCTATCCCGTAAAGCTCAATGAAAAAGCGATTGAGCTCTTCTTCGTTTTCTCTGAGCCTGTCAAAGCGCTCATTGCAGGTTTGCTCCCATTTTTTAAACTTGTTTGAGATCAGTTCAGACATAGCGATTACTCCATATAGATGTTTTTCTAGGTTTTACTGTCAGAATGATTATAACATATAAAAAAACAAATATCAACCCTAATAGCGAAAATACGTTGTTTAATAACGATTTGAGCTTAAAATAAGATAAATATTCAATTCACGTTTATATTTAATGGTATAGACAGAGACTGTACAAAACGCCTCACAAAAATTATCTATAAAAAACAGCCGCACAGAAATGATATTGATCACTCCTGTGCGGTTATTTCTGTTATACCGATTTTTTACAGTCCCTTTTTATTATTCGACTTTATAATTATTATTGACTATGCAGCAGCGAATATACCACGAGAGATATATGGTAACTGTACAGCACAGCCTGAAAGAGCTAATGCCATAATTGACGCAAATAATCTTCTAATCTTCATTATATAACCCACCTATATGAAGTAATATGTTTATTATAGCAAATGTTGGAAACATAATCAAATTTTTTTGCTCATAAAAATGGCCAGGAACGTTCGATAAAGACTATTTGATATTCATATTTGATTCCTACGCGTGGTATTATGCGTTAAACTAGTGCTAGCAGCAATGCATGAGCTAATAGTTGAAACTTCAAGAAATCGGTGTGGAAAAAACTGTATTTGTTATCTATAATAACAACAGATCTTACTCGGGAGCTGATTCTTATGTGTCGTTAATATCTGATAGTGTAATATGATGAGTTGGAATAGTGATTTGTTTACCGGAAGATCTTTTTGGTTGATAAAAAACATTGTTTATGTCTGACACAGATGGGCAGATTATTTCTTATTAAAAAACCTTTACAAATAGTTAAAAAACCTTTACAAAAGTAAAAATATCTTGACACAAAAAGTATTATTTGATACAATAAATTCATCAAGTTTATATCTTATTGTATAAAATGCTTATTATATTACGGGGAATATTTATGATAAGAATTTTATACGCAGCAAGCCAATTATCACACGCAATGCAGCTTCACTGCTTGCAACCGAAAAGGAGATGTAGTAATGAAAAAACAACTGATCAAAAAGATCACCGCAGCAGCAATGGCTTTTGCCATGATTGGCGCAGCTGTCAGCGCCCCCGTAGACAAAAGCAGCTTATCAGGCAGCATTTTTACAGCTTTTGCAGAGACATCTACCGCAACATTTGACGAAAGCACCGGCGTTCTTACTTTGCATGGAAACGTTATAAAGGGAGACTTGGATGACTGGAGTACCGCAGCGGATATAATCGTATGTGATGAAGGAACAGTATTCCCTGAGGATTGCAGTTATATGTTTGATGACTTTTTAGCAGAAGATATTGACCTTTCAAATGCTGATACATCAAATGTTACTAATATGCAAGGTATGTTCGCCCGTTGTTACTTTTTGGAATCTCTTGACCTTAGCAGCTTTGATACATCAAATGTTACAGATATGTCCGGTATGTTCTTCTGGTGTAAATCTTTAGAATCCCTTGATCTTAGCAGCTTTGATACATCAAATGTTACTGAGATGAGTGGAATGTTCTCTAACTGTGAAAAACTTGAATCTCTTAATTTAAGCAGCTTTGATACAAGCAACGTTAAAGATAATTCTGATATGTTCAGCGGCTGCACATCACTTGAACCAAGTATTTGCATAGTTAAAGGCAACAGCGTTACTCTTGACGGAAATATCGGAGTAAACGTTTATCTCCAGCCCTGCGAGAACCTTTCAAAGGTAGTGATGAGCGGTCCCAACGGCGACAGGACATTTACCAACTTTACAGGCTTTACACAGGACAGCGGATATTACAAGTTCTCATATCCCATAAACGCAACTCAGGGAAATGAGCAGATAACTCTCAAAGCCTACGACAAGGACGGCAAGCGCCTCATAATATGCGATAATTATTACGGACTCTGCAACCACTCACAGGTGGATTGCACAGTTTACGGCTATATCGACCAGATCAAGAAGCACGAAATGTATTCGGCTCCCACTCTTGCGGCTCTTGTTGACGGACTTGAAAATTACTGCAAGGCTGCCGAGAATTACTTCAACGGCACCAGCAATACAATTGCCGGTATCGACAATGTTACCGCAGACAGTGTAAGTACTTACGCAACAGACCTGGGCTCCGACGTAAAGCTCTCACTGGTGCTCAATTCCGTAGCTGCCTTAAGGCTTTACACCGAGAGCGATGACGTGCTTATCGACGATGAGGCAGTAAAAGCCAAATACAAGGGCGGAAACAAGTACTATGAGATACCAAATATCTGCGCTCAGCAGCTCAGTACTGCACACAAGATAACAATCGGCGGCACCGATTACAGCTGCAGCGCTCTGTCCTACGTTCACAGAGTACTGAACAACCAGAATGCCAAGGAGAACACGCTTCTCACCGCTATGGCAAAGGCAACCTACGTTTATGCACAAGCCGCTGTAGCTTATGTTACACAATAAAGAAAGGAAAGAAAACATGATGGAAAAATACAATGTTCCCGAGATCGAGATAATCGCATTCGAGAGTGAAGACGTTATTACTGTCAGCGAACCTGAGCTGGAATTACAGTAACCCCCTAAGGCTGCTGTCCATGAGGACAGCAGCTTTTTTCGTCCCTCAGATAGTCAGAATCACTATTTACTTTAGCACTTTTAATCTGCAAATCGTTAAATTGCTCTGTTGACACATCTCACGTAAGATGTTATAATTTAATATGTACTCAGTAACCGCTATAAGGCGGTCATTGCCCTGAACAGAGTTCGGGGAGCTCATAAGCATTTAGGAGATGAGATCATGAAAAACACATTCGGTTCAAGCGTTTCAGTCACGGTTTTTGGCGAGAGCCACGGTGAAGCCATAGGCGCCGTGCTTGACGGTATGGCTCCGGGAATTGCTGTTGACGAAGACTTTATCGCTCATCAGATGAAGCTCCGCCAGTCTGTGGGAGCTCTCTCCACAGCACGCCGGGAAGCAGACAAGGTAAGGATAGTAAGCGGAGTATTTAACGGAAAAACTACAGGTACTCCCATGACATTAATAATAGAAAATCAAGACACAAGAAGCAGGGACTATGGTGAGCTCGCATATAAGGCTCGTCCGGGGCACGCAGATTTTTCGGCAAATATGAAATATCACGGCTTTCAGGACTTTCGCGGCGGCGGTCACTTCTCGGGAAGGATAACCGCAGGGATAGTCGCAGCAGGATCCGTTGCCATAACCGCTCTGCGTAACAAGGGAATAAGGATAGGCACTCATATACTTTCCTGCGGCGGTGTATACGACCGTTCATTTGAAGACCTTATCGATGATATCGACAGGCTCGGAGATATGGAGTTTGCAGTGCTTGACGAAGCTAAAGCGGCGGAGATGCAGGTTGCCATAACAGCTGCTAAGGAGGACGGAGACAGTGTAGGCGGCAGGCTGGAAACAGCAGTAACAGGTGTTCCGGCTGGCGTAGGTGAACCTTGGTTCGACTCTCTTGAAAGCGTTCTTGCTCATGCACTTTTCAGCATACCGGCAGTCAAGGGCGTGGAGTTCGGCGCAGGCTTTGCAGCAGCTGATATGCTGGGAAGCAAATGCAACGACTGCTTCTGTTCTGAAAATGGCGCTATTTCCTCATCCACCAACAATAACGGCGGCATACTCGGCGGTATCACAACAGGTCTGCCCATACTTTTCAGAACGGCAGTAAAGCCAACTCCTTCCATTTATAAAGAACAACAGACAATAGACATAAACACACTTGACAATACGACGCTCTGCATAAAGGGACGTCATGATCCGGCTATAGTACACCGCGCAAGAGTAGTCGCAGACAGCATAACAGCTCTTGTGCTCTGCGATCAGCTTGCAATGCGTTTCGGCACCGACTGGCTGAAAGCGTGATATATCACACAGAAAAGGAAGTATAAATATGGCACTTAATACCGTAAGAGAACTGCCTCATCCCTCAGAGCTAAAGTCAGCTTATCCGCTCTCACAGGAGCTCAGGGACAGAAAGGCTGCCCGTGACGAGGAGATAAAGAAGGTTTTCAGCGGAGAATCGCAGAAATTCATACTCGTTATAGGTCCCTGCTCCGCAGATTCCGAGGACAGCGTACTCGACTATATAACTAGACTTCGCGGTCTACAGGAAAAGGTCAGCGACAAGATACTTATGATTCCACGTATATACACTGGTAAGCCGAGAACTACAGGAGACGGATACAAGGGAATGCTGCATCAACCGAATCCCACTGAAATGCCCGACCTGAAAAGTGGTATCATAGCCGTAAGGAATCTTCACATGAAAGCTCTTGCGGAAACAGGCTTCAGCTCTGCTGACGAAATGCTTTACCCCGAAAATTTCAGCTATCTTGACGACCTACTCTCCTATATAGCTATTGGAGCACGTTCCGTTGAAAATCAACAGCACAGACTGGTATCTAGCGGAGTTGAGATACCAGTAGGTATGAAGAATCCTACCAGCGGCGATATCTCGGTAATGATGAATTCCATAACTGCTGCACAGCATCATCACGCTTTCATATACAGAGGCTGCGAAGTGCGCAGCGATGGCAATCCCTACGCTCATGCCATACTTCGAGGATATGTCAACGACAGAGGTCAGTCCTTCCCCAATTACCACTATGAGGACCTATACGGTCTTGCTCAGCTCTACGCTGAAAAAGGTCTCAAAAATCCAGCTCTTGTCGTGGACACCAACCATGCGAATTCTGGCAAACAGTACCTCGAACAGATAAGAATATCCAAGGAGGTGCTCCACAGTATGCGCCACTGCGAGGATATAAAAAATCTCGTAAAGGGACTTATGATAGAGAGCTATATTGAAGACGGAGCGCAGAAAATTGGCGAAAACGTCTACGGAAAGTCAATTACAGACCCTTGCCTCGGCTGGAAAAAAACAGAACGCCTTGTTCTTGACATTGCAGATCAGCTCTGATAAAAAAGCTATTATATAATAATGGGAAGGAAGGCATGAAATTCAACGGAACTCCATTGAATACTGAAAAATAGCTTTTAAGTTCCTCCTATTGTACTAAAATAGGCAGCCCGTATTGTCAGAAATTAACAATACGGGCTTTTCAGTTATATGTAAACACATGTAAAATATTATAGTGAACAATATCAGCAAGTGACTTTTTTTCATATACTGTAATGTACCGCAGATCCTGCTGAACTGCGCAAACGTAGCAGTCAGGGGTGATTCTTTTGACGAACTGTATACTGGATATGCCCTCCTATACCTATGCGGTCAAGGCACAGCGTCTGCTGAGGGCAAGAGGCTATCCATGCACCATAAAAAGACGTGAAAAAAGCTCAGGCAGCAGTTGTGGCTTCTCACTGGCTGTAAGCAGGGATTGCAGCAAAGCTGCGGAAGTGCTGGATATGTACGGTATCCCATACTCCATCAGGAACGGCGGTGTCACAGAAGATGATAAACTTTGACAACGCTGCCACTACCTTTCCCAAACCTGCCTCAGTATGCAGAGCTGCATCTGAAGCAATAAGAATATACGGTGGAAACGCCGGCAGAGGCGGTCACGAACTGGCGATGCGCACCTCAGAAGCGCTATACTCTGCAAGAGAGACAGCTGCCGACTTCTTTGGCGCAGAACCAGAAAATACTGTATTTACACTGAACTGTACTCACGCGCTGAATATGGCGATACAAGGTATCATGGCTGATGGCGGTCATATAATAATCAGCAGCATGGAGCACAATTCCGCTGCCCGTCCTGCGGCTGCACTTGCGATAAAAAAGCAGGTAACTCTTTCTGTGGCTGAGGTCTACCCTGACGATGAACAAACAGTGGAGAGCTTCCGTAGACTCATCCGTAGTGATACAAAAGCCATAGTATGCACTCTTGCAAGCAATGTTACGGGGCAGATCCTCCCCTACCGCAATATAGCGGAACTGTGCCGAGAGCACGATATATGTTTTATAGCCGACGGCTCACAGGTGTGTGGAATATACGATATAAAGCTCTCCGACGGGATAAATATCCTCTGCACCTCGGGGCACAAGGGGCTTTACGGCATAACAGGCACTGGACTGTTGCTAACCGACGGAAAATACCCGATAAAGCCAATCATACAGGGCGGCACCGGCAGCAGTTCCCTAAGCCTCTTTCAACCCTCACTCCTGCCGGACAGTCTTGAAAGCGGAACGCCCAACATCATCGGAGCAGTCACAGTCGGCGAAGGGATAAGATTCATAAACTCCTACGGCATGGACAGACTTCGCTCACATGAGGAAAGGCTCTGCTCTCTATTCATATCCGGTCTAAAAAACACCGTTGGTATCAGGATACTGCGTGGCAACAGCTCAGGATACGCTCCCATTGTCTCCTTCTGCGTGGAGGGCCTCACCTCCGAGGAAGCAGCCGCAGTACTTGCGGAAAAGGGCTTATGTCTACGTGCAGGCTATCATTGCGCAGCTCTCGCCCATGCAACCCTCGGCACAAAAGACGGAACGGTTCGCTTTTCGCCGTCTGTATTCAATACCGAAGCGGAAGTTGGAAAAATCGTATATCATGTTAAAATATTGAAAAATTTACTAAATTCGTAAAAAAGTATTGAAAAAATCTGAATTTGTGGTACAATGGTAATATATGCGTATTGCGCAGTCAGCTATGAGGACTGCTGTCCTCATACTACATAAAAGGGAACGGGTAAATTTTCTATGTGGCTCTGACTCAGGAAAACTTTCAGCCGGCATAGTGTAATATACCTGGTAAAATAAGTAAGTGCAATCTTTCCCCAAGGGGGTGTTGTTTATATAATGTTCCGTCTTTTAAGTGATACATTCAGTCTTTTTTTCGGCGCTTTAAGTACGTTCTCCCTCGTGGACGCAATAGATATCCTTCTGCTCACTTATGTTTTCTATCTGCTTCTCAAACTCATACGTGAAACAAGAGCAGGTCAGCTAATCAAGGGCATAATATTCCTTGTGGCAGGATACTATATCAGCAGAGACTATAAGTCCCAGACCTTCTCAAACCCATTTCACCTTAAAGCGACCAACTACCTTCTCGAGAAAGTGCTCAATGTAGGCGTTATCGCTATGCTCATACTATTCCAGCCAGAGCTGAGAAGAGCTCTGGAAAAGGCAGGCCGAAGCAAATTCGGTATACGTCTTTTCGGTCTAGGTCAGAATACCAGCGAGGTTAAAATGATGTGGGACAGCGCCATAGACGCTATATGCGATTCATGCGTGGAGCTCTCTGCAAGCTGCACCGGCGCTCTCATAGTAGTTGAAAGGCAGGTCCGTCTCGGTGAGGTAATCGAAACAGGTACTATACTCAACGCCGAACCGAGCAAGGAGATATTCGGAAATATATTCTACCCTAAAACTCCACTTCACGACGGAGCGGTGATAATGCGAGATGGTATTATACTCGCTGCCTCCTGCTTCCTACCAAAGCCTGCAAAAGACGCCCTGATAAATAAGAAGCTGGGTTCGCGACACAGAGCCGCCATAGGCATGAGCGAGAACTCCGACGCGGTAGTTATAGTAGTCTCAGAGGAGACCGGACAGATTTCCGTTGCACTCAATGGTGAGCTCACAAGGGATTATACCCGTGACAAGCTGAAAAGTATCCTTGAGGACACGCTCTTCAACGACAAGAAGGAGATTCTTATCGGTGAAAAGAAGTTATTTTCTTCATTCTCCGAAAGGAGGAAGAAAAAATGAAATTCATAACGCTGAAAAAAGCAAGCAAACGTGAGCTTTACGAATCAAAAAGCAACGCAAAACTGATAATACTTGCCTTCCTTTGTGCTGTATCAGCATGGTTCATAATCACCATAACAAAGTATCCCACCAAAACAGTTACCATAAAGGATTTCCCTCTCGTACTCAATACAAAGGGAACAACTGCCGGCGATAACAATCTTGAGATAATCAATCAAGACGTACAATATATAGATATCAATTTTGAATGCAGCCTTACGGATTACAATCGGCTAAATGCTAAAACTGTGGAGGCTTACGTGGATTTCAGCAATATCAGTATTGCCGGACCGCAGACGCTTTCAATAAAAGTCAAGCCAAAAGACGAGAATATCTCCATAAAAAGCATTCAGGTCGAGCCTTCAATGGTTACTCTCGAACTGGACGAATTCAGCACCGAGACCTTTAATCTGTACGCGGATATCCCTAATCTGGAAATCCCCGAAAACAAATATATAGACGAAAACGGTATATATCCCGATCCCGTTGAGATAACGGTGAACGGTCCCGTCTCCAAGCTTGCAGATATAGATAATTGCTGTGCCGTCTACGACAAGAATATCGTTCTGACCTCATCTGTATCCAATCTCACAAGCAGTAGAATAATGCTCCTTGACGCCAACGGTAAGGAGATAGATCAGAAACAGAACCATATCACCATCACGCCGTCCGTTGTAAACATCAATGCGGACGTCATGGCTATGAAGTCAGTTCCCTTTACGCCAAAATTCATCTCATCGTCGGAGAATTTTAATCCGGAAAGTCTGAATACCAGCTTTACGCCAAGCGAGGTAACTCTAATCGGCGATACCGAAACTATCGAATCAATGCAGAGCATTGAGATACTGATACAGCTGGATGACTTCGATATAGGCAAACTTACAAAGACCTACAACTTCACAAAGAGGCTTCCTGCAGGCACTAAAGCCATTGACGACTCAGAGACTACTGAGTTTGCTATCAATGCTGAAGGACTTGACTCTAAGGAAGTAACAATCTCAAAGTTCATCAAGGTAAACGAGCCAAATAACGATTACATATATAATATAGAGACCAAGACCCTTACAGTCAAGCTCATTGGTCCTGCAGAAACAGTCAAAGATATAACAGCTTCGGAATTGCAGGCTGAGGTAGATCTTTTCGGCATAGAAAAAGAAACGCTTCAGTTCTTCCAGGTTGACGTCAAGATTTCATGCAAGACCCATACCGACGTATGGGCAGTCGTAAAATCAAAGGTCAACGTTTCAAGGACTCCGAAATCTGAAGCGACTACTGCTTTGGGAAATAGCAGCTGATAATACAAAATACGGCTCTGCCGCACTTAATGTGCGACAGAGCTTATTTTTCTGCTGAATGGTAGTGATTTTTCACAAATAATTTATAACAGTTAATTTTTTTATGCAGATTTACACCACAATTTAACAGTTTAGTAACAAATGTATGAACAGAATGTGATATAATGTCCATGTAAAGCGCTTATGGCGTTGTATTATTTTATTTTATCTGAAAGGATGATACGTAATGAACAAATCTTTCGCAACACGACTAAAAGCCGCAACAGTAAGTCTAACCATGGCAGCAGCAGTATTACCAGCTTATCCGGCCACAGTAAACGCTGTTTCCACCTCTGGAGTGATACCGTTCAGTGCGAACAAGGGTGTATCCCAGACCATGAAAGTCGATTCGGTCTATGAGGGCACTATCCCAGAGGAAGGTGCAAAGAGCGTTACCTTCACTCTCAGCACAAGCTACACCGGCCAGAGCTTTTCATACGGCTTCGGTTGCTCTACCACCGATTCTCCCTACTGGCTGGAGCTTGACAAGAGCGGCAAATGGATGGAAGGCGGAACAAACTCAAAGGTAGAAGGAACCGCCTGCAAGCTCGACAAGGCCTCCAGCACCATTACAATAGACCTTACAAAGGCAGGCGCGAAGCCAGGCGGAAAATTTGAATTTAGATGCTATTATTCAGCTCACTGGGACAACTCAAAGAGCGATATGGTGGATAACTCGGTAACTCTCACGGATGTTGAGTTCGCCGGCGGAAGCTCATCATCCTCAGGCTCGGGAAGCAGCGGCTCTTCATCGTCAAGCAGTTCAAATAGTGGAAAGTGGAGCTTCAAGGACAACAAGGACGGCACTGCTACAGTTTCCGCAACTGTTTCAAAACAGCTGGACGACCTTGACTACGACCTCACAGTAGGCTACGATGAGGATTATTATGCTGCAAAGGGTACAGAGATAACGGATACAACGCCTATAAACAGCCATAAATTCAAGTACTCAGACTTCGGCATAGTTGACAGCGAGGGTATCACTATTGATTCACTCTCAGTAATAGTCGAAGCTGATTTCGACGTAGATAAATTCATGTACGGCTGCGGAACTAACGTAGAAATGGGCTCGCCTGCCGATACAGAGTACGCCAAGCGTGGTATCATCGACGGCAAGGATGACGCAGGCTACTGGTACAACGAAATGGGAGAAGATTCCAGAGAGGAATTCGAAGAAGCGGGCGTTAAGTTCGGTCTTAAAAATATCGGTGAGGGCACTACCCTCGAAGAAGCTGGAAA
Source organism: Ruminococcus sp. (assembly GCA_017961625.1). Lineage (GTDB taxonomy): Bacteria > Bacillota > Clostridia > Oscillospirales > Ruminococcaceae > Ruminococcus. The sequence goes on along the minus strand of JAGCWY010000084.1, from coordinate 27,381 downwards.
GTATATCGAGTGTGTATGGGATGTTCCTGAGGAGGTACAGAAGTACCAGACCATAGGTAACGGTGACTCTATCGGCTTCCAGTTCTGGTACGGCACAAAGGAAGCTTCAAAGTACACAGAGATAACCTCAAGCGACCCCGTTACCATTACAAGCGCAACTCTTACCTATACCATAACCAAAACTATCCCCTACACCAAGTCTGTAAAAGCCACTGTAGGTAAGTCTCTTGACTGTACGGCTTCTTCCGATTCAAAGAAGAATCTTGAGATATCATACTCCGACCTTGGTATTGAGGAAGATATGGATGTTTATGCTATCCGTTTCGACGTTTCTGCCAAAAATGACGTTAAGAAGCTGGTATACGGCACAGGCACGGGCACTACTAACGCTGCACAGAAATACTGGTATCAGGAGCCTGTCAGCTCGGTAGTTCTCGGCGCCGGAAAGTCAGCTGAGATAATGTGGATACTCCCTAAAGAGGTAGTTGGAAGCTCTCCCGACAAGCATACCGTAAATCCTGACAGCAATATAGTTTTCGGATATTACTACGGCGAATCCGATACTATCACCGTTGACAGCATAGAGGTATACTACGCAGTACCTGAGGTAATTGTAACCACAACTACAACAACGACTACGACAACTACTACCACTACTACAACATCAGCTACTACACAGAAGGAAACAAAGGTCACCAAATGGGGCGATGTCAACTGTGACGGTGATCTTGACCTCAGCGATGCTGTTCTTATAATGCAGAGCCTTTCTAACCCGAACAAATACGGCGTTGAGGGCACAAGCGACAAGAGAATCACAGAGCAGGGCATAATCAACGGAGACGTTTTTGAAAACGGTTCCGGACTTACTACCTCGGACGCTTCTTCTATACAGAAAAAACTCCTTAATCTCATCACTGAACTGCCCGAATCCTACAAATAATCTGAAATACTCTCAAGAGCTACCCTTCCATGGTAGCTCTTTTTTATAAGAAATCACAAAAAAATGTATATCATTAATATTTTTTTGCTCTGCGTCTTCCATTTATTAATATAATGTGATATAATAATTATATGATTTTTTTGTACAATTTTTAACAAAGAAATCAAAATCAATTATGTTTTCTGTACAAAAATCAGAAAGCAACATAGAAGGAGAATATAATGAGAGCGAAGAGAATCATAGCAAACGTACTGTCCTTTGCGCTTTGTGCGTGCAGCGTATCTGCTGCTTCAGCCTCTGCCGCAGACAGCAGCACAAACACTGCCCCACAGAATTCAAGCGACAATGAGACCACTGTAGTATCTACTGCCGCAGCAACTTCGGAAACGGCTCAGACAGACGACTCCGAATCCGTTATCACCATTAAGCTTGGCGACGTAAACGGCGACGATTACATCGACGCAGCTGACGCTTCAAAGGTGCTTTCGGCTTACTCAAAGACATCCAGCGGACTCTCCTCGGGACTTTCGACAAAACAGACGATAGCAGCCGATGTGAATATGGATGGTATCATCGACGCAGTTGACGCATCGTCTATCCTTTCCTATTATGCTTACATTTCAACAGCTGTTACCGTTCCTCGGTCTATTGAGTCATATCTAAAGAATATGTCGGAACCGAAAACGACAACGGCTGCAACTACCAATGTTGTAACTACTACTGCCGCAGCAGCTACAACATCTGCAGCTTCAACGGTTTCCACCACTCTAACAACAGACTCAGCGACGACCTCAACTGCTCCGATCAGCACAACGGCGACTGCGACTACATCTGAGGCAGCAGCTTCATCCGTCACAGTATCCGTCACCGCAGAGGCTTCGACAAACGTATCAGTTACAGGAACCACCACAGCTCCCGCTACATCGGCTGATACGACATTAAGCCTGACAACTGTTGTCACAACTGAAACTACAACAGCTATAACTACCGATCCCAACAAAGTAAGCGCTATAAAGCTCAGCAAAACCGAAATATCTCTCAATGTCGGAGAGGGCGATATATCAATGGTAACTATGCTTCCCGCTACCGCCGACAAGACGGAAAAGTGGAAAAGCTCCGATGAGAGCATAGCCACAGTAAACTTCGAGGGCTGGATATCCGCAGTATCTGAGGGAATATGTACAGTTACAGTGCAGAGCGCCAGCAATCCTGAAATAACTGCTGATATAAAAGTAACTGTAACAGATCCAACAAGAGTGAGGGAGCTAAAGCTAAACAAGTCAGAAATGATAATACCTACAGGCGGTCAGGATTTAGCACTGGTATCAATGCTGCCGGCAAACGCAGTAAACAAGGGCGAAATATGGATAAGCTCAGATGAGGACGTCGCAACAGTCAGCAAGGAAGGTCTTATCTCAGGCATAGCTCCTGGAAGCTGCACAGTAACCGTTATCAGTAAGTCGAATCCTGACGTAAAGGCTGAGATAAAGGTTAAGGTAACCGACCCGAAGCAACCTCTCGGGATCAAACTTACAAAATATGAAATGGATATACTTGCGGGTACTCTTGATATATCCTTTGTAAACACTCTCCCTGATACCGCAGTTCCAATAACTGAGGTATGGGTTTCATCAGATCCAGGAGTTGCTTCTGTTGACAGGTGGGGAAATGTTTACGGAGTATCAGAGGGCTCCTGCATTATCACCGTATCGAGCATGGATAATCCTGATATCAGGGCTGATATTCAAGTAAAAGTCCACAGCAAGCCTGTGACTACTACCACAACAACTGCTACAACGACAACTACCTCAACAACAACTACTATTACTACTACCGCTACAACCTCTACATATACTGTATCTGATACATCAACTGCCAAAACAACAACCGTTTCGACCACATCGGCTCCTGTTGTTTCAACAGCTGCTGAACACCTTATTCAGGTTCACGACGGAGTTACCTATATCGACGGTATACTCATAGTCAACAAGACCTACAGTCTGCCTAAGGACTTTGCTCCCGGAGAACTCAGCGAAAATACAGCCGAAAACTTCGTTCGTCTCAGCAGCGATGCAAGAGAGCTCGGTCTGAATATAGTCTGCACCTCCGGCTACCGTTCATACGAATCGCAGGAACAGATATATAACAATTACGCCGCAGCCGACGGAGTACTTAAAGCTGATACATATTCCGCAAGAGCGGGTCACTCAGAGCACCAGACAGGTCTCGCAATAGACGTAAACTCCATAAGCGACGACTTTATAGGCACTCCCGAATGCGAATGGCTCGCACAGAACGCCCATATGTATGGCTTTATAATACGCTATCCCAAGGGCAAGGAAGAGTATACAGGCTTCAGTTACGAGCCGTGGCACATTAGATACGTCGGCGAAGATACCGCTACAAAGATATACGAAAGCGGACTCTCCCTTGAGGAATACCTTGGTATTGACTCATGCTACAGATAAAAAACACAAAAGCTGCCGGTTATGCTCCGGCAGCTTTTTCTATATGAAAGCAGCCGTCAGGAGCCGCGCCTTATGCCAGGAAGCTGTCCGTGGGAGCGCTGCTCCACCTCTTGACGGCACGTTCGAACCTGCTGCTTATATTATAATATGCAAAAAACAAAAAAAGGTACAATGAAAATTCTTACAATGTAGACTGTACAGAGAATACTGCCCGAACTATACCTAATAAGGCTGAGAGCCCGAAATTTCAGAGCTCTCTTCATATTTCCCTGACAAAATTTGTCATCGTTGTCAGAATTATGTAACCGATTTGACATATTCCGTAAGCATTTGATATCCAAACTGTATACAAACCGAAATCGCTCTGTTATTGCATATCAGCCTGGACTGCGCTATAATATAGACAGTAAAGGAAAAGAAATAAAAGACAACCTTCATTGTTCCTCGTTCCAGCGCCGAACACAATACCTCCCGGCGCAAAACACTCACGACGGTGCCGCACACCACCGTCCTCTGAACACACCTTTCGGAAAGAGAATAAAAACCGCCGGCGCAATAGCATCGGCGGTTCTCTTTTTATGCATTGAGGGCATCCTTCTCATGGAACGCCACACTGGCGTCCCATATTTATGTGGCGAATTTTAGTCGGCTTCCCTTATCGCAAAAGCGGGTTATAGAGCCTGAAATTATTGGCTCGGTAATTTTGTACCTCAATTATGCTAGAGCGGAATACCCTTATCCAATACTACAGGCTAACGGCTTCTCTCGCGCTTGAGCCGGAACTCAACCGAGCGCTTGAGATAGCCAAGATATTCCTCGTCGCGGCACATAGCCTTACCCATATCATCAGAGAGCTTAGCAACTGGACGACCGTTTACATACTGGAGCTTTATAACAATATTAAGTGCCTTTTCCTCCGTATCGTTAGAGCAGAAGGTGCCTATGCCGAAAGAAACCTTAGTCTTGTCGCAGAAGTAGTCGTAAAGCTTCTGTGCCCTGTCAAAGTCAAGACTGTCACTGAACAGCAGGAGCTTGGTCTTTGGATCAACTCCGTACTTTTTATAATGAGCTATTATCTTCTCTCCCCACTCGTAAGGGTCACCGCTGTCGTGGCGCACTCCCGTATAGTTATTGACCATAGAACGGTTGAAGTCCAGCAGGAACAGGTCAGTAGTAACCGTATCTGTAAGAGCTGTACCGTTATCACCGTCGTACTCATCGTACCAGTCCTTCATGGCATAGTGGTTAGTATAAGCAAGAGGTATGGAATCTATGCCCTGATACATCTGCACGAACTCGTGAGCATAAGTGCCGATAGGAGTAACATTGTACTTCATGGCAAGATAAACATTTGAAGTACCAACACAGTTCTTTGTTTCAGTAACAAGACGTTTTACAACAACATCCTCCCACTCTCTTGAAAGACGCCTACGGCAACCGAACTCGGCAAAGCTGAATGTATAAGTGCCATCGTTCATTGCCTTTATCTTCTTATTGAGCCTTTCCTCAGCAGACTTTCTCAGCCTATCATAGTTATACTTCATGCGGAAGTATACCTCGTTAACTATCTCCAGCAGATATATCTCGAACTGCATTGCCGAGAATAGCGGACCATTCACCTCGATATACAGTTCTCCGCTATCCTCCAGTCTTACCGTGACATAGTCCCTAATAGGTCTCCAAAGTCTTAGGAATTCAACATAGTCGTCCTTGATAAAGCGTATGGAACGGAGATAATCAAGCTCTTCCTTTTTGAATGTAAGTGAACAGAGGTGGTCTATCTGGTCATTTATCTCCTGAACCATTTCAGGTGTAAATACAACGTCCTTATTACGGCACTTGAAGAAGTACTGCCCACAGAGGTCAGTGTGTTTATGGAAGATGACCTGATCCATATTGAATTTGTAAAGGTCCGTATCGAGGAGGGAAATAACTATAGGTTCAAGCTTCATAATGATCTTCCTTTCCTTATCATAATATATCTATCTGGCAACTTTTCATGGTTTCGATAGCTGCATCGTGCTTTTCAGGAGTAACCCCAGCGCAGCAGGCTACATCAACAGCTATGACAGCTTCAGGAAAATTCGCTTTAAGAAGCAGAGCGTTGCTCACAACGCATATATCAGTACAGAGACCTATGAGCTCTATGCTCAGATTATCTGTACCGGCAGATGTTTTTATGAGTTCAGGCAGCTTTACAGAGCCAAAGGTATATTTTTCCACGGGAGTATATTTCTTTCCCTTGAGAGCAGCCGCTATATCCCTATTAAGCTGCCAGCCCTCAGTGCCCTTGATACAGTGCGGTACAGGCAGCTTTTTTCCCTCTGCCGTATCAATATAGTCGTCAAAATGGGTATCGTATGTAACGAATATCTCTCCCTCGAAACCAGCTATTTTCTTAGCAGCAACAGGAATTATGGCGCAGGCTTCCTCGGAACCTAGAACTCCGTCAACAAAATCCTTCTGCATATCAACTACTACCAAAACCTTTTTCATAGACCCATATCCTCCTTTGGTCATTAATATTACATTTATTATAACTCAGCCCCGACGCGACAGTCAAGTTTTATTTTTGCGTCTGAAAAGCTTTGCAGGGCGGTGTCCCTCGCCCCTTACATATTCATCGGTCTCCTCCACATAATTACTGACCATTCGCCTGAAATTCGCAGGTAAAATCGATATGTTCATTATAGTCTCCTGAACCTTCTGAAAGGCAGTCAGCGTGAATTTTTCCGGAAGGAAATCGAATATAGCGTCGTAATTCCTTGCTTCATTCCTCAGAGCTGTCAAAGCCGTAGCGATTATAGCCGCATGGTCAAAAGCAAGCCCTCCGCTGTTGATAATACGATAACTCGATCTGCCGAAGCTCGTTTTTTCCTCGGAGAGCACGGCATTCAGCTCAATTTCCTCAAAGCTGAGGGAAAGATGATATCTACTCTCCTCTCCCATTTCAAAGCTTACACTGAACCACTGTGCATCTGAGGCATCGTCACTTCCGAACTGTTTGACTGATTCCTCGCTTACCACCGAAACAAAGGCATTTGAGATTATCCAGCCTCTCGGGTCACGGTCAGGCTTGCTGAAAACACCCACAGGCATTATGGACACGGGCAGTACGTTTGTTTCCTCCTGCGTTTCTCTTAGAGCACATTCCTCAATGGTCTCCCCTTTCTGTAAAAAGCCGCCAGGTAGTGCCCACATATCCTTGAAAGGATGTCCTCCCCTTTTAATGAGCAGAAGCCGGAGCTTATTCTCGGGGTTCTTCCTGTAGCTGGTCTTGTCCTCGGAGCTTATCATAAATGCTACCACATCCGTCGTTACCGATGGTCTGTCGTATTTACTGAGGTCATATTTCGCAAGAAATTCCTTTTCACTCTCCATTCAGATTGCCTCCTCTGTTATTACTATTATGATAATATCATAAAATTAATAAGATGTCAAGTGTTTATTCGAAATTTCTCGTAGAAATTTCGAATAAATAACATTTTGTGTGTGTTTTAGAGCACCTGACGTTCACAAATGTATATTACAAATGGGATTGTAAAAACTCAGTATAATAGAAATAGCCGCACAGAAGACAACTTGACCCGTTTAGAATCACTATTTCTGTGTAGCTATTTTTAAAATATTGTGTAAGAGGGAGTTCTTTTACAGCCCCTTTTTGTCTTAGGAAGTATATCTGCGTGTCCAGAGCTTACTGCCGGCTAGAATTATGCCTCGTACTTGGGCTCGCAGGTAAGGTTTATTCCAAGTCTTTTAAAAATACGCTCATCAACCTGAGAGAGTATAACAGTTGAATGTACCTCACAGCCGCGAAGCTTTGATATCTGCTCCATAGCCTTCTTTGCGTTGTCGTCGGTATTTGCGCAGATAGACAACGCAATAAGAGTTTCGTCGGTGTGCATTCTCGGGTTGCTGTTGCCAAGGTGGTTCACCTTCAAAGCCATGATAGGTTCAATAACATGTGGCGACATAAGCGGGATATCATCGTCTATAGACGCAAAATGCTTCAGAGCATTTATGAGCAGAGCCGATACTGCACCGAGAAGATTTGATGTGCGTCCCGTAATAACCGTTCCATCTGGTAGCTCCATAGCTGCCGCAGGTCCGTCAGTAGCCTTTTCCTTGTCAAGAGCGGCAGAAACTACCTTTCTGTCTTCAACAGTAACATTAGCCTGCTTCATAAGAAGCTCCAGCTTCATTACCTCGTCCTCAGAAATAAGGCCCTTTCGATACTCGCACATGCCTGTATAGTAACGGCGAATTATCTCTTGTCTTGCGGCTTCGGAAACAGCCTCGTCATCAACGATACAATTGCCTGCCATATTTACGCCCATATCTGTAGGCGACTTATAAGGTGACTCACCCAGTATCTTCTCAAACATCGCATTTAGTACGGGGAATATTTCCACGTCGCGGTTATAGTTTACGGTGGTCTTTCCGTAGGCTTCGAGGTGGAATGGATCTATCATATTAACGTCGTTAAGGTCGGCAGTAGCCGCCTCGTAAGCAATATTTACAGGGTGGCGGAGAGGGAGGTTCCATATCGGGAAGGTCTCAAACTTTGCGTAACCGGCGTTAATCCCCCTCTTGTGCTCATGGTAGAGCTGAGATAGGCATGTAGCCATTTTTCCGCTTCCGGGACCGGGGGCAGTAATGACTACAAGCTTGCGGGAGGTCTCTATGTATTCATTCCTGCCGTAGCCTTCATCGCTTATGATATACTGTAAATTGGAAGGATAGCCCTTTATACTGTAGTGGTGATAGACCCTTACGCCGAGAGCTTCAAGTCGCTTCTGGAAGGCGTCAGCCGTGGGCTGACCGTCATATCGGGTAAGAACTACACTGCTGACATAAAGTCCGATCTTTGTGAAGACATTGAAAAGACGGATAACGTCTATATCATAGGTTATACCGAGGTCGCCGCGAACCTTGTTTTTCTCGATATCATCAGAATTGATAACAATGACTATCTCTGCATCGTCTTTCAGTTGCAAAAGCATTTGCAGCTTACTGTCAGGTTTGAAGCCTGGAAGCACTCTCGAAGCGTGAAAGTCATCGAAGAGCTTTCCGCCGAATTCAAGGTAAAGCTTGTCGCCGAACTGCGAGATACGCTGTCTGATATGCTCTGACTGGGTCTTGAGATATTTTTCATTGTCAAATCCGATTTTGGAACTCATTATTTCTTCCTCCCATTAAACTATAATAATTTATTATATACCAAACCATGTCAAATTTCAAGTGCCAGGCAAAAAATAAATAATTTAAAGTTTCTCCTTTTTTATATTCCCTTATATACGCAGTTCGGAACGTTTTTGAAAATTATAATTAAAACATAGAATATTGAAGAAATATTTTGGTGATCTGCGTACTATACCAAAACATGGCTCAGGTATTGTGCAATAATTACTACTATCAGCTTAACTTTTTAATTATTGCTGACTTTTGATCCTTACCCTAACTATCATAAATTACACATTATGCATTAAGAAAATCCGTATTATCGAAGGGCTTGACAAGAAAAAAAAGATATGATATTATAAACGTATAAATACTGTGAACGAATAAAACCTGTACATTGCCCGATGCAGAGAGTTCCCGTAAGGTGCGAGGGAATGACGGAGTACAGTGACTTACATTCGGGAGTTGTCGCGTTGAAAGCAAGTAGGCGTGGTCGGGTTTGCCCGTTACAGCTTTAAAAGGCCGGCTTAGCCCGGCAAATCGGGGTGGTACCGCGAGTAATTTCGCCCCCGGACAGCATAAGTCTGCCCGGGGGCTTTTATTATTACTGAAAGGACGACGAACTATGAAAAGAACTATAGGTTATCTCAGCCTCGGGCTTGCGGTCTTTCTGTTTTCACTGCTCATGCTGTACATTGGCTTTATCAGTCCTGCAAAATCAGGTAACAGCTCCCCTTTTATACGCATGACCGTCTGTTTAGTCCTGTCCATAGCGGGGATAGCCTTGTTCACAAGATATATACATCCTGTCTCCGGACTTGCCGGTCTCGACAGTGCATGGCTCAATCTCAGCTTTACGATTGCGCTTCTGCTATCGCTTTTCGTACAGTTTGTCACGTTCGGGAACAGTATTGTAGAACCCTATATGTCAGGTCTTACCCCAAAAAACTCCGGAGCTCCAGGCGAAACTTTCTATGGTTACATTAAATACGTTTTTATGGGAGGGCACGCTCTAATTGCAGTCCGCACCTTCATACACTCCGCTTTCCTCGGTCTGCTAAAAGCCATAATGAAGCACGCGGAATAATATGCAGAAAGGACGTGATCTGTATCAAAAAGCTTAGAACAGTCATGATAATTCTTGTAACAGCAGTCCTGAGCCTGACAGCGTTTTTTGTGACAGCAACAATTACTGACTCAAAAATCGGAAAGGTCCTCTCCTTTGTTATCCCTTTGGCGATAATAGCTGTAAGTGTTGCGATATATATGGCAGAATTGCGTGCCATAAAACAGAACGATGCGATTAAAATGTCCGTGGAAAGCGGCGAGTACTTTTCTTCTCAGTCATGGCGGCAGGCATATCTGAATTTCAAAACGCAATATGAGTTCGCAAAGATTGATCCTCGTGGTATGCGTGCAGATATGCTAAGGAATTACCGTAATCCGCCCACATACCTGTATTTCCTGTTTTTCTTCACTATCACTGTGGTCTTTGTATGCATACTTATGCCGCATCCGATAGAAAAGATGACGCAATTCCGCTTTATGATGCTTTGCTGCGGCATACTATGTTCAGGTGACGGTCTGCGAAGGCTTGCAGGAATTCCGGCAAGGCGCTGGATGAAGCGAATCAAAGCGGAATACCGTGACGTCGAGGCTTCATATAACAACGGCAGGCTGATAAGGTCATGGTCGTCGGGCTTAAATATCGGTACGGATTATATCGTAATTTTTAATCCGAGCAGGGTCGTATCTTTCAGGACTGCGGATATTGTTGAGGCAGGAAGAAAGGTCGTACGGGAAAAGCAGTACAACGACGGTATTTATTTGCAGACCGAACAGAAATACAAGGTGTTTTTTATTGTAAAAGGCAGTACAGGCGACCAGAAAAACTATGAAGTCGAACTGAATGTGTTTGAATGTGAGCTTGTATGTGATGAGGTCAGAGAGCTTCTGGACAGACGCAGTGAGCTTCCCGTCAGCTATGAAGAGGCAATACGCGAAGACATAACAACTCAGGTTTGATAACTGCGAAAGGTTGTTATATACATGAGAACGTCCGACGTTTTCATTGCTTATGAATATAATTATTTTAACTTGTTAAAAGGCGGTGAAATATGAAAACCTATACTATAATCGGCGGAGTCAACGGTGTCGGCAAGAGCAGTTTCACGGGAGTTCTCGTCCGCAAGACCGATGATCTCGGTATAATAATCGACACGGACAAGCTTAATGCCGAGTTTGACGGAGACCGCATAGAAGGCGGAAAAAAAGCAATACAGCTAATGGAAGAATGTCTCGAAAAGGGGCAGAGCTTCACGCAGGAGACCACGCTTTCGGGCGTCAGGACTTTAAAGACCATACGCCGCGCTATAGAGTTCGATTACCATATCAGACTGTACTATATCGGCGTTAACAGCTGTGAGGAAAGTCTGCTGAGAATAGCAAACAGAGTACGCAAGGGCGGTCACGATATCCCCGCCGAGGACGTAAAGAGGCGCTATGAAAAGCGTTTCAGCGACCTTGCCGCAGTACTTCCCTATTGCAGCGAAGCTGAATTCTGGGACAACGAGAACGGCTTCGTCAATGTTGGAGAATACAAGAACGGCAAACTGGTTATATATGGCAATGAACCGCCTGAGTGGCTTATCAGCCTGAATACACTCATAAATGATAAATAATATAAAGGAGAAATAAATTATGACTACTTTTGAAGAACTCAAGCGCAGAGGTCTCCTCGCGCAGCTCACAGACGAAAAGGAAATAGAGGAGCTTGTCAACGCTGGCAAGGCTACCTTTTACATTGGCTTCGACCCCACAGCGGACTCCCTCCATGTAGGTCATTTCATGGCTCTCTGCCTTATGAAGAGACTGCAGATGGCAGGCAATAAGCCTATAGTACTTATCGGCGGCGGCACAGCCATGATAGGCGACCCCTCCGGAAAGACCGATATGCGCAAGATGATGACCCCTGAGACCATACAGCACAATGTTGACTGCTTCAAGAAGCAGATGAGCCGCTTCATCGACTTCTCCGAGGACAAGGCTATCGTTGTCAACAACGCTGACTGGCTCATGAACCTCAACTACATCGAAGTCCTCCGCGAGGTAGGCGCACATTTCAGCGTAAACCGTATGCTCACAGCCGAGTGCTACAAGCAGAGACTTGAGCGCGGACTCTCATTCCTTGAATTCAACTACATGATAATGCAGAGCTATGACTTCTACCAGCTCTTCCAGAAATACGGCTGCAATATGCAGTTCGGCGGCGACGACCAGTGGAGCAATATGCTTGGCGGTACGGAGCTTATCCGCCGCAAGCTGGGCAAGGACGCCTATGCTATGACTATCACCCTTCTTCTCAACTCCGAGGGCAAGAAAATGGGCAAGACCGAAAAGGGCGCAGTATGGCTCGATCCCGAAAAGACCACTCCCTACGATTTCTTCCAGTACTGGAGAAACGTTGACGACGCCGACGTTATCAAGTGCCTGAAAATGCTGACCTTCGTACCTGTAGAGCAGATAGAGGAAATGGAAAAGACCATGGAGGGCGCTCAGTTCAACGCTGCCAAGGAGCTTCTTGCTTATGAGCTCACAAAGCTGGTACACGGCGAGGAGGAAGCCGAAAAGGCAAAGGCTGCCGCAAAGGCTCTCTTCGGCGGAAGCGGTTCAAACGAGAATATGCCTATAGCGGAAATAGACTCAGCAGACCTCACCGACGGTTCAATAGGACTTCTCAATCTACTTGTAAAGGCTGAGCTCGCTCCCTCGGTATCTGAGGCAAGACGTCTCGTACAACAGGGCGGTATAACAGTAAACGACGAGAAGAAGACCGATCCAAAGGAAATGATAGCTCTCGGCGGAGAGATAATAGTTCGCAAGGGGAAGAAAGCGTTTAAAAAAGTTATTGTTAAATAATAACAAATTTAAATATTACAGAATAGAAACATTTGCCGTTTTTTATGAATTTTTTGTAAATACCTCTTGACAAATGCACAAAAAGGATTTATAATATAGAAAATTATTATTTTTTCAATTTGCACAATATGATCTGGGGGGATTAATTATGGCAAATTCAAAAAAGAATGGTTTTACACTTATAGAGTTAATAGTTGTCATAGCTATTATCGGAGTTCTCGCAGCTCTTCTTGTACCCGCTATGTTGGGCTATATCAAGAAGTCAAGAAGGACATCTGATATTTCAAGCGCAAAGAGAATCTATGACTCTGTAATGACAACCATCGCCGATAATGACGATGCAGAAGAGGCATTAACGGCACAAAGCGCAAAGCAAATGCAGGTTACCGTTGGCTCCGATACCTACGATCTTTGTATCGCTTGCACTAAGGATGGTGGTAAAAACGGTGGCGGCAACGATTCACTCTGGAACGGAGCTTCTACTCAGACAGAGCCTTTCCAGGAAGAGCTTAATTCTGTTGTCGGAAAAACTAATACGCCGGTAAAGTACACCAAATCCGAAGAGGGCAAAAAGCTCAATCGCTGGTTTATCTGCTATCATGAGGATGACCATTCGCAGATTGAGATATGGGTCGGTGACGCAACATCAAACGAACCTGAGTACAGAATGTACCCTGACAGGGACAGCAAGTACGCATAATCGGCATTAAAAAATTCCTGTATGCAATGCATACAGGAATTTTTTTCATTATTCATAGCTGTAAAAAGCCATGAATACATCAGAACTATAACCGCAGGCTGAAAACTGCTTTTCAATATATTCTTCTGTTACCGTATTGCGTATGATCTCCGCAAGCTTGGCATAGGATCGCTTTTCAGCGTCGGTCATCTCCGGAACCGGCTTGCTGATGAACAGCATATTGAAATTCAGCTTTATATCTACAACACCGTCGGCGACTATATACTCCCCCGTCTGAGTCCTGAAATAATAGTAATCAACATTCTCAAAGCTTCCCAAGAACATGATCTGCGACGGTATATATGAATCGCAGTTGGCATATGCGCCGCCGTTGTAGTCGCTTATCTTGTCCTTGTCTTTGAACACCTTCACACGGGTGAGATTCTCGGGATAGTTGGTCTGCTCACAATAATTCACAAGGTATTCTTCACCGATGCCGTTTGTCAGTTCATAAGTGTAGGTTGGATAGTCCTGCAAACCGCAGCCTGTCATTATAAGGCAGAAAAGCGACAGTAAAATTATACACATCCTTCTTGATCTCATATCATTCCCCTCCGCAAAACACGGCTATGTCAGTGCAGACACAGGGTACTGAAATCCTGAACTGTAGTTATCATCTCAAATCCCATATACAAAACAGCTATTGTAGCCATACCGATACCACACTTTATAAGCATTATCAGCACCATATTGAATGGTTTTACGCCGCCTGCTGCCTTGATATCCTCTGCTCCCATACGCATCTTCTTATACTTTTTGAGGGAATTTATCGAAAATCGGAAATAGAACCAGTTGGCAAAGAAACAGAAAACTGCTCTCACAGCCATGTCGGCAATTATTAGTATATTACTCACATTTTCTATAACAGGCTTGTTGCTGCTCAGAAAATTCGCTATATCCTCCGGCAGACTCTCTATGCACAGCAGAAGGTTCTCAGGCAGATTAAAAAGTATACTTAGAATAGCAGCGACCACAGCCCAGCCCCACATCTTCCTGTTGGCAAAGAACAGTGACGGGAAGACAAGACTGAAAAGATTGAAGGTGGGCTTAGCTCCCCCGTCCTTCATCTGCTTAAACTTGGGTATATAATATATAGCGCTCGTACCCACAAAATCAGAGACCTCCTTCATGGTGGCTCCGCCCATATCCTCGTCGGGATCAAGGCCTAAAAACTTTATAGGATTGAGCAGTTCCTCAGCATCCGGTACTGAAAACGGTTCTCTTCCAAACTGTCCGTTCTCAGAGGCACTGCCAGTTGCACCGTAATCGCCGACTGAAATGTCTGAAAGCTCTGCGCCACAGCGGCTACATACCGTATCAGTGTATTTATTAGGGAAATGGCATTTCGGACAGGTCCTGAAACCGTGCTTCCTGATCTTTCTCTCCCATTTCCAGTTTTCGGCATGTAGCTCTTCATTTGCACACCGATTTCCTGTAGTATAACATTCTCTGTGATGTGGAGTACCGCAGTCCGGACAAACGACTATATCGTCATCCTCGATGAATTCCACGCCGCACAGCGGGCATTTCTCCCCTAAATATCTCATGCTCATGCCTCCTTTCTCCGACGACTGTCAGCTCTTCTTTATATCATTATCCACCTTTTCTGACATAAGGCAGACAACCGCCCCATAACAGCGGTAATTGAACACTCAATATATTATACCACTTTTGACCTTTAAAAATCAAGCTTTTCAGTATAATATAAACTATACGTTAATAAAAACATAAAAAAAATTAAAAATACTATGGTAATTTGTTTCCGGTTGTGTTATAATAGAGTGTAAACCTGTTGACTGCCGACGATTTCCTTATCAGCAGTCATCAGGTAGCTTTTATGAAATAAGGCTTCTTCAAGAGGCAGCCTTTAACGATTGGAGTACGGACTTTATGATATATCAGAGATCCGACATAGGAAACGGCGTTGGCTTCACGTCTGTAACAGACGAAAAATTCAAAAGCCGTTCACTTTCCGTATACTTCCTTACGGAACTTCATAATGAAACCGCGGCGCTAAACAATCTGGCCGTCAGCGTGCTTACCAATTCAAACAGCACATACAGGTCTTATGCCGCTTTTTCCGAAAAGCTGTCCGAGCTTTACGGAGCGGCTCTCAGCTCCACAACAAGGAAAAAGAGTGATTCACAGATTCTCGGAGTCCGTGCAAGCTGGCTGGACAATAAATACGCCATAGATGGCGAGGATATAGGCGGAGAGATGCGCGAGCTCATAAGGAACTGTATCTTCGCTCCCGACGCCGATAACGAAAAGTTCAGCGAAGAATCATTCTCTATATCAAAAAAAGAGCTCCTCGACCGTATCGACTGCGAACTCAACGACAAACATGCCTACGCTCTCATGCAAGCTTCAAAGCTTGCTTTTCGAGGAGAGCCTGCGGCTGTCGCAAGCTACGGTAACAGGGAAACGGCTCTTGCAGCCGACCCACACAGCGCATTTCTTGCCTATCAGGAGCTCCTGAGGACTGCTCAGGTTGAGATATATTACGTTTCTCCCGTTAAGGACGACTCCTTTGCAGATATGTTCCGTGAATGCTTTGCAGGTATAGACAGATCTCCGGTACCGCTGAGCTTTTACTGCCCAAGCCCTCTAAAGCCCGAGCCAGAAACAGTTACCGACGAATTCGACGTCAATCAGTGCAAAATGGTAATATCCTTCAAGACCGATACCACTGATAAGTATGCGCTGAAAATGATGAGTATAATATACGGAGAACTCCCATTTTCAAAGCTTTTTGTCAACGTACGTGAAAAAATGAGCCTCTGCTACTACTGCAGTAGCACCTCTTCTTTCGTAAAGGGTTCGCTGAACGTGGATACTGGCGTTGAACGCTGCAATACTGAAAAGGCAAAGTCCGCAATACTCGCTCAGCTTGACGAGATAGCAAATGGCAATATAACCGACGAGGAGATAGCAGGCGCACTCATGGCGCTGGATAACGCCGTCCAGCAGTGCGGCGACACTCCTTCATCATATATCTCTTGGTATTTCGACTGTTTCTGTGACAAGGACTTCATAACTCCCGAGGAGCACTTCGCACGCTTCTGCGCCGTTACTAAGGAACGGATAATCAATGCGGCTAAGTCCCTCAAACTGGACAGCATATACATCATGCTGAATAAGGAGGGGCAGGACTGATGAAAAAGGAGATTCTCACAAGTCAGCACACTGGTGACAGCTGTATACGCGTAAAGCACAGCAGCGGTCTAACCGTATATATATGCGAGATGCCGGGATTCAGCGGAGTTGACGCTCTTTTCGGCACAAAGTACGGCTCTGTGAATACCATGTTCAGAACGGCTGCCGACAGCGATTATACCACGGTTCCTGAGGGTATAGCCCATTTTCTTGAACATAAGCTCTTCGAGAACGAGGAATGCGGAGTTTTTGAGCTCTTTGCGAGAACAGGAGCCATGTGCAATGCATTTACTTCCTTCGACAAGACCTGCTATCTGTTCAGCTGCTCGAAGAACTATGAGGAAAACCTTGAAATACTCCTTGATTTCGTTCAGAAGCCATTCTTCACAAAGGAGAACGTTGACAAGGAAATGGGTATAATTGGTCAGGAGATACAGATGACCAATGATAACCCTGAATGGCGCGTATTCTTCAACATGATGGAGAATATGTACCGCAATCACCCGGTAAAGACCGATATCACAGGCACTTTAAAGAGTATATCAAAGATAGACGCTCCTCTGCTATACAAATGCTACAATACCTTTTATAACCTCAATAATATGGTACTCTCCATTGCCGGTAACATCAAAGCCGACAAAGTGCTCGAAATATGCGACAAATGCCTCAAACCATGTTCTGATAACGGTCTAGAGACCATATTCCCGGAGGAACCGGAAGATATAGTTTCACCTGAGGTATACGAGGCAATGCCAGTTGGAGCTTCAATATTCAATATAGGCTACAAATGCACTCCCGGAGACGGAATCGAAAGGCTCAAGCGGACCTCAGCCGCCTGCATGGCTCTTTCACTTATTACCGATCCGGCTATGCCAATGTATGATCATCTACTCAAAGAGGGCGTGATTAATTCCACCTTTTGCGGCGAGATATTCTACGGAAACGGCTATTTCTCTCTCATCTTTTCGGGTGAATCGGACAGCCCAAAGCTGGTGCGCGATTCCATTAACGCAGAGGCGGAAAGGCTCATATCCGAAGGGATAAGCGAAAAGGACTTCCAGCGTATCAAGAAATCAGCCTACGGTATGATGATACGTGAGTTGAATAACGTGGAAGCAGTTTCAAACCTCATGCTGAACGCCTATATGGACAACGTCGGTCCCTACGACGCTATAGATGTGCTCTATGGACTTACCAGCAGCGATGTCACAGAGTTCCTGCAAAATGAGATGAATACCGGCAGATGCGTTCTGTCTGTAATAGAAAAGGAGGCATAATACATGACACCTGAAACATTCTTAGACGAACACGTAATCCAATTTCCTAATCTGGGCTGGTCTTTCGAGATCAATCCCACCGCCTTCACCATTTTCGGATTCCAAATACAATGGTACGGCATTATAATCACTCTTGGACTTATTCTTGCGCTTATTTATGTACTTCCCAGAATGAAGCGCTTCGGCATCGACTACGACAGAGCTATCGACGTCATAATCTTCGGAGTCATCGGCGGAATAATCGGTGCCAGAGCATACTACATCCTAATGAAATGGGATGAGTACAAATGGGACTGGAAAGCCATACTCAACACCCGAAATGGCGGTCTTGCCATTTACGGCGGAATAATGGGTGCCTTTCTGATTGGCTACATAGTAGCAAGAATACGAAAGGTAAAAGCACTCCCCATGCTAGATATAACCGTACTTGGCCTGCTAATTGGACAGAGCATAGGTCGCTGGGGAAATTTCGTTAATCAGGAATGCTTCGGCAGAAATACTGACAGTTTTCTCGGGATGACTGGCGGTACGATACAGCGTACTATCAGCGAGAATATGCAAATAGGTGGGAATATGTACTTCAACGACGTAAATGTGCTGTGGGAGAAGCCAGTACACCCCTGTTTCCTCTATGAATCCATCTGGTGTCTCCTCGGCTTCGTTATACTTGCATTCTGGTCAAAGCGCAGGAAGTACGACGGACAGATATTCCTAATGTACCTTTCATGGTACGGAGCAGAGCGATTTATTGTAGAGGGTCTCCGCACCGACAGTCTCATGCTTGGAAATATCCGCATATCACAGGCTCTCTCCGCGGTGCTATTCATACTTTCAGTTATACTCCAGATACTGCTACTCGCAAGGAGGAAACGCGATCCAGAGAGCATGAAGCTCTATGTTAATACCGAGGAATCACATCAGCTTATCGAAGAATCCCGAAGAAAGCGCATGGGTCTGTCCAAGGAGGATGCCAAGATTGAAAGCGACGACAAGGATTTAGATATACTTAATGGCGATGACGACGACTTCGATATGTCAGAGCTGAGCATAATCGGCGATGACGGAAACGATAACAGCACAGACGAAAGCGTTGACAGTAGTGGAGATGACGCCGAAAACAGCATTGAAGACGCTGAAAACAGCAAGGACAGTACAGTTGAAAACGCAGATTCGGAGGAAAGCTCCGGTGATAACAAGGAGGATAAATAATATGGCACAGATAATCGACGGAAAAGCAGTTTCCGCAACAGTAAAACAGGAAGTAGCCGATGAAGCATCAAAACTCAAAGAGGAAATGGGTTTAAAGGTAGGTCTTGCGGTAGTTATCGTTGGAAATAATCCTGCTTCAAGAGTATACGTCAACAACAAAAAGAAAGCATGCGAGGCTGTAGGATTCCAGTCTTATGAGTACGCATTGGAGGAGTCTACTACACAGGAGCAACTCCTCGATCTTGTTAACGTGCTCAACCGTGATACAAGAGTAAACGGCATACTGGTACAGCTTCCACTCCCCAAGCATATCGACGAGAAGGCTATAATCAACGCTATCTCACCCGAAAAGGATGTTGACGCTTTCCACCCCATAAACGTTGGAAAGATAATGATTGGCGATTATTCCTTCCTCCCCTGCACTCCTGCTGGCGTTATGCGCCTTATCGAAAGCACGGGAACAGATATCACTGGCAAGCAGTGCGTAGTTATCGGCAGAAGCAATATCGTTGGCAAGCCCCAGGCAATGCTACTCCTACAGAAGAACGGAACAGTCACTATCTGCCACTCCAAGACGAAGAATCTCAAGGAAGTATGCCTCGGTGCTGATATCCTTGTAGTTGCTATCGGACGCGCTAACTTTGTTACCGGCGACATGATAAAAGAAGGCGCTGTTGTTATTGACGTGGGTATGAATCGCCTTGATAACGGCAAGCTTTGTGGCGACGTTGAGTTCGAGTCAGCAGAGAAGAAAGCTTCATTCATTACTCCCGTACCCGGCGGTGTTGGTCCCATGACTATCGCTATGCTGATGAAGAACACCCTTACAGCAGCTAAACAGCAGGCAGGGATTGAGTGATAATGTGCAATTTATAATGCGTAATTATTTGAATCGAAATATTAGCCATTAGCGTATTTGTACTGTGACTACCAAGTAATATATGATAATGTCAGCAAAGCTAACATAGGATAGCGGCTCATGTTGGGATATTATTTGCCCGTAAATATAAAACAAACCTCAGCATTTCTGCTGAGGTTTGTTTTTTGTGGCTTATGTGTAGTCATGTGATTTATAATTCACAAAAAACTTCATGTTATTTATTCCATAAAACACGTTGGTATGATACGACGCCCTTACAAGTTAACGGCAAATGACTTGGGTCACCGATGGAGCTGTCCCTACTAATCACTAATAACTAATAACTGATAACTTGTAAGCGGCGATTTGTTACAAATTGCCACATTATCTCAAAGGTATTGACATTTAATTGACAAACGTGTAAAATAATAATGTATGAGTTTTTATAATGCTATTTTCCGCTGATTATGCAGGCACATAAATCAGCATGAGCTCTAACAAATGAATTAACTAAAGGGTGATATATTTGGTATTCAGCAGCTTGGAATTTATCTTTATATTCCTGCCTGTTTTTATGATAGCTTACGCGGCTGTACGTAAAGAGTACAAGAATTTCGTACTTTTCACCGGAAGCGTTGTTTTCTATAGTTTCGGCGTAAAAAAACCTGTCTACATTCTGCTCTTCCTGCTCACTGTCTTACTCAACTTCATCGTCGGACAGTTTATAGAGCACAGCAGATATACAAAAAAGCTGTGGTTGACATTTGGTATACTCTTCAACTTCTGGTGGCTAATATTCTTCAAGTACTGGACCTTCGGCACTGAGAATATCAATCATTTCTTCCACCAGAGCTTTACTGTAAAGGATATCATACTCCCCATAGGTATCAGTTTCTACACCTTCCAGAACGTCTCATATATAATAGACGTTTTCAGAGGCAAGGCTAAAGCCGAAAAGAACCTGATAAACTATGGAGCTTATATAACCATGTTTCCTCAGCTCATAGCAGGTCCCATAGTGACCTACGATCACGTTGCAAAGGAGCTCAAAAGCCGCTCCCATGCGATACACAGAGTTGAAGACGGTCTTAAGACCTTCACTATAGGTCTCGGCTATAAGGTGCTCATTGCCAATCAGATAGGCGGACTGTGGAGCGATATCGCCATGATAGGCTATCAAAGCGTATCCTCACGTCTTGCGTGGCTCGGAATTTTCGCCTACTCTTTCCAGCTTTACTTCGATTTCTGCGGCTACTCCCTCATGGCGATAGGTCTCGGAAGAGTAATGGGCTTCAATATTCCCAAGAACTTTGACCACCCTTATATGTCGCTGACAATGACGGAGTTCTGGAGGCGCTGGCATATTACTCTAGGCTCATGGTTTAGGGACTACATATATATTCCCCTCGGTGGAAACCGCAAGGGCAGCAAGCGAATGGTGTTCAATACTTTCATAGTATGGCTGTTCACCGGCCTATGGCACGGAGCTAGCTGGAATTTCGTCCTATGGGGAATGGTCCTGTTCCTTATAATAATGAGCGAAAAGTTCTGGACAGGCAAAACTCTCAATAAAATAAAGCCTCTCGGACATGCGTATATGCTACTTATCATACCGCTTACATGGCTGATATTTGCAATAACAGACTTTCATGAGCTGGGTATATACTTTAAGAGACTTCTTCCATTCCTTCCGCAGAAGACCTACGCGGTAATGGAGGGAGATTATAAAGAATACTGGAAGGATTACTGGAAATACTTCGCAGCGGCACTGATATTCTCAACAAGGCTGCCGGAAGCACTATACAAGAAAATAAAGAATTCCTTTATCACTGTCATAGCTCTGCTTGCAGTATTCTGGGCTTCCGTTTACTGCATGTACAAGGGACTTGACGATCCCTTCATGTATTTCAGATTTTAAGGAGAGAAAAAATTGAGCAAGTTAAAACAATGCATATATACAGTAATACTTCTTATCACCTGCTTTGTCGCTTCACCCTTCATATATAAACAGATATGGAACAACAGCGAGATAAAAAAGCAGAAGACAGCGGCCAAGGAGTCTATTGCTGCAACTCAGCCTTCCGAAGCTACTGCCCCTCAGCAGGGAGCTACAGATGTGCAACCTACCTCAGAAGGTGAAATAGCTACCACGGAACAGACTACGGAGCCCATTACTTCGCAGAACATTTTTGTAAATAGCGGCATGGAGTATTTCGACGACGCTCTGTTCATCGGTGACTCGCGTACAGTCGGCATAAAGCTCTACGGCACACTGAAAAACGCGGATTATTTTTGTGACAAGGGTCTTATGGTATCACGCATAGATGAGTCAACTGTAGACGATATGACGGCGTGGGACAAGCTTCGCAAGAAGCAATACGCCAAGATATACGTGATGCTCGGCGTAAATGAAATAGGAAACGATATCGAAGGTACCACCGCAAAATACAGACGTTTCATCGATGGCATCAAGGAGGCACAGCCAAACGCTATCATCTATTTACAGGCAAATCTCCATGTTGCTTCATACAAGGAAGATTCAGTAATAAACAATGATAGGATAAACACTCTCAACGGCAATCTTCAGGAAATGGCTGACAACAGCAGGGTATACTATATAGATGTAAACCCAATATTCGACGACGAAAACGGCGCTCTTCAGGCAGATATCACAAGCGACGGTTTGCACGTTCTGGCAATGTACTATTCCGACTGGTGCGACTGGCTCTGTCAGAATACCGTAGCTGTCAGCGCAGCTCCAGCGACTACCCCGTCAGAGAGCAGTTCACAGTCCGAGAACACAACCGTGGCTACAGATACCACTACTTCAAACAAAAAACCGCAGAACGAAGAATTTTCAAACATTTGATCTTAAAAGCGAAAGGAGCATATCATGGCAGAACTCAAAGTTGGCTTCACAGGCAAAACAGTATATAATTCATCTTTCACTATCCTTGAATTCCTCGGCGGCGGCGGTCAGGGAAACGTATACAGAGTAGAGTGTAACGGCAAGCAAATGGCTCTCAAATGGTACCACAAGTCCACAGTCGAAAAAATGAAGAACCCTCAGGAATTCTACGAGAACCTGAAAGCAAACATAAAGAAAGGCGCTCCCACAAAGGCTTTCCTATGGCCTGAGGAGCTCTCCAACTGGATAGACGGCTCATTCGGATATATAATGCCCCTCCGTCCCTCAGGCTATGAGGAGCTGACACGCTTTCTGCTGTGGGATCCTAAAACGCGACGTATGAAGGCTAGCTTCGCAAATATAACCGCACGCTGCAACGCTGCAATAAATATAATAGAAGGATTCCGCGCCCTACATAACGACGGCTATAGCTATCAGGATCTCAATAATGGAAACTTCTTCATAGACCCGAAGAACGGCGATGTGCTTATCTGTGATAACGACAACGTATCCGAAAGAGGCGTGAACTTCGGTATTGCCGGTAAACAGCGCTATATGGCTCCCGAAGTAGTTCTTGGCGGCCATCCCGACAAGCGCTCCGACCGCTTCTCACTGGCGGTTATACTCTTTCGTATGCTCTTTATCGAGCACCCGCTGGAGGGTAAATACTCCACCCCACCATGTATGACGCCGGAGCTTGAAAAGAAGTTCTACGGCTCTGACCCAGTATTCGTTCTCGACCCAGAAGACGACCGCAACGCTGCAAACAACCAGCTGAATACAAATACTCTCCGTTTCTGGAAGATATACCCTGATTATATACGTGACCTGTTTATACAGTCCTTCGGCAAGAGTTCGGTAAAGCCGCCTTACGACCGTGTTATCGAAATGACATGGCTTGACGCCTTTGTAAAACTAAGGAGCGAGACAGTTCCCTGCCCTCACTGCGGCAAGGAGACATTCATCACTCCCAAATACTCTGTAAGCTGTATGTACTGCGGCGGTCAACTTACCTGTACTGAGAGCATAAAGTTCAAGCGCTTTGAGCTCCCTGCATTCGGAGGAGCCAAGTTGTACGAAGGCATGGCAAGCGATACCGAAGGAGACTTCCACAAGATAATCGGCGAGGTGGTCCGCAATAAGAAGGACCCTAGCAAACACGCTCTCCGTAATCTCACTCAGCAGACATGGAACGTAACGCTTCCCGATAATACTGTAAAAACTGTAGATCCCAACGGTATTATGCCGATAAATAAAGGCTTTGTCCTCACTATTGGCAGAAGCGAAGGAACAGTAGAATAAATAAAAAAGGGACATGTTTTGTACAGTCCCTTTTTTTATTCCTCATCCTCGTCCTCTTCCTCATTGTCATCAACAGGGAGAACCTCAATTATTACCTTTTCCACAGTCTGTTCGTTGACCTCAGCGACTGTGATACGGAAGATACTGCTCTCGGCAGTTTCGCCTGCCTCGGGGATATGTTCCATAACATCGGTCACCCAGCCTCCTACAGAGGTATAATCCGTGGTGATCATATTTTCGTCAAGGTCGAGCATATCCAGCATATCGCTTATGCTCATATCACCTGCGACCTCGTATTTGTCGGGAGCAAGCATCATTATATTGGTCTCTATCTCATCGTCCTCGTCATATATCTCGCCCACAAGCTCCTCGATTATGTCCTCAAGGGTAACTATGCCCTTTGTTCCACCGTACTGGTCTATAACTACTGCAAGGTGTACCTTTGAACGCTGCATATCGCGCATAGCCTCGCTTATAAGCTTGGTATCGGCAATATGTGGTACCTCTTGTATAATAGGAGCGATATCGCCGCCCCCCTCAATAAGCATCTTAAAGAACGCCTTGTTAGTAATTATACCCTTGATATCATCAAGACTCTTCTCATACACAGGTAGACGTGAGTACATCTCACGGCTGAAAAGCTCCTTAATCTCGTCAATAGTGGAGCCTAGCTCAACGCCTATGACCTTGACTCTCGGGATAAGTATCTCATTTACTGTTATCTCATCAAATTCAAGAGCGCTCTTTACCAGCTCACTCTCCTGCTCCTCGATAACACCCTGCTCCTCGATCTCGTCAATCATATACTTAAGCTCATCCTCGGTAACGCTTGGAGATTTATCACCCTTGGATATAGCCGATGAAAGCTTGTTGAGCAGCCACACAAAGGGCTTGAACACCGTAACAAGAAATGTCAGCGGTGTTGCAAATGCAAGTGCAAGCTTCTCAGCGTTCTTCTTGGCGTAGGACTTTGGCAGCACTTCGCAGAATACCAACACAAGCACAGTGATGACTATCGTAGAAACAGCTGGTCCTTTACTTCCAACCAACTTTATGAACACAAGAGTGCTCACTGAAGATGTGGCGATATTTACGATATTATTACCGATAAGCACAGCCGTCAGCACCTCGTCGAAACGGTTAGCGAGCTTCAGAGCCTTTTTAGCCTTTTTGCTGCCCTGAGCCTCATAGTTTTTGAGGCGGAGCTTGTTTACACTGGAAAAAGCGGTCTCAGTGCCCGAAAAGAGCGCTGAAAATATCATCATAGCAATGACGAGAACTATCTTCCATATATCTGAACTGTCCATAAATTTCCTTTCCTTATATAATAATATTTTTTATTATACCATATATTACCGAAAATAGCAAGCCACACGGAGAAAAACTTGCAGTCACTTGTTTTTCAACTTAGGACAGGGCACAATTATGACCCGAAACAGACGATATAATAAAGTTCCATCAGCCAGAGCTATGAATATGTGAGAAATGTGAAAAGCTAGTGCTTGAGAATATTTCCGCAAACTACTTCCCACGGCGGAGCTGAAATGATGCAAAGCATGATATATCGCCATTTAGTCTGTTATCAGGATTTCACATTTTTCACATTGGGCGAAGAAATGTGAAAAAAAATACACAAAAACTTCTCAAAAGCTATACAAATACCGCAAATTAGTATCACAAAGGCCGAATATAATATAATCACAGGCTGAGGGAGAACCTCAGAAAAAATAATCGAAAAGGAAAGTGATTATTATGGGTGAGTACAATTACAATTTCAATAACAACGATGAGAATAAAAATATTGAGGGATATAATGGCTTCAGCACTGACAGTCAGCAGGCGCCCAAGAAAGAAAAGAAGCACTCCTTCCTGAAGATAGCCGCATTCGTAGTCGCAATGGGTATAGTTTCGGCAGGCTCCATCGAGGGCTACCGTATTTTCTCACGCGAGAACTCTCTCCGCAGCACTTCTGTAGCAGAAGAGACTGAGGATGAAACCGAGACAACAACAAAGGAGAGCAAAAGAGACTCTCTTGCATCTCAGGCAGTAAGCATAATCAAGCCTGAGGCGATAGGCGGCAGTACACTCTCCACCGAGGAAATCGTAGAAAAGGTACTTCCCTCTGTAGTAGGCGTTGAGTCCACATTCACTATGGAAGTACAGCAGTCAATAAATCCTTTCTCTGACTTCGGCTTCGATGGTTTTGACTTCGGTGGATTTGATTTCGGCTACGGCAACGGCAGAAGCGGAAGTAGCGGTACTTCCGAGAAAGAATACAAAGGCACTGGCACAGGTGTTATCATATCTGAAAACGGATATATCGTAACAAACGCCCACGTGATCTATGACAACGAATACGGCGCATACGAGGCTTCAAGTGTTTCTGTCCTCCTTGATAATGAAAAATCCTACGATGCTGAGGTAATTGGATATGACGTTGACTGTGATCTTGCAGTATTAAAGATAGACGAAACAGGTCTTACTGCTGCTGAATTCGGCAACAGCGACGAGTTAAAACTCGGCGAATCCGTTATCGCTATAGGAAATCCTCTCGGCTTTGACCTTATGGACACAGTTACCGGCGGTATGATCTCAGGTCTCGGTCGTCACATCACAATAAATAACAAGGCAATGAACCTTATTCAAACCGATGCAGCTATAAACTCCGGAAACTCCGGCGGTCCGCTTATCAATAAGTACGGTCAGGTAATCGGTATCAATTCTTCAAAGATGTCATCATCTTACGGTTCGTCTGAAGCTTCTATAGAAGGTATCGGCTTTGCTATCCCTTCAAACACAACAGCAAGTATCATTGATGATCTTATGAAATTCGGCTATGTTACAGGAAAGGCTCAGCTCGGTATAACCTGCCGCAATGTTACGGAAACCGCATCAAAAATGTACAATCTCCCTGTAGGTGTATTTGTAGCAACTGTCAATGAAGGCAGTGCTGCTGAAAATGCTGGCATAAAGGAAAATGATATAATCGTTTCCTTCAACGGTCAGACTATAAAGTCAGACTCTGACCTAATCGCTGAGCTTAACGCTTTATCCGCAGGTGACAAGGTAGAGGTAATACTTGTCAGAAACGGTGAAGAAAAGACAGTAGAGGTAACCCTTGAAGAAAAGGAACCGGAAAAGGCAAAGAAAAACAGTAAATCTGAGAAAGACGAAGACGATAGCAGCGACGAAGAGGAAACGACCTCCAAAAAGCACAGATCAGAAACAGATAACTGATAATCTTCATTTTTACACTCCTTATAAATAAAAAAAACAGGGGCTATAAAAAAACAGCCCACCAAAACAACACAGTTGCCTCTTCAAGAAAAATTTGAAGGGGCAACTGTGTTTTTCATGTTAATTGTTGAAAACTTCTCAAATTCCCCATAAACAGGGTATAACGAACAAGCACGAAGAAAAAATG
>JAGCWY010000083.1 GCA_017961625.1 Ruminococcus sp. | reverse complement strand
GTTGTTGTTGTTGTTTCCTCAGCGCCGAAGTTGTAATCTAACATATCTACAAGCTCGGGCTGATACCAAATCTGGCATTCAGCAGAAGTAAGACCTGCGGGGAACTTGCTTACGGGGATCTTTACAATGAGGTCGCCGTTAGCGTCAGTTGTACCCTTCCACTCTACCTGCTCCCAGCCGTCGCCGTTGAAGCCTACGCAACCGTTGGTTATTGTGTTGGGCTCACCCTTGAATATAAGGATAAGATTGTCGTCTGCCTGAGCGTTTGCAAAGTCAATCTTGTACTTCTTGGTCTTGTCTACTTCAACTTCGATTTCTACCTCGGGAGCGTCAAGGATAACGATCTTTTCGATAGTTGTTACCTTGTCTGTTCTTGCCTGCATGTGGTTAACTGTTGAGAGGTTGTCCCATGCTGCAGGGAGCTGCTTGCTTACGAGGTAGTAAGCAATGCCATTTGCTTCGTCAACTACATAGGGCTTGAATTCTGTCCAGTTGCCATAGCTTGCGTCTGAGAATGCGAGCAATGGAGTTGTGCCTGTGTACTTGATAGCAACTTCCTTGCCCTCAAGCTCTGCCCATGAGATCTCCTGACCGGGAGTTGTGTTCTCGTAGGTCTTTGACTTGGAAGCGTCGATCTCTACGGCTTTATCTCTGAATACAGTACCTGACGAGAGGTCCTGATGTGTGTATGAAGGTATCTTTCTTTCGCTGCCCCACTTTATGGAATCATCGCTCATGATCTCCATCATCTTGTTGATGATAGGAAGGCTTGCCTCGTGCCACTGTCCTGACTCACGGTCGATATAGCCGTGGCACTCACCAGGATCCTTGGGATTTGAAACTATATTATTGTCCCAGAGACAGCAGGGGATACCGTATTTCTTTGCGGTTGTGAAGTAAAGGTTTGTCCAGTCTAAGCGAGCCTCTGTATTATCGAAGTTTGATGTGCCCATCTCGCCGATGACAACAGGAACGTCCTTATCAAGGAAAATGTCACGCATACCCTGGAGAGTATCGGAAAGGTTCTGTGCATAAGCTCCTGTGAATACGGAGTGATCTGCAACCTTTGTATTCATAGTAAAGTCATAGGGTGTATAAGCATGTACCGAAACTGCAAGATAGTCATCGTCGGGAAGGTCTATAGCCTTCAGGAAGGTCTGTTCTGCGCTTGCGCAGTAGCCGGGGAGCATAAGGAGACGGGTCTTTGCGTAAGGGCCGTCAGTGCTTCTGATAAGGTCCACAAAGTCGTGCTCGAGCTTGTTGATAACGTCGCACTCTGGAACAGCCTCTGCTGCCCACCACTCCCAGTCTGTACCAACGGCACGGGGCTCGTTCATACATTCGAAGATAAGGTGCTGATCATAGTCCTTGAACTCTTCTGCAACCTGGCTCCATATCTTGAGAAGTCTGGGCTTGATTACGTCGTAAGCATTAACAAGGTCTTTTCTGTTGATCCATTCCTCATGGTGAACGTTGAGGATTATGTACATATCGTTTTTGATACCGTAATCAACAACTTCCTTTACACGGGCAAGCCAATCCTGGTCGATATTGTCATTGGAATCAAGGTGCTGGAACCATGTTGTAGGGATACGGACTGTATTGAAGCCCTTTGCCTTAAGCGCATCAAACAGGGTCTGATTTGCCTTGGGGCAGCCCCATGCTTCCTCGGTCTCGGTTCCGCAGTGCGGATAAGTACCGTCCTTTTCCTTGATAGTTGCATCAAGGGTATTACCGAGGTTCCAGCCAATCTTCATATTTTCTGTTATCTCAAAAGCTGTCATTGTTTTGTCCGCTGCAACAGCAACATAGTCATCGAGCGGAGCAATGTGGAGCGATGCGATCATGCAAACTGCAGCAGCAGATATGCTCACGATACGCTTCACATTTTTTGTTTGATTGAACATGATATTTTCCTCCCTAAAATATTGTTAGTTTAGGTTTTGATCTTTATGGTCCAGTGCAGAGGCCATAAAGCTTTTGACACTTTTAGTTTAGCATATTTGTAGAAAAATGTCAATATGGTTTGTGCAAAATGCAACAAATGTTGCATAGAAATATTGGTAGGATAATTAGTACAAATGCCAATTAAATCGGCGTAAAACGGGCGGTTATGTTTCTTTTGTGTTATTATTTTATAATATTTGCTTTAATTAGCTTAAAGTGTTACGATTTAGAATAAAAAAATTGTTTCAGAAATAATATGTTAATAATTAGGTTCTTCATTTTGTTATTTTTTATGCACCTTTTTTTATGGCTCAGCCTGTAGGGGCGATGCCTGCATAGGTTCTCGATTGGATACCGAAAAACGATAGGGTAAAAAAGCCCCTGCAATTGCAGGGGCTGAAGAGCTTACTTTTTCTTCTTTTTGGCTTCTTCAAGAACGCTTTCGACTGCGCTTTCTGTTGATTCCACAACAGTCTCAGCGGCTTCTTCTGCCTTTTTCTTGATGTCTTCGGCTATATCTGCTGCCTTATCGACAGCGTCCTCAGCCTTATCGATTGCCTCGCTCACGAGTTCTTCGGCTTCCTCTTCTGCTTCCTCGGCAGAATCCTTAGCTTTTTTGAGAGGCTCCTCGGCGACAGCGCCCTTGGACTTGATTATCTCCACCTTTTTGTTGGTGGTATCATTTACCTTTTCGGCTTCCTTGGCTATCTTGTCAGCCTCGCCGCTCTTTATGAGCTCTTTTGTTTTCTTTTTGTCTGCGATGACCTTATTGTGCTTCCTGTCGTACATATAGAAGAGCACAAGAAGGATTATACCGAGTATAAGCGTTAATACTCCAATGTTGAAGCCGGGAGGAGTATACTTCATTGATACGGTGTGGTGTCCTGCGGGAACGCGGATTCCCATGAGAGTGCCGAGTACGATGACTGCGCCTTCTGCACCACTGTCATTGCGGAGTGTCACCTTTCCGGTTTCTTCGTTCTTTTCCTCGAGTATCTGGCTCTGTACTGTCTTTCCGTCGATCTTTACCTCCCAGCCAGGCTCGTAGGGAATCGAGGTCATGAGTATTTCACCGTCTGATGCGTCAACATCGCCTATAAGGTATCTGTCGTTGGTCTTGCTCATATCGAGGTTCCAGGAGTTGTCCTGAAGCTTCGCGATGTCTTCTTTAAATGCTTCCTCGTCGAGGTAGTAGAAGTTGAAACCAGCGTTCTTTCTTACCATCATATATTCGTTGCTTCCGGTATACCGACCGTGATCGCCTGTAGGCGGTATGGTAAGTCTGATCTCGACCTCGTCTCCCTCTTCGAATGGACCCATTCTTACGATAGGCGATGAATTGGTATTGAAGTAGGTGCCATAGCCATCATAGTTGGTGGTTCCGGACTTCTGTCCCTTATATATGCCGTCGCTGTCCTTTACGCCGACCCATACGTTGACCTGCTTTCTCATTTCCGAGCCGAGGTGCATATAGATGTTTCCGGACTTGGGAACAGTAACGTCAACGTTTACAACTGCGTCGTCAACGCCTGCAAAGGCTTCGTAGCAGTCATGGATAGTGCCATTGTTGTTGTAGTCGTGGAGGTATACCTTTGTATCGTCGTACTTTACGGTATAGTCAAACGGAACGTAGTACTGTCTCGGTGTGAGGTTTGCAAAGTCTGTTGTGCTTCCTGCCATAGCGCTGAGGAAGTTGTTTAGACTATTGAAGGGATTGTCGTTACCGAGTGCGGTGAGTTTGAGGATATCTGCATTTGCCATATATCCGATGCCGAGTGCGTTGGGATTCTCGTAGATATCCATAGAAGCAGGTACGTCGTGATCCTTTTTGTACTCGGCTGAGAAGAAGTATTTATAAGAGGAATCGAGCATCTCACTTCCAGTGGGACGTCTGTTCTTGTCGTCAAGGACGTACTTTATGCCGAGTATCGAATCTGCAACAGGGTTACAGCCCTCGTACTTGGACTCGAAGCTCTGAGTGAAGTAACCCATTGTTTCTATGAAGGTGATAGCTCTTGAGTTCATTACCGAGCTGGAGTGAGATATACCTTTAAGACCGTAGGCGAGATCGTCGTTTACCATTCGGTTGAAGGTCTTTTCCGCGCGGTAGAAGCCTCCGTCGCGCTTTTCAAGCTCCTTTACGACGTTGGGAGCTGTCATTATATCTGTGTATGTGCTGCGGTCGGAGTTTCCGACTTCCTTGAATATCTTTCTGAAGGAGTCATAGCAGTTGTAGCCTGTTTCAAAGAATATGAGACAAGCCATTGCCACAGTTATGGCGTTCCTTGCCTTTGAGGTCTTGGAATGGCTGTACCAGTAAACGCCTATAAGGTATATCGCGCCGAGTATAAGTCCGAATGCAATAGTTCCGAGCCAGAGCTCTTCCCACGAATCCGAGCCGCGGTTCATCTTGTCCTTGTAGGGCAGGATAGCTACATAAGGGTATTTTTCCTGACTGTAGTTGAATTTCTTCATCATTGCACAGAATAACAGTGTCAGTATACCGATGACAGACGCCGATATGCCCGTACTGAGTGCGGACAGCTTATAGCCCTCAAGGTGTGAGAAGATATCCGCTGCCATTGATACGAATACAAATGAGAGCAGGAAGGAATATCTGTAGGGGAGCCAGTTAGGATCCTGACCACCGTGCCACATCATGTTTATGGGCTTTACGTACATACTGAAAAGGAGTACGAAGGAAAGGAGACCGTAGCCGATCTTCTTGTTTACCTTTATCTTCTTGTTCATGAAGAACAGAGGTATAAGCACGAAGGTGAGCACGCCGCAGTATATCTCAGGACGTCCATAGTAGCGTGTGCCCTCGTCAACGTTTACGGAGTAGTACTGGTTTGGCAGCAGACACGGTATCAGTTCGAGGGGATTGAACATTGCCTTGTAGCTGTAGTCGGGCTGTGAGAAGTCGAACTTACCCAGTGCAAGAGCGTTGTATACTGGCAGTATCATTATAAGGCTGCACATCAGGACTACCGCCGTGGATATGCCCATTCTTACGAATACCTTGAAATATTCAGTTATGTCCTTGAACTTCCTGTTTGTTCCGAAGAATACATAGTAGAAGAAGTAAAGGGCAATGAAAAAGGCTATCATGTAGCCGATATAGAAGTTGGCGATGAACATCAGCGCTGTGGGTATGATGTAGTTTATCTTCCGTCCGTCATCTACAAGGTATTCCACACCAAGTATTATCAGCGGAAGAAATACTGGCCCGTCGATCCACATGGGGTCTATGAGCTGGATAACGACGTAAGCCATCATAGCATACATAGTGGAGAACATGACAGACTGGAGCGGTCTCAGCTTCTTGGACTTCTGCGCGTATACACAGAAGGTGAGACCTGCTGTACCGACCTTTGTCATCTGCATTATCATTACGCTTTCGAGTATCATCTTTCTCGGAAGCAGCATAACTATAAGGGTAAATGGGCTGGCAAGATAGTATCCTATGATACCCATGAAGCCTCCGGAAAGGTTTCTGCTCCAGCTGTAGAAAATGCTTCCGTCACCCCAGAATGCATCTCTTAGTGCTTCAAAGTAGTAAATATACTGACCGTTGAGGTCAAGAGTCAGGACCGAGCGTTCGCCAAATGGATAAACATCAAAACCAATGTATGACACGAATGTCAGAAGAAATGGTATCAGGAATGAAGCGATATACACATAGGGCTTCATTTTTCTGCCGTTCTTCTCGGCTATGATGTCTGCGGCTGTAACGGCTGGCTTGGTACTGCCGATCTTGTTGCGGGCAGCACTGTTCTTGGACTTTGTGCCCGTAGCTTTTGACTTAGCCAATTTTGTTCCTCCTTTTGATTCGGGCGCATTTAGCCATAATACCCGATTTTATACTATTTTTTATTATACTACAAATATTTATCTTTTGCAATAGAAAATTGCTCCTCGGAAGGAAAATTTTTAAATACGTGAAAATTTTTGGAAATACCTGAGAGTTTTGACTGTATGATACGTATAATATAGGGGAAGTATTTTTTATGTCACTATATACATTAATTAATATTAATTAAGAACAATTTCACGAAAAGCATTGACGTTTGTTGTACAAAGTGCTATAATTAAATCACTGTTGGTCCGAGGAAGGACTTTCAGTATAAAAACTGGTTATAAGGAGATTTAATAAAGTGGGAAAATATTTCGGAACTGATGGATTCAGAGGAACAGCAAACGAAAACCTTACAGCAGATCACGCCTACAGAGTAGGACGTTTTCTGGGCTGGTACTACGGGGAACTCAAAAGAAGAAACGGTGACGACGGCGCTGCGCGTATAGTTATAGGAAAGGATACACGCCGTTCGAGCTATATGTTCGAATACTCGCTGGTAGGCGGTCTTACCGCTTCCGGTGCGGACGCATACCTTCTCCACGTTACTACTACGCCATCTGTCGCATATATATCAAGAGTTGACAGCTTTGACTGCGGTATCATGATCTCCGCAAGCCACAATCCTTACTATGACAACGGTATAAAGCTCATTAACGGTCAGGGCGAGAAAATGGAGGACGAGGTGATAGACCTCGTTGAAGCTTACCTTGACGGCAAGCTTGAGGCTTTTGGTCAGAAGTGGGAGGAGGTCCCCTTTGCTCACGGCGAGAAAATAGGCAAGAGTGTTGATTACGTATCAGGAAGAAACCGCTATCTCGGTTATCTTATATCCCTTGGAATGTACTCATTTAGAGGAATGAAGATAGGTCTTGACTGTGCTAATGGCGCAGCATGGAATATAGCAAAATCAGTATTTGAAGCTCTCGGCGCTGAGACCTACGTTATCAACGCTGAGCCTACAGGTATAAATATCAACAACAATGCAGGCTCCACACATATTGAGGGACTCCAGAAATTCGTAGTGGAGAAGGGGCTGGACGCAGGCTTTGCTTATGACGGCGATGCTGACAGATGCCTCTGCGTGGACGAAAAGGGCAATGTTATCACAGGCGACCATATCCTTTACATATACGGAAGATATATGAAGGAGCGTGGAAAGCTCATAAACAATACAGTCGTTACTACAGTAATGTCCAACTTCGGTCTTTACAGAGCCTTTGACGAGATAGGCGTTGAATACGCAAAGACAGCTGTTGGCGACAAGTACGTATATGAATACATGAAGGAGCACGGCTGCTGCATCGGCGGCGAACAGTCGGGACATATCATATTCTCCAAGTATGCCTCTACAGGCGACGGTATCCTCACCAGTCTCAAGATAATGCAGGTAATAATGTCAAGACAGAAGAAGCTCAGCGAGCTTGCTGCTCCCTTTACGGTATATCCTCAGGTCCTTGAAAACGTTAAGGTAAAGGACAAGGCTGCTGCTCAGGCAGACCCTGATGTACGTGCAGAGGTGGACAAGGTCGCAGCAGAGCTGGGCGATTCAGGAAGAATACTTGTCCGCGAGAGTGGTACAGAGCCTCTTGTGAGAGTTATGGTAGAGGCTGAGGACGAGGCTGTATGTCGCAGCTGTGTTGACAGAGTCGTTGATGTTATTAGAGCAAAAGGCCATATGGCATAATCAGCGGCGGGACATTATGATATAATACCGGGAAGTGCGGTTTTGCGAAAACAAACCAGTTCCCGGAACAGTTATCCTGCTATTGACGTTGTATCCATTTAGTGATATAATTATCTTTATGGCGTATTCTGCCGTAAACTGACTAATGTATAATAATCGGAGGTTAAAATGGCTAAGAATAATGGACGTGATCTCAATATCACGATTAAAAATCAGGAAGATAAAAACGAGGTTATACTAACTTTTTCGGCTATTTTCAAGCAGCTTAAAAGATTTTTTGCTTTATGGATAGTTCTGGCGATAATAGCCGGTCTTGCTGTTTTTTCATTGTCAGCACTGAAAACTTTTTCAAGCAGCAATCCTGCACAGGCTATCATAAGCTTTACCTATGATGGAATAGAGCAGGGGCTCGATCCCAAAAAAGGTGGGAAGTTCGACATAGAGACCGTTAAGAGCCCTAAGGTCATAGAAATGGCTCTTACAGAAATGGGTATCGACCTTGAAATGCTGGAAAGTGTAAGATCCAACATCAGGTTCCAGTATATAATACCTCAGGACGCTTATGATAAGTTCAAGGTTTACAACAGTGTAATGGACAAGGCTTCAAGTGGTGTTCTCTCGGCAGCACAGGAAATGCTCGATGTAAAGTATTATCCTACGAAATACACTGTCATCTTTGATTACGGCAGTGCAGGCTTTGATAAGAATACAGGAGCTGAGCTGCTCAATACCCTTCTTGATTGTTACAGCGATTATTTCTATCAGCTCTACGGTTTCAACAAGCCCCTCGGGGCAGCAGTTACCGCTGTTGATTCTGACAGTTATGATTATGCTCAGCAGGTTGATCTTTACAAGGATTCACTCAGAGCATTGAGAAGTTACCTTAACGAACTTGACGAGGAGGATAATACAGCATTTCGTTCTAGTGTGACAGGTTATACTTTCAATGATCTTTCCGAGTATATAAAGACGGTTACCAGCATTGATCTTGACAGGATATCATCTTATATCTCTGTAAATAATGTTACAAAGAACAAGAATGTTGCTATTGCATACTACGAATACAGGATAGAGAATATGACCCGTGAAAGGGACGAGTACGAGGAGCGCGTAAAGGCTCTTGACGCTTCCATTGATAAGTATATAAAGGATCAAATCACTGTGTACGGTGAAACAGCAGATGTGGAGTCTACAGTTCATTCAGAACAGTATGACGCGATGTTCAAGCAGAAGACTACCGTTGAAGCTTTACTTGCACAGACAAAACAAGATATAAAGTTCTACGAGTCGAGACGTGACGCCCTCAAGTCCAACAAATCAAGCTCAAATGCTAATATTGAAAAGGCAGAAGCAGACCTTGCAGCTCTCAATAAGAAGGTTAATGATATCGTTGACCTTACTGAAAAGACTGCTAATGATTATTTTGAGAACGTTCAGTTTGCTAATGCTTATACTGTCCTTGCTCCTGCAACAAAATCTGTGTCAGCAGGTATCAGTCAGGCGTTAAGTGTTGCTCTTAAATATATTATCGTTTTTGAAATGCTTATATTTGCCTTTTATCTTGCTGTTGCATTTATTTCAGCGATTTTGAGTGACAATAAGAAAAAGGTTGCAAGAGCTGATGACGGAGACGATGATGATGACGACCTCGATGACGTTATCGAGGCTGTTGAGGAAGCTGCCGAAAAAGCAGATGAAAAGAATATAAAGAAGTCAAAGAAGAAGTAAGGCTAAATTATAGCTTTATTATGCCACAGTATCTCTTTCTGAGGGATACTGTGGCATCTTTTATGCGATATGACGAATGGATATAGTGTTATGTTAAATCCACGTTAAACTATTGAGGAAATCATTGACTCAATGACACAAAATGCTATAATATAATCAGAAGGGAAAATAAAAGTATAAGAAAGAAGAAAGACAGACAGGAGAAAAGTATGGAAGAATTCTCTATTTTTAACATTTTCACCCTGCTCGGCGGACTTGCCTTTTTCCTCTACGGAATGAATGTAATGTCAACAGGGCTTGAAAAGCTTACAGGCGGCAAACTCGAGGTCGCACTGAAAAAAATGACTTCAAACAAGCTTAAGGCTATACTCCTAGGTATGGGAGTAACTATCGCCATACAGTCCTCATCGGCTATGACGGTAATGCTGGTAGGCTTTGTAAACTCAGGCATAATGTCTCTTGAACAAACTGTTGGTGTATGCTTTGGCTCAAATATCGGTACTACCTTTACTGCATGGATACTCTGCCTTGACGGTATCAAGGACTCGGGAGAGGGCGGTATAGTTAGCTTTATACTTAGGTTGCTGAAGCCTGTATCCTTCTCACCGCTTATAGCACTGGCAGGAGTTATCCTTATAATGTTTGCAAAAAAGAACAAGAAAAAGGACGTAGGACGTATACTCGTGGGCTTTGCAGTACTAATGACAGGTATGGCTCTAATGTCGGATTCAGTTGATCCTCTTGCAAATTCTCCGGATTTCCAGAGGATACTCACAGCCTTCCATAATCCAGTGCTCGGTGTTGTGGTCGGAACTGTATTCACCGGTATCATACAGAGCTCGGCAGGCTCTATAGGTATATTACAGGCTTTCTCAAAGACAGGCGGACTTACATGGGGTATGTCTCTCCCCATAATAATGGGTTGTAATATTGGTACCTGCGTTACGGCTCTGCTTTCTACTATGGGCGTAAGCAAGGATGCAAAGAGAGTTGCATGGACACATATCATCATAAAGATAATTGGAACTCTCGTGCTACTGCCGATAATAATGATACTCCAGAACGTTGCTGATCTCAGTATTATGAGTAAGACTGTAGGATACGTGGGCATCGCGGTTATGCATACTATATTCAACATCGCTACCACAGTTATGTTCATGCCATTCACAAAGCAGCTTGTTGCACTCTCAAAGATAGTCGTAAGGGATGGTAAGGAAGAAGTCAAGGATCCTAGAAGAACTCTCACAGGTTTGGACGAGATTCTACTTAAAACCCCTGCCGTAGCTGTTCATACCTGTATCTCGGCTACAAATCAGATGGCTGAACTTACAAGGGAGACCATAATCAAGGCAATGAAACTTCTGAAAGGATACGACGAGGAAGCCTGTGACCTAATAATCGAAAATGAGGACATCATCGACGGATATGAGGACAAGATTAACAGCTATCTTGTGAAATTATCAAAGGCAAGTATTACAGGAGCCGACAGCCGAAGTGTATCAAAGATGATGCACTGCGTCGGAAATTTCGAGCGCATTTCCGACCATGCGGTAAATCTTGTGGAATCGGTTCAGGAAATGCACGAAAAGGGCATAAGCTTCTCTGAGGAGTGTATAAACGAGATAATAGTAATAACTGACGCTATCTGCGAGAATGTCAACAAGTCGTTTGACGCTTATGTGAACAACGATTTGAAGATAGCCCATAAAGTAGAGCCGCTTGAGGAGGTAGTGGACAATCTCAGCACTGAGCTCAAAAACAGACATATCCGTAGACTGCAGAACGACGAATGTACAGTCGAGCTGGGATATATCTTCCAGGACGTTCTTACTAACCTTGAACGTGTGTCCGATCACTGCTCCAATATCGCTGGCTGCCTTATCGAGACGGACGAAAAGACCAATCTTCATGCTTATCTTCACGATGTCAAGGAGAACGACGAGGCTTTCAGAAACGAATACCGCGATTACGCCGAGGATTATTTCCGCAGGCTGGGCGGTCAGGAAGTTAATATATAAAAAGCTTCTTAACTTTAATAATAAAGCCCGAAAGAGGTTCAACCGAACCACTTTCGGGCTTGTTTTTATCAGTAGGGCATCTGGAATTTTCCGGCCTTCCATACGCTGTCGCTTCCGATGACTGCTGAGAATTCATCGGTCTCTGTGTGAGCACCCTCGCCGTAATCGCTTCCGTCGTAGTAATTCTCCACTGTGAAAACGATCTCGTCATCGCTTCTGGACTTTATTCCTGTTACCTTTGAGCCAGTATAGTAGATATCCGTGCCCTTTGAGCCGCAGTAGGCATATACTCCGCCGTCGCTCTCGACGAATATCTCTGAGAGCTCCTTGTTGGGATAGCGGTCGCTGAATACCTTATAATAAGCCTTTTCAACGTCTGCAAAGGTCTTTATACTGCTGTCGGATATGTGATAGTAGCGCCAGTTGAAATCTCCTGTTTCAATGAAGCTGTCGTCAGTCTTGAAGGGACAGCCGACTATAAAGTTCCATTCTGTGCGGCAGGCTGAATCAAAGAGGGCCTGTGCAGCCTGTATGAGAACACGTTCCTCTGAGTTGCTGCTGTCCTCCTTGAATACTACAGCTCCGTCAGAGTTGTACTCAAAGGCTCCACCGCCGAGTGGGTCCGGCTGAGTTGTTACCACAGGCGGTGTAGTGGTAGATCTTGCAGCCGTAGTAGTAACGGGAGCAGTAGTTGCGTCCTCTGTGTCAGACTCGGTCACAGAGGTAGTTTTTTCGCTGTCCGGCTTTGAGGGAGCTTTTCCTGTCTTTTCTCCCATGCAGGATACCGACGCTGATGCAAGAGCCAGCGCGATAAGCGTTATTGCTATTCTTTTCATTATATATCCTCCTGTTCGTCATCGTCAATAACAAAATCAATGGTGCCGTCGCTTACATTTACGGCGGCGCAGACCACTTGAACGGTCTGTCCGAGAGTATAGGATATTCCTGTAAATCTCTCGGTAAGGGATACGGGCTCGGTGTAGTCGTACTCGCCCTCTGGAAGGCTCCTGATATGTACAAGTCCCTCCACTGTATTCGGTAGCTCGGCATAGAATCCGAACTCGGTCACTCCTGATATCTTGGCGGTGAAGCTCTCACCGATATGAGCCTTCATATACTCCGCTTTGTAGCAGTCTTCGCACTCGCGCTCGATAGTTACAGCGCGTATCTCCGCAGCTGAGGAGCGGTCGGCGGCATTCACGGCAAAGCCAGCATAGCGCTTGCTGAGCCAGTCGCTGTTGTAGCCTGCAAGTATATCCGTTATTATCCGGTGTATAGCAAGGTCTGGATAACGACGTATAGGCGAGGTGAAGTGGGCGTAATCCTCAAGGACGAGCCCGAAATGTCCGAGAGGCTCGGGGGAGTATTTTGCCTTTGCCATTGAGCGCAGTACCAGCATATTAACAGCCTCGAACTTGTCCGTGCCCCTTGCGCTTTCCAGTATCTTGGCCGCGTGTATCGGCTTGAATTCGCTAAAATGAGGGCACTCGAAGCCGTACTTCGGCAGTATCTCATGGAGCGCCTCAGTTTTGGCTTCCGGTGGAGCTTCGTGTATACGGTAAACGAAGGGCACTTTCTTCTCTTTGGCGAGCTTTGCGGCGGCTTCGTTTGCGGTGAGCATGAACTCCTCTATTATACGCTCGGACTTTCCGCGCTCACGGGGCATGACGTCGTAGCATATACCGTCTTCGCCTATGAGCAGCTTACTCTCCGTAGTCTCTATCTCCGGAGCGCTACGGAGCTTCTTCCTTGCTATGAGTTTGTCCGCAAGCTCGTTCATAAGCATTATACTGCTGCGTACTTCCTTGTACTTCTGAGCAATATCGTCGTTTTCACTGCCGTCGAGGATATGGTTTATTTCAGAATATACGCCCTTTACACGGGAGCGTATCACGCTTTTGCAGAAGCGGTAGGAGAGCATAGCGCCCTCCTTGTCAAGCTCCATGAAAGCAGAGAGTGTGAGCCTGTCCTCATTGGGATTGAGGGAGCAGATACCGTTTGACAACTCCTGAGGGAGCATGGGTATCACCTTATCCGCGTAGTATATGCTAGTACCGCGGAGAAGAGCCTCCTTGTCTAAGGCGCTGTTGCCTTTGACATAGTGGGAAACGTCGGCGATATGCACGCCGAGGCAGTAGCCCTTACGCGTTTTTTGCAGTGATACAGCGTCGTCGAGATCCTTGGACTCTGCGCTGTCAATGGTGAATATTGTCATATCGCGTAGATCCTCGCGGTTGTTGACTGAGTACTCCTGTACTCCTCCCTCAGATATCTTCCGTGCTTCTTTCAGCACCTCTTCCGGGAAGGCTGTGGGAGCGCCGTGTACTACGAGTATTGAAGCAGCTGAGGAAGCTGCATACTCCGAGCTGCCGAAAACCAGAGATATCTTTACCTTGTGCTCAGCATGGCGCCTGCCGCGGTAGACTATCTCTGCAAGGACCTTGTCGCCGTTTTCAAAGGGTATACTTTCATCCCGGACTATTATTATATGATTCCGTGAAGCGGTATCGGGAACGAGGTAGGGTCTGCCATCTTCATACTCTATCTTTCCGGTGAGCTGAGAGCTACCGAATTCAAGTATATCAAGTATCTCTCCCTCCGGCTCTCCAGAACGTGAGGCAATAGGGGATATGAGTACCCTGTCGTTGGGCATTGCACCAAGCATACATTTTCCGGGTATGAAGTACTCTGTGCCGTCGTCAGTGACTGCGAAGCCGAAGGTGCGGCTGAGCCTTGTAACTGTGCCCGGATACACATTTATGCGTGAGCAGAGAGCGGCTTTCATGCCCTTTTTCATCATTACAACGCCTTCTGTACGGAGCTCGGAAAAGGCTGCAGCGAAGTTCTCCCTGCCTGCTTTTTTTGTTCTGCACTTCGATTCAAGCTCGCTTAAGGGCATAGACTTTTTTCCATAGGCTTTTAGGAAGGTGACTATCTTGTTTCTGTAGCTTTCAACTGTAGCCGCCGAGCTGCGTTTTTTCTCCGATTGTTTCTTTTTTGGTTTTTCTGCCATTTCATTCTCCTTAGTTTCGGCAATAAAAGTAAAGCCCCATGACCGCGGTCACAGGGCAGTTTTTTTACTTCTTGAAGATCGGTATGATGTTTACTGCAAGAACAGCCACAAAAAGGAGTATTGAAAGAGTTCTTGTGATCTTTGCAAGTATGGCCTCTTTAGTCCTGCCCTCGTTCTTACCGTAAAAAGAATCTGCGCTTGCGCCTGTAAGTGCTG
Organism: Ruminococcus sp.; assembly: GCA_017961625.1. Taxonomy (GTDB): domain Bacteria; phylum Bacillota; class Clostridia; order Oscillospirales; family Ruminococcaceae; genus Ruminococcus. The sequence continues at coordinate 823 of JAGCWY010000083.1, read as the reverse complement.
CAGTCATGCTGTCCTGTGACTTCTGCTCCTGTGAAAGGCAAAGGATAATAACGATAAGGCTGATGACGAGTATTGCTACACCGCCGATGATCTCTAAAGTTGACATAAAAGATTACCTCCGAATAATTAAGTATGATTTACGGCATAAGCCGAAATATTTCAATTAGCTTTAATATTATATCACAGTTGGGACGGTTTTGCAAGAGTTTAATTCGAAAAAGCAGAATAAAAAAAGCGTGTAAAATTGTTGAAATCATACAAGTTTATGAAAAAAGGAACAAAAAAAGCAGCTCCTCAGGGAGCTGCTTTTGAATGTCATCAAATAACGTCAATCGGGAATCCGCTGATATTGCCGAGAAGCTTCATCTGGATAGCGAGAGCGTCGTTAGTGGAAACGCCGTTGCCCTTCTGGTGAACGTCAGCGTTAATCCAGCCCTGCTCTGTGATGTGGAGGTTTGAAGTACCATTCACACCGTACTTGTCAGGGTTTGCAAGAGCCTGCATGATGAGAACTGCGTCTGCGAGGTCAACAGTTCCGTCGCAGTTAGAGTCACCCAGCATTGAAGCCTTAGGCTGTGTGGAAGTAGTTGTAGTAGTTGTAGTAGTTGTAGTAGTGGTAGTTGGTGTGGTTGTAGTAGTTGTGGTTGTTGTAGTAGTTGTTGTGGTAGTTGTTGTATTGTTACTGCTGCCTGAACCACTCTTGTGGAGAACTATCTTTTCGATAGTAACATCGTCGTCGTGAGGCCACCAAACCATAGCCTTGATGTTAGCGCCTGCATTTGAAGGAATAGTATAATCAATAGCTACAGTCTTGTCAGAGCCT
>JAGCWY010000008.1 GCA_017961625.1 Ruminococcus sp. | reverse complement strand
TGAGCGGAACCTCAACAGATTCAGGAGCACCGGAAACAGGATCAGGAATAGCAGACGTAACGATAAAGGAATTACACCGCGAAAGTGACGCAGACGAGTGGACGGCAACAGATGCATCAGGCAGTGACGGAGTAAGCATCGGAAGCGGAACAGCATGGACAAAGAATATACCTCTTGGAGACCAGGAAGAAGGCCAGTATCAGTACGTAATTACAGTAAAGGATAATGCCGGAAACGAAAAGACAGATACATTCGAGACAAAAGTAGATACGACGGCACCGGTAGTAATCATCAGTAATCCTGGAAGCGGAACAGATGCAAAGATGGGCCGGGAAGCAATCGACAGCACATCATACCAGTTCAAGGGAAGCGTAACCGAGCAGAACAGCGTGATGAAAATCTACTATCAGATAAAAGATAAGGATGAAGCAGCACCAAGTGTACCGGAAGCTACAGAACGCCTTACAGAAAGCTCATGGACAGGTGCAGGCTGGAAAACGGTAACAGCAGGAAAGAGCTGGTCATTCTACCGCGACATAAAGGAAGGAACCGAAGCGATAGCAGAAGGAAAGTACAATATTTACATGTACGCACTTGACGGAGCTGGCAACATGAGTGCTCCATCAAGCCAGGAGTTCCATGTAGATATGGCAGCACCGGTAGTAGAAGCAGATGCACCACAGTATGTAAATGCAGCAACAAATGCTGGAAGTACAAGAAAGGTAACCCTCAGCGGAACAGTAACAGAAACCCACGGACTTCTTTCATTCTACATCAAGAGAAATAATGAAACTGGAGACGGAACAAGCGTAACCCCAGCAGCAGACGGAACCTGGAGCTACGAAGATACTCCTGATGCCGACGGAACATATACATACACATTTACAGCAACAGATAAAGTCGGAAAGACAAATGGAAACCTCACAAAGGATGTAACCGTAGACGTAACGGCACCGGCAGTAAGCAGTGATGAAGACAAATTCACCGTACCTACAGCAAGCCAGGCAGAAGGCAGCATGTTCAAGTTTGAAGGAGCCGAAGGAAGCGTAAGCGACCTCGGCCTTGATAAGGTAGAGCTTGCATTCACAAGTGAAGATGAAGCACCTTCAGCAGCGCAGACAAGCGTAACACCGTCATCAACAGGCGTATGGTCAAGTACGGTAGAGTTTGAAAATGAAGCATTCTCAAGTGTATTCAGCAGCATCAGCCAGGGAACAAAGTACCTGTGGGTACGCGCATACGACAAGGCCGGAAACGTAAGTGCATGGACAAATGTAAAATCATTCGTATATGATACAGCTTCACCTACAATCAGCCTTACAGCTGTAACACCTGCAGAAGGCACATACACAAATGCAGGCTTTACGGTTGAAGCTGAGGCAAGTGACATATACGGAGTTGATAAAGTAGAAATCTATAACGGTGAAACAAAGATAGCTGATGCAGCACCTTCTGACGGTAAATATTCAAAGGCATTCGTAGTCGGAACGGCAAATGCATCGGCTGAAAACTACCTTGCAGACGGAACATATAATTTCACCGTAAAGGTAACGGACAAGGCTGGAAAGACAAATACTGAAACACGAACAGTTAAGGTAGATACAACGCTGCCGGAAGGAAGCTTTGCACACTCAGACTATTCAGTAACCGGAAATACAGTCGGAAGCGGAAACAGTGCAAAGACATGGTACAATGCAAACGTAATAAGATTTGCAGTAGAAGCAAGTGATGCAAACCTGTCTACAGTAGGAATCGCAAAGACAAATACAAGTACAACCGTATTTGATACGATGAACCTTTCAGATGGAAAATATACAGGAAACGTAACGGGTCTTGGAACCGGAGCAAATACAGTATACGTAAAGATCAGAGACCTTGCAGGAAACGAGAAGGTACTGAGTGAGACAGTATACATAGATACGACATCTCCTGCCCTGACATACAGCGGAAACCTTGACTTCATGCCACAGGCCGGATTCAGCCTGAGCGGAACCTCAACAGATTCAGGAGCACCGGAAACAGGATCAGGAATAGCAGACGTAACGATAAAGGAATTACACCGCGAAAGTGACGCAGACGAGTGGACGGCAACAGATGCATCAGGCAGTGACGGAGTAAGCATCG
>JAGCWY010000082.1 GCA_017961625.1 Ruminococcus sp. | reverse complement strand
CTGAACGGTGAGAAGCCGGATGAAGTCAAAGTATCCCATGATACCATGTGCAACGCTATCGAGATAGGTCATTATTTCCGATTACAGGCGATATACGCATATGGACTTGGTGATGCCGATAATCAGACAATACAGGCAGAGCGTATCCTCGCAAAGGTCAGGTCTAAGAATATTTCCGAGATAAGACAGAACGATCTTTACAGGATATGTCGGTGCAGGCTATTTAAAAATGCACAGGAGTTTTCTGAAGTGATAGCAGTACTTGAAGAATACGGCTATCTGAAAAGCGAGATCGCTCCTGCGCAGAACGGCTGTAACAGAAGCGGCATTACTCTCCGCTTCAATCCAAACATTTACGCACGATAAACACTTTAAGCACAATAGACCTATAGTGTCTATAGTGTCTAAAATGCTTAAAGTTCACACTGATAAAATCACACAGAATTCGAAAGGAGTATTTTAATGTTAACAAGAGAACAGAAAGAATCAATGCTTGATCAGGTACTGGAGATCATGACGGCTATCGCATACGATGAGCCTGTTGAAAGAGTTCCTGCACCAAATGAATCAAAGCCTGAAAAGGTAAAGATGCTCACTATAAAGGAATGTACTGAGCTTATCGAAGGACTTTCTGAGCATACAGTCCGTAAGCTCGTGGCTCAGAATAAGCTCAAATATATCCGCACAGGTGAGGGTGTCCGCGGTAAGATACTCATTAATAAAGCAGATCTTATGAAATATTTCCAGAACTGCGCTTGACAGTATTTGATCAGATAAGGTCTGCAGTCGATATGAAAACTGTAGCGGAGGGATATGGGCTTGATGTAAACCGAAGTGGGATGATACTGTGTCCTTTCCATAACGAACGTACTCCCTCTGCAAAAATATATCATGATAGTTTTCATTGCTTTGGCTGTGGAGAGCATGCTGATGTTATCGGGTTCACACAGAAAATGTTCAGTCTGAACAAACCTATAGATGCTGCAAAAAAACTCAATGATGATTATGGTCTGAACATCGAAATAGGTAAAGCTCCGACTGAGACTGAGGTGACAGAGTATCAGAAACGTGCAGATGAAAAAAGAGCTTATGAAGAATGGGAGAAACAGGCATGGAAAATACTGAACGATTATTATTGGCTGATGCGTGACTGGAGAGCATTAGCTCCGAAGTCACCTGATGAAGAATGTGATAATCGTTTCATATATTCACTGCACCATCTCGATCATGCAGAACATCTTTGTATGGAGTTCATAAACTGCGATAAAGATGGACGGCTTTCGATGATGGATACAGTTGCTGAGATATCAGCCGATAAAAGCCTCGCAGAGCCCCGTTAGCATTTTTGATGGACTGTAAAGGCTGTCAAAAGTGCTATGGGGTTACTGGCGGCATACCGCAAGTAAAAACAGCGCTCCGCGCTGTTCGTTCGCCCTTGTCAGACGTGATGAAGGAGGAGATGATCCATGAGCGAAAAATCCATCTCGATGTGTCAGGGTAAAGGCAGCCTGTCACATAACAATCGGGATTTCACTGCCAGGAATATCGACAAGTCCAGAACGGCTGACAACGTTGTATTTGTTTGTCAGGATCTGGGCGAAACCTACAGGAAGCTCTTTGACGTAGCGATAGAAAGGTATAACGCTCATCAGAAAAGAAACGACCGAAAGATATCCGATTACTTCGAACATCTTTTCAGTCGTAAACCAAGTAAGAGTGTTATTACAGGAGCTAATAAGCAAAAGAGCTTCTATGAGGATCTGGTTCAGATAGGAACCAGGGACGATACGGGAGTTGATTCAGCGGATGCTGAATCAGCAAAAGAATGTCTGCGTGAATACATGGAAGGATTTCAGGAAAGGAATCCGAATCTTCATGTATTTAATGCAGTGATGCATCTTGATGAAGCTACACCGCATCTTCACATTGACTATATCCCTGTCGGACATTTCAGCAGAGGACTTGATACCAGAAATGCTATGGCAAAGGCACTCGAAGAAATGGGTCATGGTACAGGAGCAAATGCTATCAATCGCTGGAGACTAAGTGAGTGGGATGTACTTCATGACATCTGCACAGCTCACGGTATTGAGATATCAGCACCGAAGAAGTCAAGAGGCTACAGCTATACTGTTCAGGAATACGGTGAGCATCAGGACAGGATCAATACTCTTAATGCAGAGATAGAGAAGCTGACAGCTGAATGTGACGAGACAGCAGCTGAGTTTGAAAAACTTGCAAAGAAGAAAGTTAGTATCGGTGAGATCGAGAATATTGAAGCCAGAGAATCCGTATTCGGAAAGAAAGTCACGCTTTCCAAAGCAGACTATGACAGGCTCAGTGATACCGCCAAGAAATATATCGCTATGGAGAAGAATATCAGGAAGCTCAGAAATGAGCGTGATACTGCCGTTCAGGAGCTTGAAACCATGAAAAAGCAGTTTGATGCACTTTCATCGGAATATTCAGATTATAGAAGGGACAGAGAAAGCATCAGAACAAAAATCAAGAGTCTGGGGCGTGAAGAACAGCTCAATAATGACCTGAAAAAGGCAAGGACATTCATAACTGCCCGTGGCCTATCAGACGATTTTGAGCGCTATAGATTGGAAAAAACAAAAAGAATTGAATTAGAATAAAAAGCAAGAATCAATGGCATATTCCTGAAATGTTGGTTGTGCGCTAGCATACAACGTTGAGAGGCTTGAAAAATATGAGGGCAAACAAAAGAGTGTGCGGGAAAAGCACACTTCAGAGCATGAGTAAAAAATTGAAAGGACGGGATACGGAACTATGAAAGAAATAATAATTCCAGTATGGGAAAGATATGCTTTAACTGTAAATGAAGCTGCTGAGTATTATCATATTGGTGAATCCAAACTCCGAAGGATTGCAGAGGAGAACCCTTATGCTGATTTCATTATAATGAATGGCAACAGGGTCTTATTCAAAAGGAAGAGATTTGAGGATTTCTTGGATAAAGCAACAGCAGTATAACACACTCAGCTATTGAAAAGAGACCTGCCTTGTGTTATAATAGTAATGCAAGTTCAGGGTCTCTTTTATTGGAAGGAGAGATTTTTAATGTCAGAAAAAAGAAGAGACCGTAAAAATAGAATATTAAGGTACGGAGAAAGCCAACGAACAGATGGTCGTTATCGTTTTAGCTATATCGACGTAAACGGCAATAAAAAGGAGATTTACAGTTGGCGTTTAGATCATAATGATCCTTTTCCTCAAGACAAACGCAAAGATTTGTCATTAAGAGAAAAGGAGAAACAAATTGAACAGGATATGTTCAATCAGATGGTTTCTAACGGTGGTAATTATACTGTACTTTCCTTAGTTGAAAAATATGTTTCCTTAAAAACTGGTGTGAGACGTAATACTGAAACCGGTTACAAAACAGTAATTAATCTGCTGAAAAAGGATCCATTTGGTAAGGAAAGAATAGATAAAATCAAATTATCTGATGCTAAAGCTTGGTTAATTAAACTACAGAAGATAGATGGTAAAGGCTATAGTTCAATACATTCTATTCGAGGAGTTTTAAGACCCGCTTTTCAAATGGCTGAAAATGATAACCTTATTCGAAAAAATCCTTTTCAGTTTGAATTAGTAACTGTTATTGTAAATGATAGTGTTACAAGAGAAGCTATAACACCTAAACAGCAAAGAGAATATCTAAAATTCGTCAAGGAAGACAAACACTTCTGTAAATACTATGATGGTATTTATATTCTGTTTAATACAGGTTTACGTATTTCAGAATTCTGTGGCTTAACCATCTCAGATATTGACTTCGAGAAAAAACGCATCAATGTAGATCATCAGATTATTCGAGCCAGTGACATGGAATACATTATACAACCTCCTAAAACAGAAAAAGGTATAAGGTATGTGCCGATGACTGATGAAGTTGCAGATTGTTTCCGCAGAATAATCGACAAACGCAAAAAAGTTAAAGTCGAGCCTTTTATCGGAGGTTATACAGGTTTTCTTTTCTTAGATAAAAACTCAATGCCAACAGTTGCACTTCACTGGGAAAAATATATGCAGCATATTAAAGAAAAATATGACAGAATTTATCGTATTCCGTTGCCTTTAATCACTCCTCATGTTTGCCGTCACACTTTCTGTTCCAACATGGCTAAAAAAGGTATGAATCCCAAGCTACTTCAATATATAATGGGACACTCGGATATAAGCGTAACACTGAACACTTATACTCATGTCCAAATTGAAGATGCCGAAAAGGAATTGAAACGATTATCAATAATTAGTTAAATGGTAAATCTTTATAATTTACCACTGTTTTTACCACTTTTGAATGGTAAAACATGAGAAAATATGAAAAGATTTGGAAAAATACTATTTTTTTATACACTAAATTAAAAACGCGAAAGCGCCTATATTTAGACATTTTCCGCGAATTAAAGGAGTTTTTATAAAGTTGATAAAAATAATGTTTGTTTGCCACGGCAATATCTGCCGCTCTCCAATGGCAGAATTCATAATGAAAAATCTCGTTACAGATGCAGGTCTTAGCGATAGGTTCTATATAGCTTCAAGCGCTACAAGTACAGAGGAGCTAGGCAATCCCGTATATCCGCCCGCGCGTTCAGAGCTTGCAAAGCACGATATAGGCTGTTCTGGAAAAACTGCGGTACAGCTCAGAAAATCAGATTACGACCGGTATGATTATTTTATTGGCATGGACACTGCCAATATCCGCAATATGAACCGCATCTTCGGCAGTGACAGAGACGGCAAGATATACAAGCTCCTCACCTTCACAGGACGCAGTGATGACGTGTCAGACCCGTGGTACAGCCGCAAATTTGATACGGCTTATGCGGATATCGAAGAGGGCTGTAAAGGACTTCTTGCAAAGCTTATGGAGGATTTAAAATGAAATATGAGATAACCGATATTTATGAAGAGGATTATGGCTGTGAGGGCATACCCGAAGACGGAGAGCTGATGTGCATAGTTGCTCTCAGAGACGAAAACGGCATTGAAAAACACATCCGTCTTTCAGACAGCTTCATAAAAGATAATTCACTGAAAAAGGGCGGGTTTGTCCTGCTTGAGGAGGTATAAGTTATGGCAGAAAAAGCAAACAAGGCAATAGAGAATCACAAAAACTTCTACAGCTGCTCGGCAGCAGTAATGTGCGCCTTTGCAGACGAGATAGGAATCACTGAGGATGAAGCCAGAGCTACCGCAGCTCCGTTTGCAGGCGGAAATATGATAAAATGTGGAGCCGTTCTCGCCGCCGAGTATATCCTTTCAAGGAAATATCCTGACAAAGCACCTGAGCTCATAAGCGAGTATGAGAACAGGTTCATAAGTATGAACAACTCTGTTATATGCAAGGAGCTGAAAGGCTCCCTGACTGGAAAACCGTTGCGCTCATGCAGGGGCTGTGTCACTGACGCTGCCGAGATACTCGAAAAGATGTACATATAAGCAAAAAACTTACCTGTAAAACAGCCATCCTGAATAGAAATATAAACGTAGTATTTCTGATTTACATTCAGTAATGCTGCGATATAAATTGCTACTGATATAAACCCAAATTTGGAGGCTGCATTATTTTGAAGAAAGCTCTGAAAATAACGGGTAAAATACTGCTTGTGATACTGATAATACTTGTGGCAGCAATAGTTTTACTGCTTGTCGCGCGGTTTATCGGTAAGTCGATAAATGGCAGAACCCCCGACGGCGGTATCAACGAGACTTTGTATGCCGATATAAACGGTACGAAGCAATGGATAAACATTTACGGACAGGATGTCAAAACTATCATTGCTGGGTAAATACGATTATAAGGTACCCTTCTACAATATAAACGGAGATATGGATTATCAGACAAATTACTAGCTTGCCTGTAAATACTTCGAGCAGGTGAACGCTCCTGAGAAAAAAATGTTCGTTATGAAAAATGCTACACATGGTCTGCTTGAATCACGTTCGTAAGAGTTTTCGGAGATAGTACACAGGATAGCAGAAATGCAAAATAACTGTTAGGTTCTATGATATCTCGGAAACCTAATCATAAAACATGCCCCGAAGCACTTTTACTATGCTTCGGGGCAAAACTTCTGTATGAGCACCCGTTTGACAACGGACGATTTTTTATATTATTCAACGTCATATCTGCCTTTACGGAGACGTTCCTCAAACTCCTCAACAGGCAACGGCTTATCGTACAGGAATCCCTGTGCAAGGTCGCATTTATTCTTCCGGAGCGCCTTTACCTGCGTCTGAGTCTCTACTCCCTCGGCAATACATTCAAGTCCCATAGCCTTTGCCATTCCAACAACGTAATGGAACATAATATCTCTCGTGCTCTCCTCTCCATCCTCATAATGCTCGGGGAGGAAGTTCTTGTCTACCTTCATGACGTTCCACGGTATCTCTTTTATAAGGTTCAGTGATGAATAGCCCATGCCGAAATCATCAACGGAGGTGCATATCCCTGCGTTCTGTAAACCGCTTACAACGCGCTTAAGATCACGGAACTCAACGTCCGTGGTCGTCTCGGTGAGTTCCACCTCTATATACTTATGAGGAACGTCGTTCCTGTCAACAATCTCGAGGATATGCTCTAGGAGATCCATATCCACCATATGCTTCCTGGAGAGGTTAACAGATACTCTCACCACGTTCTTTCCCTCTTTAAGCCAGCGTTTTATATCCTTGCAGACATGGTCGAGCATATAAAAATCCAGCTTACATATCTCCAGCCCATGTTCAAGTATGGGTATGAACTCAATAGGTGGTATTATCTTGCCGTCCCTGAACCAGCGGCAAAGAGCCTCTGCACCAACTATTTCTCCGGTATTTATATTCACCTTTGGCTGATAGAAAACGTGATACTCTTCCTTAAGCACAGCCTCTGGGAAGAGATGCTGTATACGCATTACCTTGTCCTTTTCGGCAACCATCTCGTCGCTGAAAAATACTATATTCTGCTTGTCGCTGACCTTTGCAGCGTTTGAAGCTGATATTATTTTATCGAGTATATCCCCGATATCGCTCATGATAAAGTTCTCAGGGATAAGAAATACTCCCACAGAAGCCGACACCATTACCCTGTCGCCAGATCTTACATCATAAACTACGGCAGCGCCGTTGAGATAGCCAAGTACGTTATTGAGGCAGTCTCTCTCGCAGACAAGAGCAAAATTATCACCGCCGACACGGCATATCTCGCCTTTTCCACGTATCATATCCGCGATGGAATTAAAGAAGCTGTGCATCACCATACTTCCGAGACTTCTGCCTATCTGCTGATTGACGAGCGCAAAATGCTTTAGATTGAAGTGAAGAGCCGCCATTCCGGATATGGTGCCTTCCTGCTCAACCCTATGTATATAACGTATAAGATAACGGAAGTTATGGTATCCATCGTCGTCATAGAAGGCAAATCTGTTTGCGGCGTCCTGTATTCTGATCCTGCTAACATACACGGTAACGGTATTCAGAAAGAATTTGACTGTTTTAACCTCTTCATCGCTCCACGGCTCCACACCTTCTTTTATATAGATGTCGCAGATAATGACGTTCATCAAGTCTGTGACTATACGTTCTGAGAGACCGACATTTCCCTTTTCGCCCGTGTCGTAAGATACAAGCTCGTCGCCTGTGCCCAGCTCCTCACACCTGACATCCTGATACGTTCTCGTAGTGATCTTTGAGATACGGTACAAATTGCATATATATTCAAGCTCAGTACTGACCTTTGTAAAGTCAATCTTTTTCATGCTGTTCAATTTTTCAAGAAGTCCTTCAAAAGCTGAATGAAAATCCATTTTCTCACTTCCCATCCTAAGACGACGCCTAAGCCAATCTTTTCTCAAACTTTATTTTAACGGAATATAGGCATATATATATCTTTTACCAATTAAACCCTGCTTTTTTTATAAACCATTGTTGAATGGATATATAATTTATTATTCTATTATACCACATTATAGTTAATTTGTCAATCACTGATAGTGTAATAAAACAACTTATTATTATTAGCTAAAAATTATACAAATAGTTAAATAGCGTGTATCACTGCCTGTGATACACGCTTTCAGCACATTATCTGTTATTGACCGCCTCAGGATACATATCATGTTGAGCCAGCCTGTCCCAAGCTAGTTTCTCCCACTTTGTACCAGGAAGCCCGTAATTACAGTAAGGGTCTATGGAGATACCGCCACGGGGCAGAAATTTTCCCCATACCTCAATATATTTTGGCTTCATTAGCTTTATGAGGTCCTTCATGATTATATTCACGCAGTCCTCATGGAAATCCCCGTGATTTCGGAAGCTGAATAGGTAGAGCTTCAATGACTTGCTCTCAACCATTTTCTCAGCAGGCACGTAGGATATATATATTGTCGCAAAATCCGGCTGTCCCGTGATAGGACAGAGGCTTGTGAACTCTGGACAGTTGAACTTTACAAAATAATCATTGTCCGGGTGCTTGTTAGGAAAAGTCTCCAGCACCGAGGGATCATACTCCGAAGAATAGACTGTCCTGTTATTGCCAAGGAGAGATATGCTTCCCTTTTCGTTCTCATTTCTTCCTGTCATATTATACTCCTTTCGCAAGTGCAGGGTCTGCAACACCGTTAGCTGCAAAGGCCGCCGCTCTATCTATGCAGGTTCCGCACTTTCCACAGGGGCTGCAATCACCCTCATAGCAGCTCCATGTGAGCTCGTATGGCACGTTGAGTTCCAATCCTTTTTTTACTACCTGAGCCTTTGTAAGTCCGATAAATGGTGCTTCAACTCTAAGCTGGCAGCCGCTTCCGATGTATATTGCACGATTTATTGCATCATTGAAGTCGCTACTGCAATCGGGATATGCATTACCTGCCGCATCGTCGCTATGGGCTCCGTAGTATATCACCTCACAGCCGTGAGACAGGGCTATACTTGCAGCCGATGACAGAAAAAGACCGTTCCTGAACGGCACATAAGTCGATACGGGAGCTCCGTCTGTTTTCCTTAGCTGCTCCGAGTATGACTCCATAGGTATCTCCTTATCTGAGCTTGCAAGAAGAGAGCAGTCTGAATCCGCAAATATAATGGCAAGATCAAGCTTTTTCAGCTGTACTCCGTAGTGAGCAGCTATTTTATCCGCTGCTTCAAGCTCCTTGCTGTGCTTCTGACCGTAAAATACTGACAGCGCAAGTACTTCCTTCACGCCGTACTTCTTAACGGCAATGCCGAGGCAGGTGGTACTATCAACGCCGCCGCTGAATAAAACCAGTGCTTTCATATTTCTCTCCTTATCAGTCAAGTAGTTTTCTGAGCTCAGGGTCATTCCTAAACTCCCCCCGCCATGTCTTTGTCACCGTCTTTGCTGAAGCGTTCCTTATGCCTCGTGCAGTCATGCAGCTGTGACAGCCCTTTATAACTACTCCCACGTCGGGAGAACCTGACGCTTCCGAGATTATCTCGGCGATATCGCTTCCCAGTCTTTCCTGTAGTTGCAAGCGCTTTGCAGCCATATCACATATCCTTGCTATCTTGCTTAGGCCTAGCACTCTTCCCTTCGGGATGTAAGCCACATCTACAGTCATATCGTACATGAGTGCTATATGGTGCTCGCAGTAGCTGAAAACGGTTATATCCTTCATAACCACAGCAGTGCTGTCGTCGGCAGCTTCAAAAGTCTTGCCAAACATCTGTGCTATATCGTGGTTTGAGTAGGCTATGCCCTCAAAGACCTCTTCCATCATTCGCGCAACGCGCTGAGGAGTTTCGCGCAGTCCCTCACGCTCAGGGTCCTCGCCGAGGGCTTCAAGAATCCCTCTTATATGCATTTCAATAGCCTTAGTATCCATACATTCTCCTTTCAGACGCCACGCTTTTCCGGATCCCAGATAAACTTGTGGAGCTGTAGTTGCAGCCTTACTCCATTAAGGCGCTCCCTAAGTATGAAGTCAACTATATCCGCCGGCTCTATCCTGCCGAAAACAGGGCTGATATACACCCTGCACCTGTTTATAAGGTCATACTCTTTTATAATAACAGCAGCCTTTTCAAGGTCGCGAAGACTTCCTGAAACGAACTTGACCGTATCGCTGCCGGTGATGTATCTATAGTTATCGGTGAGCATACTGCCTTCCATACCGCTGTCAGGCAACTTATAGTCGAGAGTAAAGGAGGGACGGAGCTGTCTTTCCGCAAGCTCCCCAATGAGTATGCTACCGTTGGTTTCTATTTCCACGCAGTGTCCGGACTTTATAAGCAGGTCGGTCAGCCTGCCCATTTCAGGCTGTAAAAGCGGTTCTCCTCCTGTGAGAGTCACATTCGTTATACCTGTAGAGTCCGCATATGCCACTATTTCCTCAGCTGTGAGGAATTCCGCCTCAGCATCGGCACTGTTAGCCCATTTTGTATCGCAGTAGGTACAGTTAAGGTTGCAGCCTCTGAAACGGATAAATACCGCCGACTCTCCGGCTTTCTGTCCTTCTCCGTTGATGCTTGTAAATTTTTCAGCTACTGGGTACTTCATGGTGTTTCCCCATATACGGCGCAGTTTTCGGGAGTTTCATATACCGACACACTGCATACCGGCAGTCCCTGAGTACTGAGCTGTAAGTAAAAGTACTCCGCGAATCTCTCCGCCGTGGGACGAAATGGTACGGCTATAAGCCTGAAATTCTCATTATTCAGAGCAGCTACAGTCTCATCCATGAGTGAGCCCTCCTCATATATGAGAGCATGATCTAAGCTGTCTGCAAGAGCGCGTACAGCGCTTTTTATATCGCCGAAATCTATGAGCATACCGCGCTTTGTACCATCCTTTAAAAGTTCCGCGCCTGAAAATTCAGCTTCTATCTTCCAGCGGTGACCATGTATATTGGCGCATTTCCCCTCATATCCTGCAAGGAAATGAGCACTGTCAAAAGAGGCTGAGGTCTTTAATCTGTACATATCATCACTCCGAACAAAAAAAGCACCTGCCTTGGCAGATGCATCCATACATAATTGTGATACCGCGCAGAAAGCCGCAGTATAACGGATGCCCTGGTTTTGTTTAACGACAGGATGGCGCAAACGAACTGTCGGGATTGTATCCGTGAATTATTATATCAGAATTGCTGGGCTTTGTCAAGCGATTTCCCATACCCTCATACTATTTCAAACACGTGACTGCCCTGCACGGGAATGTGCTCAGAGATGATATCGTCAATGCTTCCCCATATATGCCCTTTAAGCACATCTATCATGTCATTTATATCGTTCTCTGTGCCCTCGGCTTCCATTTCCACCGAGCCGTCGTCAAGATTGCGCACCCAGCCAGTTATACCGTATCTCTGAGCGGTATGGGAAGCTCTCCAGCGAAAGCCCACTCCCTGTACATACCCGTAAAAAATAAAATGTCTGCGAACCCTTTCCATAAACGACCTCTTGAATCATCACTCTCATCGAGCTTAAAATAACATATTTTTATTATATACCCAAACACCGAAAAGGTCAAGTTTTTATACACTATTTATACGAATTCTTGCAGAAACTGAGTAAAACTACAGTCATACCTGTATAATTATTTTTCTATTCGTTGACAACCGTTTTTTTCAGTAGTATAATAAACTATATTTTGTAATGAAAGGACAAAAGCAAAATGAAAAAAATGAATATCGCTGCTTTCATCATGGCTCTTGCCATGTCCGTTACAGCAACATCATGCGCAAAGTCAAACACAAACAATAATTCCAGTGACACATCTAAAGAAACAACAACAGAATCTGCAACAGAAACTACCGTTGCCGATCCTACAGAAGCTACAACAGAGGACGCCTCGGAGGACGCTACAGCTAATCCCTACGGCACTACAGCCGATATAGAAAGCTATATCAAGACCACCGACATCAATCCTCCCCTCTGGAAGGTTACCGATCCCGAAAGTGGAAATACTATCTATCTCCTTGGAACAATGCACGTTCTTCCCGAAAAGGCAAGCGACTACTCAGAGCAACTCATGGACATCTATAAAAACTGCGACTCCATAGCAGTTGAGTACGATACAGTAGCTCTTATGGATGACGCATCGGCTATGCTCGAATTCCAGCAGGGCTTCCTCTACACTGACGGTACTACAATAAAGGATCATATCTCTGAGGAGACCTACAAGCAGCTGACAGACTACTTTGAGTCAATGGGCGGCTACAGCGCAATGTACGACCAGTTCAATACCGGCTTCTTCATCAATCAGCTCAATTCCGTTATGCTCCTCAGACTTGAAAACCTCAAGACCGAGGGTACTGACACATACTTCATGAATCTCGCCAAGGACGACAACAAGGAAGTTATCAGCATTGAAACTCTCGACACTCAGATAAAGGCTCTTTCCGCATACTCCGACGACTATGCAGAATACACTCTCAAGGAATCCCTTGACAGCATGAACGATATAGACGAGTATGCCGAGGAGATCGGCGAAATCTACGAGCTCTGGGCAAACGGCAGCGGCGAGATACTCTTCGACATGGAGGAGGATATCGACGATCTTCCTGAGGACCTCACAGACGATTACGAGGATTACAAGAAGCTCATGCTCGACGACCGCAACAAGGGCATGGCTGACAAGGCAGAGGAGCTTCTTAAGGAAGGCAAGAACTGCCTCTTCATGGTAGGCGCTCTCCACTACTCAGAAGATGTGGGAGTAGATAACCTCCTTGAAGCAAAGGGCTATACAGTAGAAAAGATAGCTTGATCGGTCCTGCGACCAATTGAATATATACCTCGCTAAAACGGTCTGTCGTAATGGCAGACCGTTTTTATACTGCCGTCTCCGTAAGCCGGAACGATAAAAAAGCCTGAGTACATTGTACTCAGGCATAATTTTTATGTAATGTAAGCCGATCAAGCCTTGTTTACGCTGCCGAAAAGCTCCATCTTTTCCTTAACCTTAGCCTTGATAGCGTCAACGCCGGGTGCGAGGAGCTTTCTGGGATCGAAGCCCTTGCCCTGCTTGTCCTTACCTGCCTCGATATAGCCTCTTACAGCCTCAGCAAATACGAGCTGACACTCTGTATTAACGTTGATCTTAGCTACGCCAAGTGAGATAGCCTTTGTGATCATATCGTCAGGGATACCTGTACCGCCGTGGAGAACGAGAGGCATCTCGCCTACAGCCTTGTTTACAGCCTCGAGAGTCTCAAAGCTGAGTCCTTCCCAGTTTGCGGGATATACACCGTGGATATTGCCGATACCTGCTGCAAGGAAGTCAACGCCGAGATCAGCGATCATCTTGCACTCAGCAGGATCTGCACACTCGCCTCTGCCAATAACGCCGTCCTCTTCACCGCCGATAGCGCCTACCTCAGCCTCGATAGAAAGACCGAGATTGTGAGAAGCG
Source organism: Ruminococcus sp. (assembly GCA_017961625.1). GTDB lineage: Bacteria > Bacillota > Clostridia > Oscillospirales > Ruminococcaceae > Ruminococcus. The sequence goes on along the minus strand of JAGCWY010000082.1, from coordinate 23,842 downwards.
TTTACGAGCTCTGTTGTCTTTGCAACGTTCTCAGCGATTGGGAAGTGTGAGCCGTCGAACATGATAGATGTGAAACCAGCCTTAATGCACTTGTAGCAAGCCTCATAAGAACCGTGGTCAAGGTGAAGTGCAACAGGTACTGTAATACCGAGTGACTTGTCCATAGCTGCTACCATATCAGCAACTGTATTGAAGCCGCACATATACTTGCCTGCGCCCTCTGATACGCCGAGGATAACGGGTGAATTGCACTCCTGAGCAGTCTGAAGGATAGCCTTAGTCCACTCAAGGTTATTGATATTGAACTGACCTACTGCGTATTTGCCTGCTCTTGCTTTTCTGAGCATTTCTGTAGCTGAAGTTAACATAGATATAATTCCTCCTGAGAATTCATTTACGGGGGGATATGACCCCATCGTTAATATTATATCATAGCTTGCTCTGAATTGCAAGAGTTAATTATAAATTTAGCAATAATAGCCTATATAGCAAGTTATTAGTAAAAAGTACTTAGCCGTTAGCTTGTAGGGGCTGATTGCAAAATCAGCCCCTACAGATTGTTTCATCTTATATTTTCCGTGAGGAACGGAATGTCAAGGGCGACATAACACACAAATCTACTCTCATCTCTCCGCTCACTAATCACTAAAAAGGCAAATAGTTTCAATGTTCATCGTTGACAGCTTGGTCTTCACCATCATCAGCAACAACTTTATCAGCCGGATCTTCCTCGGCTAAGTCAGGGAATCTTTTCTCAGTAACAGACGCCACTATATACATATTTGAACGTATCAAATCTAGATTCTCGCACATATCTCCAAACGCATACAACGATAAGCCCGCAACCCAAGCTGCAAATATTGAAAATGGTATCATCAATAAACCAGTCGCTGTGTCCTCAGCAGCTATAATGCCATTGATAGTTCCGACTATAGCTATTACCCAGAATAATACTTTTGCTGTAATTTTTAGTTTTTTTCCTGCATTGTCAAACATAAAAAATATCTCCTTTATCAAATTGTTTGATCTATTGAACTGATGTATAAATTCTAAGAAGTTAGTTTCATATTTATTTCGTAAGGCACTACTATATAATTTCACATTATGCATTGGAAGACAGCCTAGCTACGAGAGCTTTAAATGTGTCGCCACGCTCTTCAAAGTTTTTGAAGATGCCATAGCTTGCAGCCGCAGGCGACATTACGCAGCTCATGCCCTCTGGAGTTATCTCCGCAGCAAGCTTAACAGCATCATCAAGGTGGTCTGCATAGTGCACGCGCTCCTTGTCTCTGAAAGAGCCGCTTGCCTGAATCATGTCATACACGCGCTTCCCTGAAGCCTCCATACAGATAACTTTTACGTCAAAGTCCGCAAGGAAGCTCACAAGCGGCTGATAATCTATGCCTCTGTCCATACCTCCTATGAGTATGGTACCGACCTTCGGAACACTCTGCAATGCTGATATCGCCGTAGCACAGGCAGTTGAGATAGAATCGTCATACCAACGTATACCTCTTACCGTATCCACGAATTCAAGGCGGTGAGCAAGAGGATCGAAGCTACACAGAGCCTTTGTGAAGTCCTCCTCCTCCACAAGGTCCTTGCAGACGTCCCATGCAATTGCTATATTATAATGATTATGGGTTCCGAGGAGTTTGATATCATTGACAGGTATCTCATACTCTTCGTCGTCGGAATCGTAAACGATACCTTCCTCAATGAAAACATCTGCCGCCTTATTTGTATTCGAAACAGTTACCGCGATAGATGGTATATCGTCCGTTCTTATATCGTAATTGCACCACAGCACGTCGCAAATATCCTGATGCAGATATATGTTCTTCTTGGCGTTGTAGTAGTTCTCCATAGAGCCGTAGTGATCGAGGTGCTCCTCATAGAGATTGAGGAATATGGCAGACCTGGGCGAGATCGTCATATATTCCAGCTGGTGGCAGGAGAGCTCGCAAACTACTACTGTATCGTCCTTCATGCCCTCTGCTATGTCGAACACGGGTATGCCGATATTTCCAGCGATACGGCAATCTACTCCGCTTTCACGGAGAACATGGTATATAAGGGAGGTGACCGTGCTCTTGCCCTTAGTGCCGGTTATACCGATTATCTGCTCACGGTATACTTCAAAAAACACCTGTGTTTCGCAAGTTATCATGCATTTAAGATCAGAGGGGCTCTTTTCGAGAACTATACCCGGACTTTTGAATACCATGTCGAAGCGGTCAAGGCTATCCTGATAGTCTTCTCCGCAGACAAGCTCAACGTTTTTTGAGAGCCCATTCTCTTTCCTGGCAACAGGATTCAGGTCGGCTATGGCTACAGACTTAGGAGAGCAGTACTTCTCCAATATCTTATATGTGGACTTTCCCTCACGTCCGAAGCCAAGTATGCAGACGTTCTTTCCTTCGGTGTACTTTTTTATATATTCGCAGAATTTGTTCAAAGCAGACGCTCCATTTCCTTAGTCAATATAGTCTTGAATTCAACAGGCAGAAGGTTCTGCTCGTTAAAGGATCCACAGCACTCCGCGTTGAGAGCACTAATATGCTCCGGATGGTAGAGTTCGCGTTTTTTATATTCCTCAAATAGGCTCGGAAGCTCTGCTCCCTCCTCTTCAAGCCTACGTATCGAAAGTGATACAGCTAAATTCACCTCGTCTATGCTTCCTACACACTCAAAGGGCTTATGCTCTGACTGACCGATGAGCTCGATGAAGTATTCCATCATTTTATCATCGTTCAGCATATCCCTGCCGAATATCTTTTTAAGCTCTCCAAGGCTGAGGAATGGCGATAATATAAGGCATACGAAAAGGCACTTAGGACACTCTCCGCACCATATATCAGGAGAGACCTTGCTTCCGAGGTTGCAGCTCCTGAATACGGGGAGGTATTTCCGAAAAGATACAAACATCTTTGCTATCTGGAATTCCGTAAGAGGACGCAGGAAGCTGAAATAGTATTGTCCCGTACGGAGATACTTCTCCTCATATTCATGGAAATCCTTTTCAAACTCAAAACTCTTTGAATACTGATGATTTACGTCCTGTCCGGCAACAGTGCTCTCATTAGCGCTGGATTCGTTGGAAAGAACAATATATTTCAGGCTGTTAAGATAAGCTGTTATCTCCGCGGAAAAGGCAACTATCGCCGAAAATGGCGTATGACCGTTTATGAAGCCCTTATCGTTCAGTGCTATGAGAGCTCGGTCAAAATGCCTGTGAGATATAATGAGAGTTTCCTCGGGAAGCCCGGCTGTAGTCACGGTATCCGTTATGGAACGACGCTTGTTTATGGAATAGCAAAGGCACTTCTTCCCTGCCCTGAGCAGGAGCTCCAGTGTAAGAGCCGAATCTTTACCGCCTCCTATAGGAACAAGGCACCCCTCTGGACTGCGGAAGGTCTCCCTGAAGGAGCTATCGTAATGCCCTGTGGGGACTATCTTTACAAAGGTATCCAGATCAGTAGATATTCCGTTCACGAAGAAAAGCTCTCCAAGTCCCATATACCAGAGCTTCTTCCACCACGCTATCTGTTCCTCATCAAGCTCTCCGCATAAAACCTGGAATTCTGGCGAGCACACTGCCTTCCAATAGCTGACTGCCTCAGCCATGCCGAGAGAAAATGCTAGCCTCTGAAAATTCAGATCGCCGTCTATTGAAAAGCCCTCAGGTTTGCGGAAGCTCCAACTTGGGCGGAACTCAGCAAGCCCCGGTATCGAAAACTCATAGCCTATCTCCACGCTGTCATGAGTCTCATTCACATAATATGCTTTATATACAAAAACAGGATATTTTTCCCTTAGTTCTTCAAATTTTTCCATTGAGTCCCTCCGAAAAAGAGCAGCTTGTCAGATTATTTGCTGTTAGAAATTTTTTTATAATGAGACTTTATACAGTTAAAGGTCTCATCGGAGATATCGTGCTCCACCATGCAAGCATCTTCAGCAGCCACATCGCGGCTCACACCGAGATGTATGAAAAAATCCGTCAGCACAGTATGTCGGTCATATATCCGCTCTGCAACAATACTGCCAGCGTCAGTAAGTCTTATATGATTATCATCGTCCACGGTAACGAGCCCTTCGTCCTTCATCTTTTTAAGGATTATAGAAACCGTCGGTCTTGAATATCCAAGATAGGAACATATATCTATTGCATGAACATCGGGTTGCTTCTGTGAGAGTATGAGTATAGTTTCAAGGTAATTTTCAACTGCTTCCGTAATAGCCATTCTGATTCTCCTTTACAAAAAAAGTAATAATTTCCGAACACATCATATACGTATATATAATATATTATATCATAAAACAGCAAGGATTACAACAATTATTTTCATAGGGGACAAATAACATTTTGTGCGAATTTAAGTTAGTCGAATGTTCGTCTCTTATCGCTCGCTCCCCTAAAAATAATACCTTTTCAGATCTTTCACTAAAAAGCCGCAGTTCATATAAGAGGATGCCGCTTGAACTCAAAAGACGTCTCAAAGCTGTCCCAGTCCTCACGACACATCCGGATATTCTCCCTTACAAGCTCCTCAGCCGCCTGACAGTCATCAGGGAACTCAGGCAGAGGTAGCCTTGCAAGATCGCCGGGATTCATGTTCAGTGTCGGATTCAGCACACGGGCAAGAGCGGAAGCTGTCTTGCTGTTGAGGAGTCCGAGGAGCAAAAGGAGTTCACATTCATTTCTCGGAAATGCGCTTGTACCAGCAACATTGAACATGAAACTACTGTCGAAATATCTGACAGAAAGTTCGCCGCTGGTTATCTGAGACCAGCTCACCGATGGTCTGAAATTATAGTCGAGGCTCTGAGGACGTGAACGTAGCTTGCCGCTACCGTCGCGGAAGCTCTTTATCTCAGTTCCTTCATTCTCCCAGTTTACAACGAATTCCCTGTTTCCATACCACTTGCGATACTCGCCGCCCTTATTCAACAGGCACCACTTCTTTTTATGACTGACCGTAAAGTCAATTTTATCTTTATCAACCTCATACCATCTTCGCAAAAAGCGATCATTATCTCCGGTTATAAGTCCCTCCCTGACCGGAACAGTTTCTCCAAGGGTCACGCCGTCAAACGCCTTCAAAATTCTTTTGCCTAACCAGTAAGCCACAGGAGCAGTCGGTATTCGAAGGAAATTGGAAGTATCAGCCTCATAGCGATAGGTACAGCTCTTATTTCTTATCCCTTCTAAGCATTTCTGCCTCTGGAGATCCATATCGCCCTTGAAATCCGTCAACCGTAGATAAGTGCCTCTGCCACAGTCAGGCGTTTTTTTCATAGTAAAAGCACATAGCGGAACAGTTGCGTCATCGAAGGCGGAATACTCAAAGTGGAGCATTGTCTGTATGCTACATTCCTTGTAGATAAGCTGTCTCAGCTTCTCGTATGACTGTAAGAATAGCCATGTGGAGGGCGTAAGGAATCCAAGCAGACCATTATTTGCGCAAATTTTTATAGTCCTCGCTATGAATACTGAGAACAGATCGGCACCGTAGGCGCTATAATATTCACCTATAAATCCTGATAATTCGATGTTCATGGCAGCTTTTCCGAGATACGGCGGATTAGTTACGATAATGTCGTATTTTTCATTCAATATCCGACCTATAGCTGCTGTCTTATCATCGGTTATCCTTATATCATCACCGTTTATAAGTGATCCGGCAATTTCACTGACTCCTGTAAGGTCGTACACATGCGGCTTGACCAATGCACCGTATTCCGCGGATTTAAGTCTCAAAGCCGTCTCAGCCACCGCGCACGCCCTCTCGTCTAACTCAAGTCCGAAGAGATTAAGCCGCATTATCTTTTCAGCCGCAGCCGCTTCAGGTACACCACAGTTTCGGTAAAGTCCCATAAATACGTCAAATGCAGAGAGGAGGATATTACCGCAACCCAAACACGGATCAATAAGCTTTATATCCTCGGGGCGGATACTTTCTTTGCAAATTTTGTCATCTCCGAAATAAGCTTCACCGGTAGCAATGTCGAATCCATGACTGCGCAGGAAGCGCCCTAGCGTATTCTGCACCATATAGCCCGCTATCCAGTCAGGAGTAAATATCTGAGTTGCTGCCGCTACCCTTTCCGCGCTTAGACGCTTGCTGCTTTTCAGACCGACTGCTATCTCTTCCCTGTAGGGCTCGTTGTAATACTGGTGTAGCCAGCCGAGCACTCTTAAATCGCCGAAATACTTATGCTGAAGCCCCTGTAGCTCCGCTGAGGTCCCCTCTTCAGCTAAAAGCTGAGACGGGAGCGGTAACTCGCCGTACAAACTGAATATACCTCCAAAGCTCTCCCCGAGCTGCCTACATTTTTCTCTGAAAAAAGCGTAACGTAGCTTTAATGGCAAAGCGTTCAGCTCTTCAAGCGCAGACCAGTCCGCAACTGCAAGAGCACAGAGCCGCATAAAACCGCAGTACGCTGCTTTCTCCTCACTTTCTGCAAGCAGAAGGCTCCTCTGCCGGGCTGCAAATCTTTTCAACTGTGAATAATCCATAATTACCTCACAATTTCCAAAGGCGGACAGAAAGTCCGCCTTTGTATATCTATTCAGTATGTATCCTTACGAAAGCAGCCTCAAATACCTCGCTGCCGTCGTTCCGCGAATAACGACCGATGTACTCCTGACGGAATCCACATTTTTCAAGAACTCTCCCCGAAGCTCCATTGTCCTTCGCATAAAATGCCGTAAAGTCATGAGCTTCGAGTTCGACTGTCGCCCAGTCAAGAAGTCCGCGAACCGCCTCCGTTGCATATCCTCTGCCCCAAAAGCTGCGGTTTATATTGTAGCCGATCTCATACGCCTTGTCCTTTTCGTTCCATTCAAGACTGATATCTCCGATGACCTTTCCAGTCTCCATGAGCTCTAAGGCAAACTTATCCTTCTCCGCGATCCATTCCTCTATCCTCTGCCTTAAAGACACAATGTCTGTATCACAAGGATAGGGCATGAACCTGTTAACCTCAGGGTCGGAACGCCATTCAAAGGCGTCCTCTGCATCACTCAGCCTGAACGGACGTATCAGAAGCCTCGCGGTCTCTATTACAGGCATTTATTAAAGAGCAGCCAACTTAGCGTACTGTGCCTTGAGTGCGGGATATATCTCTCTATAGAGCTGATAGTACTTCTCGTACTCGGGAACGTTCTCAGCCTTGGGAGCCTGTACCTTGTCGGTCTTGATGATAGCACCGCAAGCCTCAGGAACACTGCTGTAGATGCCTGCGCCAACGCTTGCAAGGATAGCCACGCCCAGTGCAGGACCTTCCTTTGAAGCAACAGTCTTTACGTTGCAGTTATATAGGTCAGCAAGCATACTTCTCCAGAGTGGTGAAGAACCGCCGCCACCGCAAGCCATCATATCGCTTACATTTACGTTCATCTCGCGGAATACCTCAACGCAGTCACGGAGAGAATAGGTAACACCCTCCAGAACGGCACGGAGCATATCTTTTCTTGTATGGATAGCTGAAAGTCCGAAGAATACTCCTCTTGCGTCGGGATCAAGGTGAGGAGTTCTTTCGCCCATGAGGTAAGGTAGATAGAGAAGTCTGTTTGCGCCTACGGGAACTGTCTCAGCCTGCTTGTCCATGAGATAATACTCATCAACGCCCATAAGCTTTGCAGTTTCCTTCTCAGTCATGCAGAAATTGTCTCTGAACCATTTAAGTGAAAGACCTGCACCCTGAGTAACGCCCATAACGTGCCATGTATTTGGTACAGCAGCACAGCAGGTGTGAACTCTGCCCTTCTTATCAATAGAAATATTTGAAGTATGAGCGAATACAACACCGGAAGTACCGATAGTTGTGAAGGCCTTTCCGTCTTCAACAACACCTGTTCCTACAGCAGCAGCCGCATTGTCTCCTGCACCGCCTACTACGATAGTACCCTCGCATAGACCGAGTGTCTCAGCCATTTTCTTTGTAAGAGTACCTGTTACCTCGCAGCTCTCATGCACCTTGCCCAGCCAGCTCTTGTCAATGCCAAATGCACTGAGGAGCTCGTCAGACCACTTACGGTTCGGTACGTCGAGGAGCTGCATACCGGAAGCGTCCGATACTTCTGTAGCATACTCCCCTGTAAGAATAAATCTAAGGTAATCCTTAGGGAGAAGGATATGAGCTACCTTTGAGTATACCTCTGGCTCGTTATTCTTTACCCAAAGTATCTTTGCAGCTGTCCAGCCTGTAAGGGCAGGGTTGGCAGTTATCTCAACGAGCTTATCTCTGCCGACGATACGATTCATTTCCTCTACCTCGGCTGCTGTTCTCTGGTCGCACCATATAATTGAACGACGAAGCACGTTGTTATCCTTATCGAGCATAACAAGTCCGTGCATCTGTCCGGAAATTCCTATACCCTTAACGTCCTCCTTCTTGACTCCACTCTTAGCCATAACAGCCTTTACCGTCTCTATCATTGCATTTGCCCAGTCAGAAGGCTCCTGCTCAGCATAGCCGTTCTTAGGCTGATACATAGGATATTCGATAGTCTTTGAAGCGATAACGCTTCCCTTCTCGTCAAAAAGGACCGTTTTTGTACCGCTGGTACCGCAGTCCACACCAATTACATAAGCCATTAATCATGCACTCCTTTTGAATATTTACAGGGTGCCTCCCCTGCATTATTGTTCTCTAAATGATAATATCCCTGATAAAGCTGGTGTTTATATTCAAAAAGCGCCGCGGTAGCTCCTGTAATACGGAGTATCTGTGTCCACAGCGCCCCTGATATCATATTAAGATTTGAGAAGATCAAGCGAGAAATGTCTCGACTCTACATCGTAGTAATCCTCGAGCTCTGCCACATAGTAGCGGAACACTATCTTGTTCTCCGTGATCTCATTCTCTGTATTTTCTTTCTTGTTTTCGTCAGTTGCGGATTGCTCTCCGCTGCCGTCCTCATCTTTCTTTCCTCCGGTATGCTTATGGATAACTATAGACATTACGTCTCCGCTGTCTGAAACGCCAAGGTCAGCAAGCTGGGCGTCGGTAAGGCTGTTGAGGTACACGGTATGGTTTTTCTTGACGTTGAAGTAGGTTATACCTGTAGGAGGGTCAATGTTTTTACTGTTGAAGTATTTCAGAGCCTTTGGCTTCATTTCGCTGAAATACATGATTTCTCCAGGCTGGCTTCCGTTTCTATTCATGAGCTCCTCGGAAGGATCCTTTACGTAGTATCTTCCATCAGCGTCCTTGCCGATACCGAAGAAGTCAAGCTGCTCCTTATTTAACTCGTCGATATACACAGGTCTTACGTCCGAAGCAGTCTTGCCGAGGGCAAATTTACGGCTTGCGGAAAGGTTTGTGAGAGTGAGCTTGTTATCGTAGGTATAGCCGAGCTTTTCAAGCTCAGCGTCAGTCACAGTGACCTCTATCTTGTCGGATATGGAGTTGTAGTAATTCGTTATGTCCTGACGTTTTTGTTTATCCCATTGAACGTCTATGCTGTCCACTGAGGGCCTAGATATATAAACTATATGCTCCATATTCTTGAGTCTGAATGTAGCGAATGTATTCTTTATATCCGCCGTATTGGGTTCTACGTATATAGCCGTGCTTCCGTCGGAGCTGTCTTCGGTGTTTACGATTCTATACCTGTAATCGCCTGAGGGCGAAACGCCCTTTGCAATCTCTTCTTCATTCACAGAAGCAACAAAGAAGGAGGTGAACATGAAATAGCCCAGTGCTGCGAATATATACATAAGGAGTATTATCGTGGCAAGAGCCGTTTTTATTCCCTCTCCTGCGCCTGAGAGCAGGAGCATAACTATGCCTACCACGATAATCGGTATTATCATTCCCCACTCACCGAAATACAGCAACACCACCGGCAACATCGCCGGAAGTATGATAAAGCTGCATATCCTCGTCAGTATCTGTTTGCGGGTATAAAGCATTATGACCACAGCTGCAAGTGATATTCCCGAAAGTGTAAGGCACAGCGAAAGCCGATCATGTATCTCAATAGTGTAAAATATTGAAAGATAGCAGAGTCTGATGACAAAGTATGTATAGACAATACTTAATACGGACACTACCCTCTTGGTCCAGACATTTGCAAATAAACTTTTCATTATTGCCTCCGAAATCAATTTATCTATATAAAGCTATGCGGCTTAAAGTCACACACAATATATTATATCATTTTTATTCTCATGTTACAAGATATTTTTGAAATTTTTCCGAAAAAAACTTTTCCTTTACAAAACTCAGCAATAATTGTATAATATAAGGAGCAATATCTGAAAGGAACTGGTTTATGGCAGCAAATATAAAAAGGCTGAGCAAAATACAGTCATTCTTTATTATACTGACGATAGCCCTCATGGTATCGATATTCTTGCTCTCGGCTCAGGATGCGGACACCTCCTCAAATACCAGCGGAACTCTCACAAGGATATTTGTAAAGCTGTTTTTCCGCGATTATGACAGTTTCTCTCCAGAAAGGCAGGCAGAGCTTTGGGGAACTGCGTCGTTCATAGTCCGAAAGCTGGCGCATTTTTCAATATATACCGCGCTTGGCTTCTGTGCCTCCTTCACTGCAGGAAAAAGAAAGCTCTTTTCAAAGAAGAGCCTTATGGTCGTATTATTTGGTTTTTTTTACGCCCTGTCTGACGAGGTACACCAGCAGTTCGTAAAGGGGCGCTCCTGCGAATTCAGAGATATGATGATAGACACCGGCGGAGTATTAACAGGTATGCTCATATCCTTTGCTGCTGCAGGTCTCATAGCACTAGCGCTGAAAAAACGTAACGATAAATAAATGACAAAGCCCTGATGAAACAAAACTTCATCAGGGCTTTTATTCTCTTTTACTGCATACCGCCTCTTACATAGAAGTTATCCTGAATGATAAGAGCGCAGCCGCCGAGGAAATTGTTCTTTCCATCAAGCTTGCTGAGAACAACTCTGTCAGCTATCTCCTCGCTGACAAGGCGTATCATCTCACGCTTACAGTAGTCAAACTGCTTTTCATTGAGTTTGAAGTTATGAAGAACTATCTTCTTAGCAAAGTGGCTTATAGCAAGATTATTTATCAGTACAGTATACTTCGCGATCAGATCGTCAACAACGTTCTTTACTGCCTCCTCGCCTCTCAGAAGAGCCATGAACACGTTATCGGTATTGATAGCGGTCTTGTCACCCTCTGTGAGCTCATAGAGCACGGGCGTCTTGTCCTTTGAGTAGATCTCGTAGAACGCATTGAGCATAGCATTTCTTGAAAGCTCAGCCTTTACAGAGCCATTAGGATAGCCCTCGTAAGCCTTGCCGTTGGGACAAACGATATATCTCTCTATAGTCGATGTATATGACACATAGTCAGCTGAAAGCTCATTCTTGTTTATAATAGCAAGATTCACCTGATTACCGTTATGGATAAACGCCTGATTTGTCTGGTATCCGTTCAGTGTTCTGAAATCGTTGCTTGCCAGAGCCATAAGACCAATAGCGTTGCCGCAGTGTATCTCAAAATCGAGACCTCCTGACAGCTTATCGATAAAGTTGGTGAAGTCAAGCACGCCGTCCTTGTAGAATATCTTTAGCTTGCCCCACATCGATGGTACAACGCCTACACCGAGACCAAGTATCTTCTCCTTGGTTAGAGCGCTGTTTTCTACCATTTCATTGCTTGTCTTGATTATATAATTGATGATATCCTTACTTGTTGTCCTGTCATCAATTACCATGCTCGCCTTGTCGAGCACCTCGGAATTAAGGTTTGTCAGACCGATGCTTACTTCCTTTTCGTCAACAGTAGCGCCAAGTGCAAAACGGCTGTTCACATTTATGTCAATGAGGATCTTTCTTCTGCCCTTCTGAAGCTTCTCTGTATTAACTGGAGCTTCACCGATCTCGACGAGAACGCCCTCCTCGATCATTTCATTTGTGATGATTGTTACAGCAGCTCGTGTGATCTCAAGTGCACTTGCCACATCTACTCTGGAAATAGGTCCGGATTCTCTTATAACCCTGAGAATCTGCATTCTGTTTCTTCTTTTCAGATCAAGCTTACTAATACCTCTTTTTTCCATACAACAACAACTCCATTTCTTCTTGATTAGGTGTTTTACGTGAAGTCCGTACTGTACAATCTACATATCCCCATAGATCAATTAAGTTGTCCTCTTTGCTATAACTGACCGTATAATTTTATTCATTTATTGTCAACTCATTCTTCTTTAACTTATTTATATTATAACACAATATTATTAAAATTCAAACATTTTAGTGCGATTTTCTATAAAATCAGCGTTTTTTACAAACATTTTATAGTATTTTTGTTAAATGTTCCGTAGTTTTCACTATTAGCGGCAGGGTAACCACTGACAGTATAGTTCCGGCAGCAAAAATTTCCGATGCGTATATTGAGTTTTTTCCATAGCGCAGACTGAGGAGCGTACACATTGTTGCAGGCGGTGCTGCGGCAGCTATGAGGACTGTCATTCTTACCGTATCATCAACTCCCGAAATGAGAGAAAGAGGAACGGAGATAATAAGAGGTACTATCATCAGTTTAAGCAAGCATATATAGTATATTCTGTGATTTTTCAGTATTTTCATCATATTGGTGCCAGATATCGTAACTCCCGAGACTATCATAGCCATTGGGGTATTGACCTCCTTAATAAGTCCGAGAGCCTCTGAGGCAGCGCCCGGAAGGCGTATACGCAGGAAGAATGTTATCATACCGAGGAATATGGCTATTATCGTAGGAGAATAGAAAACCTTCACCACCTGTCTGAAGTCCTTCTCACCGGAGATCAAGATAACTCCGTGAGTCCATACGATAAGGTTGAATACAGTTATGTAGGCAGTAAGGTAAAATACTCCCTCGTTACCATAAATGGCATTGACAAGGGGTATCCCCATAAAGCCACAGTTTGAGTACACGGCTGAGAATCGCTCTATCTCGTACTCCCTTCCATCTTTTCTGCGAACGAAAAGGTACGAGAGAACTATTGCAAGAACCATTGTTCCCAGTGCCAGCACAAAGGCCAGCAGTAGATTCCTCACCAGTTCACTGCGGTAATCAGTCTGATAAGACATGAAAATTACCACAGGATTTACGACCTGAAGCATGAACTTCGACAGCTCCTTGTTTGAAGACTTGCTTATAAGTCCAGTCTTTGCGCACATTATGCCAACTCCTATCAGTATGAGCATAATCGCAGTCTTATATAATATAGTTGAAGCCATTTTAACCTCCAGCTGTACGTTTAAAGTTATTGCGGCAACTCCTCTCAGAACAGCAACCAGATTATTTTACCACATTTGACCGTAATAGTCAATAAAAAAATCCGAAACAGCCATAAAGAAGCACCTTTCTCCGTTCGTCGCTACGCTCCTCACTACAAAAGGTGCTTGACGCCTACTGCTAACAGCAAAGCAGCCTGCACAAACTGTACAGACTGCTTTTAGACATAAAATAGAATTTTTTGTTTTTTTCACTGTCTACTTGACAGGGGGTGGGTCAAAATACTTCCTTATGGCTGTTTGCACATTAACGTTATTATTACTCTGAGGTGGAAAGCCTTGCAACGGACTTTGGTATAATCTTCCAGCCATCACCCTTGACGTCTACGACGCATATAGTAGCCTTGTCGTACTTTTCATCGCCGTCCTCGTCCTTGCACTTCGTCTTTATAACCATTTCATAGCCCTTGGAAACTGTGATATCATCGTCATCGGCACCGTATCTTGAACACTGTTGCTCCAGATAGGTCTCAGCTTTTCCAAGCTCTGAATTCTTCATCTTGTCCTTGCTAATAATCTTATAGAATTTTGGAAGGGTCTCCTTGCCGTCCAACATATCTATCATCTTTTCAATCATTTTATTGCGCTCGTCAATCATATCCTCAAGATCGCCGTCCTTTTTGAGCTCCTTGAGAGCTGCCTTAGGAAGGGTGATAGAAAACATGGTCTTGCCGCCTTTTTTGTCGTAGGAAGCCTTGACATACTTCTTAACCGTGCTCTTTGCTCCGCCGCCAGAACACAGAGCTATCAAAAGAATAAGCACGAGAGCCGCTATTATACCTGCAATAACATAAACAGCGCTCTTTTTGTTCTTCATATTACCAGGAAGCTTTTCGGCAACGTCGCCCGCGATACTATCAGCCTTCTTTGCAGCCTCATCAGCCTTTTCCTTTATCTTGTCAGCTGCCTCAGCCGCATCGCTCCTTGCTTCGTTGACAGTATCTCCGACTTTTTCTTTAGCCTTGTCAACAACCTCGGCTGCATCATTTTTTATATTCTCTGCCTTTTCCTGTATATTTTCAGCAACATCGGCAGCTTTTTCCTTTATGCTCTCAGTAGCGTTCTCTACCTTTTCCTTTACATTTTCGGCAGTTTCTTCAGCCCTCTCCTTAACGTCTTCAGCTACTTCCTTAGCCTCTCCGGCTTTCTTTGCAGCCTCACAATCACAGGAGCCGCCGTCACTGATATACTTTCCGCAGTATTTACAGTATGCCATAAAAAATACCTCCAAAGACAAAAATAATTATTCTAATAATAATTGTATCATATCTGCGCTTTTTATGTCAAGCAATATTGCTTATTTATAATGATATACATTTGTTTTTTCAGCAATTTATACAAAAGAAACTATTGCTCCTCACTACACTTTGAAAGGCGCTATTTTACTGCTGCTCATCTCCCCGTTTCCCAGCGTGAATGTATGACAGTGCCATTGAAGCTGCCGGTACGGCGGCAGTCGGAAACATTAGCAGGAGCTTACCCACAGTAAGCGACTTTGCGGACGACTCCGATTCTATAAGGTTATAGTATTGCAGGAAAGGCATATTAAGCAGCTTGTACATGCCGTAGATACTAAATTCGCCGCTCTCAGCCGATATACAGAGAAGTATCCAACTTGTCAGCGGTATCACTGTCACAGCCGCTGCCGAAACAGCAAGTATCCTGTTCCTGTCCCATGTGCTTTTATTTTTATCACGCTCAGCTGACTTGATACCATAGTCAGTCATGACTGAAACAAGTATAAGGGCGGTGCATACAAGGCATACGAGCCTGACTGCGCTTATTGACGAAACAGCAAATGTCATATTTATGAAAAAGCAAAGCAGCTCCGCAGCTATAAACCTAAAAAGCGACGATAACATATCCATTGTTCTTCTCCATGGCAAAACCGGCTGATACCGTAAGTCCTGCAAGTGAATAGCATAAAATATAAAGGGCATAATAATCACGGAGGTGATATCATGCCCGATAGACCGGATGATGATGTAAAAATATACATTCCAAAGGGGAACCCAGAAAAGGACATTCAGGATCAATCCTTACCCCTGCAATCGGAACAGCGTCCGTAGAAAACAGTCTGCGAATAGTCTATTGAGAATTCATGCTCATCCTCAATATGGCGTGTGATATCCGCAAGATGCTCGCAGTCAAGATGTATAAGTCTGCCGCAGCCAAGACATTTCAAGTGGAAATGACTGCGGCACTGCTCTTCATTTTCGATATACTGATAGCAGGCGCATGTCTTTCCGTCAAAAGCATACTTGCGCACCAGCCCTTGCTCGACCAGTCTGTCGAGTTGTCTATAGATAGTGGCAACTCCCATGGAAGAACCCTCAGCTGAAAGAAATGCGCTTATTTCTTGCACATTGGTATGCTTTTCCTTGTTTTTCATAAGATATTCCAGCAGCTTTTCTTTCTGCTTGGTGTTATAGCCAGAATCCCTCTTCATCTTTTCCTCCGTCAGCCAGTTATGACCTTCCAGCCTTCATCGTTGAGCTTTACGACAAGAACAGTATCTATTCCGCCTTCCTCGCCGTTTCTGAGATATGAGTAATTCACCTCATATCCCTCTCCAACATTGAACTGATCCTCTGTCACTTCCTGAACAAAGGGCTCGCACATAGTCTTGAAATAGTTTTTTACGGCAGCCTCCTGAGTATCATTTATATCATGACATTCAGTGACTTTATCAAAGGTAAGCTTTTCATCATTCTGTCCGATACGTGTTTCCTGTCCCTGATTGAAAGTTGCCACAAGGGTTTCATACTGTCCGGCAGCCTTCATAGCCTCGATAGCGGCATCCGGATACATATATTCGTAAAAAACCTCTCCTCCGCCCAGAGAATAGCTCGCGTTGAAGCACTCCTTAAGAGCATCCTCGTAGGATTCACTGTTCTGCTTCTGAACTTGTGCAACACTGTAGGAAGGCTTTTCCTCTTCCTTTTTGTGCTCGCATCCGGCTGACGCGCAAAGCACAGCCACACATAACACGATAGTAATTGCTTTCCTTTTCATATTATCTCCTCCGGTTTTGTTCAACTTATTTTCCTTTCGATTATATCACTAATTATCGCTGTTGTCAATGCTGAAAAAAACGAAGCCGCACTGACTGTGCGGCAAAAATTGCTATTTTACGGTTACTCCCGGGGCCTCGTCTGCCCTATGGCAATCGCTATCCCCCTTTTCGGCAAGCTCAGCTTCAAAGGCTGCAATAGCCGTCATAAGGCCTGAGTGGAAGAATCTGCCTTTATAATCACTGATTACACGTTCATAGTTGCCGCTTCTGCGCATTATATCTGCAGCAACGAGCACATAATCCGGTTTTTCTGAGAACAAAGCCCTGTGGCTGTCGAATATCCTTACAGCAGCTCTACGGCATTCCCTAGCTTTTTCGTCATTCCCCACGTCGTCAAAGGTCCATGCCGCATAAAGACAGGCTTTGAGCGCTTCTTCATAAACCTTGTTTTTCTCGCATACAAGAGACATTTTCATAAAACGTCCTGCAAGACTGTCGCCGTACTGATTGTAATTAGCGCTCTGAAGGTATTCCTTGGTAAACAGAGCTGGTATCTCTATGGAGGCGTTGCAGTAACCACAGTGCGGACACTTGCTCACCCAATATTTTATATAAGAACGGTGGGGCTCGCCGGGGCGCATATCAAGATCTGGAACGCTCCTGTCCGGTTCATACTCCACCACAACGGTCTGTGAGGACTTCTCGCCGCAGACCGCGCAGACAAGCTCCTGCTCCTCTGTTTTTATTTCCATTGTACGTTCCTCACTTCTGCTTTATACGGAAGCTGCTGTTATGGAGCTTTGAAGCGTCAAAGCCCTTGGGTTGGCGATCCTCACGCTTTCTGTTATTGTCATGTCTGCGTCCAGACTTCTGCTGTTTCTTCTCTTCCTCGTCATTAAGGCGCATTGTAAGAGATATACGGTTTCTCTTCAAATCCACATCAAGCACTCTTACCTTTACTACTTCTCCCACCTTTACGGCTTCGAGAGGGTGCTTAATATACTTGCTGCATATCTGGGAGATATGAACAAGACCGTCCTCATGCACACCGATATCCACAAAGCAGCCGAAGTCGATGATATTGCGAACAGTTCCCACAAGCTCCATGCCGGGCTTGAGGTCTTTTATCTCCATGACATCACCGCTTCTGAGAAGAGGAGCCGGAAGCTCATCACGAAGGTCACGTCCCGGCTTTTTTAGCTCTCCGATGATATCTGTGAGAGTAGGAACACCTATTCCGAGGGACTTGCTTATATTTTCTATGCCGATGTTGTCAGCTTTTTCGTTTATTCCTGTAGCTCCTCCGCCTGCTATGTCAGCCAATGTAAATCCGCACTCACTGAGGAGCGATGAAGCTGCCTCATAGCTTTCGGGGTGAACAGCGGTATTATCAAGGGGATTCTTGCCGTCACGTACCCTCAGGAAGCCTGCACACTGCTCGAATGCCTTCTTGCCCAACTTCGGGACTTTGAGAAGCTCCTTGCGATCGGTGAATCTGCCGTTCTCCTCGCGGTAGGCAACTATATTCTTTGCCACTGAGGCATTTATGCCAGCGATATAGGACAATAGCGAATGTGAAGCAGTATTAAGGTCAACTCCAACAGAGTTAACACAGTCCTCGACTACTCCCCCGAGAGCCTCGCTCATTCTTGCCTGCGGCATATCGTGCTGATACTGTCCAACGCCTATAGCCTTTGGGTCTATCTTGACGAGCTCTGCAAGGGGATCCTGCAAACGGCGTGCGATTGATATAGCTCCTCTTATGGATACGTCATACTCAGGGAACTCCTCAGCAGCGACTTTGGAAGCGGAGTATACTGAGGCGCCTGCTTCGCTTACTACCATGTAGCTAACATCCTGAGGTACTTCTTTAGCTATCTCTGCGGCAAAGCTTTCTGTTTCGCGTGAAGCGGTGCCGTTTCCGATAGAGATGACGTTTACGTTATATTTCTGTATAAATTCCTTTACTTTCTTCTTGGCAGCCTCAACTGCTCCGGCAGAGCCTACGGGATAGATTATAGCCGTATCAAGCACCTTACCAGTGCCGTCTATAACTGCTGTCTTGCAACCGTGAGCATATCCAGGGTCAAGGCCGAGGATTATGCTGCTCTTGAGCGGCGGCTGGAGAAGCATCTGGCGGAGATTTGCAGCGAATACCTTTATTGACTCCTCTGCTGCTTTTGCGCTCATCTCGGAGCGTATTTCACGCTCGATAGACGGGAATATAAGTCTCTTGTAACTATCTGCAGCAGCTGCTCTCACAAGCTCTCCGCAGACGTTGTTTGCCTTGATGTACTTACCGAAGATAACATCAGTGGCAAGAGTTTCGTCAAGGGTAACGGATACCTTTAGGAAGTTCTCCTTCTCGCCTCTATCGAGTGCAAGAACTCTGTGGTTTGCCACTTTTGGTATAGCCTCGGAGTACTCGTAGTAGTTCATATATACGCTCTCTGCCTCGGGGTCCGCAGCCTTTGATACAAGCTCTCCCTTTTCGCCTGCAAGGGCACGGAGTTTCTTTCTGATATCCGCGTCGTCAGAAATATCCTCTGCAATAATATCCATAGCCCCCTGCAAAGCAGTCTGCACATCTGGGACGTTCTTCTCATCATTTATGAACACCTCAGCCTCCTTTTCGGGCTCTGTTGCGTTATCCTGCTCCATGAGGAGTACAGCTAGCGGCTCGAGACCGTTCTCACGAGCAATGCTCGCACGAGTACGGCGCTTCGGCTTGAAGGGACGGTAGATATCCTCTACCTCCACAAGAGTTACAGCAGCGCTGATAGCCGCCTCTATCTCAGGGGTCATCTTCTCCTGCTCGGTGATAGCAGTAGTTACCTCCTCCTTACGCTTTTCAAGGTTGCGGAGATACATGAGCCTGTCATAAAGCTCACGGAGTATCTGATCGTCGAGGGAACCTGTCAGCTCCTTACGGTAACGGGCTATGAATGGGATAGTCTTATCATCGTCGATAAGGGCAACGGTATTGTCTACCTGCTCCTGTCTGAGTCCGAATTCCTTGGCAAGTGTTTTATTGATATCCATAATTATTCCTTTCATCGCGGACAGTTGCCGCACTCTGTTATACTATATTTATTCCTGTATCGTTTCTTCCTGCTGAGTCTCCGGAGAGGTCTCAGCCTCAGCAACCGCTGAATGCCTGTCGTTCCAGCGATCGAGCCACGAAAACAGCGTCTTGGCTATATCCTTATACACGTTTATGCTGTTCTTTTCCATGAGTACATCATGGCGCATACCGTCAAAAAGCCTGTGGGATATACTTTCGTATCCCAGCTTTTCCAACTTTCCAACCGATCTCATGAACTTCTTCTCCGAAATCATCGCCGGATCCTCCTTGCCAGATATGAAACGTATCGGCAGAGTAGGATTTGTCACCTTCCAGCCTCTTGACGAGCAAGACTGCTTTACGAGCCATATTAGCTCCTCATAGCAGTTTAGAGTAGGCTTGAAGTTGCAAAGAGGGTCTTCGTCGAAGGCGAGCACTGCGTCAGCGTCGCTGCATCTCCATGAATTGATAGGATCCTCAAAGAACTGCCCAAAGCCGTCGTCAACGGCGTTGAATATCTTCTCGCTCCTGAACCTGCTTCCCGGACGCTTGGACGATACCGATCTTATAGTCCTTGCCACCGGCGAAAAGGTGCTGTGGCAGACCGTTCCGAGAAGAACTATGCCATCAAGGTCTCCGTCATGTTCCTTCAGGAAGCACCTTGCGCCTGCTGCACCCATACCGCTCGCTGCCATAAATACCGGCACTCCCGGATAGGCTTCTCTTATTCTCCTGTTGAACTGGGCGATATCACTTATAAAACCCTCGCCGCCGTTCCTGAACATGAATCCGAGGTCGTCAGTCTCAACTATGCTTTTTCCGTGACCGCGGTTATCATGTATTACCGTGATGAAGCCCTGCTCGGCAAGATAGTCCATAAATGGATAGTAGCGTTCCTTATGCTCGTTCATTCCGTGGACGAGTTGCACGATGCCGTTTATATCACCCGACGGCACTGCAAGAACCGCCGAGATTACAAGCTTGTCGAAATCCGAAATGAACTCGAATTCCTTCAGATCAGCATTCAGCATAAAGTTCCTCCTGTAAAAAGCAGAAAATCAAAATGTTACAAATGTTATTATATCATAGAAGCTCCGGAAATGCAACCTTGCCGCAATCCGGGAGCACTGTATTTTCAGCGTTCAGCATATATCCTGTTCAGTTCGCAACTCAGGGTATTCGGCACCCCTCTTGCGCCGCGAACTGCGTTCACGCCAAGCTCCTTCATTCTTGAAATAGGCATATCATCCTTAGTAAAGCGGTGTACCAGCTTAAGCCTTGCAGCCTTTCTTATATGATAATTGCCGTTGTCATATTTATACGGGATATCTACTTCTTCAGCCCTACACTTGTACATCACAGCGGATACAGGTGAAGCCATATAGATATAAACCGTATCTCCAACTATGAAATTGGCAGTCTGCTTCCAGAGTATTGAACCATTACGGCGGAAGTCCTGCTCAACGTCGTACATTGCAGGAGCTGCAGGAATCAACCATTCTTTTGTATACGTACGGAGCTTTTTTCCGCTGCCGCTCTGTGACGCAAGCCTATGACTCATCTCAACGAGAGCCTTTATCTGCTCCATATCCACGCTGCCGTCAAGAAGTACGGATATCCAGCTCTCCTTATTCATGTGATAAGCCGGAAATATCCCCTTTGAGGCAAGCAGGGAACCTGTCATCAGAGGACTGCTCTTTACGTTGACAATATCCACTTTTCCGAGCTCAGGCTGTCCAAGCTTTGAGCCGTCAACATCCATGACTATGGCGTACCACTTATCGTTATTGCTGCATCTCAACACAGCGCAGTCGGGAGTCCTGCTCCACAGATATTCCGGTCTTGTGCCAAAATGCTCTGCTGCAAACTCAAACAGTTTATCCTTAATTTTTATGCCTGCCATAACTCATTCTCCGTTCTGACTTCTCATCTCATCCCGCAGGAAGAGATAGCATGCGTTGCATATCTCGCAATCCTTCTCAGCACGGTGCGCTCCCGTTATTGATATACCGTAATGAGCAGCTACCGTTGTCTGTCTGCGGTCTGGAAGGAGCGGAAGCACCCTTCTTGCAAAACGCAGAATGTCAATAAAGTCGTTTTCGAGAAATATCCCGTGACAGCGCAGAAGATTGTCATACAAAAAATTTATATCAAAATTCACATTATAGCCCATAAGCATATCATTTCCAGCAAACTCATAAAAATCCTTTATGGCTTCGGAAATACATGGGGCTTCGCTCACCATGTCATTGTCGATGCCAGTGAGCTCGGTAATAAAGGAGCTGATACGGTGTTCCGGCTTTATCAGCGTGGAAAATACCGCGCCCTTTTTCCCTCCACGGTACCGCACCGCGGCAATCTCAATTATTTCATTCTCCGCTGGATTGAGCCCGGTAGTTTCTATATCGACTACACAGTAATCCTCAGGAAAGGCTATCCTGCTCTTTCCTTTTTTGCGTTTTATGCTGTCCACGCAAATTCTCCTTCCGACAGAAAATGTTCACAGACCCGTTAACGCCTGTGCAAAACTCACACTTATTTATTATAATATACATGGCGGTAATTGTCAAATCAGCAGAGGTCCTAGACAAATATATTTATTTATATCATTTAGCATTAATCTTTTGTTAAATAAATATTATTTGTAGAATTTTGATGAAATCTATTGATTTTTATTCAAAAATGTTGTATTATATAAGTATAAAATAATATATCCACACGTAACCATTTTTAAAGTATGAAAGGGGTACCCGCCATGAAGAAGTTAACCGCGGCTGCAGCTGCTATTGCAACTGCTTTAAATGCCGCAGCATTATCTGCAAATGCAATGTTTGAAAATGTTCCTGCTGGAAGGATATGGGACGAGGAAATAGAAATGTTCCCAATGATGGAGAATGGTGACCTTGTTACCGACATCGACGGAAACGGTTCCTTCGACCTTACCGACTGCGCACTGTTTTTCGGATACGCTGTATCCTCTGGAACAGACGAGACTGTCGCTGAAAATATCGCCTCCATCGGAGATTACGATAATAATGGCGAAGTTGACAGGAACGATGCAGAGCACCTCATCAGATTCTATCTTCTCAACAACGGTCTGAAGATAAAGGATCTTTCGTCAGAGTCTTATACTGACATCGACCGTCAGTACACTGTAGAAATCAATGTTCCCTGCCATTTCGACAGCATGCCTGAGCGTTCCCTCTCTGACGACTTCATCGACGAGCTGAGCATTCAGTCAAATTACCTTATGGCGTCCTATCCGACGTTCTGCGAGGCTGAGCTCAGCGGCGATTTAAACTGCGATGTAAACGACGACGGCACTTACGATTACGCAGACCTGAACTATTTATGGCTTTATGGCTATAACCAGCACTTCTTTATGTTCAGCAGCCTGCCCGACGAGGAAAAGCCCGCCGTTCCAGAGGAGATAACCGAACGCTGCAAAGCAGCCTACGACTATGTTTCCTCCGAGCTCATGATTGACTGGTTCTATGAGTATGCAGAAATGTACTGCATCGAAAAGAACGGAGTTACCTCAAAGCAGTTCGATGAAGCCTACTATGACAGTCTACTTGAAGGTTCAGGAAAGTTTGCACTGGCCAAATGCCTCAGGTTCAATTGCAACGAGTGGCTCTCAAACAGCGAGTACACAGAATATAACGGAGCATTATTCAACAGAGAATTCACTGATTACTGGAAAATACTGGAGTCAGGCGAAGCTCAGCTTCCCGATACGGATGATGATGGCGTTATAGGCATTACCGATCTTTTCAACACCATCATCTACAGTGAGGATCTTCAGTCAGCTTCCAGTGCTGATGCTTCGGTGCTCCCCAAGAATGTATGGAAATTCTTCTCAGAGAACTGCGATATCAACGGAAACGGATTAAGCGGTGATGTCCACGATCTGAAAATACTTGATCTTGCTTACTCGTTCAATATAAGTGACGAGGAAACAGACGAGCTTTACGGCAGCTTCCAGGAAAGCTACTCGGCTTACGTTGAAATGCTATCAGATATCAACGGCATCTCATCAGTCAAGTATCATCCCGAAAAGCTCAGCCCAGCTTGTACATCTGATGTCGATGTTGAGCGCTCAGGCGACGCAAACAGCGACGGCAATGTGGATCTTTCAGACGCTGTAAAGATTATGCAGGCGCTTGCAAATCCCGACAGATATCAGCTGTCCTGCACAGAGAGATTCAACAGCGATGTAAACAATACAGGCGACGGTATAACCGTTGGCGACGCACAGATGATACAGACAAGACTTCTTGATCAGGGATAAAATAATTCAACCGGCAGTTTTAAATGACTGCCGGCTGTTTTTTATTATTCAGTTGCCTGGAATACACCTCTTACGAAGCTGTAGAGATGTGAATGGATAGAATCGTCACCGTGGTGACCGTTGTTTACAACGTGCCATACATGAGGTACATTGTTCTTGGTGAAGTTGTTATGATATCCCTCGGGAG
>JAGCWY010000081.1 GCA_017961625.1 Ruminococcus sp. | reverse complement strand
GACTGCCAGCGCCAGCTGTCTTCGCACATTTCTTTAATGCCGCGCTCTGCTTTCCATCCAAGTTCGCGTTCTGCCTTTGAAGGATCTGCATAGCATGTGGCGATATCACCTGACCGGCGTGGTTTAATCACATACGGAACTTTTACGCCAGTTGCGGCTTCAAAGTTTTTCACAATATCAAGAACCGAGTAGCCCTGTCCTGTTCCAAGATTGTAAATGCACAGACCGGCTTTTTCTTCAATCTTTTTAAGCGCCTTAACATGACCGGTTGCAAGGTCTACGACATGGATATAATCGCGGACACCTGTTCCGTCATGTGTATCATAATCATTGCCGAATATTCCAAGTTCCTTAAGTTTTCCGACTGCAACTTGTGTAACGTACGGCATAAGGTTGTTAGGAATTCCGTTCGGGTTTTCGCCGATTGTTCCTGATTTATGTGCGCCGATCGGGTTGAAATAGCGCAGCAGGATGACGTTCCATTCAGGATCAGCTTTCTGCATGTCAGAAAGAATCTGTTCCAGCATTGATTTTGTCCAGCCGTACGGGTTTGTGCACTGTCCTTTCGGGCATTCTTCCGTAATCGGAATAAATGCCGGGTCGCCGTATACTGTAGCTGAAGAAGAGAAAATAATGTTTTTGACATTGTGCTTTCTCATGACGTCAACCAGAGTAAGTGTTCCGGCGATATTGTTTTCATAATATTCCCAGGGCTTTGCAACAGATTCTCCGACAGCCTTAAGACCTGCAAAATGAATTACAGAATCAATTTTTTCTGCATCGAAAATCTTATTAAGAGCGTCGCGGTCAAGAATATCTGCCTTATAAAACTTAACCGGTTTTCCGGTTATCTTCTGCACTCTCTCAAGTGATTTTTTGTTTGAATTAATCAGGTTATCAAGAACTACAACGTCATAACCTGAATTCTGAAGCTCAACAACAGTGTGGCTGCCGATATATCCGGCGCCACCGGTCACCAAAATTGTCATATTAATCTCCTTATGTTTTGCATCATAATACCAGCAGGCATTGCTGTACATTTTCTTATGTTTAATCTATATGTAAATATGTTGCATTTTTGCACAATTTGTATATACTGGGGAAGAAACAAAGCTGTAAGGTAGAAAATATGGGCGTAACAAAAGATTCAGAGCTGCTCTTAGACATTTTAAAGTCTCAGTTAAAACGGTACCCTGCTTCTAGTGTGATGATTCTTGGAACAGATATAGATGATGGGATTAATGAAATGATTCCAAAGGGCAAGTATAAATCAACGCGCATAATCGATATCAATAAACAGGCGGTTTATATTCCCTCTCTTTCACAATATGACCTTCTGATAACGAATCTGCTGCTTGAGAAGATGGGATATGATTTTTTCATTAATCTGTTGCACCGGGTAAAGCCTCAGTTTGTGTGCTGCAGCTTTCATGTCAGCAACCGTCTTGGAATTACAGAGGATGAGCTTGCTTCACGGCTTACAGATAATTCATACGATCTGTTCAGCAGGAGCGAAATCTCTCTTTCAAGCGGAAAAACACTTATCCAGCTTGATTTTATTGTTTCAAGTCAGGCGTCAAGTATTGCTGAGCCGGTAAAATCATCTTATAAAACCGCCGGCAAAGAGCTGATGTCTCTTTCTGTCTATAATGTCGGATATCAGAAATGTGAGCCGCGGTATCAGTGGGGGCCGGGTATCCGGGATCATTATCTTATTCTATACATAATTTCAGGCAGCGGTACTTATACTTCCGGCGACAAGGAGTACAGGCTTTATGCCGGCGACTGTTTCATAGTCTATCCGCACCGGGAAATATCGTATACAGCAGATAAACATAATCCTTGGGAATATGCATGGGTCGGCTTTAACGGCCCTGATGCCGGTTTGATTCTCAGCTCGACAGACTTTACACCGGATGCACCGTATATACGGAAAGAGCCGCACGGTATGCAGATTGAAGAGCTTATACGAAGCATCTACAATGCAAAAGGAAACGGATTTACCAGCACGATTCAGATGACAGGACGCCTTTACGAACTGCTGGCACTGTTTGTAAACGATGCGGCAACAGAAACAATGCATTCTGTTGCTCAACTGTACGTAAAACATGCTGTTGAATACATTGTGGAAAACTATTCAGATCCAATCAGTATTGAGGATGTGGCGTCCTATATCGGTGTAAGCCGAAGTCAGCTTTTCCGCTGTTTTCAGTCTGTAATAGGAAAATCGCCAAAAGAATATCTGACAGAGTACCGCATAAAACAGGCGTGCCATCTGCTGTCAGATACATCTTTTTCAATGAATGCCATCGCAAATTCTCTCGGATTTGACAACAGCCTTTATTTTTCAAAAGCATTCCACAAAGCCCAAGGCATCTCTCCAAGCGAATACCGCAACGGGCATAAAAAAGACCGCTGACGTATTTTTACGCCAGCGGTCTCTAAGTTACTGTAGGGTTTTACGCCCTAAGCAGCTTATTTGTAGAGCTCAACAAGCTTAAGCAAGTGATCGTAGCGTGCTTTTGCAGTTTCTTCGTTTCTCTTGAAGAGAACTTCTGCACGTTCTGGGAACTTGCGTGTAAGTGAAGAGTAACGTGTTTCGTTAGCAAGGAATGCCTGATAAGAACCGTCGCCTGGCTTAGAAGTCAATGTGAATGGGTTCTTGCCTTCTGCCTTCAATGCCGGGTTAAAGCTGAACAAGTTCCAGTAACCGGCTGCAACAGCTGCTTTCATCTCGTCCTGGCAGTGGTTCATACCGCCCTTAACACCGTGCAATTCACATGGTGCGTAACCAATGATGAGAGAAGGACCGTTGTAGGCTTCTGCTTCCTGAATAGCTTTAAGTGCCTGTGCAGGGTTTGCACCAAGAGCAATCTGTGCTACGTAAACGTAACCATAGCTCATAGCGATTTCAGCAAGGCTCTTCTTGTTAACTTCTTTACCGGCAGCTGCAAACTGGCAGACTTCACCGATGTTAGAAGCCTTAGATGCCTGTCCACCTGTATTTGAGTACATT
>JAGCWY010000080.1 GCA_017961625.1 Ruminococcus sp. | reverse complement strand
TGGCTTGCTCCTTATTTGGTATTATAGCGCAGATTGATGCGGTTGTCAAGAGGTGGATTATACTTAAAGTGACTTTTCTATTTTGTATGACGGTGTTTGGTCTCTATAGTCAAATGCCTGGCTTATATCTGCATTAGGATACTTCTTAAAATCCTCCCAAGTAACGACATAGATATAACCGTTATCTATATTATCTTTTAATATCGGAAACAAGTCATCTTTGTCGTAATAATCATATGAACCTATTTTATTTGGGAGGATAACTGCAAGTATAGCGTTATTATGGCTTGTTCTGTCGTTTCTTGTAGTTTCCCTGAGAGAATATGATATTTCCCAAGGAATCCACTGAGATTTTTGCCATTTTCCTTGCTCTTTCATATTAGGCGAAATTAGGACTATCGTAACCGTACTATCAAATATCTTGTCTTTTAGATGATCCCAAATATCATCTTCATCCCAAGAAGAAATGTCTTCATCACTATTCTCACCCTTATAGATGTCATCATCATTCAAAATAATTTCTTTGATATAGTTCACATAGTCACATGGCCAAGTTGGCGAGGTGACTCCCGACAATTCTTCTACATCGCTGTCTTTATACTTGTAAGAGACGAATATCTTTCTGCCCATTGAACTCACTCCTTAATATAGGTTGCTCTGTATTATCTCTATCACGCATTGTATTAACTTGTCTATATCAGTTTCTGTTTCCAATATATCAATGTATTTTGACAAATAATGATAGTTAGCCATATCTTTTTTTACGTTCTCTAAAATTGTCTTAGCTGTGTACCCAGTAGAACCAATTGGAATAATAATATTCCCTTTTGATTTTGCAATTTCAAATTCTTGCATACATCCATTAGCTTCAATTATGCTTCCAGTTGTTGCATCTTTTTTGTTTCCAAACATAAAGATGGATACTCCTGTCTCCGCTAACATTTCTTCTCTATACTTTTTCCACTTTTCAGCTCTTTCAGTTGGATTACTAATATTTTGAGGAAATGGGCGAAGACACAGATGCTCATCAATGTGTCTATATTTCTCAGTGTATATCACATCCAACGCTCCGTTAATAACAGCCGAGCCGATTCCAAGTCCAAATCCAGAAGTGATACGACAATCATTGCGAACTAATATACCCGCAAGTTTTCCAGCTAATTCTTCAGCCTTTTCTTTACTCCATGGATCAGAAAACGCATCAGCACTTCCAGAAATGAATACCTTCTTCATCTTATAGTTTTTTTCAAGGTCACGAAGAATTTCAGTTATTTCATCATATTCATTGACAAAAACAGTTTGAATACCGTAATTTCGAAGATTTTCTTCTTGTAAATCCTGTTTAGCTTTATTATATCCATACTCTTCCAGATCAGTATAATCTGATTGTTGGACTCTTTTGAAAAAACAGTAGTGTGTAGAAATGTTTTCTCCCAACAACGAACGAATTTGGCTGAGAATATAATCAATATTTGGATCTTCAAAGCTAAAACCAATAAACAAAAAGACTTTTGATACCAAATCTCCTTGTAAAGCTGTTCTGAATAAAGGACGATGATTTTCATAGAGATCATAATCTTCTTTCGTCAAAACTGCTTTGGCAGGATTATTTACATCTCCATGCATTTTATAAACGATTGCATCTCGATCTGGTTTTATAACTGGAAGCTGCTCAGATTCGGACTTGACATCGGGATTACGATTGGCTGCTTTTATCCCATTTTCAACTATCTCATCATAATTAGTGGTCCAGTATGTGAATATAGGAAGACGTGTAACGATTCGCACATTTTCGTTAATAGTAACATCTTTAGAAAAAGCATTCATGATAGCTTGATTTATACTTGTACGAGTACCTCTTCGATTCCGATAATACTGAGCCACAGACAATAAATCATGCTCTTTGTTAACATCAAGATTAATGCTATCTGCAAGCGGTTTGAGCAGACCTTTCCAATCAACAAAACCTGATGGCCTTGATAATCCTGCTCCGGCAAATATAGCAGCATTACCTTCCTGAATAGCCCTTGTATACTCTCGTATTAGTTCTTCTTTTGTAACTGCCATAATAACCTCCTGCGTTATTTATTATGCTTTTTTGCGGCCGTTTCAATCCAACTTCCGAGATTGTTATAACCATCTTGAGCGATGTAGTCATATAATCCATCGCAAATCTCATCAAAGTAAATGGAACGGCCATTTCTTGAGCCAATTATAGTGTGTGCGTTTCCTTTAAGTGAAGTGTTTTTAGTTACCATATCCTTCACGTTATGGATGAATACGCCGATGACCGCATTTTCTCTATTAATGCTTTCGCATATTTCATATTTTACAAAGGGGCGATTTAGTGTTTCACTTCCAATAAGTACGACGGTAACTGACGTGTCATACAACTGTGAATCAATCCACCTTTTAACAGCAGAATCACCTGTTCTTTTGAGCTTTTCAAATTCTGCTTTGTCTGTAAAGCCTGCAGCTTCCTTTCCTTGTGTTACCCAACTGTTTCTGACAACCATTGATCTACTGATATCATTCTGATAATGAAAACTAAAGAATACTTTACGAGACATAATGAACCTCCTTTTTATCTTGTGAGCCATTTAGAAAGGGGAATTATGGTGTTGTAACCCTCTTTTTTAGTGCATACATAATATCCTTTATTTACATTAGTGCCATCTCGATATTTTTCAGTTCCCTCATAATATGCTATAAACGGGTATAAATCCATATATTCAGATCCTTTATATTGTGAATCACCAACATTTTTTGGCTTTATAGGGAATAGTGCGATATTATTCGGAAATTTATTAGCATCTCCAAATCCCAATTCCCAATTACACCACTTTGATTCGATAGCACCATTTGTTGCGAGAAGGATAAACTTGTGGCATTCTTTTATTCTGTGTTTGATATTTTCGCCTGTTTTTGCTGATGTTATTTTAGGCATAGAAGAATCTCTGCTATCTATATAAATTTTAACTCCATATTTTTTCTCTAAAAAACCAATTACTCCTTTTAGATCCGATAAATCGTCATGCTTATGCGAAATAAAAACGGTTGGTTTTGTTTCGGTATACTGATAAGATCCCGTAATTATCTCTTTTCGAGCAGAATTAAGATCACGAACTGCGTATTCTTCAAAACAACCGCTTTCAAATATTCTTTTCATATAATATCCTCCCATCAAAAAGACAATTCTCATCGAAAATAACTATGCAAATATCATTAAATCTTAGCATCATTCTTTTAACATAAATCCCCTGAAACAATACAGTTATCCAGTATATCTACATTATACCACGATACCCGTATTATTTCAAGGGAATTCGCTTATATATTCTATTATTCTTGCCCTGACATCTTCAAATTACAATCCCTGCCAAGCATCTGCAAGTTCTCCAAAACGGTCTTGCCGCCTGCGTGCCAAGGAATAGTTTAATTTGAGTGCGCCATAATCATGATATAAACTCGTGTGGAACGGAAATCAAGTATGCCAATAGACTATACTGATACTGTATACTTATCAAAGAACCATAGTTGTCCACTCTGTTCCATCTTATCATAGTATTTCGCTCGCACTTCGTCAAGGTATTCAGCTATGGCATCAGGATGATTGTTCAAAAACCAATTAATGTGGTTTTCTATGTATTCAATACGAATTTGTGCATCATTTAGGTCATTTGGGACTCTTTTCATTCGTTCGTCTATGCTATCAAATCCCATAAATACCTCCTCAAGTCGAGCTTGAGACATTGCAATATATTCAGGATTTATATCAATACCTATTCCTTTGCGATTTGTCTGTTGACATACTCTTAAACAAGTACCACTGCCAACAAAAGGATCAAGAACTGTATCTCCTTCATTTGAAGCAGAAAGAATAATTCTTTCAAAAACGCCTTCTGGCTTTTGCGTTGGGTGTTTTGTTCTGTTTTTATTACAATAATGCATATGAGAGAACTCCCAAACATTACCTGGGTTAGCGCCTCTCATATTATTGACAGATCTATAAAACTTTTGAGGAACTCGAATACTATCAAGATTAAAGGTGAATTTTTTAGGATGCTTAGTGAAGTACAGGATATCATCATGACGTGGTGAAAACCCTTTTGTTTTGCCTATTCCCACTCGATGCCGAGGCATATTTTTGATGTGAAACTACATTTTCTGTTGCCTATTTTACGTTGATTATTAATCTGCTATATCTGTTTTATCTTATGTTTCATTTTTTTTTAGTATCAAAATAGTATCAATAATAATAGCCATGGTTTTTCATAAACTAATTGCAAAGTTTCCTTTTTATAAGCAAACATATTAGCGTTCATTACTTAACAAATTTTGAAATTTGTAGTAGTTTGAACGCATATCGCAAACTCAATAAAATTAATTCGATAATCTCTTACAATGTCATAAAGCTTAAGCATAATTTGTAATGTCCAAAGAAGTGGAGAAAAGGCGGTATCTTTATCTATCTGTTCCATCGGTACCATCAACCCACGCAGGAAGCATTCTTGTTGCATTGCTTTATTTGAAGCTTTATAAAACAGCATACCAGATGGAGTTATCGTATGCTCATCTTTTTCCTACAAGACAAACTGAAATAGCTATTAAACTCAATATTGAAAGGCAAGAAGATGATGTCAGCTAAAAATCTTGATAACAAGGGAAGATTTCGTGGAAAAATAGTATCATTTCGAATGTCAGCGGAAGAAAATGATATGCTTGATAGTTTTGTCAGATTATCTGGTCACACCAAGCAGGATTATATTATTTAGAGAGTTCTTCAGCGTGAAATATCTGTCACTGGGAATCCAAGAACCTATAAAGCCTTAAGGAATGAACTGACAAATGTATTAACTGAACTCAAAAGAATTGAAAATGAAGAATCTATGGATAATGAACTGCTTAGCCTGATATATCAGATAAATGATACTCTATATGGACTAAAAGAGCAAACCAAAACCTGAGAATAAGCAAAACCCTGACTGAAATTATTCTTAAAAATCAGTCAGGGTGCTTTTTTAGTATCAAATTAGTATCAATCGAATTGCCAAATTACATAAAATGGCGTATTTAAGCCATTTGTGCTAAAAAATGTTATCATTCCCACTCCACAGTTCCAGGCGGCTTTGAGGTTATATCATATACAACTCTGTTAACGTGTTCAACCTCGTTACAGAGACGGTTCGACACTTTCGCCAGCACGTCATAAGGTATCCTTGCCCAGTCTGCAGTCATGAAGTCGTCGGTAGTCACCGCACGTATAGCGATAAGGTGATCATAAGTACGATGGTCGCCCATAACGCCAACTGTACGCACATCTGGGAGCACCGCAAAGAACTGCTTGAGCTGCTCCTCGATTCCGCTCTTGCGTATCTCGTCGCGGAAGACAGCGTCTGCCTCCTGTAATATCTTTATCTTTTCCTCAGTTATCTCGCCAATTATACGAACTCCGAGACCAGGTCCTGGGAAGGGCTGTCTCCATACGAGATCATGGGGGATACCAAGCTTTTCGCCAACCTTTCTTACCTCATCTTTGAAGAGGTCGCCGAGGGGCTCTATAGTTCCTGCAAACTTTATATCATCAGGCATTTTCACCATATTGTGGTGGGTTTTTATAACGGCTGTACTGCCGTGACCTGCCTGATTACCTCTTCCAGACTCGATACGGTCCGGATATATAGTACCCTGTGCAAAGAAGCCTTCTGTTCCCTGCTCTCTGATTTTATCCCAGAAAACATTGTAGAACTCCGTACCTATTATCTTACGTTTCTGCTCGGGATCCGTAACTCCCTTCAAAGCAGCAAGGAACTTGTCCTTACAGTTCACGCGAACAAAGTTCATATCAAAAAGCTTTGTGAAGGTCTCCTCTACAAAATCACCCTCGTCTTTGCGCATAAGTCCCTGATCCACGAAAACGCAGGTGAGCTGTTTTCCGACAGCACGGCTGAGAAGTCCTGCCGCAACAGAGGAGTCAACTCCTCCAGAAAGTCCGAGTATTACCTTCTTGTCGCCTATCTGCTCACGGAGCTTTACTACTGTATTCTCTATAAAGTCGTCCATTACCCAGTCGCCAGTACAGCCGCAGACGTTGTAGAGGAAATTATGTAGTATCTCCTTTCCAAACTCGCTGTGAGTAACCTCCGGATGGAATTGAACGGCATATATTTTTTTCTCAGGAGCTTCAAATGCTGCACAGGGACAGTCATCGGACTTAGCCGTAACTTTGAAGCCCTCTGGAAGCCTGCTGACGAAATCCGTATGGCTCATCCATACAACACTCTTTTCGGGAACGCCATTGAATATAAGGCTGTCAGAGTTCTGATTTATCTCTATCTTGCCGTATTCACTTTTTTCGCAGCTCTCGACCTTTCCGCCAAGGGTATAAGCCACAAGCTGACAGCCGTAACAGATACCAAGAATAGGCACGCCGATACTGAATATCTCCTCTGAGATATGGGGCGAGCTCGGATCATATACGCTGTTAGGACCGCCTGTGAATATGATAGCGGTAGGGTTCAGCGCCTTTATCTCGCTTATTGGCGTGTCAAATCTCTTGATCTCGCAGTAAACTCCGCACTCACGGACTCTCCTTGCAATGAGCTGATTGTACTGACCGCCGAAATCGAGAACGATACAGAGCTGGTTAGACATAGGTCCCTCCTTAACTTCCGCTTTATGGCAGCGGACGCCGTATTTATGTATCAAACTACCGCTTTGCAATAATTTGATACAGATAAGAGTTGAAAGTTTAGAGTTGTCAGTTATAAAGCCACAAAACAGCCTATTTAAAATAACATGGACAAAGCAAACATATAAGCCGTCAACTCACAGTTATCAACTCTCAATTTTGCGCACAAGCACAATATCATGTTTTAATTATGCCACATTTCTGAGGAGATTTCAAGAGCCTGAGGAGATTTTTTTGTGTTTGATAAAGTTGTAATACCAATTATAGTTAAAGTTCATAAAATAATAATATCCGGCTATTGAATTTAATTACAATTTGTGGTATACTATATATGTATCGAATAACAAGGGAGTATAATAATGTCACCTAAAGAAGAATTTATCACAATATACAAAGAAAACATCAAAAGAGAGGGAGCAGATAAGCTCCTTGAATATCTCGAAAAGAGTGATTTCTTTACTGCACCAAGCAGCACACGCTACCACGGTTCATACGAAGGAGGTCTCGTTCAGCACAGCGTGAACGTATACCACTGCTTAAAAGATTACCTTTCCCGCCCCCGTACTAAAGAGCTCTACGGAATGGACTATTCAGAGGAGACTATAGCAATCGTATCGCTTCTCCATGATGTCTGCAAGATCAATTTCTATACCGTAGAGATGAGGAACAAAAAGAACGAAGCTTCGGGTCAGTGGGAGAAAGTACCATATTACGCAATAAATGATACTCTGCCATACGGACACGGCGAAAAGTCTGTATACATACTCTCGGGCTTTTTCTACGGAGACAGCCGTTTGACACGGGAGGAAGCCTTTGCAATACGGTACCACATGGGCTTCTCGGGAATTGAGGACAAAAATACCATCGGCAGGGCACTTGAAATGTACCCGCTCGCTCTGGCACTGAACGTGGCCGATATGGAAGCCTCTTACTACCTTGAAGGCTCAAATAAATAAAATGTTAGGAGTTTTTTATTATGAACTGGTACGATAATGCCATTATCTATCACATCTATCCCCTCGGCTTCTGTGGTGCGCCTAAGTTCAACGACGGTAGCGAGGATGTGACTTACAGGCTTGACAAGGTCCTTGAATGGATACCGCATCTCAAAGAGATGAATGTAGACGCTGTGTACTTCGGTCCTGTTTTTGAGTCCGTCGAACACGGCTATGATACCATTGATTATAAAAAGATTGACCGCCGCCTCGGCGATAACAACTCTTTCCGCTTTATATGCGACAGACTGCATGAAAACGGCATACGAATAATACTCGACGGAGTTTTCAATCACGTAGGCAGAAGATTCCCGCAGTTCATGGACGTACAGGAAAAGAAGCAGGCTTCAGAGTACTGCGGCTGGTTCCAGAACCTCAATTTTGGCGGTCCTAGCCCCTATGGCGATCCCTTCTGGTACGAAGGGTGGAACGGTCATTACAACCTCGTAAAGCTCAACCTCCGCAATCCCGGAGTATGTGATCATATAATTGACGCAATAAACTATTGGATAGAATCCTTTGATATCGACGGAATACGCTTTGACGCTGCAGACTGTCTCGACTTCGATTTCTTCAAGAGAATCAGGAGCTTCTGCAAGGGTAAGAAATCTGATTTCTGGCTAGTGGGAGAAATAATCCACGGCGACTACAACAGGTGGGCTAACCCAGAGATGCTCGACAGCGTTACCAACTACGAGTGCTACAAGGGCTTATGGTCGTCACACAATGATAAGAACTACTTTGAGATTGACTACTCAATAAACAGACAGTCAGGCGCAAACGGCGGTATCTACCGTAATATAGACCTATATAACTTCGTGGACAACCATGACGTGAACCGCCTTGCAAGTACTCTTCACAATAACGCTCACCTTCCGCTGGTTTATACCCTTATGTACACCATGCCGGGTATACCATCCATATACTACGGAAGCGAGTACGGCATAGAAGGCAGGAAGGAGAACAACTCCGACGATAATCTCCGTCCTTGTCTGCACCTCAACGACCTTGCAGATCATGGCAACACCTCGCTCTACAGACATATAGTAAAGCTGGGACGCATATATCGTTCTTATCCTGCCCTCAGGACAGGCTCTTATGAGCGCATAATGATAACCAATCAGCAACTCCTTTTCAAAAAGGTGCAAGGCGATCAGACAGTATATGTAGCTCTAAATCTTGCAGACTATGAGTATGACCTCAACTTCCAGACACACCTGAGTGGACTTGTTGACGTTTTCACAGCAGAGCCGCTCCAGATTGACAATGGCAATGCCAATGTGCGTATGCGTCCGTACACTGCAATGATAATCGTAGCCGACGATATAGTTAATACTGAACCTGAAGAGGCAGAGATTATCCCTGATAAGGATACTGAGATTGTTATCGGCGGAAAGTACCGCCACTTCAAGGGAAACGAGTATGAACTAATCGCTGTTGCACGCCACAGCGAAACTATGGAGGAGCTTGTCATATACAAGTCGCTTAAAGACGGCGAGGTATGGGCAAGGCCAAAATCTATGTTCATAGGGAAAGCAGGTGACGTCAGGCGATTCACAAAGATTGACTGACAATAAAAAGTAAAATCAGCGCCGATGCATTAAGTGAACTGCTTATGCATCGGCGCTATTTTTAAAGCTCTGCAAGATAGCTATCTATCGTTCTGTATACTGCTTCTTTAACGTCACAAAAAACAAATCCAGCTGTCATTGCCTTTGAAGTATCAAGGACAGCAAAAGCAGGATAGCCGTTATAGGGTGCAGCCTCTCCCTTCTTGGTCAACATGGCTTTTTTACCAGTCCTTTCTTCGATATATCCAAGGATTTCCGCAGGAGATATATCTCCGCAGCAGCAACCATTTACAGCTCCGCCGATATCACGCTCTGCGATATATGCCATAAACTCTCCGGCACCAGCTTCGTCTATCAGACTTATACGCGAATCAGGATCGTCGATATACATTGGCTCTCCTGCAAGTATCTTTTCCACATAAAACCGTAACCGCCCTGTGTAGTCGTTCCTGCCAACAACAACTGGATAGCGCACTATCGTATATTTATGCCTGGAATATGCCTGAACCAAAGCGCATTCCGCCTGTCGCTTTGCCTCGTCATAACCGCAGTCCGCCCTTTCACACCACCTGAGCGGATAATCTGCCGGCTCAAAACAGTCTTCGGAAGTACATATACCTGTATGCTCATAAACAGCTGCCGAGGACATGAGAACATATTTCCCGCACTTTACATGGTCAAGAAGCCTGCGAACGTCATTTGAGGAATACGCGAGCTTGTCGATAACTACATCAAAGTTTCTGCCGTCAAGTGCGGCGGCAACACTTTCCTCATCGTTCCTGTCAAGACAGAGCCTTTTTATCTTATCGCCAAATCCATCGGGAGTTCTGCCCCTTGTTGCGACCGTCACAGCATGACCGTCCGCAATGAGCCTGTATATCATTGGTATACCGAAAAAACGTGTACCGCCTGCAACAAGAATATTCATGGGCGAAGCTTCTTTTTCATGTAGTCATAACAAAGATAATCGCCGTTTTCAGTGAGTATGCTGTGAAATTCCACGCCACTGTATCCCTTTTTAAGATATATCGCCTTAGCAGGGAAAGAAGCGCTGAGCTCTGCTTCACTGTAGTTTTCAGCTATCAGCTCCTCTGCAAAGGTTATGAGCCTTCCACCAAAACCATTTCCCTGAAACTCTGGCAGCACGAAGAGGCGGTTTATCTCATGCCCGTTAACAGTGACCGTACCGACAGGCTGTCCATTATCATCTTTGATGAGATAGACCTCACCTGCTCTTATATCACGAATGATTTTTTCCGCAGAATGATGTTCAAGGAAGAACTTTACTGCTCCCTCAGGATAATAATGTGGATAAACAGCTGATATAGTCCTGTGAGTCATCTCTTTTATCAGGGATGCCTCCGTTTCCTCTGCCTTTCTTATATCCATTGCATTCATCTCCTTCATAAATGGTATTATAAGGCAAAAATAAAGATATGTCAACATCTTGAAATTGCATTCATAGCATGATATAATGTATTTGATTGTGCAGATGGCAGTTTTTTCAAACTGACTACCGCATTATACTCAGCATCATCAAGAAGGAGTTTTTATGACCGATAAAATAATCATAAAGGGTGCAAGGGCGAACAATCTAAAGAATATAGACCTTGAGCTCCCCCGTGACCGTCTTATCGTTATGACCGGACTATCCGGCTCAGGCAAGTCATCTCTTGCCTTTGACACTATTTACGCTGACGGTCAGCGCCGCTATGTGGAAAGCCTTTCCTCCTACGCGAGAATGTTCTTAGGACAAATGGAAAAGCCCGATGTTGACAGCATAGAAGGACTATCCCCTGCTATATCCATAGACCAGAAGACAACCTCAAAGAACCCACGTTCCACCGTGGGAACTGTAACAGAGATATACGATTATCTCAGATTACTCTATGCAAGGATAGGCATACCGCACTGTCCTGTCTGCGGCAGGGAGATATCCCAGCAGACTATAGACCAGATGGTGGACACGCTCATGGCTCTGCCGGCAGGCACTAAGCTCCAGCTCCTTGCTCCCATAGTAAGGAACCGCAAGGGACAGTATACAAAGGAACTAGAAAGCGCGAAGCGCTCAGGCTTTGTAAGAGCTCGTATCGATGGTATAATGTACGAGCTTGCGGAGGAGATAAAGCTTGACAAAAACAAGAAACATAACATCGAGATAATCGTTGACCGTATCGTAATAAAAGATGGTATTGAATCACGTATCACCGACAGCCTTGAAACTGTTTTCGACCTTTCCGGCGGTCTCGCCATAGCCGACGTTATAGACGGCGAGGAGATACTCTTCTCTCAAAATTATGCCTGCCCAGAGCATAATATAAGTATAGGCGAGCTTGAACCTGTAATGTTCTCCTTCAACAATCCGGTCGGTGCCTGCCCCAAGTGTACAGGTCTCGGAGTTTTCCGCCATATCGATCCAGAGCTAGTGATACCGAACTCAGACCTCTCTATAGAAGGCGGTGCTATAAATGCATCAGGCTGGAACAGTCTAGATGAGACTTCTGTAGCCACAATGTACTACAAAGCAATATCAACAAAATACAGCGTTCCCATAAATATTCCAGTAAAGGAACTCAGCAAGGAACAACTTGATCTCTTCCTATACGGCACTGGAGATGAGACTCTTGAACTGAAACGTCCCACATCCCTTGGCGGTGGCAGCTACCGTTCACCCTTCGAAGGCGTTATAAACAATCTCGAACGCCGCTACAAGGAGACCTCCAGCGAATGGTCAAGGAATGAGATAGAGGAGTATATGAGCGAGGTGAACTGCCCCGTCTGCAAGGGCAGACGTCTCCGTGACGAGTACCTTGCAGTTACCGTTGGCGGAAAGAATATAAGCGAAGTGACCGACCTTTCGGTAAAGGAATGTCTCCGCTTCTTCAGCGGACTGGAACTTTCCGAGCACGATTCATACATTGGCGAGCGCATAATCAAGGAGATAAAGGAACGCCTAGGCTTCCTCAGCAGTGTCGGTCTTGATTATCTTACACTTTCAAGATCTGCAGGTACTCTCTCAGGCGGAGAGAGCCAGCGTATCAGACTTGCGACTCAGATAGGCTCTTCTCTTGTAGGAGTACTGTATATACTGGACGAGCCGAGTATAGGACTTCACCAGCGTGACAACGACAAGCTAATAGCCACTCTAAAACGTCTCCGTGACCTAGGAAACACTCTAATAGTCGTGGAGCATGACGACGACACCATGCTTGCTGCAGACTATATAGTCGATATAGGTCCTGGTGCA
This sequence comes from Ruminococcus sp., assembly GCA_017961625.1. Classification (GTDB taxonomy): domain Bacteria; phylum Bacillota; class Clostridia; order Oscillospirales; family Ruminococcaceae; genus Ruminococcus. The sequence continues at coordinate 84,592 of JAGCWY010000080.1, read as the reverse complement.
GGCATACACGGCGGTGAGGTGGTCTTTTCGGGAACTGTGGAAAAACTTCTAAAATGCAGGACTTCAATAACTGGGCAGTATCTCAGCGGCAAAAAGAAGATAGAAATACCCAAGCAGCGCCGGAGTGGAAGTGGAAAATTCCTTACTGTCCGCGGAGCTTCTGAGCACAACCTGCGCAACATAGACGTGCAGATACCACTCGGTGAGCTTGTGTGCATCACAGGCGTCTCAGGCTCTGGAAAGTCCTCCCTCGTCAACGAGATAATCTACAAGTATCTTGCCGCAAAGCTTAACCGCGCAAAGACAAGATGTGGCGAATTTGCCTCTATGGAGGGGCTTGAATATCTCGACAAGGTTATATGCATAGACCAATCCCCTATCGGACGCACTCCAAGATCAAATCCTGCCACATATACGGGAGTATTCACCGATATACGCGACCTGTTCGCAAAAACTCCCGACGCAAAAGCACACGGTTACAGCAGTGGAAGATTCTCCTTCAACGTCAAGGGCGGACGCTGCGAAGCCTGCGAGGGCGACGGCATAATCAAGATAGAAATGCACTTTCTTCCGGATATATACGTTCCATGTGAGGTCTGCAAGGGTAAGCGCTACAACCGCGAAACTCTAGAGATACACTACAAGGGCAAGTCCATATATGACGTACTGGAAATGACAGTCGACGAGGGTGTAGAGTTCTTTGAGCATATCCCGAAGATTGAAAAGAAATTGAAAACCTTACAGGAGGTCGGTCTCGGCTACATCAAGATAGGCCAGCCAGCAACTACCCTCTCAGGTGGTGAAGCACAGCGTGTAAAGCTCTCCACCGAGCTTTCCAAACGCTCTACAGGAAGCACTATATATATACTCGACGAACCTACCACAGGACTTCACACTGCTGACGTCCACAAGCTCATAGACGTACTGCAAAGGCTTACTGATCAGGGAAATACAGTCCTTGTAATTGAACACAATCTCAACGTGATTAAAGTCGCAGATCATATCATTGACCTAGGTCCCGAGGGCGGCGACGGCGGAGGAACTGTTGTTGCGCAAGGCACTCCCGAGGAAGTAGCTCAGTGTAAAAAATCCTACACAGGACAGTATTTGAAACAATATCTGAAATAACAAAAAAGAGGTCTGCAAAGGCCTCTCTTTTTTTACTTCTTTTTCAGTATTGCCATAGCGACGTAATGCAACACATCGAACTCCTCTGGAGCTATACTGTTAAGAAGAGCTTTATGCTCCTTCTCCCACGCTTCTGTATCCTCTTTACTCAGTGAAGCCTCAATGCCACGGCAGGCTTTCATTCTGCCGTTCCAGCTATCACGGGTAAAATGCACATTCACGTCGAACTCCACACGCTCGGTTATCTCAAAGGCTCTAAGCACCTCTTCATCTATGTATACAGGCTGTCTCGTCCAGCCGCCCCCTGTCCATTTCGGATTATATTTCAGCACCAGCTCTTCGCTTTTTCCTGCTATCTGATCCTCGAATGGCAGCCAAGCCATCTGCATTACAACAAGTCCGCCGTTTTCCTTCAAAATCTCACACAGCTTCGGTACAAGCTTTTTGTAATCAAAGTACCAGAAGCACTGACAGGCTGTAACTATATCAAAGGTACTGTCTGGAAGATCTATATCTTCCGCCGGAGAAGCAAAGAAATTAATATCCATTCCGCTTTTATCCGCAAGGAGCTTTGCCTGCTCTATCTGATTTTCCGAAATATCGCTTCCCGTCCACTTAGCTCCGAAGCGGTACATATTTCTCGGTATAACTCCCGTACCTGTTCCAAGATCAAGAACTGACTGTCCCTTTACGCACAATCCCCTGCTTACTAGAGCCTCATAGAACTCCTGTGGATAAATATCTCTGTACTTTGCATAATTCTCGGAGGTCCTTCCCCAGTCGAAGGCTTTTCCACCGTCGATGTCCTTATTAACTATATCCATTTTCTTCTCCCTTTCAAAATATAATATATAATAACATTTCTGCCGCTCGTTGTCAAGCAAAAAAGCTGCACATTTCTGTGCAGCTTAAAATTAGATAAATTGGTATTACTCTGCCGCAGGATCAAGACTTGCGAACTTATGCAGTAGGTATTCCTGTATGCGTAGAGCGTCGTTAGCCGTGATACCTTTACTGTTAATATCCACGTCGCCGTTGGCAAGTCCCTGAGCAGAAACGTGCTTTTCGTCTGAACCGTCAACGCCGTATTTATTCGGGTTTGCAAGGCTCTGCATAATGAGTACAGCATCCGACATATCAACTTCACCGTCGCAATTCACATCACCCCATACTGTTACAGTGAGCTCATCAGAGGTTGTTGTGGTGGTTATCGGCTCAGTGGTCGTTGTGGTGGTCGTAGTTTCAGAAGTCGTTGTAGTAGTGCTTGTTGTAGTCGTAGTAGTTGTTGTTGTAGTGGTAGTGGTCGTTGTAACTATCTCCGGCTCCTTTACAAAAACAGTGTAATTGATAACGTTTCCTGTCATGCCGTTGGTGCCTAGAACTACCTTCTGACCGGCCTCGAAAGCCTTTTTGTATACAGCGAATGTAACGCCGTTGCTTGTCTGAGCATTAAGTTCTGTTCTTGTGTAGCTGCTAAGCCATGAGGGAACTGAATTAGCTTCCTCCTCCCTTGTATCAACAAGAACATATACCTCTGTCTTATCACCGGTCGTGAACTCTGCAAGATCGCTGTCCGTATTCTTTGAGTTGCAGGCAGTCATTATGTACTCACAGTTTTCAAGCTCTGAGGGAAGAGATGTGTACGTAAAGTCCCTGTCACCATATATGAGACCGCCAGTCCTGTTGGACTCCATGAGCTTCCATGAACCTGAATTGCTGTAGTCCTTAACTAGGAAGTTCCTGACGAGCTTTCCGTTTACAGGCTCCGGAGGAGCATTGTTGAGCTTAACATCAGGTTTTGCAGGGAGCTGAGCCTCTGTGCCAAGGTAGAAGCTCGTATGAGGCGGCTGATTGTATGAAGACTGCTCGCAGCAAACCTGCATACGATACTGCATATCGTGCATGAGAGTTGTTAGCCTGTACTTTGTTTCTGTATTTGTACAGAAGATACGAAGCTTTGAATTATCCTCAGTCCTGAGAACGAGCTCCTCGCGCCAGTCGCCGAAGATATCTGCTGTAAGACAGGGAACAGCCTTTGTGCCGTTGTTTGAAGCACAACCTGTGGCTGTAAAGATATTCTGATACTGATCAATACCAGTTGCTTTGCTTATATTGATATCATCAAGAAGCTCACGCTCAAGGTCGCCGTCCCAGTAGATAAGGAAGTTGGTAGAAGGCTGTTTGCTGCCTATTTGTTTACCAGAAACGTCATACACATTATACGCAGGTCTTGAGCCCCAGAATTCAGCACCGCTGTTGCCGGAGATTATATTGTCTGCACAGCAGCGTCCGGTATCCTTATCGCCGTCGTAATGCCAGATTATCTGACCGTTCCTGCCGTTAACGAGAGAAATTCCGTAATTACCTGATTCATGGCAGATGAAGACCTCTATTCCCTCACGGTTAGGATCAAGGTCGCCAACGTGCATAGCATCGCCGTGCCCCTTTCCTGTTGACCAGAGAAGTCTGCCATTATCATCAATAACGCAGGCTCCCATGCAGACCTCCTGTCTGCCATCGTTATCGAAGTCCGCAACCATTACGTTGTGGTTACCGTTTCCATAAGCAGGATTGCTCGAATCGAATCCCGTATCGAATACCCACTTCTTTGACAGCTTACCGTTCACTACATCTACAGCAGAAAGAGTGAGTCTTGTATAGTATCCTCTTCCATATACAACAGAAGGATGAACTCCGTCAAGATAAGCCACAGCACAGTTATAACGCTCGCAGCGGTTTCCATAGTTATCGCCCCAAGTACTCTTTGCGCTTGTGCTCGTAGCGTCGCCTCTTAGAACCGGGAACTCGATAGTATCGAGAGCCGCACCTGTAGCACCCTCGAAAAGGGTCATGTACTCGGGTCCCTGAAGCACCGTACCTGCACTGTCCACATAATTTGCATTACCGTTGCCTATGACCTTTCCCGTACCGTCAACAGTGCCATCGCAGGTCTTTGTTACAAGCTCTGCCTTACCGTCGCAGTCGAAGTCAGCAACAGCGAGCTGTGTATAGTGCTGACCAGCGCGGATATTCTTTCCCATGTCTATACGCCACAGCTTCTTTCCTGCTATGGTATAGCAGTCGATATACACGTTTGCAGTAAAGCCCTGAATTCCTTTATCGGCATTATGTGTCTGTGAGTTGTCCTTGGAGTTTGAAGGATCCCACTTGACGAATATCTCGTACTGTCCGTCGCCGTCAACGTCTCCAACGCAGCAGTCGTTTGGCGAGTAGGTATAAGCTTCACCGTTGATAGTTCCGCCTCTCGGAACATCGAGAGGTATGTCGAAATAATTCGTACCAGAAGTATTATGGCAGCCGTCTGAGCTTACCACATTGCCGTTCACAATGGTATCAACACGGTACCTTGAGCTTGAATTTCCGCTTGCGTCCCAGTAGTTGGTCGCTTCCCCCGCCTTGCTGGTATAAATGAGAGTGTCATCGCGGAAGAGCTGAAACTCGGTATTGTCATCGTCGTTTGCGTTGAAGCGCCAGCTTATGAACATACCATTTCCCGACTTAATAGCGTAGATACCGCGGTCGAGGTACTCCATTATGGCAGAGCCATTGCCGCCAACTCCGTAGGCAGCATCAGCAGTGAGCATAGCACTCGGGCTTGAGCTTACAGCAACTGAGAGAGAGGCAACAGCAGCCGCAATTTTTTTCAGGTTTAGGTTCATTGTAATTCCCCCTGTCATTTTTTTCACGATCTCAGGACTTCAGTCCTTGTCCATTATATTATACACTCTCATTCATAATTTTGCAATATTCATTTGTATCATTTTTCATACTTTTTTGTCCACATCTGCGCTGGTTATGTAAAATAATGCAGTAATTTTTAATGAACTGTGAAATTATATGACACAGCCCAGTCAATAAAGCAGGATTTAGTGTCCAATGCCGGATAAAAAGTCCACCTGAGGTGTATCTTTTTCAATATTCAATGGGTGCCCGTTTAATAAGTTCCAATTTTCCCTATTATAGAATAACGCAGAGCTAACGTCTCATTTTGGTAATATCCCATATTAAATGATACTATCATAGCCTCTTTCCATTTTTCTTTAAAAAAACAGTTGCAAAAAATTCACATTTATGGTATATTAAACACAATAGCAAGTAGCTTTACGGACAATAATATAAATGATATACAAATATTATTTGTCAGCTGCCGCTATGTAAAACGGAACTCGGTTCCGCAGGGGGAATTAAAACTCAAAGGAGGAAATACAGATGAAACGTATCGTTTCAGCAGCTGTCGCACTGATGACGGCTGTATCATCCGCAGGAACGCTTTTCCCTGTCGCAGCAAACGCCGCAGGCATTTCATTCACAGGCAGTGAATGGACCGGAAAAAACGGTGCAGAGGACGTATTCGCTGTCAACCGCGAAGCCGCTTCCTGTAATCCAGTGCCTTATCATGACACCAAAACTGCAGTGGATGCTGTATGGGACTACAACGCCCGGGAGAGGTCTGACTATATGCAGCTTCTCACTGGAGAGGATCAGAACTGGGATCTTGTAGTTGTACAGAACTCCCAGCAGGCTCAGACCCATATCAACGCAGGCTGCTTCAAGCCGGGCTATCAGCCATCTTCAAATCAAGGCTGGAAAACAGTGCAGCTGCCGAAAAGCTGGACCTGTCAGGGCTTTGACTATTCTATCTACACAAATATCAATGAGCCTTGGCAGGCAAAGTACGACAGCAATGTACCAGTGCCGCAGGCTCCCACAAACTATAATCCCGTCGGTCTATACCGAAAAAAATTCACCGTTGACAATACAATGCGTCAGTCCGGCAGACGTATATATATAGAATTCGACGGCGTTGAGTCCGCTTACTATGTCTATATCAACGGACAGTCTGTTGGTTACAGCGAGGACACCTTCAGTCCTCATCGCTTTGACGTTACTGATTACCTTACCGACGGCGAAAACACTCTTGCTGTTGAGGTACATAAATTCTGCGACGGTACATGGTTTGAGGATCAGGACATGATATACGACGGCGGTATCTTCCGCGATGTTTTCCTCGTAAGTGCTCCCGATGTACAAATAAGAGATTACACAGTTCGTACAGACCTTGACGACAGCTTTACCGATGCACAGCTTGAGATAACGTTGGATTTGTGCAATCTATCAGAAAGTACAAAGAGCGGCTGGAGCGTTTCCGCAGAGGCTTACGACGAGGCAGGAAACAATATCCTTAACGGCGCTTCCGTCAAGCTTGACAGCCTTGCCTCCGGCAAAGACAGCAGTGCCGTGCTTAAAACCGGCGTGAGTTCCCCGAAGCTGTGGTCGGCTGAAACACCAAATATATACGCTCTTGTGTTAAAACTCACAGACGAAGGCGGCAATGTACAGGAGATACTGTCCACGCAGCTAGGCTTCCGCGAGATAGACTTCACAAGCGCACAGGTCGACAGTTCATACAGGGTCACTACAAGCAGCTGGCAGCCCATAACCATAAATGGCAGGCGCCTCCTCCTCAAAGGCGTGAACCGTCATGACACAGACCCCTTCAATGGCAAGGCTATACCTCAGGAGACTATGCGCGAGGACGTTGCTCTGATGAAGAAGAACAACATCAACGCAATAAGGACCTCCCATTACAGCAATGACTCCTACCTGTACTGGCTCTGCAATAAGTACGGTATGTACGTCATGGGCGAGACGAATATGGAATGCCACGCTCTTCAGGATGGCAGGAACAATGACGCAAAGGCGTTGTTCTACGAGCTTGGAATGGATAGGACAGAGACCGCCTATAAGAGGCTGAAAAATAATCCATCCATAGTTGCATGGTCTATCGGAAACGAAATGGGCTACACAGGCAATGCAGGCGACGCAGGCGGTCTTTTCCGAGATATGATATGGTACTTCAAGAAGAACGACAGCAGCCGTCCCGTACACAGTGAGGGTCAAGGCGGAAGCATGGGCGTCGATATGGGAAGCAATATGTATCCCAACTCCGACGCTATTGTAAATAACGCAGGAAAGGGCAAGATGCCTTACGTTATGTGCGAATACGATCATGCTATGGGCAACTCCGTCGGCGCTCTGAAAGAGTATTGGGACGTTATTCGAAGCTCAGATAATATGCTAGGCGGCTTTATCTGGGACTGGGTAGACCAGTCAAGAGCCGTTGAACTGCCAAACGGTAGCTGGGATTATTACTCGGAATCTTATGCAAAGACCAATCTTTATTCTGATGATATAAAGGGCAAATACTACGGCTACGGCGGAGACTGGGGCGATTGGCCCAACGATAACAGCTTCTGCGAGAATGGTCTTGTCAGCCCAGACAGAACTCCCCAGCCGGAGCTTTCCGAGGTGAAGTATCAGTACCAGAGCTTCTGGTTCTCAGCAGACGCCTCACAGCTTGAAGATCATCAAATAACCGTCTATAACGAGAACAATTTCCTTAACCTGAGAGATTTCAACGTAACATGGACCCTGCTGAAAAATGGCATCGCCATAAAAAGTGGAGTTGTTGAGGACGCTGATGTCGCACCGCTCACAAATGGCACTCTGAAAATCCCTTTCGAGATACCCGGTAAAACTGCTGCAGGCGACGAGTATTATCTCGATATGTCCGTAAAGGTAAGGAACGGAACAGAGCTGCTCCCCGTGGGAACTGAAGTTGCATGGGGTCAGATAGCCCTCGCTTCAAGCGGAAAGACCGCAAAGTACGACAGAGGCAGCGACGCTGTCACGATTGTCGAGACTCCGGATTCATTCGTTCCCACGAATAAGAATTTCAACTTCATGATAGAGAAATCTACAGGTCTTCTGAAAAGCTACTCATACAGGGGCAATACCCTCATCGCAGAAGGACCTGTCCCCAACTTCTGGCGCGGAAACGTGGAGAACGATACGGGCTGGGGCGCAAGCGGAGAATTCGACGCTAAATGGCGCACCGCAATGGAGGGCGCTGTCTGTGACGGAATAGACGTCAGAGAGCTTGACGGCGGCGAGAAAATGCTGATATCCCACCTTACTCTCCCCAATGCAGGCAATACAAAGGTAGATATAGCCTATACCGTACACTGCGACGGCAGTGTTGACGTTGAGTTCAGCGTTGACGCATCAAGATCAGGTCTCGGCAGCTTTATCCGCGTAGGCTCAATAATGAAGCTACCCGAAGGAGCTGAAAACCTCAGCTGGTACGGAAACGGTCCCGTTGAGACCTTCAACGACCGCAAGACAAACGGCAGACAGGGCTTATGGGAAAGCACAGTATCAGATATGTTCTACCCGTACATGAAGGCAGACGACTGCGGAAATCTCACCGACGTCAAATGGATAGCGGTGCAGAACGAAAGCAAGGACATGAGCCTGCTCATATCCGCAGAGGGCACCGTGGAAGCAAGCGCTCTCCACTTCACTCCCGAAGATCTGCAAAACGCCGACCACCCGTACAAGCTGGATCCGAGAAAGGATACTATCCTCAGTATCGACTACGGCTCAATGGGTACCGGAAGCGCTACCTGCGGACAGGGAACGCTTGAAAAGTACCGTCTGCCGTCGGGAAGGCAGTACAGCTGGAAATACACTATCATTCCCGTTCCTTCTTCAAGCACGGGAGAGGATATGACAGAGCTGTGCGCAAAGCTTCGCTCAGACGGCACAGCAGTACAGGATAAGAGCAGCAATGCCCTGACAGTTCCGGTATCGGCAGGAGCAAGGCTCGGACACGACGATAACGGCAATTATATTTCTGGCTCTGTGAGCATACCTCACAACAGCAGGCTCGATTCAGCTCTTGAAGGCAAAAACTCCTTTACCGTCGAGGTAAATGTCATACCAACAGGCATACAGCAGTACAATATGTTCGCAGGCAAAGGAGATTACTCCTTCGGACTAAGAACAGAGACAGGTACAATTGATTTCTTTGTATATGCCGGTGGAGAATGGCGCAGCCTTTACTACGAAATGGACGTAAGTGCAAATTCCGGCTGGATTGGAAAAATGCATCAAGTCGCTGGAATATACGACGCTGAAAACAATATGCTCAGACTGTACGCTGACGGTAAAATGCTCGCAGAAAAATCAACAGGCACAATGGCAGGCGTAGCTCATTCTGACTATAATCTCACTCTAGGAGCCTGTCCTGACACTGGCAGAGACTCTCAGGCGAACTTCTACGATATGAGAGTCTACAGCAGGGCGCTCACCGCCTCGGAGCTTGCCTCACAAAACACCCCTAATCCAAAGTATACTCCTGACAGCGAATACGTACAGCTCTGGCTGGACTTTGATAATATCGCAACTCCTGCTGAGAATGATGATATCCTTTACGGCGACGCAAACTGCGACGGCGGTGTGGATATGTCCGATGCTGTGCTCATAATGCAGAGCCTTGCAAATCCCAATAAGTATGGATTGAACGGCACCGACAGCCGCCATATCACTCAACAGGGACAGCTCAGCGGCGACGTTGACCTCTCTGTAGAGGGCATAACATCAAACGATGCTCTGCGCATACAGGAATATCTCCTCGGCAAGATAGATTCACTTGCTCCGTAACTCCAAAATGCTGCGTATATCCACGATACTGCATACAGATACAGCCCCGACATCGCTCGGGGCTTATTTTTCACTGTACGCTTTACACAGCCGCGTTTATATGATACAATATTCCTGAGGTGATAGCTTGGACATAAAATACATTCACGAGCCCACTGACCTACAGTGCGGACAGGCAGTACTTGCTATGGTACTAGGGACAACTCCCGAGCACATCTGCCGTCTTCTAGACAACGATAGAGAGACAGACCTTAAAGAAATGAAGCATATCTTCCGCACCCACGGAGTTTTTATCTCAGATCAACGTAAACAAGTGCAAAGCAAGGAAGGCCTGCCGCCTCTTGCGCTACTCAGTCTTGAAACTCCCCGCTGCTGGCACTGGTCGCTGTACTGCGATGGCATGTTCTACGATCCAGAGCACGGCGTTATGGATGATTTTCCACAGTCCGCAAGGAAGTACTACTGGGAGCTGAGGGTGTAACTCTGCTTTTACGCAATAAGCAACTGAAAAAGGTGCTTTTCAACGAAAAAGCTCTGAATATATCGCTATTTTTTTCCTTTCTCCATAGCATAATATCAATTGACACCTTTCGTCAAAAGTGGTATAATAATTTTATGTATATATATTGGGAGGAAACAACATTGAAAATTAAACGATCGGCATACATACTTACAGCTGCTATATTACTGTCATCCATGACAGGTTGCTCAAAGACCGAAAACGTTCTAAACTCTGAAGTAGACCCTCTTGCATTTAACGCTGCTCCAGAAAGCGTTACCTTCGACTGGCAGGAAGCCTACGAAAGCAAGCTCAAGGAATTCAAAAAATCAGACAGATACTCTGCAGATTCAAGATTCGATCTAATGGATATCACGGACGACAATATCCCGGAACTGATAATCTCTCCGTCGGCTGAATCGTCGGAACGTTGCGATATCTACTTTTCTTTCGGCTCTTCTATCGATCTTCTAACCTCATGCGGAGCCTACGGCGAATTTGATTTCATACCATCGATACTTTTCATAGGCTTCCAGTACGACGGCGACGGATTCACGATTGGAGAATACCAGAAGTATTCCGAGGGCTTCTACAATAAGGAAATAAGTTATTATACCAACGTAGGAAGCGCTTCTGCTGGAGCTGCAATACGCTATGAGATAAACAACGAAAGTGTTACCCTTGCACAGTACAACAGCACTGTATCTGCCTATCAGAACGAGCAGTCAATCAAGCTGGGAAGAAAGTATACCTTCGGGGACGAGTGTATAGACTATGCAATACATTGCAGTGAGAGCTGGAGCAAGGTTCTCACAGGCGATCAGAAGCAAAAATACAGAGAGAGCCTTTCCGAGTATGTCAGCAGTTCATACCCCAACGCAGCCTTTGAAATAGTCGATCTCGACATGAACGGTCTGCCGGAAGTCGTTTTATCCACCGGCCTTCCAGGCGAGCAGGCTACGAAGATATACTATCTTGATACCGAAGGAGTAAAGAACATAAAAACAGATAACGATTCCGACGGATGCATACGCTTTGATATAAAGCAGAACGTATTCTATTCCGGCGTCGAAAAGTTCAAATGCTGGACACTTGCAGATGCTGACCTCAACCGCTTCAAGCCGTCAGACAGCATAATGACATGCGGCAGAAAATACGAGCTCAGCAAAAAGAATCTTGAGTTTGCCTTTTCATGATGAGGTAAAAAATGGCTAAATCAAAATATATCTACACCTGTAATCAATGCGGCTACGAAAGCTCCAAGTGGAATGGAAAATGCCCCTCCTGCGGCGCATGGAACAGTTTCGAAGAGGATATCGCGGATACTGCTCCGGCTGGCGCCCGTTCACCCCTGTCTTCGGGAGCTGCTCCAGACCTTTCCGAAAGTATACTTGAGCTTGATGACATAGGCGTTGACAACGACGTCCGCTACGATACAGGTATCGGAGAGCTGAACAGGGTACTTGGTGGAGGGCTTGTGAAAGGCTCTCTTGTTCTTCTCGGCGGCGAACCGGGTATCGGAAAAAGCACTATACTCCTACAGATATGCCAGTTTCTCGGCGAGGATCGTTCAGTGCTCTACATATCAGGAGAGGAATCTGCAAGGCAGATAAAGCTCCGTGCAAAGCGCCTCGATGTCGATACGGAGAATCTATACATACTCACAGCCACAGACGCGGAATCTATCGCTCAGACTATAGTCTCTAGCGCTCCGGATATCGCTATAATCGACTCCATACAGACCATGAGTATAAGCCGAATAGCTTCCAGTCCTGGAAGTATAACTCAGGTGAGGGAATGCACGAATTTGTTCATGCACACTGCAAAAAATCAGGAAATACCAATAATTATCGTGGGCCACGTCAATAAGGACGGAGCTATCGCAGGACCGAAGGTAATGGAGCATATAGTTGACGCGGTGCTGTATTTTGAGGGTGAACGCCACCAGAGCTACCGTATCCTAAGGGCTGTTAAGAACCGTTTCGGCTCCACCAACGAGATAGGTGTTTTTGAAATGATAGACAAGGGACTGCGTGAGGTGTCGAATCCCTCGCAGATGCTCCTTGCAGGCAGACCGCATAACGTATCTGGCACCTGTGTTTCCTGTGTTATGGAGGGAAGCCGTCCAATACTTGCTGAGGTGCAAGCTCTCGCGGCAAAAACAAGCTACTCCGCACCGCGCCGTATGGTCACGGGCTTTGATTTCAACAGGCTAAATATAATAATCGCAGTCCTTGAAAAACGTCTTGGCATATTCATGGGGAGCCTTGACGTATACCTGAATATCGTCGGCGGTTTCCGTCTTGACGAGCCGGCAGGCGACCTGCCTGTAGCTATGGCTCTTTACTCGGGTATAATGGATAAGCAGATTGATGAGGAACTAGTAGCTTTCGGTGAGATAGGTCTCGGTGGAGAGATACGCTCGGTATCACATATTGTGCAGCGTATATGTGAAGCTGAACGAATGGGCTTTAAGACCTGCATAGTTCCGAAGCAGTCCATGTCCTCCATTGATCCAAAGGAGCACGATATAGAGATAATCCCTGCAAGCACTCTTAAACAAGCATTTTCAGTGATAAAATAAACATCATTCGTCGGGAGAAAAGCTTTTCTCCCGATTTTTCATCGACAGTACTATAAAGAATGCCTATTTTCTATACAAGTGTTGCTATTTCCGTAATTATATGATATAATTTTATATGTAGATCCTTTACAGGAGGAATAACAACTTGAAAAAGAATAATTTTGCTGCCGCTCTGCTAGCACTCAGCATACTTCTCACAGGCTGCGGTGGTACTTCTTCCCACAATGTGAATGACAGTACCTCGCCTGCTGCAATCGAGAACACAGAAGCTGAGATTACCGATATACATACAATTATAACATCAAAAGATCACAGGGTCACAACTGCTGCCACATCTGCGGCAGAAGCAATATCCTCTATCGTTACATCATCCACAGAGGCTGCACAAACTGAGATCATAACAGAGGCTCCTAATGAACAACCCCAGACTGTCGCCCCGACAGCTGAAGTTCAGCCCCAGACCGCTGAGCAGCCTACGGAAGAACCTGTAAATACGGAAGCTCCGGCGCAAGAGGAGGTCATAAATATCACGACAACAGCTGAAACGACTACAACTCTTCTCACAGCTACCACTGCCGTTACCACACTTGCCGAGACCACCACAACTATAACCACAAGTCTGCTGCCAAAGATACTCCTTGATAGTATGACCCTTGAACAGAAGGTCTGCCAGATGTTCATGGTCACTCCCGAAGCTCTGACGGGCATCTCACCCATGACCGCAGTTGGTGGAGGAACTCAGAAAGCTATTGCCGAATATCCTGTTGGCGGTATAATCTATTTCGCTCAAAATATGACCTCTCAGGAACAGATGAAAGCCATGATATCAGCTACTCAGAGCTATGCTAAGGAAGCCTGTGGTATAGGCCTTTTCACCGCTGTTGACGAAGAGGGCGGACAGGTTGCACGCTGCGCTCAGAAACTTGGCACCACTGTGTTTAATGACATGGCTTACTACGGCGAGCTTAACGACAGCAAGACCGCCTACAGCATCGGAAGCACTATCGGAAAGGATATCCATGCTCTCGGATTCAACGTTGATTTTGCCCCTGTTGCAGATGTGAATCTTTGCAGTGCAAACGAGCTTGGCGACCGTATTTTTAGTTCCGATCCAAAGGTCGTTGCAAATATGTCCTCTTATGTAGTTAAGGGACTTCAGGACGAGGGAGTATGTGCCACTCTGAAACATTTCCCCGGTCTAGGTGCGGAAAACGGCAATACCCACACATATTCCACAGTAGTTATCGACCGTACAGTAGATGAGCTCAGAGAAGCAGAATTCATACCCTTCAAGGAAAGCATAAAGGCTGGAGCGAATTTCGTTATGGTAGGACATCAGATTGTTACCGGCTTCGGCGACGAGCTTCCCTGCGACCTTTCATACAAAGCCGTTACGGAAATTCTGAGAAAGGAACTGGGCTTTGATGGCATTGCCATAACCGATTCACAGCAGATGAATACCATTTCCACAGTATATTCCTCCGGAGAAGCCGCAAAGCTCTCCATAAAGGCAGGCGTAGATATCATACTTATGCCAGTTGACTACAAACAAGCAATAGATGATGTATGCAAAGCCGTCCGCAGCGGTGAGATATCCGAGAAGCGCATTAACGAAAGCGTTATGCGCATACTTAGAAAAAAATCCGAGCTCGGACTGCTGAAAAAGCAACATACCTGAAATAAATGGACAATAATATGAATAAAAAAAGAAAGCTATCATTATCTCGGCAGGTTTTCTTCTGCTTGCAGCTGTATTCTCTTTTTTGTTATGGATAACAATAATGAGTACTCCACTTCCAGATGGAACTGTTGACAATGTCTTTGTAAAGCCTTTGGAATCGGAATTATTTACCGAACAGGATTATTACAAAGCCGTAGAATGTGTAAAGGAATACTTCCCCAAATATAAAAACTGTGAGCTGAGAGAGATACACTATGCAGGCGATGATACCACAACAAATAAAAACATGGATACCGATTCTGATTACGAATACATTGAGCTTATATCGAAATTTTATGTCAAAACGAGCACATTTTTCCAGTCCCCTAATGAAGCATGGCCTGAGGGTCATACATTCTATCACTGGTCCTGGTCTCTAAAACGCCAAAAAGCTAATCCAGACTGGACAATATATGGCTGTGGTCAAGGATAAAAAAGTTTTACCGCGCTCCCTCGGGAACGCGGTTTATTATATCATCATTTTACCATAAATCCCTGTATTTTACTATCAATTTTCAGTATATAAAGTTATAATTATACCATGAGAACAAACCTCATATTCAAGGAGGCCAAAACATGAAAACAATGAAAGTTATTGCCCTGCTTGCCGCTTTTTCAATACCCGTCTGCACTGCGGGCTGCGGCAGTGGGAATAAAACGGAGCCTGAAAAAACTCCCGTAACAACAACAGAGGCCACAACAGAGACTGTTGAAGTCCCTGAGCTGGACGGCTATACCCTGCTTTGGAACGACGAGTTCAGCGGCAGCGTTCTGGACGAGAGCAAGTGGAACTACGAACCTCACGAGCCCGGCTGGACAAACGAGGAATTGCAGGAATACACGACTTCCACAGATAATGTTTTTCTCCGCGGCGGAAAGCTTGTAATAAAGGCAATCAAGTCCGAGAAAGACGGTAAGGACTATTACACCTCAGGTAAGATAACAGGTCAGAACAAGACCGATTTCACTTACGGAAAGATAGTTGCGAGCGCTAAAGTACCAGAAGGACAGGGACTATGGCCAGCTATATGGATGATGCCCAAGGATGAGAGCTACTACGGTCAGTGGCCGAAATGCGGCGAGATAGATATTATGGAAGTACTCGGAAACGACGTGAACACCGCTTACGGTACACTACACTACGGCGAGCCACACGGTGAAAAGCAGGGCACATGGGCTCTGACGGGTCAGAGCTATGCCGACAGTTTCCATGAGTACTCAGTAGAATGGGAGCCTGGCGAGATACGCTGGTACATCGACGGAAACCTCTACAATACAGCCAACGACTGGTTCACAGCAGTTCAGGGCGAAGACGAAAAGCCATACCCTGCTCCCTTCGATCAGCCCTTCTTCGTTCAAATGAATCTTGCAGTCGGCGGCACTTGGCCCAAAAACCCTGACGCTTCAACAGATTTTGACAAGGCAGAATTCGAAATAGACTATGTAAGAGTATATCAGAAACCACAGTATGACACAAATGTCAGCAAGCCCGAAAAGGCCTATCGTCAGGCACAGGAGGATGGAAATTACATCATCAACGGAGACTTCTCCGAGTCTGAGGATCTCACCGACGATATCAACTGGAAGTTCCTGCTCTTCAACGGCGGCGAGGGCACTGCTGAGATAAGAGACAATATGATAGTCATAACCTCTGAAAAGGAGGGCACAGAGGACTACTCCGTACAGCTTGTGCAACCCGCCCTTCCCATGATAAAGGGCAAGAAATACCGCGTTTCATTTGACGCTTATGCAGACGAAGAGAGAGACATCGTAGTATGTGTCTCAGCTCCATCCGCAGGCTGGATACGCTATCTTCAGGATACCAAACTTAAGGTGACTACTGATAAGCAGACCTTCACCTACGATTTTGAAATGAAAGAAAAAGATGACAACAATGGTCGTCTTGAATTCAACCTTGGTCACAGAGGTTCCACAGCAACAGTTTACATCTCTAATGTAAGAGTTGAAGAAATAGAATAACCCCCTTCGCAATCCCTGCAAAATCAGCCGATATCCTCACGTCGGCTGATTTTTCTTTTTTATCGCACTTTTTACTAAATTTACTTGAAATCCCACACAAAATATGTTATAATTAGTATATCTTCAATAATCGCTGTAAGGCGGTTATTGACCCGAACCGTGTTCGGGGAACGCAAATTTCTAAAAAACATAGAATTTGCGCGGCACACTAATTGATGTCAAGCTCATTTTGCGATTAATGGCAGAACAAAGCGCAGTAAGAATCGTTAGATTTTAATATTTAGGGGATATTACAATTTATGATTTTGAACAGGAGGACGTTTTCGTGATTTCCCTAAACAATGCAAGCTGTTATCTACCAGTTTTACTGCACTCAGGCAATAAGGAATCGACTAAAAATATATACAAAGCCGTTTTCATCTGCTGAGCAGACATTTTCAGGTATGGTTTTTAGCCTACCCGTCAAAAAGCCGATACAAAAGCATTCGTTTTTTACGTACCATGCATTTTTATTTTCATCATACAAAAGGGGTGTATTAATGGAGAAAATAATAGAAATCGCAGTTATTGTCGCAGGGATTGATGAAGAATATCAGAACAGCGTTATCGAAGGTATCATAAGCTGTGCAAAAGATAAAAACGCTAATATTTCGTGTTTTAGCGCATTCGGCGGAGTACTTTCAAACAGCAAGTACGATGTGGGAGAATACAATATATACTCTCTCATAAATTTTGAAAAGTTCGACGGTGTAATACTTCTCAGTAACACCATAAGCGATCCTATCGAAAAGGAAAAGATAGTGAACAGGGTTAAGAGATCGGGGCTCCCTGTCAGTATCCTTGATTGCAGCGAATATCATGAATTTCATAACATATCCATTGACAACTATTCGGCAATGAAGAAGCTGGTCAGCCATATAATAGTGGGTCACAGCGCAAAAGTAATAAACTATATCTCAGGTCCCGTCTCGAATCCAGAGGCCGCCGACCGCCACAGAGCTTTCAACGAGGTGATACACGAATTCAACATAGAGGTACCGGAAGAACGAATCTATCATGGAAATTTCCGCGCTGTAGACGGTAAAAAGGCGATAGAATACTTCTACAGCAGTAATCTTCCTCATCCTCAGGCTATAATATGCGCCAACGACGCAATGGCTCTTGCAGCTATAGAGGAGCTTACAAATATGGGCTACAAGGTTCCTGACGACGTTATCGTCACAGGCTTTGACAACACCTACAACGCCCGCCATCACCTTCCGGCACTCACCACTGTTTCACGTCCTCTTGATGAGGCGGGCTACAAAGCGTGTGAGGTGATACTCAAGGTCATAAACGGAAAGAAGCAGAAAGATACCATATCACTCAAGTCCTCTCCGGTATTCTCGGAGAGCTGCGGCTGCAAAGCGCCGCAGCCCATAGATATTGACGAATACAAGATCGCCGCATATAAAACTATAAACGGTTTCAGAAACGATATATCCCTCCTGAAACGCATGACCGCACAGCTTGCCGACAATGACACTCCCGATGACAATATCAGGACGGTTGCAAGCCTCATCCATGAGGTTCAATGTGAGCGTTTCGCTATATGTCTCTGCTCCAACTGGGATCAGTCCATAACCGGCAAGGCTACGGATGATATCCCAGAGATATACCAGATACAGGGCTATACCGAGAAAATGAGCGCTCCCCTTGTATTCATGAACGGACGCAATACCCCAGTGACAGTCTTTGACAGCAAAGATATGCTGCCGCTTCCAATTTCCGGCGGCGGAAACGTTAGCTATTTCATGCCCCTGCACTTTCGCGAGCGCTGCCTCGGCTATTACGTCTTCGTAAACAGTGAATTTCCGCTCAAAAGCCTGCTATGTCATGCTCTTATGTTGAATATCAGCAACTCAATAGAGAACATCTGTAAGTTGCTGCATCTCAATAGCATGATAAACGAACTGGACAAGCTTTACATAATTGACCCGCTCTGCAATATCTACAACCGAAACGGCTTCATTAGAATGGCTGGTCAGATCTTCAAAGCCTGCCAGTCTTCCGGAAGAAAGATACTCATTTCCTTTATTGACATGGACGGACTGAAATATATCAACGACAACTTCGGTCATAAGGAGGGGGACTACGCGCTACAGCACCTTGCAAGGATAATAAAGGACTGCTGCAAGAGCGGAAGGATATGTGCACGCTTCGGCGGCGACGAGTTCATAATACTCGGTGCAAACGCTACAGACGAGGACGTTCCAGCGCTAGAAAGCACATTCAATATACAGCTTGAAAGCATAAACCGCATAATAAGAAAGCCCTATAAGATATCTGCAAGTATAGGCTCCATAGTTACAGACGCCACAGGCGATGTTACTCTGTTCAATCTGATAACCAAGGCTGACGAGATCATGTATGAAAAGAAGAAGCGAAAGAGAACTTCGCCCTACCTCAGAAGAGATCAAGGACAGGATGATGTGAATTATGACACACCTTGGAACTATAAGACTTGAGACCGAAAGGCTCATACTGAGAAGATTTGAGGAAACTGATACCGAAACAGCTTTCCATGTCTGGACAAGCGACCCGAAGGTCACGAAATTTCTTCACTGGAAGCACCATACAAATATATCCCAGATGCGTACACTCGGACAGTCATGGCTTGAAAGATATGAAGAAGACCCCGAGTGGTACCACTGGGTAGTGGTGCCGAAGGAGGTCGGCTTCCCTATCGGTACGATCACTGCCGTGAACATCAATAACGATACCGGCACCGTGGAGATGAATACCTGTATCGGCTCAGGATATTGGGGCTTGGGCTACATCACTGAAGCCTTTGCAGCCGTGATAGAGTTCTTCTTTGAAGAAGTCCATGCCAACAGGATAGAAGCAAAATACGCCCCGGACAATAAAGCCTCGGGACGCGTTCTGGAAAAATGCGGTCTTACTCCCGAAGGTACTCTCAGAAGTGCAGACCGCTTGAATACAGGTATTACGGATATCTGCGTGTGCAGTATCCTTGCAGAGGATTATTTCTGACAGCGTTATCACTGTCGGACTGCCGTAAATTTCATAGCAAGGGAGCAAATATATTAAGTATTGCTCCCGCTATTTTTTTGAATACAGACCTCTTTTCACAGTCCTCATGGGTTATCTCCTGTGATACGGAGACAGTCCTTTCAAAATCTGAAACTATCTCTCCTATCACTGAGCAATCGTAAAGCACGGCTCCGCACTCAAAATGCAGGTAAAAACTACGATAATCAAAGTTTATCGTACCCACTACCGCTGTTATGCCGTCGGCTACACAGGTCTTGGCATGAATAAAGCCTGGGGTATACTCGTATATCTTCACGCCCATAGCCGTTAACCGGGCGTAATTGTTCCACGCTATCATGTGAACGTACCACTTGTCGGGTATATGTGGAGTGATTATGCGCACCTCCACCCCTTTTTTGGCAGCAAATATTATAGCATTGGAGAGCTCCTCATCGATAATGAGATACGGAGTTGTGATACATACAAAACTTCGGGCATTGCTTATAAGCTCAAGATACACATTTTTTCCTACCGGCTCCTCGTCAAAGGGAGAATCTGAGAATGGCTGTATAAAGCCATCGTAATCTCCGCTATATGCAGACTCTGGGAGTTCCGGCTCAAATCTGCGTATCTCTTCGCTTTCGACTTTCTCCCAGAGCTGAAGGAACATTACGGTATAATTCCAGACCGCCTGTCCGCGTATCATAACAGCTGTATCCTTCCAGTGTCCGAAGCGCTCTCTGCGATTGATATACTCATCAGCAAGATTTGTACCGCCGTTGAATGCGGTATGGCCATCTATCACCACTACCTTTCTGTGGTCACGGTTGTTCTGTACTGAGGATATCATAGGACGGAAAGGATTGAAGACCTTGCACTTAACACCGTTTTCCTGCAATCTGCGGAATGGCTTGACGGAATTGAGCATACCGGTGCCTATGCCGTCATACATGAGCCTGACATCAATGCCTTCCTTCGCCTTGCGTATCAACAGCTCTGATATGGTATCAAACATATATCCTTCGGATATGATAAAGAATTCAAGGAAAATGAAACGCTGAGCCTTTTCAATCTCTGCCACCAACTTTTCAAACTGCATCTCGCCTAGAGGGAAATACTCAGTCTGCATATTCCTGTAAATTGGGTAAAGCCCGTAATCCGCCACATACCTTGCAAGATTCATGGAGTCCGGACAAGCTGCGGAAAGCTCCTCCATTACAGCCGATTCCTGTACGAGCAACTCCTTTGACTGTATCTGATTGCGCATATCTAACGATTTTGGGAACTGCTGCGACAGCTTAAGGAAAAGATAGGATACTCCTCCAAAAATCGGAAATATGCTTATGGTCACTATCCACGCCATACGGTATGATATCGGCTCGTTCTTGTTGGTAATATACACCATCAGTACAATGTCGAGAACTATGAGCAGGAAATATACCTCTACGAATCGCTCTCCGAGCTGCATAACCGCAAAGAGCAGAAAGGCTATCTGCAACAGCAGAAGTATTACAAATGCGGCATTAGTACTGAGGATACTGCTAAGTAGTTTTTTCAGCCTCATGGCTCACCTCCTGACGATAATATTAACATTGATAGTATTATTATACCACACTTTTTAAATGAAAGGAAGATTTATTTTGAACAAACTCAGGCCATACGAAAGAAAGGTTTTCTATTACGAAACAGACAAAATGGGGATAGTTCACCATTCAAACTATATACGCATATTTGAGGAGGCTCGCGTACACTACCTCAGCGAAGCAGGACTGCCTTTTCCAAAGATTGAAGAAACAGGCATACTTATGCCTGTGCTTTCTGTAGAAGCCGTATACAAGCGCCCTCTCAGATTTGACGAGACCTTTGCGGTCTATCTGAAAATAGACAAATTCAACGGAACATCGCTCCATGTATCCTATAGGATAATAAGCCGCGAAACAGGTCTTGTATGTACGGAGGGCAGCTCCTCGCACTGCTTCACGGACACAGAGCTCAAAATAGTCCGCACCAAAAACAGATACCCAGAGATATACGAAATATTTGCAAGGTACGCCGGTCTTGACTTCGATGAAATATTCACAGACTAATAAAGCAATAAAGGAGCACACATCAAATCAGATTGAGTGTGCTCCTTTATGTTTTTTCTTGACATTATTTCATATCAGGATCAAGTGACTTTATCTTGCCGAGTAGAAATTCCTGTATGCGCAAAGCGTCGTTGGAAGTTACGCCCTTTGCGGTTATATCAACATCAGCATTTATCATGCCTTTTTCTGTGATACTCTTGCTATCGCTTCCGTTAACGCCGTACTTATTCGGATTTGCAAGGGACTGCATGATAAGCACAGCGTCAGACATATCTATCTCACCGTCGCAATTTGCATCGCCGTATTTCACATCTATGGGAGTTGTAGTTATAGATGAAGAAGTCGTAGTTGATGTGACTGTTGTAGTGGTAGTATTTTTGGAAGTAGTAGAAGTTGAAGTGCTTGGCTGTTCATTGTTTCCGCTCTTGTAGAGATCCTTCGGTAACTCGGCTAGAGTTATGCAGAAGTCGCTTTGATAGAGCTCTGTCAGGGTCTTTGGATTTTGATACTGCTCACCGCAGAGAAAATGCTCCTGCTCTGAATCGTACCATGGACAGAAGTAAAGCCAGTAGGCATGCTCAACTGTCATATTGCTGAGGCTCGGTACAGTGTCATTCTCAGGCATAGAAACCATTTTATTTCCCTTTACAAACTTGTTGAGAGTATAGAACAGACCTGCTTCTGCATCCTCATTTGGAGTACCTGCCTGCTTTCCGTCGTGGCGGTTGTACTGGCAGTTGTACTTATCATAGCCTACAATATCAACCCTGTCATCGCCGGAATACCACTTTGCAGAATTCTCAGACCACGCATAGAGATTCTGCTCATATATGAGGTTATGGAGACCGTATTTATCCCTCAGGGTATCCTGCAAGAACATCCAGAGCCTGTTGTATACCTCCGTCCCCTCTTTTGACCACCAGAACCATGCTCCGGAGCCGTCAATAGGGTCCTGGGTATTGCTTGGATTACCCTCAGCCTCGTGGAAGGGTCTGAATATCACCGGTACTCCAGCGTCCTGGAGCTTTTTCAACTCAGCCGCAAGGTTTTTCATGCACAGTTGGAAGTAATCGTACTCCATAGTTCCTTCCACCATGCAGTTTGCGGTAATGAAATCGGTATTGGGCTTATATGTAGTTCTGCCAAAATCAAGCGGCTCACCAAGGGTATAGTCAGCCTTTGTTACAGGCACATTAACGTGCCATGAAGCGGTACATATACCGTTTTTGTTTTTAGCCCAGTCTATCATACGATTCGCAACACCGTCGTCCCACGCAAAGCAGGGGCAGTAGCTTCCGAAGTCAAAGCCGCGTATAGCAGGCTCCTCTCCTGTGAGCTCCTTAATGTATCTTACCTCATAATTATAATCATTGAGGGTATAGTTGCGGTTCTGTGACTGGTAATTGTACTGCTGACCTTCCTCGTCAAAGCACTTCCATACGAACTTAGAGCCATCGTCAGCTGTAGAGATATCAGCCTCGTCAAAGCTGTATTCCTTTCCGTTCCCATCGACGCATTTTTTCTTTTCAGCGTCAAAGCGGATAGTTGTGGCGACCTCATGACCACCTCCGTATATCTCCTGCTGACCTGATAGGATATGCTTCCCGTAAACACTCTTGAGATAAGCCATGAGAGCCTTTGTTTCGGGGGTTGCGTCCGGGTCACAGGGCGTTCCGCTTGCTGCAGACAGGTCTGGAAAGACGGCTTTTGAAACTGTAACCGTATCTATAGCCATATAGCCGTACTCGCAAATAAACTCAATAGTGTTGACACCTTTGTTCATGCGTACCATACCGAAATCGTAATTCACCCACTTGTCAGAATAAGCCGCCTGAGTGATATACTTGACTCCGTTTATAGAAACTGCTTGCTGTCTGCCCTCCTGATTAAGTATCTGAGCGCCGCGCACCGTTATGGAATACATACCATCCTCGGGAACAATCACCTCGAAAGAAGCAGGCTTTGCTGTGAGGTAAAAGAAGCCCTTTCCAGAATAATCCGGTATCTCTGTCTGATATATTGTCTCCCAGAGCTCTGCCCCCTCCATATCCTCGCCCTCGATAGTATACGGGAACTTAGTTCCGTTATCCTCCGCCACAGTACCTGACAGCGGTACGGAGCCTAACTGAGAAGCTGCCATTGCTCCTGCGGCAGCAAGCGAGATAAGTTTTTTAAGTCCTTTTTTCATGCTGTATCCTCCTTATATGCTGTTATTTTCCACTATTACACAGTTTTTCGATATTAATTATAAACAGTCCCTGTACCGGCTGCATACATCTTCACTATATATTATATAATGTGTTAATGTACTTTTCAATGGCGTTTAGCGCTCACAAAATGCACTTTTCAGCTATAAGGCACATATCTCTTGCAATGTGTAAAGCTTTCTTCTCTTCTCAGCTTATAATAATTATTCAGAAATTTTTGGGAATAATGTGAGAGAATTCACTTCCTCATACGTCTAATAAGTAGAAACGACAAATAAAGGAGGTCATAATACTGAATATAACCGATGAAATAATACATTCACACCGGATAAAAATATTAAAGCATGCCATAAAGGAGGTATTATTATGCTGAAAAGAAGGATAATTACGCTATTTACTTCACTGACTCTCGGACTTACATCTCTGACCTGTGCTCCCGTATACGTAAACGCTGAGGGCATCACCTCCCCCACCGCCCTTTCAGACGAGGACAGGATCACCGATCTGTCCCTGATACGTGAGATGTTCGATGAGTATATCGAGGAAAAGGGCTTGAATATCACCTGTGCCGAGCCCGGCAAATATTCTCAGTATACCGATCAGATAGTGATAGAGTTCGACCTAAACGAGGAGGACTATATCGAGCTGCTGAACTACGCTGCCGATAACAATATCGACCGCAACAGCTTCACCTATATGGCTTACAGCGACGGCGTTCTGATGACGACGACCACTACTGACCCGAACAGAACAACGACCACCACCACAACCGCTGTCAACACTTCCCCTGTCACAGCACAGCCGTTAATGACAGATACTTCCGGTCGTATTATTGATGCCGACGGCAATGTTATCATAGTCAACGGCACATCTGCTGTAATGTCCGGTACTCCCAAGGGTACCACCACAACAATAGCAGGCTCCGACTCATTCGCGCTCCTGTCATCGTCCTACAGTATAAACGTCGGAGAGACCGGCAGCATATCACGCTGCGGCATGGCGTACCCGGATTCATGGACAGTTGACAATGACGACGTGATCTCTCTTGATACAACAGGTCTGAAATTCACAGGTCTCAGCGCAGGTACGGCAACAATAACCTATAACAGCAAGGGCGTATTGCAGACAGCCACAGTAACTGTCACAAACGTCACAACGACCACCACGACCACAACAACATCTTTTACCACATCATATACAACAACTACAGCTTTCATCGACTATATGACGCAGGTGGATTACGACAAGTCACCCATGAAGGTGGGCGAGGTAAGACGTGTAGAATTCAGTCACCCCACAGGCGCAACAACAGGCGGTTCGGTATATTCTTCTTCTGACCTTATAGAAATAACCTACGAAGACGGCAATAATTATTTTGACGTCAAGGCGCTTAAGGAAGGCGAAGCGTCAATATCCGTCCACGCAAGAGGCTGTGTATTTGACCCCACAGTAACTATCAAGGTCATAGCTTCCGAGCCGGAAATAACTACTTCGGAAGAGCCTGAGGTATGGATGTACGGCACAGGTGTCGATCACTTCGACAGCGTAAATACTCTTCCCACAAAAACCATCTACGACGAAGGCGAGGAGCTTGACCTCAGCGGACTTGTGATCAATGCTTACCACTCTGTAATGAGACATTCCAACAAGGGCAACAGCGAATATTTAAAGACTGACTATGTATGGGAGGTTGAAGATATATCTCCCGAGTACATAACAATATCCAGCCTCACAGGCAAAAAATATACTGCTGACCAGTTCCCGACGCTCATCGGCGGCAATGCTTATACGGTAAAGATTGGAAAGAGAGGATCTACCGCGATCACTCTCAGCGTTAAGGGTGATGAGAGAGAAAAGGAACTCTACGACTTTGAGTCCTTTACTTTCAGAATATATATAAACCCTGCTGACAAACATTCAGAGTTCATACACATAGACAATGCAGCGGTAGAGACCTTTGGATACGGAACAACAAGTCACGGTTTCAAGCTGAAGGGCATGGAGGCTTTCAGCATAGATATGGACGCATATATGCACGCCGGATATGAGATAGAAAGTGATATCCGCGAGGGCGATACAGTATCAGGAGTTCTTTGTATCAATCCGAAAAACTATTACATCTATTTCGGCGACCTTGACATAGTAAAATACAGCGGAGAAGTCGGCGACGCAAACGATGACTGCTCCATAGATATGGCTGACGCCGTACTTATAATGCAGGCTCTTGCAAATCCCAACAAGTACGGGATCGGAGGAATGGACGCAAGGTGCATGACCAAAAGAGGATTTGCTCTCGCAGACCAGAACGGCGACGGTATAACCGTACTCGACGCACAGCTCATACAGAACAAACTTCTCGGCCTAAAATAACAGTCAAGAAATAGAAAACATGATACAAATATGATAAAGGCTCTCCTTAGTGAGAGCCTTTATCGTCTAGCATATATACAAAAGTATAATAAATAAAAAAGCTCCGCATAAAGCGGAGCTTATCGTTCTTAGAAGAGATTAAAATCGCCAAGGATATCGCCGTTAACAACATAGTAAACTCTGTTTACGTCAGGTCTGATATAGATATCCACCTTATCAGCCTTCTTAACGCCGGAAGCCTTTGTAGCCTTTGCAATAAGGTCAGCAGTGCTTACCTCTGAACCCATTGCCTGAATAACTACCTTGCTGTCTACGGCAGCTGCAGCAGTCTTCTTAGCAGCAGGCTTCTTAGCAGCTGACTTCTTAGCAGCAGGCTTCTTAGCAACTGGCTTCTTAGCAGCAGGCTTCTTAGCAGCGGGCTTCTTAGCAGCGGGCTTCTTAGCTACAGCCTTCTTCTCAGCAGGCTTCTTAGCAGCAGGAGCTTTCTTAGCAGCGGTAGCCTTCTTAGCAGGAGCCTTCTTCTCCTCAGCGGGAGCAGCAACTGTTTCTACTACTTTCTTTTCTGCAGTCTTGTTATCTGGCATGATAGTATCCTCCTTAGAATTACTTGTTTACAGCGTTCTTAAGTGCCTGGCCAGCCTTGAAAGCGGGAGCCTTTGAAGCAGGAGCAGTCATCATCTTCTTTGTCTGAGGATTGATGACCTGCTTAGCCTTACGGTCACGAACCTCAAATGTTCCAAATCCAACGATAGAAACCTTCTCACCGCCTGCAAGAGCGTCTGTGATTGTTGAGATGATTGCGTTTACAGCAGTCTCAGCGTTCTTCTTTGTGAAGTCAGCCTTATCAGCTACTGCACTGATTAATTCGGTTTTTGTCATGGTTAGTATCCTCCATAAAATAAGATTTTACAATTAGAATTATATACCCATTATTCCAATTTGTCAAGTAATTCATGAAAAAAAGACAAATTGACGTATATACAGCCATTTGTAAGGGCTTTTTTATTCAAAACGGACAGAGAATTTGCCTATTTTCCGTTCAAGAAAAATTTTTTGTCGGTCGCAAATATTACTTGCGGTATAATATAGCCCATTTATTCCGAAATATAAAGGAAAACTCGACTATGAAAGACAAACTATCACAATGAGAAAAACACTACAAATGGTATGAATCCCAAAAACTTCACCCTTGTAATTCCACGTAATACAGGCAAATTCCTCCTAAAAAAAAGTTTGGAGCGCACTTTGTGCGCTCCTCTTGCACTTAAGTTTCCTGCTTGCCAAAATATCTAACAAAAATGAGCAGCTGTTTTTGTGCAAAACGCAGATTTTGAAATTTGTTTTTCATTATTCAATGGTTTTCATTGAATTTCATGCTATTTCTCCGTATTATAGAAAGAGTTTTTCAAACAGCTTCTTATCAATCAGCCACAAGTCTTCCGTTTTCGTCAAGATCGATATCAATGACATCTCCTGCCGCAAGGTTGCCGCTGATGATACGCTTAGCCGCAAGTGTCTCCACGTTGCGCTGTATGAACCTTCTCAGCGGTCTGGCGCCAAAATTCGGATCATAACCGCACTCAACGATATAGTTCTTGGCAGCTTCGCTTACGCTTATGCGGATATGCTTGTCTTCAAGGCGCTTCTGCAGGTCAGCCAGCATAAGGTCGACTATCTTTATTATCTCTGTTTTAGCCAAAGGCTTGTAGAAGATTATCTCGTCAAGACGGTTAAGGAACTCCGGACGGAACTGTGTTTTGAGCAATCCCTCCACCTGAGTTCTAGCCTCATCAGTTATTTCGCCGTTTGCGTCAATTCCATCCAATATATATGGTGAACCGAGGTTTGAAGTGAGTATAATGATAGTATTCTTGAAGTCTACTGTTCTGCCCTGAGAATCAGTTATTCGTCCGTCGTCAAGAACCTGTAAAAGAATATTGAACACATCGGGGTGAGCCTTTTCTATCTCGTCGAAAAGCACAACTGAATATGGCTTTCTGCGGACTGCTTCTGTAAGCTGTCCACCCTCGTCGTAGCCTACATAGCCGGGAGGCGCTCCTATCAGGCGACTAACGCTGAATTTCTCCATGTACTCGCTCATATCGATACGTATGATATTCTTTTCGTCGTCGAAAAGTATTTCTGAAAGTGCTTTTGCAAGCTCTGTTTTTCCGACGCCTGTAGGACCGAGGAACAGGAATGACCCTATAGGCCTGTCGGGAGCCTGTATACCGGCACGAGAACGGAGTATAGCCTCGCTTACCTTTGTTACCGCTTCATCCTGTCCGATAACCCTCTTATGGAGAAGTCCTTCCAGCCCAAGTATCTTTTCTTTTTCGCCTTCCATGAGCTTTGAAACAGGTATACCTGTCCAGCGGCATACAATCTTTGCTATTTCGTCCTCTGTTACCTTGTCACGAAGAAGCCTGCCGTTCTCGATGTCATGCTCAGCCTGCTTTTCTAGCTCCTCAAGCTCCTTCTGCAGTTGCGGCAACTTGCCGTATTTGAGCTCTGCCGCCTTGTTAAGGTCGTACTCGCGCTCTGCCTTGTCTATCTCTCCACCTGTGCGCTCTATCGCCTCACGTAGCTTCTGCACAGCGGAGATGTCATTCTTTTCATTCTCCCACTTTGCCTTCATGCTGTTGAACTTCTCACGAAGCTCTGCAAGTTCCTTCTGTATCTCCTCAAGGTGCTCCTGAGAGATATTGTCACTTTCCTTCTTTAGAGCAGCTTCTTCGATTTCAAGCTGAACTATCTTACGTGAGATAACATCAAGCTCAGTCGGCATGGAGTCCATTTCTGTACGGATAGTCGCACAGGCTTCATCAATAAGATCTATAGCCTTATCAGGAAGGAATCTGTCGGTTATATATCTATTTGAAAGCACAGCCGCAGAGATAAGCGCATTATCGCTTATCTTGACACCATGGAATACCTCATAGCGCTCTTTCAGACCGCGAAGAATAGAAATAGTATCCTCAACACTCGGTTCGTCCACCATAACAGGCTGGAAACGTCTTTCGAGAGCAGGGTCCTTCTCAATGTACTGGCGGTACTCGTTAAGGGTAGTAGCACCGATACAGTGAAGCTCACCCCTTGCCAGCATAGGCTTTAAGAGGTTGCCTGCATCCATAGCTCCGTCTGTCTTGCCTGCACCTACGATAGTATGGAGCTCATCTATAAATAATAGTATCTGACCGTTGCTATTTTTTATTTCATTGAGTACAGCCTTCAAACGCTCCTCGAACTCGCCTCTGTACTTTGCACCTGCGACGAGAGCACCCATATCGAGGGAGAATACCTTTCTGTCCTTAAGGCTGTCTGGAACGTCTCCCGCAACGATACGCAGGGCAAGTCCTTCTGCGATAGCAGTTTTTCCGACGCCCGGCTCACCGATGAGGACAGGATTGTTTTTCGTCTTTCTTGAGAGTATGCGGATAACATTTCGTATCTCACTGTCACGTCCAATAACTGGGTCAAGCTTGTTTCGCCTGGCAAGCCCAACAAGCTCCTGACCGTACTTCGTCAACACATCGTAGGTGTCCTCAGGATTCTCCGTAGTAACACGGGTATTTCCCCTTACCGACATAAGAGCACTTAGAAAGCTGTCCTTGGTGATGTTGAATGTACTGAAAAGCTGTGATACCTCCCTGTCCTTGCAGTCGATAAGAGCAAGCATAAGGTGCTCAACGGAAACGAACTCGTCCTTCATATTTGAAGCTATTCCTTCAGCATTTGTCAGCACTCTGTCGCACTCTGCTGATATACCTATATTACTGCTTCTGCCGCTTCCTGTTATCTTCGGGAGACCGTTTATCTTCTTCTCAATCTCGCTATCGAAGATATCCTCATCTACATTCATCTTTTTTAAGAGCTGAGGGATAAGTCCATTCTCCTGTCGTACAAGTCCAGCAAGCAGATGTACAGGCTCTATAACCGAATTTGACTGCATAACAGCTATGCTTTGAGCCTTCCTTACAGCATCAATGGACTTCTGAGTCAATTTTTCTGCATTCATAATAATATCCTCCTGTCACAATATTTCAAATTTATCCTTACTTTCTTCAACGGGAATATAACTTTTTTGTGTTTGAAGGCAGGCAGACAATTTCATAATTGCCCCGAACTACACAGAAAGTTATTTACGCCTTCATTTCTCTAAATAATATATCTGCTTAGCAGAGCCCGGTAGTTCTTTTCAAGTAGTGAGGCGTTTTCCCCGAACTCTGATGGAGCTGCAAAATAAGTCTTCACCGCATGATCAAGATTCTTGATGTACTCGCCTATAGCCTCTCCAGCCTTTTCTCCGCTGAGAACACCTGTATTTATAAGTCTTCTTGCGAAGCTGCCATCGCCTATCTCACAGCTATAATTCCCTACACCAAGTCTTGAAAGGTAAGCATTTTCAAGCTTTGCTCTGTAGGCGAAAAAACTATGGAACATATCTATCAGAGCTGCGCTCTGAGTACGTATATTTACTCTCAGGGTACCAATGTAATCCTTGGGAGAACGTTCAAGTTCTACCTTATAGTTTATAGTTGGTCTGTACTTATACTCTAAAGCTGTACGTACAGTCATTAACGAAGGCGAGCGCTGCTCTTGTATCCTAAAGCTACTGCTCACCAACTCTGCCACCTGATCAAATATCTCTCGCATACGCATTTCTGGAGTAACGCAGGAAAGACGCTCCGCAAGAATCTGATTTATTAGGTTTGAGCGGCTCGTACCAAGACGATACGCCTGCTCGTCAACAGCCTTTATCACGTCATCCATAAGCACGAGGCTGTATACGCTTTTTTTCATTAGTACATCACTTCCCTTCTGTGTTATATACATAATATCACGGATTATTGAATTTGTCAAGCAGATTATATAATATTTCACGCAAGTTTCATAATGTAAAAAAATTCCGCTCGCAAGGAGCGGAGAAATCGGCCCAAACGATTTTCATCGTTTAGCACTGTGGACCGAGCCATAGACAATAAGTTAAAATAAGTTATTGAGAATAGAAAACATGAAAAAATTACAAATGAAAGGGGTTAGTTTTATTACTTGACAAAACTATTTCTATGGCGTGCAAGTGAAAATATTACTCAATATCAAGCACATGAGAGGGGAGGGTACTTGATGCTGAAAACTAAATATCTTCAATTGCTGATATTATTATATTGCATATCTACGTACTTTTCAATATACATTAATACACAGAAATATAATATCATGTACTTTTGACTGTTTTTTCACTATTTTTCGAGTTAATTTTTTGTGAATATGTTTTCTGATTTCTCTTATTTACAAAATTTGTAAAAAATGTTTTTTGTTAATTCATTCTAAATATATTATCTGTTCTCGAAACAGTAAAATCTTTTCCTTCTCCGTTAACATTTGCACGGAATGTACTGCCATTGTTCACCTCGGGTGCGATCATGAGCAGACAACGGAAATCGTTATGAGGTTCAAAAGATATCATTCTCTGACCATTCAGTAACATTTCCACGTTGCTTCCTGCCGCCGCAGTAACGCCGAGATCAAGGATAATAAATGGAGCCTCGGAGTATGTTGGCTCTGATACTCGGTTTCCTGCCGCATAAATGTAACCGCCGGTATAGCTGAAGCTACTCTCAGAGTAAATTGAGCTCTTGTCCTCCTTGGTGCCGCCGGAAATAACAGTATATCCGCCGTTTATATTTAGTGTTCCTTTTGACTTTATACCGTTGGTGCCGCCCTTTATATTTAGCCATCCCTCATTTATGGTAATGTCGTCGTGTGCGAACAACCCAGATTTCTTCGAGTTAATATTGTATGTACCATTATCTATAATTATATCATCGTCACTGGCGATGCCATGAGCGTTGTTTGCAGTAATATTCAGCTCTCCGTTGCCTTTAAGGCGCACCGTATCATTTGAGAATATAACACCATTGTTGATCTTGTCATTGCCTCCGTCGCTGAGGTAGTTAACAGTGCCCTCACGAGATTTGATAGTACATTTCTTGGCTTCGTTGATAAATATTGCCGGTCCGTTGGAATTTGATATGTCAACTCCGTCAAGGACCACAGTTACCTTTTCCTCGGTAGCTGTACTAACACATATTTGACCGTCGCTGACGCTGCCGTAAAACCTGAAATCGCCGCCTGCGTTTATTGTGACAATGGAGCCGCTTACAGATACGTTTGTACCCTTGACCTTCGGCGAAACGCCGAGTTCTATCTCAGCCGTGTAGACCTTTTCTTCAGCCGAGTTATCTCCTCCTCCGCCAGTCTCATCGCCAGCACTGTCCATTTCAACGTTGTTATTATCATTGTTATTGTTGTTGTTTTCAGCCGTGGGCGTATTTGATGTGCTACTGTTTGTAGCTGTAGTTGCTACTGCGTCGGATTTCTTCTCCCCTGCATTGGCAGTAGTTGTACTCTCGCCTGACTTCTCAGTAGATTTTTCAGTGATATTTTCGTCGTTTTTCTTCTTTGTGGTTTTTTCTGTAACTTCACCGCTGCCAGTCTTGGACGTCACATCCTGGACAGTGGTATTTTCGACGTTATCAGTTTTTTCCTTTTCTTCCTTGCCGCATGAACAAGCCGAAGCCATTAGTGCGAACGCGGTCATAGCCGCTAATATCCTTCTATATTTCATATACATATCTCCTTATCCCCCCTTATGCAAATTGCCGGACTCAATATGGCATATTAAGTCCGGCAAAGGGTTGAGAGGGTATTTTATCTATATTTATGTTTTCTATCAGTTCTCATAGATCTTATCATCGTATCTGAAGAATACGAGATTGATCGTCATATTTCCGTTATGGGTACGAAGCTCATCGATGAACTTCTTCTGGTCGATGTTGTCAAGGACATCAACGCTATAGATAAGCTCAAAAAGTGTACCAAAGTTAGTGGTTTTTACTCTTCTCAGCTTGTAGAATGTGGTGTACTTAGCAAGTACAGGCTCAAAAACTCCCTGATAATCAAGGTTTTCAGGGATAGCAATCTTGAGAGTCATGTGTCTCTTCTTGCATCCGCCGAAATCAGTCTCACTAAGTATAAACAGGATAATAGCAAGAGCTGCAAAGAATACCAGTGCAAATCCGATATATCCAACTCCGCATACAACACCTGTTCCCATTGCGAAGAAGATAAAAGCCATATCCTTTGGATCGCCGGCAACGCTTCGGAACCTTACCAGAGTCAATGTACCTGCAAGTGTGAGAGCACCTGCTGTGGTATTGATAATGAGAAGTATTGCTGCAACAATCGTAGGAAGCATTATCATTGTCAGAACATAGCTCTGTGAGTAACCTTCCTTTCTGTGGGTGACCATATAGATAAGACTTATAAGAAAGCCTATAACTATCGCAGTGCCTACACAAAGGAAAAACTCTCCGGGCTTGATAGTGCTCAGAATGGAATTGCTGTTATTTATTACAGAGTCACCCGACTCATTGTACTTAGACAGCACATTTCCAAAAAATCCATGTTCAAACATAAAAATCAAACGCTCCTGTTCATCATAATATGATTATTTACCATTGATATGCCCGATATATAGATATGCTTTTTGCCTGAAGCAAGTTGCGCGTCCTCTATCTGGCTCTTCACGAAATTCTGGTAAGCTCTTCCGTACTTCGAAAAGCTAGTCTTGTAAATCTGAAGCTCTGAGAGCTTGTTTACCAGCCAGTCTGGAATGGCATTTGAGACCTTTATCTCCATAAGTCTCTGATCCGCACCGATTATATAATTACCGTAGCTCTCGTAGTTAAGTCCGAGATCATAACGGCGCTCGGTGATCTTTCTGTCAAATGTAAGTCTGAA
Source organism: Ruminococcus sp. (assembly GCA_017961625.1). Lineage (GTDB taxonomy): Bacteria > Bacillota > Clostridia > Oscillospirales > Ruminococcaceae > Ruminococcus. The sequence goes on along the minus strand of JAGCWY010000080.1, from coordinate 50,652 downwards.
ATCGTTATCGTACTTTCCGAAGAAAGCCTCTCTCTGATAGCTTATGTACTGCTTTGGAGCAATTGGGTAGCTATCAAGAAATACGTCCAGTTCTCCGAAGACCTGCTTTGTAATATACTTTGTAAATTCAGGCTTGGAGCGGTCACGGAAGTAAGCATCTGACTCTTCAAGAGTCATGGAAACTCTTCTCTTAGTTACGATACCGCCGATTTTCTTTTTTATCTCAAGAAAAACTGTATCAGTAGGAGCAGCTGGTGAATAATAGCTGCGAAGTCTGATTTTTTCCTTGTAATAAGGCTTTGCAAGGGATTCTCTGATTAGATAATCGTCTGGTGTGTCGTAGTAGATATTGTAGATTCCATACTCTTTTCCGCCTATGCAGAACTTATCAGGGTTCATGTACTCTGATATGACCTCCATAAGTCCGTGATACTGATCCATATTAAGGAGGAATTTGATTTCTTTACGCGCGAATGTATTAATTGCCATTATCGCCTCCGCAACAGCGCCTTACTGCCCGGAGATCACACTCCTTTCGTATCATTTGATTATAGTATAGCGTTATTTCCTTAAAATAGTCTTAAAGTAAGTTTTTTCACTCAATATTCATCATTCTTGAGAATATTAGTTCTTTTTATGTCGTTTTACTGCGATATTTCGTCCTTTCGTGTTAGAGTTAATTTTCAAATAATATTCGTGTTTTTTAATGCTGTCAAAAAAATGACACAAATTGCATAGTTTTGTTATAAAACAGCAATTTTTGACCAATAGTATAAAATGTCACAATAATAACAGCACTTTTCATGAAAGTGTTTACAGCTTTTTCGCCCATATTCCTCAATTAATACAGCTGTTCTCCGGAGAGTAGCTGCCTGAGAGCCAGTCTTTATTTTTCAGGCTCAGCCTAAAGTCGCAGAGAATCAGTACTCTCCGCCGCTTATAAAGCGCCATTCGATCGCCTTCCAGTGATCTCCTGCGTAGTCGATGCCAACTCGCGGCGCTGTTCTGATAATGGGACGAGCCCCGTCGTCCTCGAACCATATCTCCTCATTCCCGAGGAGAGACTTTCCGTTGAAACTCCCGTCTATTTTCATATTTTTTGTGAGCTTCGCAGGACCGTCGTACCGTTCCCCTGCTCTGAGGAGAACTCCCTGAGGCTGATCTGTGTCGCCGGTTATGACGTTCATCAGCCAGTGCATACCGTAGCAAAGGTAGACATATATCACACCACTCCTACCATAAAGGAGTTCTGTGCGCTTCGTCCTGCCCTTTGAAGCATGGCAACCCTTGTCCTCTTCTCCGCGGTAAGCCTCTGTTTCTGCGATGCGCTCCCGCAGCTCCGTACCATCAGGCATTCTGTGCACTAGTATCTTGCCTACAAGGTCAGGAGCTACTTCCAGCACGTCACGATGAAAGAAGTCCGCGTTTATTCTCCTGCCCATGTCACACCCTCAGACTCTGTTCAAGCTCGGCGTCAGGCTTGACGAAGGCAGTTTTGTAATTAGTAAAAATGACTTTGCCCGGCTTTGCACCGGCAGGCTTCCTGACAAATTTTGCAAGGCAATAATCCACTGGAACAAGTCCAGAATTTCTGCCGCTGCTGTTCACAGCCGCTATCACCGCAGCCTCCTCAATGGTCTTGTCAGGAGGCACGGCTCCGTCTGCGAGTATCAGCACATGGGAACCCGTTATAAGCTGAGTATGGAGCCATATGTCCGACTTTTCGGCAAACTTCAGGCTCAGCTGGTCATTCTGCTTATTGTTGCGTCCTACGAGTATGGTAAATCCGTCACTAGATTTGTACTCCAGTGGGGGCAACGCCTTCGGAGGCTTAGCCTTGCCGCCTGCGTACTTCACATATCCCTGTTCCCGGAGCTCCAGACGAAGCTGGATTATGTCATTCTCGGAGGAAGCTCTTGTGAGCGAGTCAAAAACACTTTCAAGGTATTGCAACTCCTCCTCGCCCTTCTGTATCTGAACGGCAAGCTTTTCCTCTGCCGTTACCGACTTTTTGTATTCGCTGTAATAGTACTGCGCATTCTGCGCAGGAGTTTTTCTCACGTCGAGAGGTATCACTATCTGCGGACAGCTCTCCTCATAGAAATTTTCAACTGTAGTGCTACTGTCACCCTTCTGTATACGGTACATATTTGCAGATATTAAATCACCGCAGAGCTTTGCTCTGTCCTTGTCGGCACAAGCTGTAAGCTCCTCCTGCTGTGCAGCGATACGCCTTGACGTCCTTTCGGTAAGGTTCATTAGCAACTTGAAGAGATCGTTGGCACGCTGCTTTGTACGAGCAGCCCTATCGCGCTCGAAATAGAAATAATCCAGTAACTCCGAGGCGCTGCCAAGCTCCTTTGTGTACATGAGCGTACCGAACTGCGAAAGGCGTATAAAGGAGAAATCTTTAAGCTGTCCCTCCTTATCACTCACCGCAGAGAAGCAACACTCTCCACTAACGAGCTGTTCTCGTGAGCGCTTTACCGCAAAAAGCAGTCTGTCTAGTTGATCACAGCTTATGCTACCGCTTTCTATATGTGCTCCCCTTCCTGCAAAGAACGCCCATTCCCTTGCAAGTATAGGAGAAATGCCTTCAAATACCCTGATAAGCGCTTTTGAGAGCTCCTTTGACTCTGTGCCAAGAAGTCTTTCCTTTATCTCCTCCGGCTCGGCGACAAGGAAATTCAGCCTATCATCCCTAGGGGGCATGGTGTACTTCATGCCGGGAAGCACCAGTCTCTCACGTGACATATCCTCATCAACACGCTTTATACTGTCAACTACTTTTTCGTCACATATCATTACAAGGTTTGAACAACGCCCCATTATCTCACAGGCAAGTGTCACTGTAACCACATCCCCGAGCTCGTTAATGCACTCAAAGTCAAGAAAGAGAATCCTTTCCAAACCGTCCTGCCTAATATCAATGAGCTTTCCACTGCCGAGCCTCTTTCTGAGCAGCATACAAAACATAGGGGGGGTCTGCGGATTATCCACCGTGTTTTCAGTTATATGTACTCTTGCGCTGCCAGCGTTCGCGGAAATATAGAGCTTTTTGCTTCCATTTCTTGTACGCACTGATATTATTACCTCTTCACGAGAGGGCTGATGTATTTTTTCGACTCTTCCTCCGATAAGCGGCAGGAGCTCGTTTCTTACCGCATACAAGAAAGCTCCGTCAAGAGCCATAGAATCATTCCTTTTCACAAAAATGAACGCAGTGCCATGTTTCCACGGTTGCTGCGTTCTCAGAACCGCACACATTCTTCCTATTATATTATAACATATATGTGCGGTTTTATTCTAATCAAAATTTGCGGTATAACAGCAATTCAAAGTCAGCTTTAGTGCAAAGACTGCCGATATGTGCAAGGCGCTTCTGCTGCTCCCTACCGGTGCGGTAATAGTAGGGCGTCATGGAGAATAAGGCGTCTATATCCTGCTGTGAATCGAGGCTTATATCATAAGTTATCCTCTGCTTCTTTTCCAGCCTGAAGCCATCTAGATCATAAGGTCTGACCTCATTTTTATAGGGTGTGTCATACACCACTTTTTTCAGCTCCCACAGGTGATTTTCTGAGGGTATAGCCATTATCATAACGCCCTTATCTTTCAGTACTCTCCTGAACTCCTCACCACAATATGGAGCAAAAAATGTAACAAGCATATCGCAGCTGCTGTCACCAACAGGGATATGAAAAACGCTGGCGACTGCTAGCTCTGCTTCCCGGCAACGCTTTGCCGTATACTCCACAGCTGTCTTGGATATGTCTATGCCGTACACCTTTGCAGCAATATTTTGCTCATGTAGCTTACCAATTATTGCGGTGGTATAGTATCCTTCACCGCAGCCTGCGTCAAGAATTGTATCACCTTTTATATTCTCGCTGACCGCGTCGCAAAGAGCTGTACAAAGCGGCTCATAGTAGCCCTTGCCAAGGAAGTTCCTTCTCGCCTGCACCATGAGCTTGTTGTCGCCGTGAACTGTACTGCCAGTATGCTTAGAAAGCAACAGATTTACGTAACCGCTCCTCGCCATGTCAAAGCAGTGACGCTTGGAGCATAAGTATGTATTTCCCGATTTCTCGAGTTTTTCGCCACAAACTGGACATATAAATATACTCATGGCTCACCTCAGACGTACTCGCAGGGATCAGTGGAGCATTCCGCTATCTCGATATCCAACTGTGGGAAGCGCTCTTCTAAGACACGACGGAGCTCCAAGAGCGCAATGTTCTCGGTATGGAAGTGGCCGCAATCAAGTAGGGATATACCGCAGTTTGCAGCATCTATCCATACATCATGCTTTACATCACCGGTTATAAAAGCATCGCAGCCTTTTTCAGCCGCAAGCCCCAGCATAGAGCCACCAGAACCTGAGCATAAAGCTATCCTTGATATATCTGTGCCGCTGTCATGGGTAGTGCGAACATATTCACACCCGAAGATCTCCTTGCAAACACCGGCAAGCTCCCTCAGGGCAACGCCCTCTTTAAGGCTTATTATCCACCCCAATCCCTTATCTTCACCAAGCTCCTCAAAGAACTCAGGCTCACTGTCGACGTTAAGTCTCTTGCTCATCTTATCAAGTATCACGCCATTTGTACCGCCTTTTGCGATGTCAAGATTGGTATGCATACATAAAGCCCCTATACCGCTTTCAATCAGTTTGTATACAGGGTCGTTCCGTGTAATTCTCCTCCGCGGTTCAAATATGACGGGATGGTGAGAGATTATCAGCTCCGCGTCCTTATGGAAGGCTTCATCGACGACATCGTTTGTTATATCAAGAGACAGTACTACCCTTTCACACTCCTGCACCGCACTCTCCACAAGATAGCCAGAATTATCCCACTTTTCCTGCAATGAAAAAGGATAAATGCTGTCAAGATACTCTTTTATATCGCTTATCTTTACGCCCTCAATGCCGTTCCTGAGCTTACATGCAAGAGCGGCATAATGCTGTGCTCCATACCTGTCATCTGCCCCTTCAAGAGAGCTGCTTATCTTTTCAAGCTTCTGCGCCTCTCTCTCCCTGTATTTTTCTCCGACAGGGTCATCCTCCGCGAAAAAGCCGCGAATGCTTTCTGCTTCCGTTATCCTTGTCGGCATATATGGGTTGTACTGTGCTTCCATGACAATGTAGAGCTTGTCAGGCTCCTCTACTGCGTACTCCTGCCATACTATGAAACCATATTCGTTCAGCTTTTTTCTCAGCACCTCTGGCTTTGTCATAGGCTGAAGTATCCAATGTATATCCTCACTTCCGAAGCTTTCCATATCCGCACCTTCAATTATTGCGGCAATAGTTTCTCCACCCATACCGGCTATGACAATATCCGACACGCCTTCATGGGGCACATTTTTAAGCCCGTCAGAGAGTATCAGCTCTACACTGTCCTGAATACCGTATTTTTCTACAGTGCTTCGGGCAGAGCTAAGCGGTCCCTCCTTCACGTCTGAGGCAATGACCTTACTGCACTTTCCACTGGTTATCAGCTCAGCTGCAAGGTATGCGTGGTCTGTGCCTACATCTACGGCAATCCCCTCTCCGCTCACAAGCTCTGCAATCTTTTTCAATCTGTTATCAAGCATTGCTGCACCTCATCTATACTAAAAATAGCGCACTGCACAGCAGTACGCATAAACAAAACCAAGCACAGCCGTTTCCGACTGTGCTTTCGGTCTCATTAATTATGCCTCGTTCATCTTTGCGAAGCAATCGCTGCAATATACAGCTCTTCCTTCCTTCGGCTCGAAGGGAACCTTTGCTTCGCCGCCGCATGAAGCGCAAACAGCTGTATACATCACACGCTCAGCCTTGCCTGCGTTCTTTCTTGCGTCACGACATGATTTGCATCTCTGCGGTTCGTTAACGAAACCCTTCTCTGCATAAAATTCCTGCTCGCCTGCGGAGAAAATGAATTCGTTTCCGCAATCCTTGCAAACTAATGTCTTGTCTTCGTACATAGTACAATACCTCGCTTAATTATTTTCGACCACGGTTGGATTTCCACCCACATCTTTGTTAAACAACGCTCTTCTGCCTTGAGCTACACGGTCATATTCAATTTGTATCATGCATGAGCGCGCGGATTTTTCTTCTTGCACGCTGCATTGCGTTATCCACTGATTTCTCAGTCATCCCTAGCTTTTCCGCAGTGCTCTTATAACTCAGTCCCTGTACGCAGAGCGTAAGTACGTTCAACTCGGTAAGAGAAAGGACGGAACATATATCCTTCCACAGCTCGGAAAAGAATTCCTTATAAAAATATATACTTTCCGGAGTTTCCTCCACAGACAGCACGTCAGCAGCCTCTTCCTCCCCGACTCTTTCAGCAAAGCTCTGTTCTCTCACAGACTTTTTTGATAGACTCCTCATGCGGTTGACGATACAAACCTCGGCATACGTCGAGAATTTCACGCCTTTGTAGGGATTGAAGGTCTCAATAGCCTTAAGTAGGCTGATCATGCCCTCCTGATGCAGGTCATCACTGTCGGTCTCGGAGTTTGCGTAAATTTCCGATTTAATAAAAATAAGCCTTGAAAAACGGGAGATAAGCACAGCGGCAGCTGTTTTGTCTGTCTTGCCGAGAACGGCAAGCTCCTCATCCGGTTTTGCGTTAAGTTCATTCAAATTGAAATCTAAATCAAGCAAGATATCCACCCAGCAATCTGCATATCCGATAATCTATTTTTATTATCCATCCCCCGGACGAGCCGGAGGATGGATCGTTCTCTCTTAGTTTTCGCCTTCCTTGGCAGCCTCTTCCTCAGCAGCCTTAAGAAGCTCAGCCATATCAAAATTGAAGTTTGCGCTCTTGCTGCCGTTCTGAACGGTCTTATTCTGCTGGTTCTGAACGTTAGACTGATTAGCGCTAGGCTGTGCCGGCTTATTATTGTTATTGTTGTTATTGTTTCTGTTGAAGCTGTCATCCAACTTGCCCTCGTTCACTTTTGCTGAGGGAAGCTCTGAGATATCAGCCTTAGGAGCCTTGAGAGGCTTGAATTCAGCTCTCGGAGGATCAGACCTCTTTACAACGCCGTCATTCTTCTGAACATCTACTGCCTTGCGGGCTTCGTTTATTATATTCTGAGCGTCGTTCATCCTGCCTGAGCACTGTCCTGTAAGGTTATTGAGTACAGAGGCGATATCTGTGAACTTGCTGTTGATGCTCTCAATCTCTGTGAGGAGCATCTCGCGTACAGTCTTTGACATCGCATTAACCTTGTCAGCATGTGAATTAGCCTCGTTGACAGTATTGCGAGCCTGATCATTGGCTTCCTTAATGCATGCTTCAGCAGCAACATTTGCGTTTGCAACAGCCTTTTCAGCCTCAATATTAGCGTCCTTAAGAACTTGAGCAGCCTTGTCGTTTGCTTCTTTGGTAACTGCCTCAGCGTCTCTCTTAGCCTTGTTCTGGATCTGAGCAACATTCTTCTGAGCCTCTGTAAAGAGAGCGCCCATATCGAATGTAGGAGTTGCATTCTCTTTAAGGTCAGCAATCTCGTCGCTGAGCTTTTTAATCTCAGCGTCCTTAGCAGCGGTAGCGTCAGCTACCTCCTTAGTCTTGGCATCGAGCTTGCCTGTAATATCAGTGATTTCCTTCTTCTTGGCGTTGAGTTCATCGGTAATCTTAGCGAGCTCCTGCTTTACCTTTGCAAGCTCACCGTCAGCAGCTCCACCAGCAGCAGCGCCTGCGGCAGCCTTCTGCTCAGAAGCTCTCAGTCTGTTTCTAAGATCCTCTATTTCCTTCTTTGCAGCTTCAAGAGCAGCAGTTGTCTGTGCATTTGCCTGCGGATTTGCAGCGCCTGCAGCAGCCTTCTGCTCAGCAGCCTTGAGCTTATCTTTGAGTGTATCTATTTCCTTTTTCGCAGCCTCCAGTGCAGCAGCAGCCTGCTGTCCGCCGCCCTGTGCCTTAAGTTGGTTTATCGTATTCTGGAGCTCTTCGTTTTCCTTCTTTGCAGCTCTCAAAGCGTTATTGGAGGTATTGAGTTTCTCCTGAAGGTTCTCCACCTGACTCTTGTATTTGCTGATCTCCTCAGGATCAGCCTGGGAGCCTTTTTCCTTCAAAGCCTTATTTTCTTCCTCAAGGGCAACAATCTTTGAATTCAGCTCATCGAGGTATGTAATAACGTCCTCTTTGATAAAACCCTTCTGACCGATCTTGGTCTCTCTTAATACGGTTGGTGTTGGTTCACTCATGGTACTCTCCGTTCCCCTCGGTCAAACCGAGGTAAAAAATTAAGGAATAAGAACCCGTACTCGAACGCAGTGAAGGCGGGGATTAGTGATATTGCATATAAAAAAGCCTTCACAGTCCATGAATACAGGTTCTGATGATTTTGCCTTATGTAAATTATAACATATTTATTATATTATTTCAACTATTGAAATGTAGAAAATTTGAATTGATTTTAGTGCAATTTACTATAAAAATCCCTTAAAAACTGCTCATTCGATATTTCAGTGTCAATGTCTTTACTTTTATGCGTTATAAAAATATATTTAGTTACAGTTTGGAAATACAAAAGCTATACAAAATACGCTTTTGCAAACATCAAGGAGAAAGCCAGAAGACTTCCTCACGCTTCGGGCTTAAATAATATATCCGCGGCTTATCAGATATAGAACTAAAAAAACGATAAATTCGATTGCCACGCCTATACCCAGAACCATAGCCAAAGCCAGAATACGCTTCTTCTTCAGTACCTTCCGCTTTTCAAGCTCTGCGGCTTTTTCGATTTCATCGAGAGTTTCACCGTTCATGAATGCAATGACCTCGCGGTATGTCTGAACATCATGCTCTGCCTGCATCTGTCCCATTCTGCGGAATGTCATAAAATCGGCTGTCAGAAACACCCCTGTAAGCACTGCAAACAACAATCTTAACACATCAACTTCCAGCACACCGACAAGCACAGCCGAAGCCAGCCCCGCAAGACATTCTATGCCTGCAAGGTTATAAAGCTTTTTCATTTTCTTTCCGTCATTCTTAGTAATTTCCTCTTTCATAGTATCTACATCTCCTTTGATAAGCTCATCAACTGAAACGCCGAAGAGGTCACTGAGGATAAGCAGACTGTGAACGTCAGGATAGCTCCTTTCGGTCTCCCAGTTGGATATGGTCTGGCGGCTGACATACACGCGCTGTGCCAGCACCTCCTGAGACCAGCCCTTCTCTGTTCTCAGTTCCTTTATCCTGCTGCTCAGCTCCATACGTTCCACTCCTTTCCGCAAGGGTATTTCCCTTGTCTGAACTCATCATAGCAGACGCGGCATATTTTTTCAACCAAAAGTCTTTTGCAGACGTTGAAAATACGCTGACAAAACCTTTTGGCAAGCCAATCTCAAGCCATTCTGTGGCTTACTCCGCATAAAACAAAAGCGGCTCATAACGAACCGCTTTATATTTCTATTAGTTGCCGAGCATCTTGAAGATGTCGTCAAGATCGTAATCCTGATTTGATGTTGAAGCCGGTCTCGGAGCACTGCTCGGAGCGCCGAAGCCAAGTCCGTCAATAAGAGGATTGTCTATCGGAATTATATCGTCGTCGTGGCTCTCCACAGAATCAGCCGCAGCAACTGCTGCATCATTAGCAGAATCCATATCGTCAAAGCCAGCAGCAATAACTGTGATAGTCATCTCGTCCTGCATATCCTCCTTGAAGGCTGTACCGAAGATGAACTCAACACCGTCAGCAGCTGTATCTGTGATCATCTTTGTAGCTGCATCAACATCGGACGAAAGGATATCCTCAGACATAGCGATATTGATAAGGAGTCTCTTTGCACCAGAGATAGATGTTTCGAGAAGCGGACTGGAGATAACTGCGTTTGCAGCGTCTCTTGCCTTGTCCTTGCCAGTACCGTGACCGATAGCCATATGAGCGTAGCCTGCGTTTCTCATAATAGTTGAAACGTCTGCAAAGTCGAGGTTGATATATCCTTCCTCAACGATGAGGTCGGAGATGCTCTTTACACCGGTCTTGAGCACGTCATCAGAAAGTGCAAAGGACTGGAGCATTGTAAGGGGCTTGTCAAGTCCCACGAGAAGTCTTTCATTAGGGATAACGATAAGGGAGTCAACATACTTTCTGAGTTCGGCGATACCTCTTTCAGCCTGAGCCATTTTCTGCTCTCTCTCGAAGAGGAAGGGCTTTGTAACGACTGCAACTGTGAGGATATCCATTTCCTTGGCGATCTTTGCAACTACAGGAGCAGCTCCTGTACCTGTACCGCCGCCCATGCCGGCAGTAATGAAAATCATATCTGCGCCCTTGAGGTGAGTTTCAATCTCGTCACGGTTCTCCTCAGCGCTGCGCTGACCGATCTCAGGCTTGTTTCCTGCGCCTCTGCCCTTTGTGAGCTTTGCGCCGATCGGTATCCTTGTAGTGGCCTTGGACTTGTTGAGAGCCTTGGCATCAGTATTAATTGCGATATATTCTATATTATTGACACCCGAATCTACCATGCAGTTTACAGCGTTTCCGCCGCCGCCGCCAACACCGATGACCTTAATGTTAACATCGGGTTCGAGTGTTTCCTCGTAATTGAAATCTGACATTTGAACTCCTCCTACTATTTATATTATCCTTTAATTCATCTTAATTTATATATTAATCTATAAATACACTTTATATTTTAGCATATAAAAGCACTTTTTTCAAGTCCTAATTAAACATTTTTTATTTTCGGCGAATTTAACAAGAACGCATATTCAAAACACAGCGTTTTGTACATAGGAATCTTATCACCATTGACCGGTCTGATCGCCGCTGTTATCGGTATAACCGCTGTTGTCCGAGGTCACAGTGCCATAATCGCTGCCGCCATCTCCGCTCCACTGAGTTCCGCTGTCATAGCTGCCGGAGCTGTTGTCAGTCCACTGTGTACCACTGTTATCTGTCCACTGACTGCCGCTGTTGTCAGTCCACTGGCTGCCGCTATTATCTGTCCACTGGCTGCCGCTGTTATCTGTCCACTGACTGCCGCTGTTGTCAGTCCACTGACTGCCGCTGCTGTCCGTCCACTGGCTTCCGCTGCTGTCCGTCCAGTCATTGCCTGTGTATATACTTGGCGCTGTAGCAGTCTCGCTCTTGCGCCTGTTGTTGAATTCGTTTATCTTGGCTTCCTGATCGGGATTTCTCTCTCCCTCTATAGGATTGCCGTATTCATCGGTAACTGCGGCTGTGGTAGCCTCAGGACCGCCGGGAACGCTTACGGGACCGTCAGTCAGTCTGAAGCTGCACTCATTTGTGCCAATCATCGTAAGATAGCCTTTTTTGCCCTTTACGTTTTCGTCGCTCATTACTGTCTCAGCAAGTCTGAGCTTATACTCAACGTCGTTCCAGTTGCCCATTTTGAATATCATTTCATTCTTGTACTTAACGACTATTGCGTGCTCGTCGCTCATATCCACCGTCATTATCTTATCGTCGCCCATTTTCACGATGCTTGAGATAAGCGCGTTGAAGGCTTCATTCTTGTGCTTGTTCTCGGAGGACGTGATTTTTCCTGGAGTTTTGTCCGAGGGGTCGAGCCCGTATATTATAGGCAGTCCCTCTGTGATAAAGCCGTTGTCGGCAAGTATCTTTCCCTTCTTGCTCACAAGGAGCGTGCCTGTGCCGTAGTTGACATTGAAGGCCGGTATGCATCGTGTCACGGATATTTCCAGTGACGACGGAAACTTTCTCTTTACCTCCGCTGTCTCAACGTATAAAAGCTCGTCGAGTATACGGTTAGCGCTCTTTTTGCAGTCCAGCCTCAGCAGATTGTCTCCCTCGTTTATACCAGAGGCGGCAACTATCTCCTCTGCCGTATACATATCCGACTGTCCTGTAACTCTTATCTCGCTTATATTGAAAAGAAAGGTATAGCTTATGGTTATACCTATCGTCAGAACTAGGAGCAAAACAACAAGCCCGTAAACATTTGTCCACCTCTGGCGTCTTCTCAGCCTTTTACGGCTGTTCTGCCTTTCAACACTGGTTTTTTCGACGTCTTTCATACTATCTCCAAATCCTTCCGCCTCAGCTCCGGCGTATATCGCCGCCAAGGAGTCTTATAGCTTCTTCCATATTTTCATAGCCTCTGTCAATATGACATAGCCTTGTAATCTCTGAGCTTCCATCTGCGCACAAAGCTGCGATTACCAATGCCGCTCCACCGCGGAGGTCTGTCGCTTCAATGTTTGCTCCACGGAGACCTTCAACACCCTTTACTACAGCGACCTTACCAAGCACCTGTATATTTGCGCCCATTTTTAAAAGAGCTTCGATGTGGCGGTAACGGCAATCAAAGATATTCTCCTCGAATACGCTTGTACCGTCGGCAGCTGTCAAAGCAGCCATGAGAACAGCCTGTGCGTCAGTGGGGAAACCGGGATGAGGCATTGTCCTTATTATGTCCTTTACGGCTCTGAGCCGAGTCCCGCTCCGCAGGTATATCCTGTTTTCCGATGTATAAATACTGCATCCCGTCTGTTCGAGGACAGACAGAAATGGTTCCATTTCAGGAACGCAAGCATTTGTAAGTATTATCTCGCCCTTTGTGGCAGCTGCCATAGAGAGGTAAGTTGCTCCAACTATCCTGTCTGGCATAATTGTATATTCACAGCCGTGGAGCTGTTTTTTTCCGATTATTATTATACGGCTCTCTCCGTCGCCGCTAATATCCGCGCCGCATTTTCGCAGAAAACTGCAAAGATCGCATATCTCTGGCTCTCGCGCCGCATTGTTTATGACTGTCTCGCCCTCTGCCGTGACTGCTGCAAGTATTACGTTCTCGGTAGCTCCCACAGATGGGAAGGCAAGGCTTATCTTTGCTCCCCTTGCTCTGCCACCGGAGGCTCTGCAAACTATATCTCCGCCATTTTCGCGGATATCTATCCCCATTTTACTGAGAGCAGATAGATGCATATCTATCGGCCTCGGACCGAGCTCACAGCCTCCCGGCACGCTTACGGTACATTCCCCTGTCCTACCCAGCATAGCTCCCATAAAGATTATGGAAGAGCGCATTTCACGCATTAATTTCTCAGAGACAGATGTGCTGCTAACAGAGGCTGAGTCTATGGCCGCTGTATTGTCAGAAAACGTGCATTTGCAGCCTACGCAATTTAGTATACGCGCAGCTGCATATACGTCTGTAAGAGCAGGACAGCTGTGCAGCGTACATTCGCCGAAACACAGAAGTGACGCCGCCATTATTGGCAGCGAGCTGTTCTTGCTGCCCTGCAAAGCGAGCTCGCCTCTCAGCCGTCTGCCTCCGTTTATTATGAATTTCTGCATTATACCACCCCACAGCATTTTTATGTATAGTATGCATGGGGTGTAGATTATGTTACTGAGCGACTATACAGTTCGCTTCCAGAAATCTGCTGAAAGTATTCGACATCTCATCTGGTATGAATGCGTACATCATATGCCCTTTATCGGAAAGATGTACCTCAGCGCCACATTGCTCCGCAAAATCAAGTCCTGCCTGACGCCATGACAACTTCCGGCTCAGAGTTTTCATATCACTGATAAAGAGACAACAGGGACATTTGAGGCTGCCTGTTTCAAAAGCCTTCTTAGCATTTTCAGTCATGAGCCGAGACTCCTCAGTATACTCGCTGCTTGCGATATTCTGGTAAAATAGTCTGCGGTATATTGACTTTTCTTCAGCAGTTAGCTCGCTGCCTGTCATAAGTCCCGATACGTTTTCAGTCTTGCTTCTTACGAGCTTTGCGAGCAAGCCATCCTTTGCTATCTTTTTCAGCAGTTTATGCTGCTTTTCGAGAAGCTTCAGGCGTTTTTCCTCGGGTATCTCATCCGCCTGCAACATTGCAAGTTCGGGTACGCCCATATCCATGCCGAGAACAGCTTTTACCTCGTCAGGATAGGTGTTCGCCCAGTATACTGCCTCAAATCCCGAATAGGAATGAGGTGCAAGAACATAAGGTGGTTCAATTCCTGCCCTACGCAGCGCTTCCCTGTCCTCTGAAACGAGGTTTTCGATAGTCCGCGGCGTTTTTGCTCGATCACTGAAGCCGTAGCCAGCCTTTTCAATTACGGCTATACGATATTTCGTGGACATTCGCCTGTATATCGGCTTGTATTCAAGCACGGGACATGTTACACCGTTTCCTGCCATAAATACTATGGTAACCGCGCCAATCCCCTCGGTATATACATTTAAAGTCGTTTCACCGACCTGCACTTTGTTTTCGTAGTTCATTTCTTGCTCTTTTCGATAAGCTTATCTATCACTGCTAGTATTCTCTCGTTAGTATTCGAAAGATGGAGTTTTGCCGCGCTTTCAGACATTGACTTTACTTTCACTCTATCACCATATAGTCGCTCTGTCTCAGATATCATCTTCTCGACAGTCACGTCCTTCTGTTCTATAACTATAGCAGCTCCTGCATTGCCTAGAACCATGGCATTGTGGTACTGATGATTTCCTGCAACGATAGGCGAAGGTATAAGTATCGAAGCCTTTCCTGCAGCTTCAAGTTCTGCAAGAGTGGAAGCTCCCGAACGGCATATCACAAGGTCTGCCGCTGCAAGGCATACATCCATATCGTTTATATATTCGGTTATGCGAAGTCTGTCAGACTTGAGTGGTATACCAGCGGCCTTCATCACCTGCGGAAAACTGTCCTTTCCCATACCGCCGTAGCCATGTATATGGTTTATGTCAAGCTTTTTGCCTGTATGCCATTTTATGACTTCGGTCATTGTGTCATTTATGCAGCCTGCGCCGAGGCTTCCCCCGAAAGAAAGAATGGTGAAGCTATCGTCGAAACCGAGCCTCTTCCGCGCTTCATCACGACTCATGGTATTGATATTACTCCTTACGGGAAGTCCTGTAACGCTGTGCTCGAATTTGCTGCCGTCCATAAATTTAAGGGCTTCCTCAACTGTGAGCATAACGTAGTCCACTTCTTTTGAAAGTAGCCTGTTCGTAACTCCCGGGTAGGCGTTCTGCTCATGTATGGCAGTAGGTATGCCCATTCTTGCAGCTTTCCTAATAACGGGTCCTGCCGCATAGCCGCCGGTACCAATAGCGATATCCGGCTTGAATCCCTCTATTATTTGCTTGGCTCTCCTACCCGATGTGGCAAGATATGCAAGGGCTTTTGCATTCCTGCCTATATTTTCGAGAGATATCCTTCTCTGGAATCCTGCTACCTTTATGGTCTCCAGCTTATAGCCTGCCTTCGGGACAAGCTTAGCCTCCATTCCCTTGGGAGTTCCTGCAAAGAGGAATTCCGCGTCGGGGTACTTTTCCTTTATTATATCAGCAATGGCGATACCTGGATTGATATGTCCCCCCGTACCGCCGCACGCGATAAGTACCTTCATGCTCATGCTCCTTCTGGCTCGGCGATCTCAGCACTCTGCCACGATTTCTTTTTTCTCTTCCGAGGCTTCTCATCGGGATAGTGTCTCTGCTGTGAGATATTCAGCATTATGCCCATTTCCGCCAGCTGCATTATCAGTGCCGTTCCGCCATAGCTGAAAAATGGAAGACTGATACCTGTATTTGGTATGAGATTGCTTACAACGGCAAGATTCAGAACAGTCTGTATGCCTATCTGAGTGGTTATACCCACAGCTATCAGCATACCAAAGCGGTCCTTGCAGCGGACCGCGATAGAATAGCCTTCTACTATGAGAAGGAAGAATACTATGATTATGGCAAGAGCTCCTGCAAAACCAAGCTCCTCGCATACTATCGGAAAAACAAAATCGTTCTTGGTTTCAGGCAGATAGAGATACTTCTGACGGGAGTTTCCAAGACCTAATCCGAAAAGTCCGCCGGAGCCTATGGCTATAAGTGAGTTACCCGTCTGCCACGAATCGCCCAGTTTATCTGCAAAGGGCGCCTTCCACGCATTGATACGTGTACTTACATAGCTGCCGGGGACCTGAGCCTGCCATGAGATAAAGGCAACAGCTATTCCAAGAGCAGCCAACCCGAGGCCTATGAAATGCTTCTTGTTCACACCGCCGCAAAGTATCATAGCCACAGCGATAGTACCGATGAGGATACATCCCGAGATATGCTTTTCAAGCACGATAAGCACAAGATATACACCAAGTATCACTGCATACTTGACAATGCCAGTCCTGAAGGTATTCATCTTTTTGCCATCACGCTCCATACTGTAGGCAAAGAAGATTATCAGCGCCAGCTTCGCCACCTCCGAGGGTTGCAAATTGATAGGTCCGATATCTATCCATCTTCTTGCGCCCATAGAACCGCCTTCGTCGTTACCAATAAGCAGTACCGCTACAAGGAGTATTGCGCCGGCTATATACATAAGACTTGCTATATTCAGCTTCTTTAGCACAGGAAGCTTTAGATTCTTGAAATTATGATAGTCCATCTTCATGAAGAAGATCATTGCTATAAAACCTATCACGGCATGCTTCGCCTGATTTTTTGCATAGTAAAGACCGTCGCCCCCGTGCTCGCTGTATGCCCACGCGTAGCTTGCAGAGGACATCATTACGATACCGACAACCAGCAGTATCATAACGTAAGCAAAGAACGAAAGACTCAGGTCTCCGCGCCTGCCGCCCGAAAACGAGTTCGGTACGGCACTGCTTTTTTTGATTTTAGTTTTGCTTGCAGCCATTTTTCCTCCTAATGTACGATGAATATATGCCGGATCAGAATACCAGCAGTGTAATTATTCCCAGAACTCCGAAAATAATGCCGCAGAGCGAAAAAGTTATAACGATTTTGTACTCGCTGAAACCGCTCATTTCAAAGTGATGATGTATAGGTGTCATTTTAAATATTCTCTGACCTTGATGATCTTCGCGAAGTTTCTTTGTAATCTTGAAGTAGCCTACCTGTATAACAACAGAAAGTGCCTCAATGATGTACACGAGAGCAACAAGGATAAGCAACAGATGCTTGTGGAGAACTAGTCCCACAGCCGTTACCGATGCGCCGAGAAACATTGAACCCGTATCACCCATGAAGCACTTCGCGGGGTTCAGGTTCCAGAGCAGGAAGCCAAGACAGCCGCCTGCCAACGCCATTGCAAAGCATATCATCTCATACTGCTTGAGTATGGAGCAACATACTGTAAATACCAGCATGGCAATGAAAGTAACAGAGCCACAGAGACCGTCTATTCCGTCTGTGAGATTTACCGCATTGGTGAGGTAAATTATAACAGCCATCATGAGTACATAATAGAATATGCCTAGAGATGGGCTTTTCCAGAAGCCAAGGTCTATCCTTGTGGAACTGTCACCGAATTTGCGCAACGCATAAAGAAAGCACACAGAAAAGACAAGCTGCATGGCGATCTTCTGCCACGCAGTAAGTCCGTCATTCTTCTTTCTGACAACTTTTGCAAAATCATCGATAAAACCGATAAGTCCGAATGAGACTGCGTATACGATACAGCTGAGCATACGGTAAAACGCCTTAAAGCTCTCATTATCCGTAGTATCTATACCGTTTTTCCACCTGCATATCCAGTAGCCTGCGATAGCGGCTATGATAGTCGAGATGATGAACATAAAACCGCCCATTGTGGGAGTTCCCTGCTTTTTCGCGTGCCATTTTGGTCCGTCCACAGTTTTTATAGGCTGACCAAACTTTATCTTATGCAGGAATGGTACGAGAAATATACCCGATACTCCTGCGATAACGAATGACAAAAGTACAATCAAAAGGTTGATTATCCAGAAAGACATTGACATTTTTAATAACAACTCCAGTTTTGAGATATATAAATTTTATGGTGGTTTATTTTATATACGGCATTTGCTTAATTGTCCGACAGTTACCAACCACCAAAAAAGTTATCTACCCCAGTTTTTTTATTGATTGAGCAACTTAAGTCCGTCAGCAACGACTTCACGCTCGTCGAAGTGGATATGCTCCATGCCTGCAAGAATCTGATAATCCTCATGTCCCTTGCCAGCAAGTACTATTATATCACCTTTCTCAGCAATTTTCAAGGCATGATATATAGCTTCACGTCTGTCGGTTACAACATCGTAGTTTACAGACATTCCTTCAAGTCCTGCAAGTATATCGTCAATGATAGCCTCTGGCTTCTCATTTCTCGGATTATCCGAGGTAACAATGAGCTTGTCAGCATATTTTGCCGCAGCCCTTGCCATTTTCGGGCGCTTTGCTGCATCACGATTGCCGCCGCAACCGAAGAGGCATATCAGGTCATTTTCAGTGTATTCCTTTACGCTCCTTAGGATATTCTCAACAGCGTCTGGGGTGTGAGCATAGTCGCATATTACCGTAAAATCACGCCCTGTGGGAATTATCTCGCAACGTCCCTTTACGCCATTGTACTCCTCTATCGCTGGAATTATGCTGTCTATGACGAGACCTTCCTCAAGACATGCGGCAATAGCAGCGGTTATGTTGGATACGTTGAATAGCCCGGGCATCCTTGTCTTTATGAGATGAGACTTTCCGTCTCTGCACAGCCAGAAACTGGAGCCCGTTGACTTTATCTTTATGCCATCCGCATAGATATCCGCATTCTCCTTTACGCTGAATGCCTGCTTCTTGCAGCTTATCTCGCCCATAAGACGTCTACCGTAATCGTCATCTATGTTGACTACAGCACAGTCACAGATGTCGAACAACATTTTCTTAGCCTGATAATAGTCCTCCATATCCTTGTGATAATCAAGGTGATCCTGCGTAAGATTTGTAAATACAGCAACATCAAAATATGAGGAGCCTATCCTATACTGGCACAGACCGAAAGAAGATACCTCCATGACTACATACTCGCAGCCCGCGTCAGCCATTTTTGCCAACAGCTCCATGAAATCATAAGCCATAGGCGTGGTATTGTCGGTATGAAGGATCTCGTCCCCTATCTCGTTCTGTATAGTACCTACAAGTCCAGTCTTGTGACCATTCTTCATAAGGATATACTTTATGACGTTTGTGATAGTTGTCTTACCATTTGTACCCGTTACACCTATCATTTTCATTTTGCGCTCCGGGTGACCGAACCATGCGGAACATATCTGTCCATAGAGCTTTCTCGAATTGTCGGTGATGATTTGTCTATCTCCCAGTCCGAGATCACGCTCGCAGACTACAGCAGCCGCACCCTTTTCAAGCATTTCCGCAGCCGCCGTATGGCCGTCAAAACTACCACCCTTTACGCAGACAAAGAGGCTACCCTCAGTCACTTTGCGCGTATCGTCTGTAACGGAGCTTATCTCAGTATCGCCTATAGCGGTAACGGCGTTGTTTTCGATAAGATCACTCAATTTCATTTTGTCTGCCTCCTGTCTTATTGTTTCTCTTTCTTTTAAAATTATATCTTTGTATCATGCATGATATATATCATGTCATTCGCATATTGGATATGCGTCAGTCTGTAAACGTATCTGTTTCAAATTCAAGCTCTATTGTCGTGCCCTTTGGTACGTAAGTGCCGGCTTCGTAGGACTGCTTCTTAACGTAAGAACCGCTCTGTGAAGATACTACTCCCTTGGCGGTATAATTAAGCTCGTACAGGTATATCGACTGATTAGCCACCTCAGGCGAGCACCCTATTAGATATGGTACCTTTACCATTTTCTCGCTCTCTGTGTACTTTTCCGTATATAGATATACGCAGCCATCCTTTGAGATAGCCTTGCCTGTCTGGGGAGACTGTTCAACGACCTCTATGCCGTTTCCAATCTCAACATGTCTTATTCCCATTTCATCAAGAGTCTTTTTGGCGTCATCTATACTTGCTCCTGTAAGGAGAGGTACATTTATATCTCGGTTTTTGAGCTCATCTTCATTGTATTCCGGACTCATTCCGAGATACGGGAGTATTTCCTTGAGCATATTCTCTGCGCAGGGGACTGCACATTTGCTTCCGTAGTAAGCTCCAGGTGAGTTGTCCGGCATATCCGCAAGCACAAGAAGTATCAGTTCGGGGTCGTCAGCAGGTGTGAAGCATATATATGAAGCTCCGTACTCCAGACTGTTTCCCTCAGTTACGCTGTTGTCATTTAGGTTCCTTACGACCTCAGGCTCGCTTCGTCTCTCGGAGGTACCGGATTTTCCACCAATAGCATAGCCCTTTATATCAACGTTTCCGGAAGGATTATCCACGACTACTGTTCTGAGAGCCTCACGTATTTTGGCGGAGGTATCCTCCGATATTACCTGACGTCTTACAGTGCGCTCATTCTTCATAACTATATTGCCGTCGCCGTCCACTACCTTATCCACAACGTAGGGCTGAAGTAGATATCCGCCGTTGATTGCGGCGCTGCAAGCGGTTATGAGCTCGATAGGAGTAACGGTCTCGCACTGTCCGAAGGCGGAGTAGGCAAGGTCGATATGGGTCATAGCTTTTCTGCCTTCCGTTTCTTCGATAGGTGGTATGTCGCCCACCGCTTCCGCAGGGAGATCTATACCTGTCTCCTCTGCAAATCCGAAGGCTTCAAAATAGCTGTGGAATTTTTCTATACCGAGTAATTTGCCCAGCTCCATAAACGCAGGGTTGCAGGAATCCGTAAGAGCCTGCTGGAATGTCCTCATACCGTGTCCGGGAGGCAACTTGTGACAGTGTATCTGAAGATCTCTCTGACCGTCCTTGAACGTCTCAACACCGCTGCAATAATGAGACCATGTGTCCGTATCTATGGTCTTTTCCTCCAGCGTTGAGGCAGCTGTTATTATCTTGAATACAGAGCCGGGCTCGTATCTCTCGCTTACGCACTTGTTCCTCAGCTGTCTCTCAACAGCCTCTGCTTCAGCATCCTCCTTCTCCTTTTCAGTCGGAGAGTATATATTCTTTTCGGTATACACCTTATTTATCAGCATATCGCCGTTAAGCTCTCTCGGATCGTTCAGGTTGAAGCTGGGGTACTGTGCCATGCCAAGTATCGCGCCTGTCTTAGGGTTCATGAGTATAGCGCACGAACGGTTCTTGACGTAATTCTCCTCAGTCATTTCCTTGAGGTACTTTTCAAGGATATACTGTATCTCTCTATCGATAGTGAGGTATACGTCGGAGCCGTCCTGCGGGTCGTAGGTCTTTGAATACTTGTATGGAAGAGCGTTTCCGTGGGAATCCTTTGCGGATATCGTTCTTCCGTCAACGCCGGAAAGATACTTGTTGTAGGAGGCTTCTATCCCATAGAATACGTTTCCGTTAGTATAGCCCACAACAGAAGCAGCAAGGTCGTCCTGAGGATAATAGCGCTTTGTATCCTCGTTATAACCTATGGATATGAAGCCCATATCGCTGAAATACTCGTTTATCTCGTCAACAGTGGCTTTCTCCACCTTGCCCTTGAGCTCCCTGTACTGCCCCTCCGCATTGATAGCGGCAGTGAACTTGCTCTGAGCTATTTCCAGCTTTATGGATATAAATTCCGTAGCTTTTGCCACAAATTCCTCGGCAGAAGCCGGGAGCACGTCGAGCTCGTTGCCCTCCTCGTCGAACTTGGGCACATATTTGCCGCTTGCCTTATCAAGATTTCTCTTGTCTATGCGGTTCTGTAAGCTTTTTACGTCCGCATTGAACTGCTTTGGGTCAACAAAGACCGTGTATACCGTAGCGCTCTTTGCAAAGACAACGCCCTTTGAATCATATATAGAGCCTCTGTGGGCTGATACAGCCATAGAGGCAAAGTGCTGATTATTAGCCATATCCTGATATTTCTTGTTATCGAGCACTGAGATCTTGAAGAAATTTGCAGCAACTGCCACGAACAGTACGCTGAAAACCGCCGTCATTACGAACTTTGTCCGGAATTTCATAGTCTTTGACGGATTTGTATTTATCACTGAAAAATCTTCCTTCCGTGATGATCTATATAAATAAATAAAGGCAGGGTGTTTATGTGCCCCGCCTCTGAACATCTTATTTTTCTTCTGGGATGTCCTTTTCTTTTGATACGACGAAGGATTTATCGCTATTCAAGCGTGGAACTGCCGCTCCCGGACCCTATATTCCGCCCAGGTCCGGGAACTGCGGTCCCGTAATTACGATCACCCGCTGTATCTCCTTGTTCTACATATAACCTCGGCATTTATATATATCTTGTTTTGCCGATAGTATTCATTTTATACAGGCAGTCCGTATGTTATATTTATATTGGTACTACCCTCTGAAATATTCCACGCACTTATTGAAAAAGGACTTTATTTTCGCTATCATTCCCTTTTCCTGCTCGGGAATAGTTACGACGTCGCCCGTCTGTATGGTAATATAGTTTATCTGCGAGGAGTTTATCTTCTCCATTCCGAGAGACTTCGCATACTCCTCTATGCTCTTGGCAGATACCTTACCTTCAAGTTCAGACTGGAGTCTTACATTTTCGGCAGCGGCACTATCAAGCTTCTCGTTCAGGGCAAACACCTTGTTGTACATGGTGTTGCGTTTATCAAGCGAATAGATGACCGAGCCGAGCAGTGCGGCAGCCAGAAGTGATACAAAAATTATCGACATGACCGAGCCACTTCGTGCTTCGTTCCTGCTCATCTGTATCTCGGGCTTATGCTCAGTTTCATCACGCACAACGTCGCCAGTATCGGTCGTCTCGTCCGAACCTGCATCGTCATAGCTGTCGTAGTTATAATAGCGTACAGTGTTTTCAGCCATTGCTTTCCGCACTCCTTTCTATTATTCTGAGCTTTGCGCTTCTGCTTCTGTTGTTTCTTTCGAGTTCCTGTTCTTTAGCCTCTAATGGCTTTCTGTTCACAAGCTTTCCCTGCGGCTTGCGTCCGCATACACACTGGGGAAAATCCGGCGGACATACACAGCCTCTGCACCATTCCGCAAACTTCTGTTTTACAAGTCTGTCCTCAAGGGAGTGGAAGGTTATGACTGCAAGACGACCGCCTGCCTTCAGACTGAAAAAAGCGTCCTCAAGCCCCTTTTCAAGGTGCTCGAATTCTCCGTTGACTGCTATCCTTATTGCCTGAAAGGTCTTCTTACAAGGGTTCTTTTCGCGTCTTGCCTTTTGCGGAACGCTTTCTCTTACGATGTCCGCAAGCTGCAATGTTGTTTCTATCGGTGAAGCTTCCCTTGCCTTAACGATATTTGAAGCTATCCTTCGGGAGAATTTCTCTTCTCCGTACTCAAATATCATTTTTGCAAGCTCTGCCTCCGAAAAGGTATTAACAACATCTGCTGCGCTAATCCCCTCCTTGCTCATTCTCATATCGAGAGGGGCGTCGGAGTGATAAGAGAAACCTCTGCTTCCCTCGTCAAGCTGAAATGACGATACGCCAAGATCCATGAGGATACCATCAGCATAGTCTATATCAAGTTCGTCGAGGACTGCTCTTATCTCAGAGTAATTTCTGTGCAGTACCCTTGCATTGGGGTAGACAGAAAGACGTTCTGTCGCTACGGCGACAGCGTCCGGGTCTCTGTCAAGAGCTATGAGCCTGCCTTTTTCACCGAGGCGGGCTGCAATTGCAGAGGAATGACCTGCTCCTCCTGCGGTACCGTCAACATAGATACCGTCGGGGCGAATGTCAAGTCCTTCGATACATTCCTCAAGCATTACAGGTATATGGCTGAATTCCATTAAACAATTCTCTCCTTACAGCCGACAGTACATCGGCAACGAAGGCAAAAACGTCCGTATCAGATAACGAGATCCTCGAGAGCCTCGTTGATCTCCTCCTGAGTAACGCTGCTGTTGAATTCTTCCCACTTGGACTTGTTCCATATTTCAGCTCGGTTGTTCGCGCCAATAACGACCACCTCATCGGTGATTCCAGCGTGATCCCTGAGCTGCTGTGTGATAAATATACGTCCCTGCTTATCAGGAATCTGCTTATCCGCACCTGCAAGGAGCTTACGCCTGATGTCGGCGCCCTTCTTGCCTGTTATAGAATAAAGCTTATCACAATAGTCCTGAAATGCTTCTGGCGAGTAAACGGCGATGTAAGCGTCATCATGTCCTTGACAAAGGAAGAATTCAGCTCCGAGTATCTCTCGCAGCTTTGTTGGGAAGCTCATACGGCCTTTCTGATCTATGCTGGGATAATAAGTACCGCATAAATGCTCTGCCATAGAACTTCGCCTCCCTTTCTTGTAATCTCAGGAATGATTCACCACTTTTTGGAAAATTTCACATCCATTCACCTTTTTTCACCCTAAACCTATTTTAGCATTAATAGGAATAAAAAGCAATTCGTGTTTTCAATGATTTTTCTCCACAATATCGAAGATATTTCGTTGGTTTTGTTCAATCATTAACCTGTTGTTAACAAGAAAAGGAACAAACGTTTTCTTTTTCGTTAAATATTTTTCTAAGTTTTCACCTTTTTTCACCTTTTGGGATAATTTTAAGGATTTTTTCACCTCCTGGCTTCACCCTTCATCACCCAAAAGGAGAAATAAGTCTCTGAATATAATGAGAAGCTACCCCACTAATACCCAAAGACTTATTTCTTTTGTTCTGTAATACACATACGGCTCTGTGCCGTTTATCAATCGTATGTATATGTAAGATTGAATTTAGAAGATTTTAATCCCATCATTAAAGAGAAGGGATATCCCTTCGCTGTTGTCTGTCCGTCAATGCTGACTTCTGTGACATAGCCAGTCTCTTCCGAGTATACGGGCTGTATCCAGTTGCCTGGATCATCTGACAATGTCACATGGTACGCCTTCTCAAGTTTTTTCTTTACAGTTTCGGCGTCAATATATGTTACCGTTCCCCAGTGAGGATCGAAGGCGGCGTCATAGTCGCTGGGCACGCTTCTCAGATAAGGATAATCGGCATAGAATACTTCATAGCAGTTTGCAGAGCAGCCGCCGCTTGAAGCGGAGAATACTGTCAGGGCATAATTTCCATCGTAGAACAGAGCCTCACCCAGTACGTCATTGCAGGCGTCTATAACTATCTGCGGAGGATCAGGCTTGCCCCTGAGATCGCTGGAATCATCTCCGTTATATTTTAAATATGTATATACGGCAACAGCCTGAGCCTTTATTGCTTCGTAGGAGAAGCTACCGCCAACCTCACGGTTGACTATCTCTGATACAACCTTAAGTGTATCGCCGGCAGGCTCGTGAGCTATTGTAAGCTCCTCCTCGTCAGTCTCCTCAGTATTCATAAGATAGGTGCCAGGATAATAATGGAACAGGATATCCTGATATGTCCAGCCTGCATAAGCCGCATAGAAATTAGCGCCGTTCTGGCTCATTCCAACTCCGTGTCCCCAGCCATAGGTTACGAAAGCAAATTTTCCGGGCTGCTCCTCAACGCTTGGAGCAGTTCTTTCCGCTGGTATATCGCCGACAGCGGCACCGGAAGTTACTAACTCCACCGCTGTGGGTTCCTTGGTATGGCTGGTCGCTGCATTCTTTGACAGAGTTGGCGTAGCTTTTCTAAGAGCGTTCTTCTTTTTTGCTATACTTTCCTCGAGAGCCTTGCGCTCCTCATCCGAAAGCCCAGCATAAGGATCAACTGGTTCGCCCACTCTTGCCATTTCCGGAGTGGCTGGCTCATAACTTATAAGCGAAAGGCTGGAGCCATATTCACTAACATCGGCTTTTTCCCAGTCCTCAGGCATATTGATATCCCTGTCCTCTTTATCGTCAGAGACTCCAGAAACCGCTTCCGTTTCCGCAGCTGTAGTTTCCTCAGAAGTGGTTTCGGTTACTGACGATACCGTCGTAGAGTCTGTAGTGCTTTCCTCCGCAATGGTGACGCCGGAAGAAGCCGATATCACCAAAGCGCCAGAGGTCAGAGCAACTGCCCGTTTAAGCATTGTCTGTACCTTCATAACGATCTCCTTTTATATATAGTATAGCTACTTACTGCTGAGGTTGCTCTTCAGCCTGCTTCTCAGCATTTTCAGTTGCTTCCTTCTGTGCATTGAGAAATGCCTCCGTATGCTGTACTGAGTTAAGGTCGCCAGCGACCTCACCGTCTCTGAGTCTTCTTGCAACAACTATGAAACGTGAGTTATCCCAGTCCGCATAGCAGGTGGAAAGAGTCAGAAGTTGATCACCATACTTAACATCTATACCAGTGTCAATGCCCCATGAGCGCTTGCAACAGTCAATGTAAAAGTTGAAATCCTCTTCCGTGTCTATCTCTTCCATATTCCAGTAATGGAAGTCGGTAGCGTCATAGCTTCCGCTGGTAACAAGGTAAGCAAAAATAACATAATCGTAATCCCTGTAATTTGAGCTGAGCTTTATGAAGGGATACTGGTTGTAGAATTCAAAGCCAGCGCGGTACTTTCTGAGGGAGCCCATCATGGTGCCGTCGTACCAGCTATGACCGTATATCACCATGTTTTCGGAATGTTCAGCTTCATTGCTTCCAAAGGTATCGCGGTAATCCGCAAAGAGCGTTCCACGATCGTAGTATTGTCTGAACAGATCCTTTTCTAGATAGTAAGAATCCGGGATATAAGCATCCGGACCGTAATATGGGTCGTTTGGTGCGACCTCACCCGGATCGAGCACGAAGGGGTAATCCACTTGCGTACCATCTATTTTTATATATCCCATTATATCCTTGTTGAGCCTCTTAAGAGACTTGGTCCTCTCGCTGACGCCTGTCCTTGAAGGGACATAAGAATACAGCTCCGAGAGATTTTCGGGTATTGCCTCAGTGGTAGCCTCTGTTGGGACTGTGGTCTCCTCGCTCTTGCTGATAGTGGGGACTGACTTATCGTCCTTGCTAAGAAGAGCCACTACAGTACCTAGTCCAATTGCAGCCGCACAGGCAGCGCAGGCTGATATGATCTTGATAGATTTGCTCATGCTTATTACTTACCTCCCTTTGGGCCGTAGGGAACGAATTCAGCGTCTGGATCGTAGTGCTCATTTGGATAATCCGCATAATAGATTGTAGGCCATTTCGGGTTGGGATTTAGCCAACTGTGCTGAGTACCCTTGAGTGGATCCTCGCCCTCCCTTACCATTCTTGCAAGAATGATAAGTCTTGCCCTTTCATCGGGAAAATAGGTGCTGCACGTAGACAGTGTAAGCAACGGATCTCCGTATTCAACGTCAACATCGTTAAGGAAGACCGATCTCCTCTTTGCCTCGTTTACGAAATCGTAGTAAGCGTTCTCGTCAGCAAAGTCAAGTATATTCCAGCAGTTGAATTCGGTATCCGTATTATCTGAAGCGTCAAGTACGAAGATGGCAAATATCTTGTACTGGTATTTTTCGTAATTGGAGCTGAGGTTTATAATAGGGTGCTGTCCGTAATATGCCTCGTTCCTAATATAATATTTTAGCGATCCGAACATCTGGTCGTCGTACATATTATGTCCGTATATAATAAGATTGCCAGAATTGGGTTCTTTAAGGTAACCATCCTCTCCCACGTCATCAAAGTGGTTCCTGTAGTCGAGGAAAATCTCACCTGCATCATTTTCCGTAAGGTCGTACTTTTTCCTGAGATACTTATCATTGTCCTCAGCCTGAAGCACGGGATTATTGACAGGAGTATCAGGGATACTGATAACTCCTACGATCTCATTGTTTATGTCGTAAAGCTTCTTGGCGCCATCCAGCATACTTGTATACCGCTTGCGAGTGTCGCCCTCGGAAGTGTCCTCGGCTTTAGTCTTTGGTTCCTGATTCTCGGAACTGTCATATATCTCCATGATCTCGTTGTTCAGCTTCTTACTCATCCAGCGCTCATAGTAATAATTTAATATGAAAGAGCCGCATACGATGATGACAGCCATGCTGCTCAGGAAAACCGTTTTTCTTATGCACTCACCGACGCTGTCTCCCTTATGTGGGAACAGGTTAATAAAGCGCTGTTTCAGACTTTTCTTCTTTTTGCGTTTTTTATTTTCTTCCGAAGCAAAGTTCTCCGTAACAGCCTTCATGGCAGGTACAGGGCTCTTCTCTTCATTATTATATACAGCTCTGGAGGTCTCGCTACGTTTTCCTTCATCAGGTACGCGAAAAATCTCCGTAGGAGCTTCTTTATTTTCGCTCTTTTCAGCCTCTGATGCTGCCTTTAAAGCCACACCAGGAAGGACTTTTGCGACTTCTTCCTTGTCTGACTTTACCGAAAACACCTCTTCAAGGCTTTCGTCACCGTAAACAATAGGCTCTGCGGAATTCTCCGGGATATCCTCATATTCTACGGCTTTCTCCGGAATATCTGCATACTCGACAGCTTCATCCGAAATATCTGCATACTCGACAGCTTCATCCGGGATATCTGCATACTCCACGGATTCTTCTGCGATATCCGCAAACTCGACGGCATCATCCACAGTATCAGTGAAATCTCCGGCTATCTCCTCTGCTATCTCCTTAAGCTCCTCCTGAGCAGGAGTTTCCAACTCGGGGATAAGATCGGATATGTCGGGAGAAGCGTTTGCAGCATAGAGCTCCGCAGCTCTTTTCGCTTCTTCAGCCTGCTTTGCAGCCAGAGCCTTTTCATATGCTATGGCGGCATCAAGCTCGTCAAGTATATCAGCCGCTGTGGACTGTTTCTTTTCCTTTGCCCTCATTATGCGATCAGAAATACTCTCTGTACGTTCTGTCTCAGTTTTATTTTCGTAGGTCGTGGGAGCAATCTCAGCCTCTCCGTGTATAGACCTTCTTATAGCCTTTATTTTCTCAGCTCTACGCTGAGCCTCTGAGCTAAACTCATTGAATTTGTCGCTCATCAGTCTGTGTCTCCTCCATCAGCATTTTTTCGACAATCTCAAAAGCATAAGCAGCGGCGCATTTTCTAATATTCCCCCTGCTCATATCGTTGAGCTTCCAAAGCTCCGGCAGCTTTACGAACCTACTGCCGCAAATGTCGAAACCGATATACACCGTTCCTACAGGAATTTCCGCAGTTCCACCCGACGGACCTGCTATACCTGTAACGGAAACGCAAACATCTGCACCCGAACACTTTTTTAGTCCGCTGACCATACTAAGTGCCGTCTGTTCGCTTACCACGCCGAAATCACGTATAATTCCGGCTGGCACCCCCAGAAATTCAGTCTTTATGCGCTCGGAATAGGTACAAAGCCCAAGCTCAAAGACCGCAGACGCGCCTGATACTGATGTTATAAGCTCTGAAAGAAGTCCGCCAGTACAGCTTTCAGCTGTAGCGATAGTCAACCCCTTTCGTTCTAATAATTTTACAACATTTGTGACTGTTTTGTCAAGTTTATCAGTGTTACATTCAGAAAATTTAACGCTAACCACTAAATCGCCGTCCTTGCTTTAGTTTACATTATACAAAAAAGATGTGATTATTTTGTGAAAAACTTAAAAAGAATCCTCGTAATTAAACGTTTTCATTTCTGTATTATCCACAGCTTTCTGAATAAGTGGTTCGAAATCATAGCTATTCTGCGCTTTTTCGATATCCGCAAGCTGAGGTCTTACCTTAGGGTGACGTGGAGTGAATACGGTACAGCAGTCTTCGTATGGAAGTACCGATGTGTCAAACGTATCTATTTTACGTGCAACCTCAATTATCTCAGTCTTGTCCATTCCGACGCAGGGACGAAATACAGGTATACGGCATACCGCATCCGTACACACCATAGCAGCCATCGTCTGACTTGCCACCTGTCCCACGCTCTCGCCCGTTATAAGTGCAAGGCAGTTGTCCTTTGCGGCAATGCGCTGAGCTATCTCCATCATGAGCCTTCTCATTATTATAGTAAAGAACTCCTCAGGGCAGTGATCCTTTATGGCTTCCTGCAATTCGGTGAAAGGAACACAGTAAAAAGCTATGCCGCCACAGTAGTCCGTCAGCTTCTGACAGAGCTGCTCAACCTTGAGCTGTGCGCGGTCCGAAGTATAGGGAGGGCTTACATAATGTATTGCAGCTATGTGAACTCCTCGCTTTGCCATCATATATCCAGCTACTGGACTGTCTATACCTCCAGAGAGAAGAAGCAGTGCCTTTCCGCTGCTTCCTACAGGAAGTCCGCCTGCGCCTTTGATGTTCTCAGCGTGAACGAAAGCATTCTCGTCACGTATCTCCACAGTTACCGTAACCTCTGGATTTTTCACGTCAACAGTGAGATTCGGAAACTTTTCAAGAAGCTTTCCGCCAAGTTCCATGCATATCTCAGGGGATTTCATGGGGAAAGCCTTGTCCGAGCGCTTTGCATTGACCTTAAAGGTTCTTGCACAGCTAAGCACCTCATCAAGGTACTCATAGCTCTTATTGCATATATCCTCGAAATCCTTTTCACATACGCAGGCGCGGCAATATGTAGCAATACCAAATATCTTGCCTACTCTGTCAGCTGCTTCGTTGAGGTCAATTTCCTCATCAAGAGGAGTTATATACGTGGTGGACTGAGCGCTAGTCAGCTGAAAATGGCCAAGTGGCTTCAGTCTGCGCTTTATGTTCTTTATGAGCATATCTTCAAAGGTCTTTTTATTCAGACCCTTCAGTGCCATTTCACCGTATTTTACAAGTATCAGTTCTTTCATATTCTTCTCCTATACTATTATAATATCAGCGTCAGCGGAAGTACTTTATGCCTTCCTTGGCATTACAGAAACCAAACAATTTATCTGTGTTTCATTACGTTTTTATTATACATTTCCAACTGTTCATACCTATTGTTATACCTCAGTTCATCATCCTTGATTGGACCGTTCTTGGAACTCTTCATTCTTTGTTTCTCTTCAATATTAGCCTCTTACCTTTTTCATGCCCTCACAGAGAGACTCGCAGAAGATATCCAGTTCCTCTTCTGTAGTCTCCACAGTCATGCTTATGCGAAGTGCACTGTCAGCGCGCTTGTCCTTAATGCCAAACTGTCCGAGAACGCCACTCTGCTGTCCCTTTGAACAGGCAGAACCGCTTGAAACATATATATCTTTGCTTTCAAGAAAATGAAGCATTATCTCCGAGCGCTTGCCCACCGCCGATATATTCACCACATAAGGCGAAGCGTCCTTCGGAGAGTTCACTACAACTCCCTCTATACCGCTGAGTTTACCGAGCAAATAAGCTTTAAGTACACTTACCTTTTCATAGCGCTCCGTTATCGTCGGTGAAAGCTTCTTCACAGCCGCACCGAAAGCCGCTATCATTGGAACGCTCTCAGTACCTGAGCGTATGCCCTTTTCCTGCTTGCCACCAGTAACTACAGGAATCACTCGAACACCTTTCCTTATATAAAGAGCTCCTACGCCCTTCCCACCGTGTATTTTATGACCGCTGATAGAGATAAGGTCGGCATAAAGGTTATTAGCCTTAACAGGGAGCTTCATGAAAGCCTGTACGCAGTCTGTATGGGTTATAATGTCAGGATATTTCCGCTTTACAGCCGAAAAGGTCTCCTTTACGGGAAGGATATAGCCCGTTTCATTGTTGACGTACATCATGCTGACAAGGCATGTATCATCGTCACAGGCGTTTAGAAAATCCGACCAATAGTACCGTCCATCCTCGCGGGGAGAAATTCTCACTATCTCAAAGCCGTTTTTTTCGAGGTCAGCAGCTGTCTCCTCAACGGAAGCGTGTTCAACTGCTGATATAACTATCTTTTTTCTTTTTCTGCCGTAAGCAGCCGAAGCTCCCCTTAGAGCTAGGTTATTGCTCTCGGTAGCTCCCGAGGTAAAATATATATTATCGATGTCCGCACCTATTGCTGAAGCTATGGATTTTCTCGCGCTGTCCACAATGAGCTGCGCATTAAGTCCAGCACGGTGTAGAGATGAGGGATTGCCGTATTTTTCGGTCATAGCATCCACAGCCGCCGCAACTGCTTCCGCACAGGGCTTTGTGGTAGCGGCATTGTCAAGGTAAACTTCCATTTTCACTATCAATTCCTTTGTCATAAGCATTCTTTTAATTATACCACACTATTAAAAAAAAAGCAACCGCCGAAGCATCGCTGTCATACTTAAGCTTACTACAGATCGTTTATCGAAAATATATTCGTTTTTTGTTGCATTTCTGTGGCGTTTATGGTATAATTCACTTGTATATCTATTCTTACGGAGGACAATATTTTGAAAAGGAGCATCGTTGACCTGCGCTGTACAAAAGAAAAATACCTGACAGCATTCATTACAGGCTTTGCAACTATGCTGTTCACTATGCTTCCGATGATGATTGCGGAGCACGGATATTTCATATACTACGGTGACTTCAATGCTCAGCAAATACCCTTTTACTGTCTTGTAAGCTCAGCTGTGAAAACTGGACAGATGGGCTGGAACTGGCTGACAGACCTCGGCTCAGACCTTATGACGTCATACTCCTTCTACCTCTTCGGGAGTCCATTTTTCTGGATGATAGCCTTTCTTCCGAGGAGCATCATGCTCCGTGCGATACCGGTGATGCTCGCACTAAAGCACGGAACAGCAGCTCTCACAGCATACGCATATATCAGACGGTTTGTCCGCGGCAAAAACGCCGCTCTTACCGGAGCTCTGCTATATTCCTTCTCCGGATTTCAGATATTCAACATATTCTTTAATCACTTTCAGGACGTTACCGCACTTTTCCCCCTTATGCTGATAGCAATGGAGGAATGTGTAAACTGCCGCAAAAAAGGCCATTTTGCGTTGTCTGTGGCAGTTATGGCTTGCGTGAACTACTACTTCTTTGCCGGTCAAGCAATCTTCCTTATAATTTACTACCTATGCCGGAGGAAAAGTCCTGATTTTCATATTTCATGGCACACTTTTCTCGGGCTCTGCCTTGAGGCTGTACTCGGTACGCTAATGTCAGCATTCATACTCCTACCCTCAGCAATGGCTCTCATCGGCAATTTCAGGCTGAACGAGCGACTTTACGGCGCGGATATGATAGCTTATACCGACACTACGCTCATACCTAAAATAATACAGAGCTTTTTCATGCCCTGCGATCCTCCAGGATATTCCGTACTTTTCAGCGAGAACTGCGAGCTATGGGCATCTATCGGCGGTTATATGCCTTTATTCTCTATGGCAGGAGTAATATCCTTCATGCACCTTAGAAGAAAGCACTGGGCTTCAAAGCTCACTGCTGTGTGCATAGTATTCGCATTCATCCCCATACTCAACAGCCTATTTCAGGCTCTGAACTCCTATTACTACGCACGTTGGTTCTATATGCCAATACTGATAATGGCTATGATGACTGCCCATACACTGGACGACGAAAGCTCAGACGGGTTATTCGGTCTAAAGGTGAGCGCCTTTTTTCTTGCAACCTTTGCGCTAATCGGCTGCTTTCCCCAAAAGCCCGAAGCTGAAAAAAAGCCTAAGCTGTTCACGCTGCCTGAGGACGTCCCCTACTTTTGGGCAACCGTCGGCGTATCAGCAGTCCTTCTGCTGTGCTGTACGCTTATATTCCACAGAAAGAAAAACGGCACTCTCAATACAGCCTTTACCGTATTAGCCACCGCAGCCGCTTCGGTGATATGCGTGTTTACCACCACTGTCTACGGCGCTGACAGTGCAGGCGCGGCAAGGAAGTATATTAGCGAATATATAGACTATGAGAATGATGTATACGAAATGCCCGACAAAGATAATTTCTTCCGCATAGACACTGGCTACAATACCGAAAACGCCTCAATGATATGGGGCATACCATCGGTAAGAGCCTTCCACAGCGTTGTTTCTCCCTCAATAATGGATTTCTACGGCTTCGTTGGAATCACCCGAGACGTGTCTTCACGTCCCACTCTCCAGCACTATCCCCTGCGCAGCCTCCTTTCGGTAAAATACTTCTACAAGGAAAAGAAAGATGGATGCAGCTATGAGGAGCTTCTTTCCAGTGCCTCTGCCCCAAGAGCAAAGAAGGCTGTATCAGACTCGGAAGAAGAGGACATAAGCGAGGCTCTTATACCCGACGAGCTCATAGGCTTTGAGTACGCCGATGAGACCGAAAACTTCGAGATATACGAGAATAAGCTTTTCATACCTTTAGGCTGGGCTTATGACACCTATATCACAAAGTCTGCGGCAATGAAAAAAAGCGAACTGAACCGTGAAATAATAATGCTTCGTTCCATAGTTCTTTCAGAGGAACAAGCAGAAAAGTACAGCGATATCATGGAGGAGCTTGACCCTTCAAGATCCTCAGCCATGAACCGCCGCACTTATGAGTTATTCTGCATCCAGAAGCAGCAGTGCTGCTCGGAGAGTTTCGTTTACGACTCTCACGGCTTCCGTTCTGTGATAGAACTGCCGAAGCCTCAACTGGTGTTTTTCAGCGTCCCATACAGCAAGGGCTGGAGCGCCGAGATAAACGGCAGGAAAGCCGATATTGAGCGTGTGAACGAGGGTTTCATGGCTGTGAGAGCCGAAACCGGAAAAAACATTATAGTATTCAGCTACAAAACGCCTTACCTTACGGCTGGCTTTATGATAAGCCTGACCGCAACCGCAGCACTTGTACTGTACGTCTTAATATGCCGCAGAAAAGGCGGCAGTAGCAAAAACTTCCCGTTCCGCCACTGTTACGACTACAATTCATGTCAGAAACTAAAGACCGTCCTGTATCACTGCGACAGTCTTTTCAGCCAAAAGGAGGATAAATAATGCATTTACAAGAAAAAACCCTATCAAGCGATCTTATTTACAAGGGGCCTATCTTCACCATTACTCACGACAGCGCCGAACTTGAAAACGGAAAGACCGCTGTCCGTGATGTACTTCACCACAACGGAGGAGTATGCGTAATACCAATAACCGAGGATAACGAAATATTTCTAGTAAAACAGTTCCGAT
Source organism: Ruminococcus sp. (assembly GCA_017961625.1). Taxonomy (GTDB): domain Bacteria; phylum Bacillota; class Clostridia; order Oscillospirales; family Ruminococcaceae; genus Ruminococcus. The sequence goes on along the minus strand of JAGCWY010000080.1, from coordinate 15,985 downwards.
ATCCCTTTCAAACGGTAACACGGGAGGTTCCTGCTGGGAAACTCGAAAAGGGCGAAAATCACGGTGAATGCGGAAAACGTGAGCTCCTGGAGGAAACAGGCTATACGTGCTCGGAGTATATCTTTCTTGGTGAAATGCTGCCAACTCCAGCATATAACAGCGAGATAACCTATATGTATCTTGCGAGAGGACTGAAATTCAGTAGACAAGACCTTGATCCCGACGAATTTCTCGACGTTGAACGTATCCCTCTCTCAGAAGCAGTAAAGCAAGTAATGGACGGAACTATCCGTGACGGAAAAACACAGATAACAGTTCTTAAAGCAGCACGTATACTCGGGATATAAAGAAGACCGACCACAGACAAAAAAAGACCTGCACAGGGCAGGTCATGACAGTATATAGTTTATACTGCTTCATCAGAAGTATCGGTCTCCTCGGCTTCAAGAACAGCAAGCTGTCTTTCATAGGCTTCGAGGATAGTTTCCTCAAACATCTTTCTTGCTGACGCAGAAATTGGATGAACTATATCACGGAACACCCCGTTTTCGTCCTTTCTGCTGGGCATTGCAACGAAAAGCCTCTCATCGCCCTGTACGACCTTTATGTCATGAACGGCGAACATATCGTCGATAGTTAAGGATACTACCGCTCTGAGCCTGCCGTCGGCCATGATCTTTCTGATTTTAACATCTGTAATTTCCATAATTTTCCTCCTTCACATTATTTATAAAAATTACGGTACGAGCACCGAAATGTTTTATTTTTAACTATTAATCTCGGTAGAAAGTAAACCTATAAACTATTATATCTCATATTTTGTAAAAAAGCAAGCTTTTATGCAAAATAAAGACAAATAAATTATAACAATCCTGTAAAACACATGTCAAATGAAAATATACAGGCTGTTTCTCAGGGTTTAAATCCTGCTCTATATAAAATAATCATTCAGGAAAGGTGATCATTTTGGATATCAACATTTTAAAAGGGAAAAAACACATACACTTTATCGGTATCGGGGGATCGGGAATGTATCCACTCGCTCAGATACTCCACTCTCAGGGCTATTATCTCACTGGCTCAGACAATAACGAGACAGAGACTCTCGATGCTGTAAGGAAAATGGGAATACCCGTATTTATCGGTCAGCGAGCTGATAATATCGAAGGTGCAGACCTTATCGTACACACAGCCGCTATCATGGCTGACAATCCGGAGCTCATGGCAGCAAAAGCAAGCGGAGTCCCCGTACTTGAAAGAGCCGACCTTCTTGGCATAGTAACAAGCTGGTACAGCAACGCTATATGTGTTTCTGGAACTCACGGCAAAACATCCACTACCTCAATGATAACGCAAATACTCTTTACCGCCGGAGTGGACCTATCCGCATATATAGGTGGAAAGCTCCCTTGTATAGGTGGAAGCGGAGTTGCCGGCAAGAGTGATATAATGGTGTGCGAGTCCTGTGAATTTGAGGACCATTTTCTCAAATTCTTCCCTGATATTGCCGTTATCCTGAATATCGACGCCGACCATCTCGACTACTTCGGCACGCTTGAAAACATAATCAAGTCATTCCGTAAATTCAATGAAAATGCCTCGAAGTGCATTATCGTAAACGGCTCCGACGAAAATTCCATGAAGTCGCTGGAGGGTATCACAGGCAAAGAGATAATCACATTCGGCAGAGACAGTTCCTGCGACTACTACCCCGAAAACGTAAAACACGAAAACGGACTTCTATCCACCTATGACGCAATGTATAAGGGTGAAAAGCTGGGTACCGTAACTCTCCACGTAGCAGGCATACACAATGTGCTGAATTCGCTTGCAGCTGTTGCGGCTGCCCGTTATGTGGGAGTTGACTTCAAATTCATACAGCAGGGGCTTGAGGACTTCCGAGGAGCCAAGCGCCGCTTTGAGAAACTGGGCTTTGAGAAGGGCATAACCGTAGTTGACGACTACGCTCACCACCCCACAGAGCTTGAAGCCACCCTCAACGCCGCTATGGAGATGAACTTCAGGCAGGTATGGGCAGTATTCCAGCCCTTCACCTTCTCACGCACAAAGCTTCTTCTTGAAGATTTTGCGAGAGTGCTGCAAATACCAGACCATGCCGTGCTTACAGATATCATGGGAAGCCGCGAAAAGAATACCTACGGTATCTTTACCCGTCATCTTGCAGAAAAGATACCTGGCTGTATATGGTTCCCCCAGGATGAGTCCGCAGAGTGGACAGACGAACGCAAGTACGCCAACTTTGAACAGATATGCGACTATGTCTGCGACCACGCACAGGAAGGCGACCTCGTTATAACACTCGGCTGCGGCGACGCATACAAGATTGCAAAAATGGTACTGAAAAAGCTTTCGGAGGAAAAATAATATGCTGAAGGATAAAGAAATAGCTGTATTTAACTATATAAAATCCCGTCTCAGCGATGGTATGTCGCCGTCCGTAAGGGAGATAATGGACGCAATGGGCTTCAAGTCAACTTCCACAGCCCACAGATATATCGAGACTCTTGTCCGCGAGGGACTTATCGAGAAAACAGGCAATCTCAATCGTACTCTCCGCCTGCCCAACAGCGGCACCACATCTGTTCCCGTAATGGGTACAGTAACTGCAGGTCAGCCTATCACAGCCGTTGAGGACATCACGGAATACATAGGATTTGAAGCTCCCGGCGTCGATCCTCAGGAGCTATTCGCCCTGAAAATACGGGGTGAGAGTATGATAGACGCAGGCATACTCGATGGTGATATAGTAATAGTAAAGCGTATGAATTACGCTGAAAACGGAGATATAGTCGTAGCCTTCATAGACCGTGAGGAAGCTACGGTTAAGCGCTTTTTCAAGGAGCGGGGACATTACCGTCTACAGCCGGAAAATCCAACTATGGAGCCAATTATAGTAGACGAGGTGGAAGTCCTCGGTAAGGTGATAGGCTTGAAGAGGTATTATTGAGCCACTAGCCATTAGCTTACTTTATGAGACGCCACCTTCAGCGCCTCATATATGGACGTATAATATTCTCTAAAATGCAGGAATGCCTTTGGCATCCTGCAAGCTAAGCATTTACTAAGATAAATCTGGATTAACGGAGGTAGCTTATGAGATTGGATGGCTTTGGATTATTTGTCGAGGATATGTCCAAAATGATTAGGTTTTACAGAGATGTACTTGGCTTTGAGATTAAAGAAGCAGAAGATACATCGAATGTTTATCTTGTGAAAGATGGTACTTTATTTCTATTATACGGGAGAAAAGACTTTGAAAAAATGACAAGCCGCAGGTATGACTATATAAAGGGATTGAACGGCCATTTTGAACTGGCCCTTTATGTTGATACATTTGCCGAGGTTGATTCTGCATTCAAAAAAGCGGTGGAAAGCGGAGCTACGCCAGTGTTAGAACCCGAGCTTGAACCTTGGGGACAGAGAACCTGTTATATAGCTGACCCTGAAGGCAATCTTATTGAGATTGGTTCGTGGGATAAGCAATACGAAGAAAAGGAGTTATAAATTATGATTTTTTTCGAATCAAATAACTCTCAACTCTCAGCTTGCAGCGCTATGGTTACTAAAATAAATTTTTTTCAAAAAACACTTCCATTTTTTCGAAAAATAGTGTATAATGTAGAGTGGTAAAAAATACGCCACGGAAAGGACGATACTATGCTTAATGAAGTAAAGGTCATAATATGCGGTAAGGAGTACAAGATAAAGACTGCTGAGGCTCCGAACTACGTTTATGCTCTTGCAAGAGCACTTGAAACAAAGATCACAGAGATTACCGCAGCAAGCGGTTCATCGCCTTATGCCGCTTCCATAATGGTTGCGATGGCACTCCTTGATGACCTCAACAAGGCTAATCAGCGCCTTGACAATATCCGCGACCAGACAAAGGAATACGTGGACGAGGCTGGCAGAACCCGTATAGAACGCGACGCCGCTCAAAAGGAAATCGAGGTCCTCAAGTCAAAGATAACTCAGCTTGAGAATATGGTTAAACTCAAGCAGCTCAGCGACAGTATTTAATGAAGTATACAGAGATACTCGCTCCGGCAGGCAGCATGGAAACTCTCCGGGCAGCTCTTAGAGCGGGGGCGCAGGCTGTATACATAGGCGGAAAACGCTTTTCTGCACGAAGCAGCGCCGATAACTTCTCTGAGGATGAGATAGCCGAAGCCGCAGAACTCTGCCATAAGTACGGCGCAAAGCTTGATCTTGCAGTGAATACTGTCATTTCCGACGACGAAGCCGCTGATTTCTGCGAGTATATCAGGACCGCCGCCAAAAACGGCGTCGATGCCTTTATAGTACAGGACTGGGGCTGTGCGGAGCTAATACGCCTCTGTGTTCCCGACACTGTACTCCACGGATCCACGCAGATGTCGGTCCATACCGCCGCGGGAGCTTCAATGCTTAGAGAGCTTGGCTACGCAAGAGTAGTACCTGCCCGTGAGCTTGACAGGGAGGCTATTTCCCGTATATGCGATACTGGCATAGAGACCGAGATATTCGTACACGGTGCGCTGTGTATGTCAGTCTCGGGACAGTGCTATATGTCGGCTATGATAGGCTCGCGTTCCGCAAACCGTGGCTGCTGTGGACAAGCTTGCAGACTTCCATTTTCTGCCGTAGGCAATAAGGATAAGGCTGCTCTCTCTCTGAAAGACCTTTCCCTACTTCCGAATGCCCGTGAACTTGCAGCTATGGGAGTTGATTCATTCAAGATAGAGGGACGCATGAAGCGACCAGAATATGTAGCTTCTGCTGTACATGAGCTAAAAAGCGCTCTTGAAGGAAATGCCCCCGATATGAAGCTTCTCCGCGGAGTATTCTCCCGAAGCGGCTTTACTGACGGCTACTTCACAGGTAACAGACATGATATGTTTGGAGTCCGCGAAAAGGACGATGTTATCTCAGCCCACGAGCTCATACCCAAAATACACGAGCTTTACCGCTTCGAGCGGAAGGCATACACGATTGATCTCCATGCAGTGATAAAGGAAGGACAGCCGGTGGTGCTGACTGGGAACTGCAATGGCATTACTGTCTCCTCCGAAGGCGAAGCTCCCGAAAGGGCTCACAGCCGCCCCACGGACGAAGCCGTTCTTGAAAAGCAACTCTCAAAGCTGGGAGATACTGTTTTCAGACTTGGTAAGCTGACCGCAGACATAGACAGTAAACTTATGTTCCCTGCTGGAAAGCTTAACGAGCTGAGGAGAAATGTTACTGGGGAACTGACCCGTAGGATCATCCGCAAAAACACGCCGGTATATACATTTTCCAACTATATACCTCATCTACCTCAGCAAAGCCGCATAGAACCTACCGGAAAGCTTCCTCTCCGAACCTTCTGTCGCACAGCTGAACAGATAAAAGCTGCTGCAGAGCTTTCGGAGTATCTCATAGTACCTGAGGAGCTACTGAATGAGGAAATACTCGGCAGCGTGGATAAAAGCAAGCTGATAGTATCGCCCCCTCGCTTCATCGTAAACGAAGACGGTCTCAAGGAACGCCTCAGCGAGCTTCGCATACAGGGGCTCGACAGGCTTTACTGCCACACCCCCGACTGTATCGCAATTGGCAGAGAGCTTGAATTCAGACTCCACGGCAGCTTTACATTGAATGTTTTCAATTCCTTCGCTGCAGGCTATCTCCGCAGGCTCAATCTTGAGGACTGCATTTTCTCAGTTGAAGCAACTCTTGCGCAAACTGCCGCCATACATACCGATCTTCCATTGGGAATCGTGGTATACGGAAGACTGCCACTGATGCTCACAAGAAACTGCCCGATAAAGAACGAGGTGGGGTGCGGAAAATGCAAAAGGAAGCTCACCGATCGCACTGGCAGAGAGCTCCCCGTGGTATGCTCAAAGGATCATACCGAAATACTCAACCCAGATAGGCTGTATATGCTTGATAGAACTGAGGAGCTCCGTGGAATAAGCTATGGTGTCATTTACCTTTCAGATGAAGACACCGATGGCACACTTGCCGCTCTCAGCGGTCGAAAGCCGCAAGGAAATATCACAAGAGGACTTTACTACAGAGGTATCACATCATGAAACTCACATTCAAAAAGCTTGATCCGAGAGCTTTTATCCCATCCCGCGCTACGCCGGGAAGCGCAGGTCTTGACCTTTGCGCCTGCCTTGATTCTCCCGTAACACTTGCGCCAGGCGAGATAAAAATGATACCAATTGGTATAACAGCAGAGCCGGATTCAGAAGACATCGCTCTGCTCATATACCCGCGCTCGGGTCTCTCCTCAAAGTACGGAGTATCCCTTGCCAACTGCGTGGGAGTAGTTGACAGCGACTACCGTGGAGCATGGTTCGTCCCCCTTATCAATCACGGGAAAACCGCATTTACTGTGGAACACGGTATGCGCATAGCCCAGATGATACCAACACGTATATTAATGCCCGAAATTGAAGTCAGCGAGGAGCTCTCTGAAACAGAGCGTGGAAATAGCGGATTCGGATCATCGGGAATTAAATAAATACACTAAAACAAAAGATAGGAGATATTATTATGAAAAAAACACTCTATTTTCTGCTTCTTTTTATCTGCGCTTGCATTCTCGGCGGAGTTATCGGCACAGTCGCATCAGGCACATTTGCATGGCTCGGATACTCCAGAGGAATAAGCCTTGAGGACAGCAAATTCTCAATGGAGCTGTTCAGCATTACCTTCGGCTTCACCTTCAATATCAATATCGCACAGATAATATGCATACTCATTGCTATATATGCATACATAAAAACCGCTCCTAAGCTCATCACCTCCAAGTGATAAGGCACTGTCGTCCATTTTGACAGTTTTTTTCGGCTTTATACGGGGCAGTTTCCGTATTACACCAAAATTTACAACCGCAAGATTTTCTCGAAAAAAATTCTTGTACATATTTCCCGTTGGTGATATAATATAAATATGTGTATATCAGAATCAAAGCAGTTTAAGGAGCTACAGAATGTTTACAAAAGATATTGGCATTGACCTCGGCACAGCTAATACCCTTGTATATATGAGAGGAAAGGGTATAATAATAAGAGAGCCGTCGGTCGTTGCCGTAAATACAAGAACAGACAAGTGCCGCTATGTTGGCAAGGAGGCAAAGGATGTCATTGGACGTACTCCTGGCTCGATAGTTGCCGTAAGGCCACTAAAGGACGGCGTTATCGCCGATTTCGATATAGCCACGACCATGCTTCAGGAGTTCATAAGAAAAGCTCTGAAGGGCACCTTCTTCACAAAAGCAAACGTTATTATATGCATCCCCTCTGGCGTTACAGCTGTTGAGAGACGTGCAGTTCGCGAATCCTGCAAAAAGGCAGGCGCAAATAACGTACTCATAATCGAGGAACCTATGGCTGCCGCTATCGGCGCAGGTCTCCCCACGAACGAGCCTGCTGGCAGCATGATAGTTGATATCGGCGGCGGTACAAGCGAGGTAGCTGTTATATCAATGGGTGGCATTGTCGCTTCACGCTCGGTAAGATGCGCAGGCGATGAGTTTGATGCTGCTATCATAAACTATATCAAGAAAAAATACAATCTCCTTATTGGTGAGAGGACAGCTGAGAATATCAAACTCGATATCGGATCTGCCTTCCCTAGTGAGAAGGAAGAATCCCAGGAAATAAAGGGCAGGAACCTGCTCAACGGTCTCCCGGAGAATATAACCGTAACCTCTGCCGAGATACGCGACGCTCTCGTTGAGCCCCTTTCAAGAGTCATCGACGCGATAAAATCAACACTTGAGGAAACTCCTCCCGAGCTTTCGGCAGATATCATTGACCACGGCATAACACTTGCCGGCGGCGGCGCTCTGCTCCGCGGCCTGGACAAGCTCATAAACCGTGAAACCGGTATGCCGGTATATATCGCCGAGTACCCACTTGACTGCGTTGCCGAAGGCACCGGCAAGATACTTGAAAATATCAACGATTATCAGGACGCTCTCACTGAAAACGTCAAGTACTATTAAGGGGGAGCTCCATGCGTGATTTCATAAAAAGCACCAGATTCAAGGTTCTGCTTGCTTTTCTCGCATTTCTCGTCGGCATAATGGTATACGCCGTTACAAAGGGCGGCTATTCCGTTTCGGGAGCTTCCTTCATAAATACCGTTACAAAGCCTTTCCGCGCCGCTTCAAATAGTATAAGCGCAAAAATGGAGCGCACTGTGGATAAGCTTGAAAACGCCGACAAATACTATGAGGAGAACGAACGCCTGAAAAAGCAAATAGGCGAACTCAACGCTCAGCTCACCGAGTACGACGCTATAAAGGCTGAAGTGGAGGAGTTGCGCAAATTCGTTACTATCAAGGAAAACCATGACGACTATCAACTTTCCCAGCCCTGCAAGGTTCTGAGCTACGTTACCAACGACCCATTCAAGTCTTTCACTATCGACAAGGGCTCGGCAGACGGTATCCTTGTGAACTGCCCCGTGGTCACCGCAGAGGGTCTTGTGGGCATAACCGTAGAGGTTTCTAAGCATCTTTCAACCGTAAGGACTATTCTTTCACCCGACCTATCAGTTGCCGCAGTCGCTTCATCGTCAAATGCGGATCAGGGCATAATTGAGGGTGATGTACTCTCCTCTGAAAATGGTCACACAAAGCTTATACACGTTCCGAAGAAGAACAAGCTCAAGCGCGGAGACCTTATGATAACCGCCGGCTCCAGCGGACTTTTCCCAAAGGATTACCCTATAGGTACTATACTTGAGATAGGTTTCGATTCCAACGGACTTTCAGTCTGCGCCGATATAAATCCTTGCGTGGATGTTTCCCGTCTTACCTCTGTTATCGTTATAACCGATTTCAGCGGCAAGAAGGAGGACGAAGAAGATGAGGATTAGAACTACCCGTGAGCAGCGTATCTTCCGCATAAAAACTACTCTGCGCTGGGGAATATACTACCTGCTCATCTTTATTGGTTTCATAATAATGAGTTCCGGTACTCTATATAAGCCGATACTGCTTGTTCCTCTCGCAATAGGCATAGCGCTAAAAAACAATATCTACGCCTCAGCAGTTACGGGAGCGTTATGCGGCTTTCTCATAGATATATGCTGTGGAAAGCTCTTCGGCTACAACGCTGTGATACTTGCTTTTTTCTGTATCGCTGCAAATCTCATGTTTGAGCTGTACCTGAGGGACCGCTTTATAAACTATATGTTTGTCACCGCTGTCGCTTCGTACATACAGTGCTGGCTGGACTACAAGTTCTACTATCAGATATGGGGATACGCCAACGTACACCATATCTTCGTAAGAGTAACGCTCAGAGTCTGGATATATACCGTTATATCATCAGTGCTTATTTACTTTGTGCTGAAGTTTGTGAATCGCCTTCTCATGCCAAAGGAGCACCTTACTATTGAGGAAGCGATAAACACAAATATTCAGTCGGAAAACAGAAGATAATTTCTCAGACCGCACCAAAGGTGCGGTCATAATCATAAAGGAGGCACACCTTTTGAAAGGATTTGCAGAAAATCTCAAATCTATTATAATCATATTCCTCGTTGTATCCCTTGCTCTTTTGAGCTCGTTGAGGCTCATGAGGATACAGGTAGTAGGTGACAACGCTATTGAAACTCCCCAGCAGTACGAGCCCGGCACCCTTACCTACAAGAAGGGCATAAAGGCTACCCGTGGAGAGATCATAGATTTCAGCGGAAATACCATAGTCACCAACGACGCACGCACCGATATAGTCCTGCAAATGGCTTTTTTTCCAACTGATTTCAAAGAGGGCAACAAAATACTCCTCGGCATATACAGAGCCCTTGAGGAACACGGTTACAAGTTCAAGGAGACCATACCGGTATCATTTACAAAACCATATATATTCATGTCCGATGATAACTCGGAGCTCATTTCCGACCTTAACCTCAACGTCTACGCAACAGCTGAAAACTGTATAGACAAGCTCATATCCGATTACGAGATAGCCGATACCTATACCGATGAGGAAAAGCGTATCATCGCCGGTATGCGCTATCAGATGATAGACAAGGACTTCTCCTATACCAACGACCTACTCCTTGCAGAAGGAGTTGACGACAAGACTGTGGTCGATATGAAGGAGCTGAGCAATTTCTACCGCGGCGTAGAGGCAGTTGACGCCTCTGAAAGAAAGATAGTCCGCGGAGATATCCTTCCACATGAGATAGGCACTGTAGGTCCTATCTACGCGGAGGAGTACGACGATCTGAAATCCAAGGGTTACAGCTATAACGACACCCTCGGAAAGAGCGGTATCGAAGCCGCTATGGAAACTCCCCTGCGCGGTCAGAACGGCGAGGAGCAGATAGCCGTCAAGGATGGCGTTGTCAGAGACGTCAAGACCATTCTTGAAGCAAACTCCGGAGAGACTATAAAGCTCACCGTTGACGGCGCTTATCAGCTGAAATTACAGAATATCCTCGACGATTTTCTGAATTATACCTTCCCTGCCATAAATCCCATGCCAAGTCTGCTGAAAGGAAAATGCGGAGCAGTTTGTGTCATTGACGCCAAAACGGGCGCTGTAAAGGGAATGGCTACGGCTCCTACCTATAATCTTAAGGATTACTCGGAGAACTACGAATATTTCTTACAGGCTGAAGATTCTCCTCTTGTAAACCGTTGCACCTACGGCCTTTACCGTCCCGGCTCCACCTTTAAGACCATTACCGCTACGGCTGGTCTAAACGAGGGTGTTGTAACAGGCGGTACTCCCCTCTTCTGCGGTCATGACTATTGGTTCTATGGCAGTCATTACTCGTGTACGGGTACTCACGGAAATATCACCATGCGCCACGCTATAGAGGTATCATGCAACTGCTATTTCTATGAACTATCACGTATGCTGGGTATCGACAATATCACAAAATACTCAAAAATGTACGGACTCAGCTCTCATACCGGAATAGAAACAGGAGACGCTGAGGGATATCTCTGTAACCCCGAGACCTTTGAAGAACACGGTCAGGAATGGGTCATAGGAAATGTTATCCAGGCGGGTATTGGTAACCAGGACTGCGGTATCACTCCACTGCAAATGGCTGTCGTCGCAAGTACTATCGGAAACCGCGGCTTAAGATATCAGCCTTATATCGTTGACAGCTACTACTCCTATGGCTCGCGTCAGCTCATAAAGAAGACGGAGCCTGTCGTGGCAAATCAGATAGAGTTGAATACTCCTGACCTCTATGACTATATCATAGGCGGTATGATAGACGCTTCACGCAGTATGCCTGCAAGATACTCCCTCACAAACCTCGGCTTTGATGTAGCTATAAAGACCGGTACTCCGCAGGTAGGCGCAAACATCAACGACCAGAACTCCTTCTTCATAGGCTTTGCTCCTGCAGACGATCCGGAGATTGCCTTTGCTGGCGTTGTCGAGCACGGTGAATACTCGAAATATATGATAAGAGACCTGATACTCGCTTATCAGGAATGCTACGGTCTGAACGGCGTAAAGCCCACAAATCCGAAGCTTCCTGATGAGGTGCGTCCTGTTCTCACTACCACCGAAACAACGACGACCACAACTACTTTGACCACCACAACTGTCGCAACAACTACCGCAGCTACAGCCTATGAACCATATACCGAGCCCGTGACTACAGTTCCTTACGAGCCTTGGACTCAGCCGACAGAACCATGGACTCAGCCAACTGAGATATGGACAGCTCCTGCCGCAACTCTTCCTCCGCCTTCTTCCGAGGATACCAGCAGCTTAGTACCGGATGCTTCACAGGAACAGAATTATAACTGATATTTTTCATTTATGGGTCAGTCTGTTAAACTGCGTAGTTTACAGAAAACGCCCTCTTTCGGAGTGCATTGTGGTTATAAGTGTAGCTTCCCCCACCCCCTAGCAATTAAACCGACTCACTGGAGAACATCTATTGAGAATCTCGTTCTTTACCTAATCATATTTTTCTGAAAGCTGAGCCATAAGGAAGATTGAAAGTTTCTTCCTTATGGCTTTTTTCGAGGGCAAACAGCATTGTGTGAGGTTGGAGGCGCACCGACTGTAGACTAAAAACGAAAATAATGTATATTTTCCTGCCTACTGTCAATAATATGGTCGGAGGTGTTAGTGTGAAAAAAAACGAACTGACCGAAAAGCATAACGAAAAAGGCTCAAAGGGCTTCTACGCCGCACTCGGCATAAGTGCTATAATGATCGGCGCCGCCTGCCTTTTCGCACATAAACAGGGTGACAGACTGCCGCAGATAGACTCCTATACCAGAAGCAACAGTGTTGTACAAGAGAATACCGTCGGTAGACAGGTCACCAACATACAAGTGACCACAGCTCCTGCCTACAGAACTACAACAGCGGCGACTGCCCCCATAAGCACAGAGGCTCCACTGCAAACCCTGCCAGCTGCGGAAATAAAGGTGGACGCTCCCTTCAAGGACAACGTCTACATTGAACAGGCCGAGCTGGCTGCCACAGATATGTCAGAGGTTCGCTCTCCACTTGAGGATATGAGCAGTATCATCGTCGAATTCAGCAACGGAGAGCTTGTAAAAAACTCGACCACAGGAACATGGCAGACCCATAACGGTACTGATATAGCAGCCGAAGTGGGTACTGACGTCTATGCCGTAGCAGCTGGTGAGATAGAGTCTGTATCAAATGACCCTCTGTGGGGAGTTACGATAGTAATAAATCATATGAATGGATATATCACCAAGTACTGTGGTATGGGCTCAGACCTTGCCATAAAAAAAGGAGACAGAGTTGACGGCGGAGATATCCTCGGAGCTGTCGGCGAGACCGCAGATATCGAAAGCAGTATTCCTCCTCATCTTCACTTTGAAGTCACCCACAACGGAAAATTCATAGATCCCATGAGCCTTATCAGTAATTGAATACTCTGCTTACAGGCTCAGGGCGGATAAGCGAAGCTGCCTGATATCCGCCCCTACATACACGGTTCATGATATTAGCCACGTGCAACAGCAGTATAAGCCCTGATTGACGAAGAATCATAATTATGATATACTAACCTTAGTATATCAGAAACGGAGGCGGAGCTGTGAGAAAATACAATATATCAGGCATGAGCTGTGCAGCGTGCAGTGCAAGAGTTGAAAAAGCCGTATCCTCCTTAGAAGGCGTTACCTCCTGCTCTGTAAGCCTGCTTACCAATTCTATGGGAGTTGAAGGAAGCGCTCCGGACAGCGCTATTATAAAAGCAGTTACAGACGCAGGCTACGGAGCTTCTTCGGCTGACAGTGTGGTGAAAGCCGGAACAGTCAGAAATGACGGGCTTTCAGAGACTGGAGAGCTCTCCACGCTGAAACGCAGGCTATCCGCTTCTATTGTATTCCTGCTAATACTTGTATATATATCAATGGGACATTCTATGCTTGGACTTCCCCTGCCTGCCTTTATGGCTGAAAATCATATCATTATCGGCCTTTCTCAGCTGCTGCTTTCGGCGATAGTAATGGTCATAAATCAGAAATTCTTCATAAACGGCACTAGGGGACTTTTTCACCGCTCCCCTAATATGGATACTCTAGTAGCTATGGGTTCTATGGCTTCATTCATGTACAGTACATGGAGCCTTTTTGCAATGGCTGACGCTCAAGTAAATGGTGATATCACAAAAGCCATGAGCTATACCCACGAATTCTACTTTGAATCGGCTGCAATGATAGTCACTCTCATAACCGTAGGAAAGCTCCTCGAAACGCGCTCCAAGGGAAAGACAACTGACGCTTTGAAAAGCCTCATGCAGCTGTCCCCGAAGACTGCCACAGTAATAAGGGCCGGCGTTGAGACTGAGATTGCTGCTGATGACGTAGTAAAGGGTGATATATTCGTAGTCCGTCCAGGTCAGAGCATACCCGTTGATGGTATAGTGACAGATGGTGAAAGCGCCGTAAATGAGGCTGCTGTCACAGGGGAGAGCATACCTGTGGACAAGAGACCCGGCTCTGCCGTAACTGCCGCTACTGTCAATACCTCAGGATATCTAAAATGTGAAGCCACAAAGGTGGGAGAAGATACCACTCTTTCACAGATAATCAAGCTCGTTTCAGACGCAGCTGCCACAAAGGCTCCCATAGCAAAAACTGCTGACAAGGTATCGGGGATATTCGTGCCTGCGGTAATAATAATAGCCGCGGTAACTTTTATAATTTGGATGCTTGTAGGCAAAAGCACAGGCTATGCCCTTGCTAGAGCGATATCCGTCCTTGTTATAAGCTGCCCATGTGCTCTAGGACTTGCAACTCCCGTGGCAATAATGGTCGGAAATGGTACTGGAGCCAGAAACGGCATACTATTCAAGAATGCCATATCTCTCGAGCAGACTGGAAAGGTCAGCATTGTCGCTCTCGACAAGACAGGTACAATTACCGCTGGAGAGCCAGTAGTTACTAACATTATCCCAGCAGGAGAACGCACGGAGGAAGAGCTTCTTACCCTTGCGCTTGCCCTTGAAGCTCACAGTGAACACCCTCTTGCAAAGGCGATAATCAGATGCTGCTCCACAAAAGGCATGGTGCCTGAAGATGTTACTGGTTTCATGGCTTTATCCGGAAACGGTCTTGTTGCAAAAAGGAATGGCGTAAAAATATCTGGAGGAAATCTCGGATTTATAGGATCTTCCGCGGATATACCGGAGGATATAAGGGCTGTCTCCGAAAAGCTTTCCGCAGAGGGAAAAACTCCACTTTTCTTTGCGGAGGACGGAAAAACAGCAGGGCTTATAGCGGTTGCGGACGTTATCAGGAAGGAAAGTCCCGAAGCCGTGAAGCAACTTAAAAATATGGGTATTAAGGTGATAATGCTCACCGGGGACAACGAGGTCACTGCAAGGGCAATAGGCGAGCAGGCAGGCGTTGATGAGGTCATAGCAGGTTTGCTCCCCGACGAAAAAGAAGCGGTTGTACGCAGGCTGAAAAAGCAGGGTGTTACCGCTATGGTGGGCGACGGCATAAACGACGCTCCTGCCCTTACCTCGGCAGATATGGGAATAGCCGTCGGCGCAGGCACGGACGTTGCCATAGACGCGGCTGACGTAGTTCTCATGAAGAACAGTCTTGCAGACGTTCCGGCCGCTGTCAGGCTCAGTCGCGCAACTCTCAGGAATATCCGGGAGAACCTGTTCTGGGCTTTCTTATACAATATAATAGGTATACCCCTTGCAGCAGGAGCCTTCATCAAGCTCTTCGGCTGGGAGCTCCACCCTATGTTCGGTGCGGCGGCAATGAGCCTTTCAAGCTTCTGCGTGGTCACTAATGCCCTGAGGCTGAATATGTTCAAGCCCTACGACCCAAGCCGCGATAAAAAGCGGTCGGTACACATAAAAGATGAGGAAAACCCCGACAGCAGCACAGAAAAGACCATAAAAATAAAGGGCATGATGTGCGAACACTGTGAAGCTCGCGTTAAAAAGGCTCTGGAGGAGCTTAAAGTCGTGGAAAGCGCAGAGGTGAGCCATAAAAAGGGTACGGCTGTGGTGAAGCTCTGCGGCGATATAAGCAGCGATGAGCTGAAACAGGCTGTGGAAGCCGCAGGATATAAGGTCGTCAGTATTTAACGCAGAGGCAGGCAGATAAAAACACCTTCTATAAGGGGGGCGGAATGGCATGAAATTCAATGTAAAACCATTGAATATTGAAAAAATAATTATGAAGTTCTCTGTTCTGCACAAGAATGTATGTTCACATTTGTTTAATACCAATAAAGAATTACTGCCGGCAGCGGCTGGCAGGACATAAAAAGAAGGGGCTGTAAAAAAACAGCCCTCCAAAACAACACAGTTGCCTCTTCAAGTAAAATTTGAAGGGGCAACTGTTTTTTTCATGTTAATTGTTGAAAACTTCTCAAATTCCCCATAAACAGGGTATAACGAACAAGCACGAAGAAAAAATGCTTTTTTCGCGCTGATCAAGATCTATTTTATTGGTAGTTCAGGCGGCTTTCAAAGCTGCCTGTTT
>JAGCWY010000079.1 GCA_017961625.1 Ruminococcus sp. | reverse complement strand
TGGTTTCAGAACAGATTTTGAAATCATCAAGAAGTCTCAGATGAATCATATTTTAAAACTTTCCAAGGAACGAAAAAACATTACGTCAAAATCTTCAAGTTGAAGAAAAAATCAAGCGCTTTCCTTTCAACGTATCTACGTTGTTTGGAAGGCGTTTTGTCTTCTTTAACTTCTGAATTTGGGATTATCACATATATTTTCATAGTTTTCCAATTCAAATAATTGATGATCTGTTATCAGATTTTCTGATAAAAAACGAGCCTAATACAAAAGCACCCGAACCGAAAAAAAGTTCAGGTGCTTTCTTTATTATTATATACGTGCGCTAAAAAATGAAATATCATCATTATAGTTCTTTCGCTCGTAGTACATATCCGTGAGATCTTTTAAGGTCATCTTTTGCGTGTATTTACAAAGGTAACTGGTCATGGGCTCCCACAGGC
Organism: Ruminococcus sp.; assembly: GCA_017961625.1. Taxonomy (GTDB): domain Bacteria; phylum Bacillota; class Clostridia; order Oscillospirales; family Ruminococcaceae; genus Ruminococcus. Next base: position 13,587 of record JAGCWY010000079.1, on the reverse strand, counting down.
ATTTTTCTATTGCGTCGGTCGCATTCTGTTCAAGCTCCTTGCTGAACTCCGATGATGCGAGTATTGATCTGTCAAGGGCGTTCACAATCTCGTACAGAGTAATATCCCCAAGCTCACGCTGTATCCTGTATCCGCCGCTTGAGCCCTTGACGCTGCTTATTAGATTTGACTGCTTTAACAGCGGAAGTATCTGTTCAAGATATTTTGCGGAGATATTATTCCTTTTTGATATGGCATTTACTTTTACTGTGTTTTCATTGTTTGTGTTTAAGGCTATATCAAGCAATGCTATGATACCGAATTCGACTTTGGTGGATATTCTCATTTTTTTCACCTCGTTAAATATGATAGTATCAGTTTATCATATCATTATCGTTTTTTCAAGCTTTCCGTTTATACGTTTTTCCTATTAACACTAATGTATTTCATGTATTGGACACCGCAGCTTCCGTATGATATGATAAATGCAGATAAAAGACAAGAGGTGATGATAATGGGAGATACACTATTCATTTTTAGAACAATGCGAATGCGATGTTGTGCCAAGTAATAATCAGATAATGAAGAAAAATAAAAAGAAAAGGTTAAAAGGTGAAGAAAATGAATAATAACAGATCAAGGCTTATATCCTTAATTGCCGCTGCGGCACTGCTTACAGGCTGCTCGGGGCTCAATCAATCAAGCTCCTCAGAAAAGAGTGAGACAACTACCGCAAGCACCACAACAGTTGAGAACACAACTGAAAGCGCATCAGCAGAGAGCGCTTCGGAGGCTGCAACTGAGGCAGCTAAGGTCGAAATAGGAGCTCCCGAAAAGGCCGACATAAATATCGGCTATCTGAACTCCACTGCACATCTTCTTGCATTCGTTGCACAGGAGGAGGGCTACTTCAAGGAAGAGGGACTTAATGTTACTCTCACTCAGTTTTCAAGTGCTTCCGAGCTCATAAACGGTATCGAATCCGATAAGCTCGATGTGGCTTTCATCGGTTCTGTTCCCACACTCACTTTCCAGAGTCAGGGACATGAGGTGTCGATCTTTGGCGGTGCGATGACAAACGGTCACGGCTACGTTATCAAATCTGAATTTGCTGACAAGGACGAGGCAGGCGTGGAAGTCCTCAAGGGCAGAAATGTCGCTTCAGTCAAGAACAGCGTACAGGACGCAGAGCTCCAGATACTGCTGAAAAACGCAAACATCGAAATTGGTGAAGGCGACGACAAGGTAAATATCGTCTACTTCGACAGTCAGAAGGACGCTTATGCAGCACTTCTTAACAGCTCTATCGACGCGGCTTCCGTTTACTCGCCCTATGCTTCGCTGGCTAAGTCTCAGGGCTACAAGGTAGTATACTACTGCGCACACGAAAAAGCTCTGGAGAACCAGCCCTGCTGCCGACAGGTCGCAAAGACAGCGGCTCTCAGCAGCACTCCCAATACTTTTATAGCCATTGAACGTGCATTCATCAAGGCATACCACTTCACACAGTCCGATCACGACAAGACTATCAAAGACGTCAAGAAGTACATCGACATAGAGGAAGACTTCATTGACACTGAGGTTTACGGCGGATACAGTGTGTCCAGTCCCGATCCTGACAAGAAGGGTACACTCACACTTAAAGATACTATCATTGATCTCGGCTACACAAATGACTACGATATCGAACCTCACTACAATACCGACATATACAAAAAGGCTCTTGACAGTATTTTAGCTGAGAGTTCAGATGACATTTACAAGTCACTGGAAGATCATTTCAACGAATTTGAATAAACACTCTTTGTTGGACAGCACCGCAGGCATATCGCTTGCGGTGCTGTTTATTGCTGATCGTATGTGTTTCTATATGTTTGTTATTGACAAATCCCTGGCTGCGATATATAATCATATTAAATACATAGTTTATATATGCTTATCCGACATATTACAATATGCTTGACAATTTTACAGAAAAAACCTCCATAGAAAGGGGTCTCAAATGACCTATGAAGTATGATTTTGATCATGTGACTGATCGTAGCGGTACTAATTCACTGAAATGGAATACATTGCAAAATGAGCTGCCTATGTGGGTGGCGGACATGGATTTTTTGGCGGCGCCTGAGATACTTGAGGAATTGCAGAAAAGGCTGACAAACGGTATTTTCGGTTATTCTGTTCTGCCTGATGAATGGTATCAGGCATATATTGAATGGTGGCAGTCACGGCATAATTTGAAGTTTGAAAGGCAGCAAATGTTGTTCAGTCCAGGTGTATTGCCAACCATATGCACTTGTATTCGTGAGCTTACGAATATCGGTGATAATGTAGTGCTGCTTTCTCCTGTTTACAACTGTTTTTATGACTGTATTCTCAGCAACGGACGTTCTGTACTTGAATGTCCTCTTATCTATGACGGAAATGAATATCGGATAGATCATAAGCTTCTTGAGTGGCAGATAAGTAATAGCAGAACCAAAATGCTTATTCTCAGCAATCCGCATAATCCTACCGGAAATATCTGGGGCAGAGATGTTCTGGCTGCTATTGGCAGTCTCGCAAGGAAAAACGATGTTATTGTTGTCTCTGATGAGATACACTGTGATATTACAGATCCCGATATAAATTATGTCCCGTATCTGGCTGCTGCGTCTGAAAATGCCGGTAACAGCGTGACCTGTATTTCTCCGACAAAAGCATTTAATCTTGCAGGACTGCATACCTCAGCCATAGTAATCCCCGACAAAACGATCAGGCGGCGAATGAAAGAAGGCTTGCATTCTCAGAGGATAGACGGTGCAAATGCATTTGCGGTACCGGCGGCGGTTTCAGCTTTTCAAAAGGGCGGTGCATGGCTTGATAGTTTACGTCATTATCTTTTTGAAAACAAACAGCTTGTCAGAGCGGGGTTAGAGGCGGAATTACCTGAACTGAAGCTCATTCCTTCACAGGCGACATATTTGCTCTGGATAGACGGGACGAGAGTTGTTACAGATAATGGGCTCAGTCTTGCACAGAGTATACGCAAACGGACAGGATTGTTTCTTTCTGACGGAGCACAGTTCGGAAACGGCGGTGAAGGCTTTTTGCGTATGAACATTGCCAGCCATTACAGCATGGTGCAGGATGGACTTGAAAGGCTTATTACAGCCATTAAGGAAATGCGCAGATAATGTTTAAGGAGAATCGAAATATGAGTACTCAAGAGAATTTTAAACATATAACAGTTGAAGAGTTTTCTAAACTGGATTTTAATAATATCACTCTTCTTGACCTCCGAGAACCTGATGAGGTATTGGTGAGTGGGATTGAAGGAGCAATAAATATTCCGTTCTCAGGTGGATATTCAAAACTGGATACCATTCCAAAGAATAAGCCTGTGGTCGCGTTTTGCCGCGAAGGCGACTGGAGTGAGCAGGTAGCTGAGATACTTGCTGATCGCGGATACGATATAGCCACACTGGACGGTGGATACAATGCCTATCGTTCATTTCTTGTTGTGCATAATAAAAGCTCAGAAACTCAAAAGACGGAAGCTCAAACAAAATTTGACAACTCTGATAACAGGATAAATTCAAAGAATATTGTGCTGATAGATGCAAAGAATTTAAAATGTCCCGGACCGATCGTAAAAGTTGCAGATTATCTGAGAGATAAGCCTATCGGTGAAACAATATGTGTTGAAGCCACAGAAGATGCATTTGCATCAGATATTCGTGTCTGGTGTGACAGGACAGGAAATCGTCTGGATAACCTTGTAACAGAGAATGGTATTATCAAGGCTCAGATCACACGGGATACCAAAAAAGAATATTCATCTGCCAAGGAAAAAAACGACAAGACATTTGTTGTTTTTTCAGGAGATCTTGATAAGACTATCGCTGCATTTATAATTGCGAACGGCGCTGCAGCAATGGGAAGAAAAGTAACTATGTTTTTTACTTTTTGGGGACTCAATATTCTCAGGAAACCGAAAAAAATAAAAGTATCCAAGAATTTTATTGAAAAAATGTTCGGAGCAATGATGCCGAGAGGAACTGCAAAGCTTGGTCTGTCACGTATGAATATGTGTGGTGCAGGATCAAAAATGATACGTGGCATAATGAAAAAGAAAGGTATCAGTTCATTGGAAGAACTGATTGAAAGTGCAAAATCTCACGGTGTTAGAATAGTAGCCTGCCAGATGTCGATGGATATTATGGGTATTCATCAGGAAGAACTGATAGACGGGGTAGAACTTGGAGGTGTAGCTACTTTTATTGGCTCAGGAGAAGAATCTGATATGAGCCTGTTTATATAACAGAAGAATATTAAAAATAGTATAAGTGAGGTAAAGATCATGATAACAAGAAATGAAGCCTTTGAGCTTTTGAAAAAGTACAACAAAGACCCGTTCCATATTCAGCACGCCCTGACTGTGGAGGCGGCAATGAAGTGGTACGCTAAAGAGCTTGGATATGAAGATAACGCTGAATACTGGGGTATCGTAGGACTGCTCCATGACATTGATTTTGAACTGTATCCTGAGGAACACTGCCTTAAAGCTCCTGAACTGCTGAGAGAAGGCGGAGTAAGCGAGGACATCATTCATGCAGTATGTTCTCACGGCTACGGAATAACCGTAGGCTGCGGCGTGACTATTGACGTAGAGCCGATACATGAAATGGAAAAGGTGCTTTTTGCGGCTGACGAACTAACAGGTCTCATCTGGGCAGCTGCGCTGATGCGTCCGTCCAAAAGTACAAAGGACATGGAGCTTAAATCCCTGAAAAAGAAGTATAAGAGCAAAGGATTTGCGGCAGGCTGTTCAAGAGAAGTAATTGAGCGCGGTGCAGATCAGCTCGGCTGGGAGCTTGACAAGCTGCTTACCATGACCTTGCAGGCAATGGCAGAAAACGAAGACGCTATCAATGCCGAGCTGGCTTAAAGCAGGAGCAATTCTATAAAGGAGGCTTTTTTATGAGATCAATTCTGATTAAGGATACAACTCGTGAAGAGCGTGAACAGATCATCAGGGAGTCACTGGACTGTGGCGGCGGAGGCTGTGAAAACTGTTCATCATGCTGGCTGGGCGGCGGAAGTCCGTTCGGTATATATCAGGACTATATTGACGGAAAACGTGAGATCAGCGAGATCAACAGGACATATATGGAACAATACCGTCAGAATCGTCTTATAAAATGAGGTGACTGCTTATGATTACAGCACCTGATATTTTAAATTCTACTGCAAAAGAACGCAGGAACTATATCAAAGAAAGATTTCCATGTATAGCAGACTGTGATATGTGTGGTATCTGCACTGTATTTCACGGCAAAGATGCGGAAGTCGCCTATGAAGCATATATTCGTGGAGAGCGTTCTTTTGAGGATGTTTCCGAAGATTACAGATGAGGCGATGTCAGGAAAGGATGGAACGAATGAATATAGAAATAAAAGCCTTAACTCCAGAATTAGAAGAAGTATACTTTGACTTTTTTGATAATAGAGCTTTTTCGGACGGTTCACCTTATTATCCCTGCTACTGCAATGCGTTCAATATGAGCAAGGAACAGATAGATTCTGAATTATTCGCAAAGTCCGAAATATACGGTGGAGGAGCAGAAAACTGGAAACGGGCGCTGCGGGAATCAGCTGTTAAAATGGTGAGAGCAGGTACGATAAAAGGCTATCTGGCTTTTGCTGACGGTTTGGTTGTAGGCTGGTGCAATGCTAATGACAGAATGAATTATTATCGTGTAGGAGAGTTTGATCTTGACAACGTGCCTTCCGATGAAAAGCCTGTGGGCTGTCAGGAAAAAGGACAGATAAAATCTGTGGTCTGCTTTGAGATAGCTCCCGATTACCGCGGAAATGGCATAGCAACCGCATTGCTTGATCGAGTATGCTCAGACGCAAAAAATGACGGGTACGCTTTTATTGAGGCTTACCCCATGAAACAGGGGCATAACAACGCATTAGCTTTTACGGGTCCGATAAAGTTGTATGAGAAATTCGGATTTGTGACATTTTGTGAGAACGGAAATACCATAATAATGAGAAAAGCGCTGAGGTGATATTATGACAGATGTTTACAGTAATTGTCCTGCTTTTGAAGACGACAAGTATCTGCTGCGCTTTGTTGAGGAACAGGACGCAGATGATCTGCTGCAGGTTTACAGCGATAAAAACGCCTTGCCTTTTTTCAACAGCGACAACTGTGACGGAGATAACTTCTATTATCCCACGAAAGAGAAAATGCTTGACGCAATAAAATTCTGGTTATCATCGTATGAAACAAAGTGGTTTGTGAGATTCACGATCATTGACAAAGCTGCTTCAAAGGCAATAGGCACTGTTGAGTTATTTCACCGCGACTCCGATGACGCCTTTAGCGGAGATGGAGTTTTGCGCCTCGACGTAGGCAGTGCTTATGAGAAAGAAAGCGTATTGTACGATATTATATCGCTTATAGTTCCGCCTGCTTTTGAACTGTTTAACTGTGATGAGATAATAACAAAAGTCCCCGATTATGCAGTGGAAAGGATAAAGGCTGTTCAGAAATTCGGCTTTATAAAATCAAAAGATCTTCTGATCGGAACACATGACGGATACGCCTATAAAGGTTACTGGGAAATACAGAAATGAGGTGCATTTATGAATATCGCTTACAGAAGATTATCGGATAAAGAACTTGAAACTTTTATTACAATGAGAATAAATCAGCTTCGTGAAGAGGGGGCAAAAGAGGATATCGATCTGAGACCTGCACTGAAAGATTACTATCAGCGTCATATGGCAGACAATACTTTCATTTCGTGGATAGCTCTGGACAATGAAAAAATAATCGGAACAAGCGGGATATCCATCGTTGAAAAGCCGCCTTATTTCGGCTGCCCCAGCGGTAAGATAGCGCTTCTGTCAAGTATGTTCACGGACAAATCATACAGAAGACAGGGTATCGCAAAAAAGCTGCTGTCACTGGTAGTCGATGAGGCAAGAAAACACGGCTGCGGTACTGTTCAGATAACCGCTTCGGATATGGGTGTTTTACTGTACACTGATTTCGGCTTCGTAAAGAATAATAATTTCATGCAGTATAAGCTGTAAAAGAAAAAGCTTCTTCGTAATTGAAGAAGCTTTTTTATGTCTGATCATAAACTTACGCATTCACTGAAACATTCAGAACTTTTCTGAGTGCGGATACCTTGTTTGTACGCTCCCATGTGAAGTCCGCATCAGGTCTTCCGAAGTGACCGTATGCTGAGGTCTGTGCGAACACAGGCCTTCTGAGCTCCAGCTCTCTGATTATACCGCTTGGAGTGAAGTCAAATACTTCTGAAACGGCAGCCTGTATATCTTCGTCGGAAATAATGCCTGTTCCGAATGTATTGACGTAAATTGATACGGGAGCAGCCACGCCGATAGCGTATGCCAGCTGTATCTCTGCACGTTCTGCAAGTCCTGCGGCTACGATGTTCTTTGCAGCCCATCTTGCAGCATAAGCGGCGCTTCTGTCAACCTTTGTGGAGTCCTTGCCGCTGAAAGCTCCGCCTCCGTGATGTGCAGCTCCGCCGTAGGTATCAACGATGATCTTTCTGCCTGTAAGGCCGCTGTCGCCTACCGGTCCGCCTATAACAAATCTGCCAGTGGGATTTACAAGTATTCGCACTTCGTTATTGAGCCAGTTTTCGGGAATAATCGGCTTGATTACATATTCGATGAGGTCATTGCGGAGCTGTTCCTGTGACACTTCTTCATCGTGCTGAGTTGAGATAAGAACAGTGTCAATACCAACAGCCTTGTCGTCCTCGTAAATTACAGATACCTGAGTTTTACCGTCGGGGCGGAGATATTTGAGTGTACCATTCTTGCGTACTTCTGTAAGTCTGTATGCAAGTCTGTGTGCCAGTGAGATAGGAAGCGGCAGAAGCTCGGATGTCTCATTTACAGCGTATCCGAAGATTATTCCCTGATCTCCCGCACCGATGTCTGTACCGTTTTCTTCTCTTACTTCAAGGGCAGAGTCAACGCCTTGTGCAATATCGGGGGACTGCCTGTCAAGCAAATTGATTATCTCTGCAGTATGACCGTCAAAGCCGAGTGCTTCGTTGTTATAACCGATACTGTTTATTGCGTCACGAACAACCTTTTCCGTATCTATTTCGGCAGATGAACTTATCTCACCTGCGAGGATAACGGTATTGTTCTTGAGTACAGTCTCAGCTGCAACTCTTGCAGCCGGATCTTTTGCAAGATAAGCGTCAAGGATAGAGTCTGAGATACGGTCTGCAACTTTATCGGGATGTCCCTCTGTAACGGATTCTGATGTAAAAATATACTTGCTCATAATAAATTCTCCTTAAATATAATTTCAGACATAAAAACAGGGAACGCAGAAAACTGCATTCCCTTTGTTCGTTTATTCGCGTGCAGGCGCATACTTATAAAACAAAAGTGCTGTTTCTCCGATGAACTAATATTCTATTGCTAAGCGAGAAACAACAACATATCTTTTTCATCGTGAAACAACTCCTTTCATTTGATGATTGTATTATACTGCATAATGCAGCAACTGTCCAATCTCGAAAATCTATAGTCGGTTATAGTTCGGAATAATAGCTGATAAATTCCTCTATGCATGCTTTTTTCGGCTGCGGTGCGGACTGCCATACAAGCTCGCCCTCACATTCAAGGCTGAGTACATAGCCGTCGCACTGATCCCAGCCGTAAAGTAAATAATCGTTGCCCTTATGTGAAAAAGCAATTTCGTTTTCGGTGATAACAGCCTGTTTCAGTTCATTTGCACTCATGTTTTTTCTCCAGAAATTTTATAAGCTCAGCTTTGAGGTACTCATACCGCTCAAGCTTTTCGGTTTTGGCGAAATGCACCTCACGAAGTTGTTCGGGGTTATCGGTATAGTCCAGCTTTTCATCTCCGAACTGCTCACTGGTGAGATCGAATACAACGTCTCCCACAACATTGTAGCAGTGGTAATTCCCCTTGGGACGAAGCACACCATAAACCTTTCCACCGAAGATGTCCTGTGCCAGAAATGCTGTTATGGAACATTGTCCGAGAGTGATATTATCCTTGCTCCACTTCTCGCGCAGACGGGGAGCACAGGTATATTCGCACCATATTTCCGTAAGAGCATCATAGAGCTTCTGCGGAGAAGCTATGCCCTTGAAATCATTGTTTATAGGCGGAACTGTGGCGTTTTCCCAGCGGTAAAAATTATATCCCATATTATCTCCTTAAATATACATTGCGTCCATAGCTGTAATGTATTCCAGCGTCGGTACGAAAGTGCCCTTATGTCTGTCGCCGCGGTGGACCTCCTGACCGTTTTTGTAAGCTATCACCTGTGCCATAGGGAATGGTATCCACACTCCGTCATCAAGGGGCTTGGTGGAGAAAACGAGCCCGTCATCAAGCCTTTTGAAGCAGAGGGTGTTTTTCAGATTTTTATGGACGTAGAGAAGCTCACCGTCGTATATCATCAGGTTGAGCTTGTTCCTGGGAGCATTTTCAACGATGAATTTATTCACTATCTCGAAGCGCTCACGCTCATTGGGAACACTTCTTGCTATATGCTCATTCATATTGTCAAGGAGCGACAGAAAAAAGCGCTCGGAATCGGTATCTCCCGTTTGTACAGCAGAATAGCGGTGATTATGCCTACTGCAGAAGATAGTTCCGTTGTGGATAAGAGTCCATTCTCTGCCAGAAATATCCGTGCCTGTGAATGGGTGGCAGTTGCGTTCGCTGATAGTTCCCACGGTGGCAAATCTTATATGTGCGAGAGCTGCTTTCTGCGGCGGCATATAGTCGATGATGTCAGACAGATATGAGCTTTTTTCTGCGCTGACAGGTTCTTTCAGTATTTCACGCCTGTCAGTTTCGTACATCATTCCCCAGCCGTGAGGATTTTTGTTACTGTGTGAGAAAAATGTTCGCAGATATTCTGATATATCAATTTTTTTAGCCGAAGAAAAGCCTAAAAGCTCGCACATTTATGTCACCGCCTTATTTATAGTATTTAACGCTGTTACAGACCTTTCGTCCGTTTACCTTCTCTTTTTCAAAGGCAATTACTTCAGTTGCATTTTCATTGCCGCTGAAAAATTTTTCCATTTTTTCAATTATGTTTTCGCTGCGTTCCAGAAGTTCTGTATCTGTTTCAAGGTGGGCAGCATTCTTATGGTCGCCGACTGCCTTTTCCTGCATTTCTGGAGTGAAGTCAAAATCAGGCTGTGACAGCAGATACAGTATCAGCAGATGTGCGAATTCAAGGTCTCTGCCGTCAATTCCGAGAGGTGCGGACGGATTAAGGTCAAACATTCTCAGCTCAATATGGTCAACTCCGTTTTCTGCAAGATTTTCAAGAGTATTCACTCCCTTGGGTTTAAGACGTATTGGCAGGTAAAGCTCGCTTGCCGAATACAGAGAACCTGTTACAATATGCTTCTTGATGCTGCCTGTGAATGTCTTCAGATCCTTGTGATCGAGAATAGGCAGAAACTTGTTCCAGTAGCCCCGAACGCTGTTCCTAAGCGACGAATATTCACTCATAATTATACCGCTTTTTCCGTCCTTGTCAAGGGACGCATCATAATAGGGACTTGCCGCAGTAAGAAGTACCAGCAGATAGCTGTGCACCATGAGCTGTTTGTAAAGACGGAGATAAAGCTTGTCTCTGAAGCTGTGAAAGGCTTCGTTTTCTGTATTTAGCTTGTGCAGGAATTCCTCTGCAAATGAAAAATTGAAGTGAATTCCCGAGAAAAGCATGAGTTTTTTTCCGTATTTACGCTGAAGCACTTCACGATAGCTACGCTTTGAAGAGTGATCTCCTGTAAAATCAGCTATGGGTATCTCGTCTTCGTTTTCAAAATGTGGAGGATTGCTGTAGAGCCAAATGCTCTCGCCGTTTTCAGCAAGCACCTTTCTTGCTTTTTCATCAAGCTTCGCGAGGTATCCGAGGGCTTCTTCAATGCTATTTGCAACAGGCGTTACAAGCTCGATCTGGTTTTCGCAGAAATCACGGGTTATGTGTTCGTCATTGCCAAAGGGGTGAGGAGTCCGAGCAAGTCTGCCATGACTGTCAACTCTGAGCGTTTCGCGTTCTATCCCGAATTTTCCACTGTAATAGCTATTGTTCATGTATTCACCTCATATCGCAGCATACTGCTCGATGTACTTGTTTATGGTTGTACCGTTTGCAATTCCGTCAAGCATAGTTCTGGCAGGATTGGTATGTCTTTCTGCTCTTTCATAAAGAGGATTCAGAAGAACTTCTTCATCAAGTCCGCGCTTTTTCAGTCCTAGAGCTGCAAGGTCGAGTATATTTATAAGCTGTCTCTCAACTGCTCCTGCATCAAGAAAATCAGGAAGTCTGCGTTTTGAAAGCATATTCTGAAGTTCAATGGCATTGAAGCCGTGAGAATAGATCACTATATCGTTTTCAAGCAGCTCTTTCAGCTCAGGCAGCTTTTCTTTCAGACCTGTATGGAAAGCCGCAACTGTCATCGCTTCCGACAAGGGCTGACAGCATGAGCTTCTGTATTCAATAGTGCCCCTGAAAGTCAGGTCCTCGAATTTGAATGTGCGAAGATGATCTATATCCTTGCTCTCAGGAGAAAAAGATATTTTCCGGTAGCTTTCACCGTCATAGTATTCGCCTTCGATACTGCTCTTTGAGAAGTATTCATCAATTGTAACAGGAGTGAAATCGACATATTTACCGTCACGCATTGTGCAGTAAATGGACTGTGTTCCTATGTAGTCTATAAGTTCGTCAACGCTTGATATCTTCTGTGCGAACATTCCCACATTATGGGGATTGTAGCCCTGCATACTGTGCTCCCAGAGCATATTCCTCACGCAAAGGAACTGAGGATAATCGGGAAGATAGGAATTTGCAAAAATCAGTGCCTTGTAGGGTTCAAGCAGACCGAAAACGTTGATAACATCGGTAAGCTCATCATATCTCACATCAAGCTGTACCTGCGATGCACTTGTGAATGTACCGAAATCGGGACGCTCATGGAACCGAATATCCACCTCATTTTTATGCTGAGGATAAGAGTGCAGGTAGTGATAAAGCATACGATAGCGCTCATTCTGTATGGGCTGGTTGTGATTTATATCAGCATTGGGATTTACTCCCATACCTGTGAGAGTATAGTTGTACTTTGCAAATTCTGTATTGAAAAACCTGCAGTAGTTCTCGAAACGCTCCTTTACCTCAAAAAGATTTACTGCTTTGCCGAAAGATAATTCAAGATTTGAATAGCAGCAGTCAAAGGAAAGTATATCACCTGTTGGAGAGTGCTTTGAAGAAGTCAGGTTTCCGTTTGAATCACGTCCTTCGGGAGTAAAGCCGAAATGGTCTGTGAACTTTTCGGCAACGCTTATGGAAACTGCCTCATCAACGGGTTTGCCTTCGAGATTTACTACAGGCATTTCTATTTCGACTCCTATGTAATCGGGGCGATTCTTTTTAGTGGGAGCGATGTATTTCTCATATATCGCATTGCGAATGTTTTCTTTCATATCATCACCTCATATATCAAATATCTTTACCTGTCTGACGTTTTTGATCCTTTTCAGCCTTCTCGAAAGAGTATCATTATCATATTCCTTGCTCAGATCAACATCTGCAATGAAATGAGACATGGCTGTTGTTCCGTCAGAAGATACATTGGCTGTATGAGTGATTATGTTGCCGTTAATACGGCTTAGTATTTTGGAGATCTCGCCAACAAGACCTATTCTGTCAATTGAAACTACTTCGATCTTTTTCATTTCATACCTCCGAAAATAAAAATAGAGACACTACTGTCTCTCCTGCTAAGATATTCATAGGCATGGAAAAAGACTATGATTCAGCAAGCATGGAGAGAACTGTCATACATTTACACATATTGATTCTGTTGATCATGTCAAAACGATGTAGCATAACAAATACCTCCAAATAATACATACTGAATGACTATGTATATAATATATCATGTTATACATATTTTGTCAATAGGTTTTATGTGTATTTGTTGTTGACAAGTTTGATAGTATGATATATAATCATACTATATGTATGGATTTTATATAAATTAAGTGAGGTTAAAAATGCTTAATCAGTTTTCAAGAACACAGCTCCTTATCGGTGCAGACGCAATAAAAAAGCTCTCGGAGTCAAGAGTTGCGGTATTTGGTATAGGCGGCGTGGGTGGATATGTCTGTGAAGCTCTTGTGAGGAGCGGAGTAGGTCATTTCGACCTTATCGACGATGACAAGGTCTGTCTTACAAATCTTAACCGCCAGATACTTGCCACAAGAAAAACTGTCGGCAAATACAAAGCAGAGGTCATGGCGGAACGTATGAAGGAGATCAATCACGAAGCTGATATACGTATACACAAATGCTTCTTTCTGCCAGAAAATGCCGATGATTTTCCTTTTGATGAATATGATTATGTTATCGATGCAGTTGATACGGTCACAGCCAAGCTGGAACTCATAATGCGCTGCAAAGAAAAGAATGTCCCTGTAATAAGTGCAATGGGCGCAGGAAACAAGCTTGACGCAGGACGTATGAAAATAGCTGATATTTATGAAACTTCCGTC
>JAGCWY010000078.1 GCA_017961625.1 Ruminococcus sp. | reverse complement strand
TCTGTTACGTCATAGAGGAAGTTATCATACTCTGCGCAGGTCTGCTGGTTGATACCGCTGGGACCGCTCATTGTCTTACTTGTGAACATATTAGGTGTTACAACGATGAACTCCTCAGCCTGACCGCTTGTCATAAGACCAGTCATAAGCTCCTGAACGCCCATGCCGCTTACCATATCGTTCTCGCTTCCCATGATACCATGGAGAACGAACATTACAGGATACTGTTTGCTTGCATTGTAGTTGGGAGGCAGAATAACGTTACATGTCTTCTGCTTGCCCGTATATTTACACATATATGTTTTCTTCTCAACTTTACACTGACTGCTCTTCTCAGCGCCACTGGGAACAGTCGTAGGCATATCATTCTTTATCTTTGCGTTGAGACCAGACTGTGCGTTGCCGCCGTTGCCAGCGTCTGAACCGATGTTGCCGCCGCCGTTGTTGAAGCCGCCTGCAAAACCGCTCCAGTCCATGCCGCCGCCATTGCCGCCCCAGCCGCCGCCTACACTGTCATTGATAATATTGCCTAAATCAATGTCAGATACAGCAGCTGTAGATGTTAGAGGTACACTTGCTGCGATCATCACCGCGGAAAGAGTTCCGCTGATGACCTTCTTCATTTTTGAAAGTTTCATTTCAATCACTCCTTTTTTATTAGCCCTGAGCAAAATACTGTAAAACAATAAAAAAGCGAAACAGGGCGATTTTTTTATTTATCACTTAGAATCATACAGATTTTCCCCGTACAGCCTAAATACGAAGAAAATCTGTATGATATCTATTCAGAAGAAAATAAAACCAAACAGTTAACTCACTTTAATAAATACACCGCTAGTGTTTATTGTTAATAAATATTGGTGCATTTGCATAATATCTTCCATATCAATATACAATATTTAGCTAAAGAAGTAAAGGAAGCAACTTAAATTTGACAATATTTGGTCATAATTTAGCAATAAACGATTACTGCTCAAAATTAAATCATTGCTCTTGCCTGTTAGCTTCATCTTTGGGGTAATACTTGTATACGGTATAAGTTATAGCAAAAAACTCGCCTGCGTTTGAAAAACAGGCGAGTTTTTTATGAAAGGAAGGTTCATCTGGATTACTTTTTTATATTGAATGCTCCCATACCCGGATAGCAGGCAGAAGCACCAAGCTGCTCCTCTATGCGGAGAAGCTGATTGTATTTTGCAACACGCTCGGAACGGGAGGGAGCTCCTGTCTTTATCTGGCATGTATTGAGCGCAACTGCAAGGTCTGCGATTGTAGTATCGGCAGTCTCACCGGAACGGTGAGATGAGATAGCTGTATATCCAGCCTTGTGAGCCATTTTGATAGCTTCGAGGGTCTCGGAAACAGAGCCTATCTGATTTAGCTTGATGAGGATAGAATTTCCAGCGCCGAGAGATATACCCTTCGCAAGACGTTCCGTATTCGTAACGAAAAGATCATCACCTACAAGCTGAACCTTGTGTCCTATCTTAGCTGTCATCTTCTGCCAGCCTTCCCAGTCCTCTTCATCGAGACCGTCCTCAATGGAGATTATGGGATACTTGTCAACAAGAGCCTCCCAGTGAGTAATAAGCTCATCTGATGTGAATTCCTTTCCAGACTTTGGCTGCTTGTAGAAACCCTTGCCTTTTTCGCTCTTCCACTCAGAGGAAGCAGCATCCATAGCTATCATGAAGTCTCTGCCTGGCTCAAAGCCTGCTACCCTGACAGCTTCGAGTATCTTCTCGATAGCCTCTTCGTCAGATGTAAGCTTGTTGGGAGCAAAGCCGCCCTCGTCGCCTACAGCTGTAACATCACCCATATTTTTGAGCAGCTTTTTCAGCGCATGGAAGACCTCTGCGCACCAGCGGAGAGCTTCTTTAAATGTGGGAGCTCCCACAGGCATTATCATGAACTCCTGAGTATCAACAGCGCTGTCAGCGTGAGCTCCGCCGTTGAGGATATTCATCATCGGCACAGGAAGCTTAGTGCCCTGAATACCGCCAAGGAAGCGGTAAAGCGGGATATCAAGCGCGGTCGCAGCCGCTCTTGCACATGCGATAGAAACAGCGAGTATCGCATTTGCGCCCAGCTTTGACTTGTCTTTAGTGCCGTCAGCCTTTATCATTGCCGCGTCGATAGCGTAAATGTCGGAAGCGTCCATGCCTGTGATAGTCTCGGCGATAACAGTGTTGATATTATCAACAGCCTTTGTTACGCCCTTTCCGAGGTAGCGCTCGCCGCCGTCACGGAGCTCAAGAGCCTCAAATTCACCTGTAGAAGCACCGCTGGGAGCAGTTCCTCTTGCAACAGTTCCGTCAGCGAGAGTTATCTCAGCTTCAACGGTAGGGTTTCCGCGTGAGTCCAGTATCTCACGTCCCACGACCTTTTCGATTTCTAAATAGTCCATAGTATTCTCCTGTTTTGATATATTTAATGTGGTAAACACATTATTGACAGTGCAGGCTCTTGTATACGGGATATTCGCACTTATCCCATAAAACCCGAAAGGAGCCTGCATAATGATTTATTTAGTTAGAATTAACTAACATTTAGATTATATCATCATTTACCCTCCCTGTCAATTTGTTTTCTTTTATTTGTGCGAGCTAACAAAATTGTTCTGCAATTCATAGATTATAGTGTAAAAATCACATAAACCGTCCGCTGTCTATTAAAAAAGCCGGTGCAAAAACAGTTCTCAGGTTTCCGCAGGTTTACAAATAACACCGCTTACTACAGCCCGGCAGTAATTCTTTATTTAACACCAAAAATTCTGTTAGTCAGTTCTTACAAATTGTTATTATACACAAACTTTTTAGACGTATTTCTGAAATCGTTGACAAATGTAAGTTAAGGTGCTATTATTTATTCGTTATAAGATGCTAACTGATTTTTCAATATATCACAGTAAAATATGATGACAAAAATTAACTGAATGGAAGGATGAAGAATGATGCCGCTTAGTTTAGCAGAGCCTGAAAAGGAGCTGACTATCAAGAAGCTGGGAGGAAGTCCTGAAGTACGCCAGCATCTTGAAAATCTCGGATTTACCGTAGGCGGGACCGTCAAGCTCATAAACGTGCTTGGCGAAAACGTCATTGTTAAGGTCAAGGAGTCGCGTATCGCTATCGGTGCGGATATGGCGCGGAGAATAATGGTCTGAATGGAGTGATGATATGAAAACGCTCAGAGAAACAGCTGTCGGTTCGACGGCAAAGGTGAAGAAGCTTCACGGAGAGGGTGCGATAAAGCGCCGCATAATGGATATGGGACTCACCAAGGGCACAGAGGTGTTCGTCCGGAAGGTAGCTCCTCTCGGCGACCCTATAGAGATAAAGGTGCGCGGCTATGAGCTGTCCCTGAGAAAAGCTGACGCCGAGCTTATCGAGGTCGAATGAAGCATAAGGACTTTTCAGTCCTTATGTTTTTGATATGATGTTAGCTAGAAATAACTTGAAAGGAAGATATAAATGGAACTGCGAATAGCACTTGCAGGAAACCCCAATGCAGGCAAGACCACCCTGTTCAATGCGCTTACAGGCTCAAACCAGTTCGTAGGAAACTGGCCGGGCGTTACCGTTGAAAAGAAGGAGGGAAAGCTGAAAAAGCACAGCGACGTGATCCTCACCGACCTGCCGGGCATCTATTCATTATCGCCGTATACTCTCGAAGAAGTTGTCGCACGAAATTATCTTATTGAAACAAGACCGGACGCAATACTGAATATAATCGACGGAACGAATCTTGAACGAAATCTCTACCTTACCACACAGCTGGTGGAGCTCGGCATACCCGTTGTTATCGCCATAAACATGATGGACGTTGTTCAGAAGAACGGCGACAAGATAAACATTACACAGCTCTCGAAGCAGCTGGGATGTAAGATAGTCGAGATATCCGCCCTGAAAGGCACAGGCGTTGACGAGGCTGCGGAAGCGGCTATCAGCGCCGCAAAGAACAGCAAAACTATCCCTCAGCACACCTTCAGCGGTCCTGTTGAGCACGCAATAGCTCATATCGAAGAAGCGGTGCTTCACGATATGCCTGAGGAGCAGCAGCGCTGGTACGCTATCAAGGTCTTTGAGCGCGACGAAAAGGTCCTTGAAAAGCTTAATATCCCCGAAAGCACACTGAAGCACATCGAAAACGACATAAAAGACGCTGAAAAGGAGCTTGACGACGACGCGGAAAGCATTATCACCAACGAGCGCTACATCTACATAGCGGACGTTATAAAGGCTTGCTACCGCAAGAAAAACGCAGGCAGCCTCACAGCCTCCGACAAGATAGACAAGATAGTCACCAACCGCTGGCTGGGACTTCCTATATTTGCGGTCATAATGACCCTTGTTTACCTCATAGCAATGAAGGGACCCGGAGCATGGGCTACGGACTGGACAAACGACAACCTTTTCGGCGACGGCTTCCACCTCTTCGGTATAGGCTCGTCTAAATACTCCGAAATCGCCGACGAGTACGCAGGCGCACAGCAGATAATCGACGGCTATGACGCTTACATCGAGGAAAACGGCACTGCTCCCGAAGGCGAGTTCACATACTCTGTTGAGGACGAGGAAACTCTTGAAACAACAGACGAAACAGCAACTATCGAGGATTACAATGAAGCCCTTGCAACTGTAGAGCGTATCGGCGACGAGCCCGACCCTGCGGACTACGGCGTATTCATACCGAGTATCCCGGCTCTTGCCGAGAGTGCTCTTGACAAGGTAAACGCCGCTGAATGGCTGAAAGGACTTATCATTGACGGTATCATCGCAGGTGTGGGAACTGTTCTCGGATTCGTTCCGCAGATGCTGGTCCTGTTCTTCCTGCTTGCATTCCTTGAAGCCTGCGGATATATGGCACGTATCGCATTCGTACTCGACCGTGTGTTCCGTAAATTCGGACTGTCTGGCAAGTCCTTCATACCTATGCTGGTAGGCGTAGGCTGCGGAGTTCCCGGAATCATGGCTTCAAGAACTATCGAAAACGAGCGCGACAGACGTATGACTATCATTACGACCACATTCATTCCCTGCGGTGCAAAGGTACCGTTCATCGCAATGATAGCAGGCGCTATATTCGGCGGCTCACCCCTCATATCAATATCGGCATACTTCATCGGTATGGCTGCAATAATCATATCCGGTATCATGCTGAAAAAGACGGCAATGTTCTCAGGCGAGCCCGCCCCCTTCGTTATGGAGCTCCCCGCATATCACATGCCCACACTCAGCAACGTTCTCCGCTCCATGTGGGAGCGCGGCTGGTCCTTCATCAAGAAGGCAGGCTCTATCATACTTATCTCCACTATCGTTGTATGGTTCCTGTCACGCTTCGGAACAGTTGACGGCAGCTTCGGTATGCTTGACGAGGATCAGCTTGACAGCTCTCTCCTTGCAGGCTTCGGCTCACTCATCGCGTGGATATTCACTCCTCTCGGCTGGGGCAACTGGCAGGCAGCCGTGGCTTCTATCACGGGACTTGTGGCAAAGGAGAATATCGTCGGAACTATGGGCGTGCTCTACGGCGGCGGCGACGGCACTGTATGGCAGACCCTTGCTTCAAAATTCACAGGCATCACAGGCTTCTCCTTCCTTGTATTCAATCTCCTCTGCGCTCCCTGCTTTGCAGCTATCGGAGCTATCAAGCGTGAGATGAACAACGCAAAATGGACTGCCTTTGCTATCATATACCAGTGCAGCTTCGCTTACGCAATAGCGCTTATGATAACACAGTTCGGCAGACTTTTCACAGGAGAGGCAAATGCTATAGGCGTTATCGCAGCAGCTGCGATACTGCTGTTTATATGCTATATGCTCTTTATTAAGAAGTATCACGAAGCTTCAAAGCTCAAGGGCAGCGTAAAGATAAAAGCATAAGGGAGTGATAATATGCTCGCATGGCTGGCTGAAAATCTCGGAACTATCGTCATATCACTGATACTGGCAGGCACAGTTACAGCGATCATCGTCAGTGCGGTAAAGGACAGAAAGCAGGGCAAGAGCTCCTGCGGCTGCAACTGCGAGCACTGTGCTATGCACGGAAAATGTCATAAATAAGGTTGAAATGTTTATGGGGCGGTGTTCGCACCGCCCCAGACATTGAGATATAAGTTAGTATAAACTAATACATAAAAAGGAGGAATATATGAGCATAGTTATCGTCGGCGGCAATGACCGCATGGCAACACGTTATCAGGATATCTGCAAATCATTCAATTTCAAGTCCAAGGTTTTCACACAAATGCCGGCGGACTTCGAGAACAAGCTTGGTACTCCTGATCTTATGGTGGTTTTCACAGGGACCTGTTCCCATAAAATGCTGGGAGCCGTAAAGAAGAGCTCCGAGAAAAACGGCGTGCCTGTAGAGCACGTTCACAGCTCCAGCGTGAGTGCGCTGAAGCAGCTGCTCACAAGTATAAAGGGTAGAAAATATGTCCGAAGCTGAACGCATACAGCTTGACAGCGACCTTGCATTCCACAGCGCTCCCACCCTGATGGGAGTAAAGTGTGCAAGCCTCATCTCCTTTGGCAGAAGCGAGCGGACGATTGCGGAATATCTGCAATTGTCCGCAGCCAAGCTGTCGGCAAGAGGACTTACGGCACTGCAGCTGTGCAGGTGCCGGGAACGTACCCTCGTATACATCTACAATGAAAAAATGCTGTCTGCATGGCTGGATATGCCGCAGGTCCGGGAGCTTCTTGCCGAGTACGGTTATACCCCGGATATGAGTATCGGAGAAAAGCTGCTCAGGCTCTCAGACCGTATGAGCTGCGGCAGCTTTCCCCATGAGATAGGCGCTTTTCTCGGCTATCCCGTGGGAGATATACGCGGCTTCATCAGCAACGGCGGCAAAAACTGTCTGCTTTGCGGCTACTGGAAGGTATACGGCAACGCCGAAAAGGCACGGCAGACATTCAGGACTTACGATCGCTGCAGGGATATCCTGTTCGATAGATTAAACCACGGTCTGGACTTGTTTCAGGCTGTAAAATAGGAGGAAAATATATGAAAACAGCAGTAATTTATTGGAGCGGCACAGGCAATACCGAGGCTATGGCCAAGGCTGCGGCAGAGGGTGCCAATGCAGAGCTCTTCACAGTGTCGGAGTTCAGCGGAAACGCAGCTGACTATGACGCTTTTGCTTTCGGCTGCCCTGCAATGGGAGCCGAGGTACTGGAGGAGGACGAGTTCGAGCCCTTCTTCACATCTATAGAGGCTTCACTCAGCGGCAAAAAGGTACTTCTCTTCGGCTCCTACGGCTGGGGCGACGGCGAGTGGATGCGCAACTGGTACGACCGTACAAAGGCAGCAGGCGCAGAGCTCATCAGCGATGAGGGCTTCATCGTAAACGAAGCTGCTTCCGACGACGATCTTGCCAAGCTCAAAGAGCTTGCTGCAAAGCTTGCATAAGGAGACAGGGAAATGAAGAAGATCACAGCTATTTTATGCGCCGCAGCCTGCATGACAGCAGCGGCTCCGTTCTCAGCCTTTGCAGCTGACGGCGACAAGGTATACGGCACTATGAATATCCCCTACGCTGATTTTTACGCAGCAGAGCTCAATAACAGCGTTCCCGTGGACGCAGTCTCCTCCGCGACCACCAACAAGTGGAAGGGCAACACTACAGGAAGCATAGGCGATGACGGAAAGTGGCAGAACGGCGGACTTGCCGCAGGCACCTTCAATACAGAAACTGAAAACGGCGGCGGAAAGATACTCGGCGTTACCTATCCCGTGGAGATATCCAAGTCCGATCTTGACTCCCTCAGTGATAAAATGGGATTTACGGAGCTCTCAGAGAAGCCAAAGGCATACAAGCCTGTTACGGTCGAAAGCGGCAAGGCGTCCTTCGGCAAGCTTGTCGATACAGACGGTGAGGAAACTCTCAGCGGAGAAATGACTGTAACAAGCCTTTCAAGTTGGGGTGACTATCAGATAAATGTTAAAGGTATACCCGCAAACTGCGATATTTACGGCGTTATCGTCAAGACCAAGGAAGGCACTGACTATGGTATGCGCGCTCTTGAAAACATCTGGCGAAACGGCGCTATTTCATGGGGTGCAGGAGTCAAGGAGAAAGAGCCTCACGGCAATATTCTCTCCTCGGAACACTACAAGACATCTCAGGGACAGACTATCACTGAAGTAACATTCATTACCCTCAACGGTTACAGCACACTTTCAGGACAGAATGGATATCTCCCGATTAAGTTTACCGACAGCATTACAGTCGAGAGTGGAAAGTCCGGAAAGGGCTCCGTTACCTTTGACAATTCCTCATTCCCCTCTGATTACAAGGCAAAGGGCACAGTTGCAGACGGCTTCACGGTATCGGGAAACACCGTCAGCTACAATAACGCACAGCCGGGAAACTACACTCTCACAGTATCCGACGAGGGCGGAAAGTACTCCGATATAAGAGGAAGCTTCACCCTTTCAACAGACCAGATACCGGTGAAATACTCTGACGGCAAACTTGTGGCTGCTGACGGAGCTTCCCTGACAGACGCTGCGAACTACCTCAAGAACATCTCCGCCGTAACTGTAGGCGAAAAGAGATATGCCGCAGGAAGGCGCGGGGCTACAGTTATCGACTCTCAGACAGGCGAGATAAAGCTTGATGCCAAGTCGGGTGAGGAAAATGTATTCGACGGCTCCGGAAATTACAAGCTCACAGTTGAGGCGACGGGCTATGAGAAGAACTACGAGTTCGAGATAAATACTCAGGCTGCGGAAACTACCACGACCACAGCTCTGATAACAACTACAACGACTAAAACTACCACAGCTTCAAAAACTACTACTGCAAGCTCCAACAGTCCCAAAACGGGAGCAAGCAGTGCGGCGCTGCCCGTAACGTTCTTTGCACTTGCCGGATTATCCGCATTTGCATTCAGAAAGAAGAACGACTGATACACTCTCCATTCTAAGCTTATGACCTCTGCGGCTGAGCGGGAGCGATAAAGCTCATTTATCGCTCTCACTGTATCAATAAAAAGGATATGCTGCGGAGGTCATATACTGTATATGCGCCTTTGTTCCCATGTAATGTCAGCCAAAATGCATTGTTTGACTAAAAAATGACATATATTAATTATTTATGTTATTAAAAACTCACATTGACATACCATGCTGTTTGCTGTAAAATATACTTAGTCTATTTAAATTATTTACCAGACAAACTTACAACAAAAGGAGCATTTCTAATGAACAAGATCATCTCAATCATCAGTGCAGCAGTCTGTACCGCGTCGCTTGCAGCTGCAACGTTTTCATCGTCTGCTGCGGAAAACGAAAAGGTATACGGTACAATGGAAATACCCTACGCCGATTTCTACAAAGCAGAGATCAAAAGCGCTTATGAGGTAGACGCAGTTTCCTCTGCTACTGAGAAGAAGTGGAAGATGAACGGCGAAGGTGAGTATGTTGAAGGCACCTACAATGACGGAAACGGAACTATTCTCGGTGTAAGATACCCTGTAGAGGTATCGTCTGAGGACGTTGCCGCTCTCAGTGAAAAGTACGGCTTTACTCCCCTTGACAGCAAGCCTGCCGCTTATAAGGAGGTATCACTTTCAGGCGGCGCTCTCAGCGTATCCAAGCTTGTTGACACAAACGGCGAGCAAACCGTTGACGGCTCTGCGACCGTTTCCACAAACAGCTACTACGGCGACTATCAGATCAAGGTAACTGGATATCCTGAGAATACGGTACTGTATGGAGTTATCGTAAATACAAAGGAAGACGACCACTACGCTATGCGTCACCTTGAAAATATCTGGAGAAACGGCTCTTATGCATGGTCTGCAGGTATCAAGACTATAGAATACCACGGAAACCATGTGAGCTACGAAGACTATGAAAGCTCAAAGGGAAAGACCGTGACCTCGGTAACCTTTATCACACTTGACGGCTATACCACTGTCAACGTTGGCGAGCAGTATCTTCCTATCAGGTTTGCAGGCGAGGTCAAGGCAGAGGACGCTGCAGCAGGCACAGGAAAGACTTCTCTTTCTATCACAGGCTTCCCAGAGGATTATAAAAAGGTAATAACAGCAGACGAAGGTCTGACCGTTACTGAGACCGAGGTGAGCTACACAAACGCAAAGCCCGGAACATATAATGTTAATGTAACAGATGAGAGCGGCAAATACGCTCCTATGACAGCTCAGTTCGTTCTCTCTACAAACGATGTACCCGTTAAGTATGCCGACGGCAAGCTCACAACAGCAGATGGCTTCACAGACGAAGACAAGGCAAACTTCCTGAACAATCTTGCAACTGTCGATATAAACGGCACCTCCTACAGGGCTACTGGCAAAAACGGCATCAAGCTCTTCAACGAGGACGGCTCCGTAAACTTCGACACAGCTGTAAAAGAAGAAAAGGTGTTTGCAGGCGAGGGTACCTATAATATCACTCTCAACTCCACAGGCTACAATACCCCATACAGCTTTGAAGCTAAAAATGAGGCACAGAATACAACTACTACCGTAAAGGTAACAACTACAGCAAAGACAACAACGAAAGCCTCTAACAGCCCCAAGACCGGAGCAAAGAGTATGGCTCTGCCTGTAACTGTGATTGCATTCGCAGGAGCAGCTGCTTTTGTCCTCAGAAAGAAAGAAGACTAATATCCTGTTTAACGACAGATTATTTATAGCACAAATGACCCCTGTAGTACGTACTCAGGGGTCAAGTGCTGAAAGGATGTATATTTTATGTTATTTATTGTTTCACTTGTACTCGCACTTTTTACTGCGCTTTTTCTTGACAGGCAGTTAAAAAGCAAGCCTGCGGTATTCTATATTTCGGCAGCTGTCCTAACCGCTGCATCCATCATTGTGTCCCAGTCCAGTATAACTGTATCCAGCCCGTTTATAAGAGACTATGTTATAGGAATGTTCTCCCGCGGAGCTCTCGGAGCTGCATTCTGGGCGATAGTTATGTGGACAGGTGCTCTTCCAGCAGGCTCGGCTCCCATAAAGAAGCTCATGCCTGTACGCGGCGAGCTTTCCATAACCGCTGCTGTTCTTACACTAGCGCACATAGTCACATTCGGTATGCGTTATATCACAAGCATAATCAACGGCAGAACAGGTACAGGCAGCGCTTTCAGGGACTTTGTCATCACCTGTATCCTGTCTGTTTCAATGACTCTGATAATGGTCCCGCTTACAGTTATGTCATTCAAGGCAGTACGTAAGAAGATGAACGCAAAGACATGGAAGAAGATACAGCGCCTTGCATATCTTTTCTACGCTATGATATACATTCATATCATGGTGCTTTTCGTTCCCAAGGCTCAGAAGGGCAGGGAGGGCTACTTCCTCAGCGTCCTTGTATACAGCGCAGTATTCATCGGCTATGCCGTTCTCAGGCTCAGAAAGGCATATCTTTCAAAGAATAAGGAGGCTTCAAGGCTCGTTCCCAACGCAGTATGCGCCTGTGCCTTCATCATTCCCCTTTGCCTGAGCGGAATTGTATCACGCAGTGCAAAGACCGTTCAAAAGCCTGTAAGCACCTCACCTGAGCCAACCTTTGAAGCTCCGGAGGAGGCTCAGTCTCCCACTGAGACCACGTCTGCCACGGCAAATGCCGCAGGAAAGGCCACTACCTCCGTCAAGGCAACCACAACAGCTGTTACAACCTCAGGAAGCACTGAAAAGACCACAGAGTCTGCAACCGAGGAAACGACCCAGCCTATAACCGAAGAAGAAAACGTCAGTGATCAGCAGGAGAGCAACGAGCCCGAGGAAACTCCACAGCAGAGCTACAGGTTCAGAAACGGAACTTTTGAGGGCACAGGCGAGGGCTACGAGGGAAAGGTCCATGTCACCTTGACCATTGAAGATGACGTTATCACTTCTATCAATGCAAGTTCCGACGACGATCCAGAATATTTCGACGATGCAATGGATAAGGTACTTCCCCAGATTAAGAGCAGCATGAGCGCAGACGGCGTTGACGCTTGCTCAGGCGCAACATACAGCTCAAACGGCATAATAGAAGCCGCAAGAAAGGCTCTGGAACAGGCAGCCAACTGAAGAAGCATCTCCACAGAATATACCATCTAAGATATGATATGTTTCCAAAACAGCGGTGCTGATTATTCAGCACCGCTTTTGTTTATACGGATCACATATTCAGATCATGCAAAAAGTCCACATGAGGTACACCTTTTTAAATATTCAAGGGTTAAATGTTGACAAAGAGCCAATTTCACCTCTTTGTTGAAAGAGGTTTTTATTTTCATTGGAAGAGGAAATAGGGCAGTAAAAAACCTCCTATGGCATTGTGTCATAGGAGGTTTTGTATTTGTTTTACCTATCCGGATCAGTACCGGATTCAGTTATCCTCAGAATAAGTTCTTGATTATGCCAAGCAGGAATTCCTGTATCCTGAGAGCATCGTTTGTTGTAAGACCGTCGCCGTCAGTATCTGCATTTACCTTGCCCTGCTCTGTAAGAGCATTTGCAGATGTACCGCCAATACCGTACTTATTCGGGTTAGCGAGTGACTGCATTATAAGAACTGCGTCTGCCATATCAACTGTATCATCACAGTTTACATCTCCTGCCTTTGTCATTGTAAGCTGAGGAACTGTAGTAGTTGTAGTTGTTGTTACAGGCTCAGTAGTTGTGGTAGTCGTAGTGGAAGTAGTCGTTGTAGTTGTTGATGTGGTAGTGGTAGTAGTAGTAGTAGTCGTAGTTGTTGTTGAAGTTGTAGTTGTTGTGGTAGTAGTCGTTGTGGTAGTAGTTGTTGTGGTAGTTGTAACAGCAGGCTGTGAAGCAGCAACATATGCATCAATAGTCTCTGCAAAGAAGTTGCCTATCTTCTTG
Organism: Ruminococcus sp.; assembly: GCA_017961625.1. Lineage (GTDB taxonomy): Bacteria > Bacillota > Clostridia > Oscillospirales > Ruminococcaceae > Ruminococcus. The sequence goes on along the minus strand of JAGCWY010000078.1, from coordinate 464 downwards.
TAGCCGCCGCCATTGGGGTGGAGCTGGTCGCCGCTGATATCGTTCATGCCGTCGAGACAGCCGTGAACATCGGCAAACTTTACGTTCTTGCCCTTGCTTGCGTACTCCTCGGCAACACTCTTTACTGTGTTGTTGTAGTTGCCTATCTTCTGTGTATTTCCGCCGTAAGCTGTATGCTCAGGTACTGAACACAGGAAGATAACACCGTCTGAAGGCATATCTGCCAGCATATAATCAAGCATAGCTCGGAGATCAGATGCACAAGCGTCCATTGAGCGGTTTGCTGTCAGGTCGTTAGTACCGATCATGAGAAGTATGATATCTGGCTGATTCTGCTTAACAACGTTTCCGTTCTTGAGCTCGTTGTAAAGGCTTCCCTTGCCGCCCTGCTGCTGTCCCCAGCTTGGAATTTCCTTGATCTGGTAGCCGCTGAAGCCTGCATGGTTGTCGTCATATGTAATTCC
>JAGCWY010000077.1 GCA_017961625.1 Ruminococcus sp. | reverse complement strand
TTTACTCATAATCGAATGACACCTCCATTAAAGAACCTCGGGAGCAAGGCTGAGGATCTTTGTATACTCCTTTTCACGAAGCTCCTTGGCAACTGGTCCAAAGATACGTGTGCCTCTTGGGTTCTTGTCTTCCTTAATAATAACAGCAGCGTTCTCATCGAAACGGATGTAAGTACCGTCTTCTCTTCTGAGACCCTTTGCTGAACGAACGATAACTGCCTTTACAACATCGCCCTTCTTTACAACGCCTCCGGGTGTTGCTTTCTTTACTGAAGCAACTACGACATCGCCGATATTTGCATATCTTCTGCGTGTACCTCCCAGAACTCTGATACACATAAGCTCCTTAGCGCCTGTGTTATCAGCGACTTTAAGATAAGTCTGCATCTGTATCACAGCGAGTTCCTCCTTTCAAGCTTTAAGCTTCTATCAAAATTACTTAGCCTTTTCAATGATATTTGTCACACGCCATCTCTTATCCTTTGAAAGCGGACGTGTTTCCATAACCTCAACGCGGTCACCGATTCTGCACTCATTGTTTTCATCGTGAGCCTTAAGCTTAACGGTACGCTTGATGATCTTCTTATAAAGCGGGTGTTTAACGTTATCAACGATAGCAACTACGACGGTTTTATCCATCTTATCGCTTACAACCTTACCTACTCTTGTTTTTCTAAGGTTTCTCTCAGTAGACATTAGCTAAATCCTCCCTTTCTTACTGCTGTGCAGCAAGCTCTGCCTCACGCAGAGAAGTCTTGATGCGTGCAATATCCTTCTTTACAGCCTTGAGTCTTGCTGTATTATCAAGCTGATTGATTGCCAGCTGGAAGCGGAGAGCGAAAAGCTCTTCCTTGAGGCTGGCGAGCTTCTCGTTGAGCTCATCAACTGACATTTCTCTGATTTCCGATGCCTTCATTACTGCTCAACCTCCTGCTCTTCCTTTGTTACGAACTTACACTTGATAGGAAGCTTGTGCATAGCAAGACGCATAGCTTCTCTTGCAGTTTCCTCAGCAACGCCCTTTATCTCAAAGAGTACTCTGCCGGGCTTTACAACTGCTACCCAGTATTCAGGTGAACCCTTACCTGAACCCATTCGTGTTTCAGCGGGCTTTTCTGTGATAGGCTTGTCAGGGAATATCTTGATCCAAACCTGACCGCCTCTCTTTATATAACGGGTCATAGCAATACGGGCAGACTCGATCTGGTTGGATGTGATCCAAGCAGGCTCGAGAGCCTGAAGACCGTAATCACCGTAAGTTACCTTGTTTCCTCTATATGCCTTACCCTTAAGACGTCCTCTGTGGACTCTGCGGTATTTTACTCTCTTTGGAAGCAGCATTACTGGTTACCTCCTTCTCTTTTAGCGTCACGATTGAAATTTCTGTTTCCACCGCGTCTGTTATTTCCGTCACGCTTGTCGTCACGGCGGCGCTTGTCATTATTTCTTGTATCGTTCTTTCTCTCGAGCTTTTCTCTCTGAGCAGCAGCCTTAGCAGCGTCACCCTTGAGTACTTCGCCCTTGTAGATCCAAACCTTTACGCCAAGCTTTCCATAAGTTGTATCAGCCTCAGCGAAACCGTAATCGATATCAGCACGGATAGTCTGGAGCGGGATAGTACCTTCGTGATAGCTCTCACTTCTTGCGATCTCGGCACCGGCAAGTCTGCCTGAAACCTTAACCTTTATACCCTTTGCGCCAAGACGCATTGTTCTGCCGATGGACTGCTTCATAGCTCTTCTGAAGGATACTCTGTTCTCAAGGTCGAGAGCAATCTTCTCTGCTACGAGCTGGCTGTCCATATCTGGCTGTTTTACTTCTATGATATTGATGAAAACCTGCTTGTTCATCATCTTCTCGAGCTGTGCTCTGAGCTTCTCGATCTCTGCGCCGCCTCTTCCGATTACAATACCGGGCTTAGCGCAGTGGATGTGGATTCTAACCTTATCGGCAAAACGCTCAATCTCTATTCTCGGAACGCCTGCTGCATAGAGGCTCTTCTTTACGAAATTACGAACGTTGTAGTCCTCAACGAGAGTGTTGCCGAAATCGGACTTATTTGCATACCAACGAGAATCCCAATCCTTAATAACGCCGACACGAAGACCGTGCGGATTAACTTTCTGGCCCATTCTTCAAACCTCCTTGGGATTATTCTTTTTCAGTGAGAACTACAGTGATGTGTGATGTTCTCTTTAAAATTCTATATGCTCTGCCCTGTGCTCTCGGCATGATTCTCTTCATTATAGGACCGGGTGTTACGAAGCACTCGGAAACTACAAGATTATCCTTGTCCATGCTGAAGTTATTCTCAGCATTTGCCTGAGCGGACTTAACAAGCTTTGCAACGATAGGGCTTGCAGCCTTAGGAGTAAGATCTAAAGTAGCTAAAGCGAGATCAACAGGCTTGTTTCTGATAAGATCCAGAACAATCTGCACCTTTCTGGGTGATATACGAGCATTTCTTAAATAAGCTCTTGCTTCCATCTCTGAACTCCTCCTTCCGCTTATTTCTTACCGTTGTTGGATGTCTTTGAGCCTGCGTGGCCCTTATAGGTTCTTGTAGGAGCAAACTCGCCGAGCTTGTGACCTACCATATCCTCTGTAACGTATACCGGAACGTGCTTGCGTCCGTCGTGTACAGCGAATGTGTGACCTACGAAATCAGGGAATATAGTTGAAGAACGGCTCCATGTCTTAAGAACCTTCTTTTCGCCTGCTTCGTTCATTGCAACGACCCTCTTCAGGAGAACTTCCTGGACATAAGGTCCCTTTTTGATGCTTCTGCTCATTTAATCAGTTCCTCCTTTCAGATTACTTGCCGTTGCGGCGCTTTACGATGAACTTGTCAGTTCTGTGATGCTTCTTACGAGTCTTGTATCCGAGAGCCGGTTTACCCCAAGGAGTAACAGGTCCTGGACGTCCGACAGGTGACTTACCTTCACCACCACCGTGAGGGTGATCGCAGGGGTTCATAACTGAACCACGGACTGTTGGTCTCCAACCCATGTTTCTTACACGACCAGCCTTACCGTAGTTAACGTTCTCGTGATCGATATTGGAAACCTGACCGATAGCAGCCTTGCAATTGATCGGAACCTTTCTCATCTCGCCGGAAGGAAGTCTTACGAGAGCGTAAGTATCTTCTTTGCCCATGAGCTGAGCCTGATTTCCTGCGCTTCTAACGAGCTGAGCGCCCTTGCCGGGATAGAGCTCGATAGCGTGGATAAATGTACCAACAGGGATATCAGCGAGTTTAAGAGCGTTGCCGGGCTTGATATCAGCCTCAGCGCCTGACTCAATCTTGTCGCCAACCTTTAAGCCGTTGGGAGCGAGAATGTATCTCTTCTCACCGTCCTCGTACTCAACGAGTGCGATGAATGCACTTCTGTTAGGATCATACTCAAGAGTCTTAACGACAGCAATCATGTTGTCCTTATCTCTCTTAAAGTCGATTACACGGTACTTTCTTCTGTTACCGCCGCCTCTGTGGCGAACTGTTATACGGCCGTAGCTGTTTCTTCCCGACTTTTTCTTCATGGGTTCGAGAAGGCTCTTCTCCGGCTCAACCTTTGACAAAACCGAGTAGTCAGTTACAGTCATCTGACGTCTCGAGGGTGTCGTAGGCTTATAAGTCTTTATAGCCATTTTAATTTCTCCTTTAATGCATTTTTTTGCGGGAGCATTACTCCCATAACTCTCTTACTTATTTAATAATGGGATCAAACCATGCCCTCGAAGAACTCGATAGTCTTTGAACCCTCAGCAAGAGTAATGATAGCCTTCTTCCAGTCGGGTGTCTTGCCGACATATCTTCCGACTCTCTTCTGGCGTCCGTTGCAGTTCATTGTGTTCACCTTAGCAACCTCAACGCCGAAGAGCTGCTCTACAGCCTTCTTAATCTCGGACTTGTTAGCGTCCTTAGCTACCTTAAAGGTGTACTTTCCAACCTGAAGATCGTCCATGGACTTTTCAGTGATCACGGGCTTCAGAATGATATCCTGAGCTGTTTTCATTATGCGTACACCTCCTCAATCTTTCCTACAGCATTCTTTACAACAATGAACTTGTCATAGTTAAGAATGTCGTATACATTAAGTGTATTTACAGCAGCAGTCTTAACACCAGGGATGTTAGCTGCGCTCTTGATTACCTTTGTATCAGCCTCAGCTGTTACGATGAGAGCCTTGCCCTCAACGCCAAGAGCCTTAAGCATATCAACAACTGTCTTTGTCTTGAAGCCGTCAAGTGTAAGAGCGTCAAGGACGATCATGTTGTTGTCGATTACCTTAGTAGAAAGCGCGGACTTCATTGCAAGTCTCTTTACCTTCTTGTTAAGCTCGTATCTGTAATCTCTGGGCTTGGGACCAAGAGCAATTCCTCCGTGTACCCACTGAGGAGCACGGGTCGAACCCTGTCTTGCATGGCCTGTACCCTTCTGTCTCCAGGGCTTTCTGCCGCCGCCGCTTACTTCTGTTCTTGTAAGAGTGGACTGTGTGCCCTGTCTCTGGTTTGCGAGGTAATTAACAACTGCAGCGTGCATAACGCCTTCGTTGGGAGTGATGCCGAAAACTGCGTCATTGAGCTCAGTCTCGGAAACCTGCTTACCTGTCATATCAAATACTGAAATAGTAGACATTTACGCTTCCTCCTTCCTTAAGCCTTAACGCTGTCAACGATATAAACGATACCGCCCTTAGGACCGGGGATAGCGCCCTTGATAGCGATGAGATTGTTCTCAGTGTCTATTTTAACGATTTCGAGATTCTGAACTGTTACCTGCTCAGCACCCATGTGACCAGCCATACCCTTGCCCTTGTAAATTCTTGAAGGGGATGAGCAAGCACCCATTGAACCAGCCTGTCTGTGTACAGGACCTGTACCGTGGGTCTCCTTAAGTCTGTGCTGATTGTGGCGCTTGATAGCACCAGCGAATCCCTTACCTTTGCTTGTGCCAACTACGTCGATAGAGTCGCCTACAGCAAATGTATCAGCCTTGATGATGTCGCCTACGTTAAGAGCATCGCAGTCGTCAAGTCTGAACTCCTTAAGTTCCTTCTTGCAAGCTACGTCTGCCTTGTCGAAGTGGCCCTTCATAGGCTTGTTAACTCTCTGTACCTTTACGTCGCCATAGCCCAGCTGAAGTGCTGCATAACCGTCATTCTCAACGGTCTTCTTCTGCACAACAACACAAGGACCGGCTTCCACTACTGTTACAGGAACAACTTTTCCTGCTTCGTCGAAGATCTGAGTCATACCGATCTTCTTGCCGATAATGCCTTTCTGCATTTTCTTTTCCTCCTGTTAGGTTATTGGTTGATGATTTACGCATCAACTTGACCGACGGATCACCGTCATTCCGCTTCCCGAGCGGTAATTCCAAGCGTAACAGCAGTTAATCACTTAACTTCCATAACAACGTCTACGCCTGCGGGGATCTCAAGCTTGTCAAGAGCAGCAGTTGTCTTATCTGTAGGACGGATAACGTCTACAAGTCTCTTATGAGTTCTCATCTCAAACTGCTCACGGCTGTCCTTGTACTTGTGTACTGCGCGAAGGATAGTAACAACTTCCTTATCTGTGGGGAGCGGGATAGGTCCCGAAACTCTCGCACCGCTTCTCTTAGCTGCCTCCACGATCTTAGCTGCTGCAATATCAACAGTAGCGTGATCGTAGCCCTTGATCTTGAATCTGATCTTTTCGTTGACTGCCATTATTTTCGCCTCCTTGAAAATGATTACGGGGACGCAGATTGGAATATCACACGTTTCCGTGTGTTTCATGCTTCATCTCATAAAAAAACTCGAAAAACTGATGTTTTCCGAGCGGTCTTAGCAAAATATGAGCACAAAAAGAGCATAATCCACGCATACGCAAGCTGCGTGAAAAATAACCACAAACTGTGTTCGATATCCCATTCGCCCGGTTTAAAATCGGACATACTCCACGGAAATTACCTGCCATACCGGCAGCAACCTTCCGTTTCAACGCATATCTTCTGCAGTCAGTGCGCTCATGGCGCACTCAACGTAGACTATTATATCATATATATGGGGATAAATCAACAATTTGCAGAAATTGTAATTGTAAATTTTTAATGAACAGTAATTTTATTTTAACAATACACACATTCCCTTCAGCAGAGAGCCAAAGGGAATGCTTTTTCATTGTAAAATAGGCTATTTCTTTGCTTTCACAACTTCATCGCTTTCTTTGTTTTTCAGGGTTGTTGCTGCCTTCTTTAACAAAAATGCGCACAAATCGTAGAGCTTATGTATCAGGAAACCGCAGATGAGCGAACAGATAAACACCTTAGGTATAATCTCGTACCAGTGGGCGAATCTGTCACCTACCTCGATGTATTTTTGGTTAAAGCCTTCATGGTGTGCCGAATTCTCAGAGAGTCTCCAGCCGTTATAGAACATATTGTCAAATACATATGAGATAAGATATGTTCCGAGAGTGAGCCCCGACAATTGACGAAGCACGAACTTTACACCCTTGTTCTTTGTAGTGATATCAAACAGCAGCAAAAATATGCATACTGCTACAGCGTACACTGGATAAGCTCCGTACTGATTGAAGTGACGTGAAAGGAAGAAGTTGTCATTCACATCGTTTGAAAGGGTATGCTTGTAGCTACTATATGTCAGGAAGCTCAGAGACAGTGCGAACGCCGCAAGTATCATCAGCTTGTTGCGCACATTTCTCTTCGGATGACAGTCACGTATGAAAGCACCCGTAAGGTAGTATGCTATGGGCCACGCTCCTTCGAGATAGTCCGGTGCTGCCTTTATCTGTTCGTTCTGATTGAAGCCAAGATAGAAGGATTTTGCAAATATCGTGATAAAGACGGTTGCTGCCACAAGGAAGAACTTCTGCCAGCTTGTCTTACAACCGTTTATTGCAAGATTAAGGAAAGGTATGATAAGAAATATAGCAATATAGTAGTTAATGTACCAGCCATATTGCGCATTGTTAAACTCAAGATAGCCCTTCAGGATCTTCCAAGGCGTGAACACCTCATGGAAGTGGTGCTCCTTAAATTTTATACATATAATGCTTATGATGACGTATATAGCAATTATCCTTATCAAACCAGCGTAGAACTTTGCGCTGAACGTCTTGTTCTTCATAAGATAACCAGTCGATATCATGAACAGCGGCACACAGGAGTATGCCACCCACCTGAACGCTATGGGACCTATCGCCGACGAGTTTGTAAGTGAAAAGTAATAAAAGCCGTTGTATAAATAGAAGTGTATGCACACCACAAGTACCAGTGCAAGTATCTTTACTACGTCTATGCCAGCAAAATACGGTTTTACCGCCGCCTGAGCCGCTGCTTCACTTTCCTTTTTCACAACAGCCGCATCAGACTTCTTCACCTTATCCATTGTTTTTTACCTCCGGTTTTTCTTTGTATGTCATATCCGGATCTGTCATAATTCTGTATATCACGATGCGTTCCACGTTATCGATCAGCTTCCGAAAATATATTTCAGCACGGTCAGCACCGTATCGCCAACCTTTTTGGAGTTTACTATCTCCAGCGCTTTATCTGGGCGGTCTGTGATGATGTTGTCAACACCCAAAGCCATCATCTTCTGCATCTCGCTCTGCCTGTCAACAGTCCACACGAATATGCGCTTTCCGTGATGATGGGCAGAGTTGACCACGCTTTGATTAACGAAAATGTAGTTCATGCTCACTGCATCTATATAGGGCAACTGAGCATAAGAAGTCGCAGTTGCAAGGTTTGCAATAAACGCCGTTTTTATCTTTGAATTGAGCTGCTTCACCTTTTTCAGCGCTGGATACGAGAAGGAGGTTACATAGCAGGAATTGACTATGCCGTACTCCTCTATAAGCTCCACAGCCGTCTCAGCCGTCTTTTTTGGATCTCCGGATTTCTTTATCTCGATATTCAGCATTATGTCCTTGCCCACCAATTCGAGTACGTCCCTGAACAGCGGTATCTCAGCATCGTTGAACTCACCGTCGCTGCCAAACCACGAACCTGCGGACAGCTCTTTAATCTGTTCGTATGTGCGATTTATAACAAGTCCTCTACCGTTGGTGGTACGGTCAAGCTTGTCGTCGTGTATAACCACCAATTGATCATCAGCCGTAAGCTGAACGTCAAGTTCTATGTAGTCTGCTCCGCAGTCCATAGCCGCCTTGAAGGCAGGTATGGTATTTTCGGGAGCCACTCTCGAAAAGCCTCTGTGCGCTGTAACCTGTGTACGAGTTATTATACCAACGTTAAGGCTTACATTTCCCCTTGTCAGTGCTCTCAGGTAGGATATGTTCATCACCGAGCTGACAGCAACTATGCCTGCTACGACAAGGGCGCTCTTTTTCCTGCTGAACTTTTCATATCCTTTGTTGGGCAACACGAGCTTCTCTTCCGTTTCGTCCTTCATGAACTTCTCAGTCAGCAGCCATACTATGGAAGGAGCCGAGAAGAATACCGAAACAGCCACGAAAGCGCTCCATGTATATTTCAGTATCTTAAGAGCCGTTCCGAAAGCCGCATTAGGCTTTGAAAAGCCTTTGACCACAAGCACCGCGATAAAGCTCAAACCAAAGGTCGCGATACCTATGAAAGCCACAATGCCGAGGCTCCACACCAGTGCCGAAAGTATCATTTTCCGACGCTGTCCGTGTATTTTTTCCTTGCTCTTCTTTATGCAATCTCTGAACGGTCTGTCGGTGAGTATAAGATAGTGCAGACTGTAACTAACTCCTATGATAAGGATAATGAACAGCAACTGTATCAGCACGTAACATACAACAGCCAAAGCCCCGTTGTTTATAACGGAGAATATCCTCCTCAGCACCGGCATGAGGGGCGCCATGAACATACCCGACGACAGCGAGAACTGTGCGAGTGGCATGATAGCCATATACGCAAAAAAGGACAGCCTTCCCTTTCCGCTGAACGCCTTCCGGAATGCTCTCAGTCCAACCCGGAACATACCTGCGGAACGTATCCTCTGCTTTTGGCTGAAGCATGAGAAACAGGCTATGAGCGCAGAAAGCTCCACGAAGGAGAAAAAGGCATAGGCAAAAAGCATCATGATGATAACGACAAGTGTCGAGGGATGCCTTAGGTATACAAATAGGTTTTCATCGTTCAGATAGGTAACTCCCGAAAGCTTCATGGTGAGCTTGAGCAGGAGCGCAAGAACAGGAGTACCCAAAGCCAGCAACAGGAGCTTAAATATAAGCTCGAACACAAGAAAGTGCGGCATAGCTCTCAGGAAAACCACTACAGATCCAATTATCTTTTTCATTTTTTTACTCCGGGTAATCAATATACTACAATTATACGCCCTTTATAGTCTGTTGTCAATATCGCCCCGAAATCTTGCTGAAATATTTTCGTCTCATCAAAAAAATATCCGCCCTCAAACCAGGGGCGAATATTATCAGCCGACTATTCCCGAACGCTCGATGCCCTCTGTGAAATGCTTCTGCATGAATACATACATCAGCAGTACAGGAGCTATGGAGAGCAGGCAGCCTGCTTCCTTCCACACTATCTGATCCCTTGGGCTTATCTGCACCGTAGGGTCATTAAAGAGGTTGAGCTTCAGCTCGTTGTCGATATTTGTCAGCATAAGTGCTATGGTCTTTGTATTGGTAAAGAAGGTGCTGCTCACGTAGTAGTCGTTCCAGTACCACACCACAGAGAAGAGGAACACCGTTAGCAAAGCTGCCGATGCATTTGGTAGCATAACGCTCACAAAAGTTTTGAGAGGACCGCAGCCGTCGATATACGCAGCGTCCTCCAGTTCTCTCGGCATTCCTCTGAAAAACTGTCTGAAAATATATATCATAAGACCTGCACGTATGCCGTTTGCAGTCATGGCAGGCAGATACATAGTCAACCTGCTGTCTATGAGGTTCAGTGAGAACACTCCCTTTATGCCGAAATATCTGAACTGAGTATACAGCGGCAGTGATATGACCTGAGCCGGCACTAGTATCATCATTATCACAATACCGAAAAGCAGCTTCCTGCCCTTGAAATTGAACCTTGCAAAGCCATAACCCGTCAGCGCACAAGAGAATACCTGCACTATAGAGCAGCCTATATTTAGTACGAGAGTATTCCACATTGTCTCCCAGTAGTCCATAGCCTCCATAGTCTCCCTTATCACTTTAAGGGTGTAATGCCGAGGTATCCACATTACTGTAGGGTCGCTCATATCCGCCCTTTCCCTGAAAGCACAGCTTATCATATACAGCAACGGATACATAATGACAAAACCAAGTCCAATAAGTATCACCGCTCTGAATAAGGGCAGCAACTTCCCTGCAAGGGCTCTACGACGGAGGTACTCTATGTTCTGTGCGGAAGCCTTGTCAGTACGCCTGCGCTTTACTTCTCGCAGCTTTCTTTTTTCAGATGCAGCCGTTTCGCCTATCATTTTACGCACCTCCTCATTCATTCTCATAGTAAATTGATCTGTTTATCAAAGCGGTTACAATGCCTATAGCGGCTATGACCACCGCAAAGTATATCCACGCCATAGCCGAAGCCTCACCGAAGTCGAACTGGCTCCTCATAGTGGAGATACGGTTCATTACACTGTTCATTGGATTCGTGAAGGAATCTATAACCGTAAATATAAGATTTGCAAGTATGAACGGAGTCACGTATGGGAAAGTTATCTTCCAGAAGTACTCCCATGAGGTTGCACCCTCCATCATAGCCGCTTCCCTTGCGGACGAGGGGATATTCTGCAAAGCAGCAAGGAATAGTATTATCTGTATGCCAGAATTCCAGACTATACCGAAGATATTGTCCGCAACGGTCTTTATGAAGCTGCTCATGCTGTCGCTCATGCCGTATATGCCGAGGAACTGCATCAGGTCTCCTACAAGATCAGCCGAGAACATAGTGGAGAACTGCTCCGCACCAGTGTTTCCCGTGGAGCTCATATCCCCGCTGATTATCCTGAAAACTGGACCCGTAGCGATTATCACCGGCAGAAAAAATACAGCTCTTGCAAGTGTCCTGCCCCTGAACTTTTGATTGAGAAGCACCGCTATGAAAAGCGAAAATACTAGTATGAGAGGCGTCTTCCATAGTGTCTCCAGCAGCACGCTGCCGAGGTACTCCGTATAGTACGGGTCCTCATTGAGTACAGTCAGGTAGTTCTGTATACCGGTGAACTCCGTGCGGAGAGCTCCGGGATCCACAGATACATCGCAGAAGGAGTACCACAGCGACTTGCCGAGAGGTACGAGGAAGAAAAGAATAGTTCCTACTAGCCACAGCCCGATAAAGCCATAGCCGTAAAGTGATTTTCTACGCTGATACGACATTATCCGCCGTTTTTCACCGCTTTTTTCAGGCTCTGTGCTCAACCCTCTCTCCTCCTTTCTATGGCTGTGTGTCCAATGAGATATTTCCGCCATCCCATTGCACAGTCCTGCCTTCAAGGTCTGTCACGACCCTTTTGCCGTTTGAATATACTGTTGTTATTACGTCTCCATCTCTACGGTATCCGGTGATGAAGCTGTCCGAGACCTCGCTTAGCAGTGGCTCCAGCAAGACATATTGCTCCGCAGCCCTTTCGATATTGTACCTGTAGTTTGCATAGTAAAGCCCGTCGAGCTCCGTGTCCTTGAGTACGTTGGTCTCCTCATATATCATATCGTAGCTCGGACTGCTTCCCGTGGCGGCCGCCATAAGCAACAACACCTCTGGGTCGGGACTTCCGTTTACAGCCTCCGTGGAATAAGGAATAACTCCGTGCATCACGATTTGATAGAAGGGTATATCCTCGTCAAAGAGGTCGAACCTGCTGGAGGACATCGGCACTCCGGTTATATGACTCACATAAGGCAGAGCGTACGCATTGGCTCCCTCTGCAAGTATCCCGCCTTCAAGACTTTCGTTCACAGCCGCATAGCCCTCTTCAACAAGCCTTTCAGCTCTGGCTCTCGATATCTTCTTTTTGCCGTAATCCCCGTAAAGCGAGGTGGTAAGGCTTGCAAGAGAAACTCCGTTAAGTCCTGCCTTTGAGTAACTCTCCGAGATACCTCCTAGCACCTCTCCGTAGTATCCCGGAGAAAGCAGGGACAGGTTTTTCCGGAAGCCGTCCGGTATACCGTAAGCTCTGTCGTAGCTTACTATACGTGAATATGAGCCCGATATCCTCACTGCTGTATCAGTAAATGAAAAGTAGCCGTTTCCCGAGCGGAAGTTCCTATTGTCAGACACGGGATAGAAGTTGTAACCACATTCATCCAAAAGGTCTGTCAAGTCTCTGAACTCCCTTCTGCCTCCGAGCTTTCCGGAGGGCTTTGCCCCCGTATCCACCTTGTTCTTTATGCCGTCACCTGTCCAGTTGTTGTAGGAAACGACCATATTATCCACTCCCCTGTCCCTGAGGCTGCTGATTATCTCAGCTGCCTGCTCGTATGAGGTAACAGAGGTCTTCATGGATAGAGGTATGCCGAAGATTGGCTTTTTCTTCATAACCCCGCCGTAGAGGTCAAGGTATAAAGGAGCGTTATCCTCCCTGCTCTTCACAGCAACGCCCTTCTCCATAGTGAGGTACTGCCTGTAGCGTGCGGCAATGCCAGTATAGTCCGCATCATTTCCCGATAACGGATAGTACAGCATTTCAATATCGTCCGATCTTATGCTTCCGCTTTCGAAAACTGTGTACTTGTCGTGGCTGTTTCCTGACATATAGAAGCTGTCAGTGCCCCGGAGTATAAACGTAAAATTGCATATATTGTAGCTGCTCTTCGACTGCTCCGATACATTTGCAGTGATATAGGCATTTGAATCACCTTTAGCTGCAACTGCAAGGAGGGCGTTGCCCTCCTTGACTATACCGTATACTGGCAGGTATATCTGCTCAGTGACCGCGCCCCTGTTCTGAGGGACTGCGGTAACATCATTTCCATAGACACGCTGCTGATAAACATTGTTCTGGAAGCAGCGCTTGTTGTTGAAGCGCACAAGAACTCCACAGCCGTCGGGGATAACAAAATACCCCTCCTCCTTGTCAGAGGCTGCTCCGAAGCTGCCGAGAACAGTCATTTCGGTAGCGATATTTGCAGGATTACTCTCCACTATCTCCGAGACCCTTACACTCGCCCTGAGGTGGTCGTCCTCTATGGTGTACTCCACAGGCACTGTAAAGCCTGCTTCGGTATAATCGTAAACTATGCGGATACCGTTTTCGATATCGCTGACTGCGATGTCACAGTCCTTACCGTTAGCCGAACGGAGCATATTGTTGCCGGAACGGCTCATGGGTATGCCGTAGCGAAGCATATTCGAGGAACGGAGTTCGTCGGCAACAAGTCCTGTGGCTATCCTGTCCTGTGAGGCTTCAAGCGGTGAAGACCACCATATATAACCGTTTTCCTTGTTCTCTATACCGAAGGAGGCGCTCCTGTCATCAACTATCATGCGCAGCCTGTCACTCTCCGCACTATACCGGTAAGCTCCAAGATAGTGTCTGCCGTCGGCAGTAAGCCATGCAAAGCTACCGTCAGAGGACTTGTACACTCTTTTTCCATCCTCTGTGCCACTGTATAAAAAGCTCTTATCCGTGATTTTCATATCTTTGTCAAGAAGCTCAAGTGTTTTCCCGTCAGCGGATATGAAAGCGTAACTGCTATCAAGGGAGGAGACTATCTCTCTGAGCCTTATGACCCTGCTGAAGTCCTCATCGATAATGAGGAAATATCTGCCCGCCTCGCTGACATAGAGTACCCCTTCATCGCAACTTCTACCCTTATTGAAGGAAGCAGCCGCCTTTCCGCTCATGCTGTTGATGATGACCAGCTCCCCAAGCTTTTTAAGCTCGCTTATCTTGTCAGCGATTAGCTGCTGCTCAGAAGTATAATCCTTTTTGCTCTCCGGCTTTCCGCCGACTGACTCCCACATAATATCATCATAATCGCTGCTTTTGAAGTATACGTCATAGCCGTCGCAGGAGTCTATCTTTCTAAGATATTTCTCCGCATCCTCAGCCGAAAGTTCCGCCTTTTCCACGGTCTCAGAGCGCTTTGACGCTTCATAGCCGTCCTCTGCGGCAGTCTCCGCCGCGTTCACTTTATCAGCAGTATTATCATCACCGTCAGCATAAACGCTACCCGAAACAGTCATTGACGCAACAGTTAGCAGACACAACAGCAGTCGTTTTAATCTTGTTCCCATAAACGTCGCCTTTCAGACTCTTGCCCTGTATGAGAGCTCAGTGTAAACGGTGGATATGAATATATATACCTGCTGTATCAATGACATGAAGAGTACGAGCAGAAAAAGCATTATGAGCATAGCTGCTATGGTCAGGAGCACAGCTAGCACAGTCTTGCCGAATGAGTACTGATGAACGGTCTTTATCGCCGAAAACAGCAACAGTACTGTCCAGCATGTGCCGATGAGTTCTATTATCTGCATGAATACAGACTCGTCGCGTATGAGTATATGGGACAGTACAACATTTATGTAGAGCTGTGCCACATATGGTATCAGTGCATAAGCGCTGTATATGCATATATTCCTGATGGTACCCTCACCGTCAAGTAGAGTACACACAGCCCAGTTTCCTACGACCCATGCACCGAAAAATATGAAGCTACGCACGATATAGGGTATGATATTGAAGGTCTTGTCATAAGATATATAGAACTGGAAGCCGTAAAGTCTTCCATAGGCTATCTTACCGAAAAAGAGCAACAATACTATTAGCAGGGCTATTTTAAGTGAACCGGACTTCTTCCAGCGCATATCCTCAAAGCCCTCGAAGGGGTGCATTACAGTATGCTTTACCCACTGCCGCTGCGTAAGATCCATCATTGCCGCCCTTCCTCCTTTTCTACGGTATTTGCCAAAGCTCTCCGTTTTCTCCTGTACCTTTCCAATGCTATCAGAGCCGCAACGAGCAGTACAGCCGCAACTGCAAAAGCTGTGAAATGCTCTCTCAGGAACTCCCTGCGCCAGCCCTCGAAGGCTTTGTTGTATATATCTCCTGCATCCGCAAGCTTTGCGTACTTCATGGCTTCTTTGTAATCGCCTTTCCTAAGAAGTGCAGAAGCCACACCAACGTAAGCCCGGAGGTAGTTTCCATCCCTTGCAAGAACGTCCTCCCACGGATCGAGAGCCTCCTCGTAATATCCTGCGTTATACAGAGCCGCAGCCCTGTGTACTGTCTCTCCGAAGGAAGTCTCTCTGAATACCGTCACCGTATCCTTAGAGGAATCGAGGACGTAGAGCCTGTCATCAAAAGATTCCACAGCCGTAGCATGGTCGAAACCGCCGATCTGCTTTGCTATGGCTCCTGTAATAAAAAGGAGATTGCAGTCCTCGTCGTATTGAAATACCCTGCCGGTGGTAAAATCGAGGCAGTTTATGCAGCCGTCCTCCGAAATATCTATATCCACGATAGATGTGGAGTATAGCTTATTCTGAGAGCTGTCATACATCGGCTTATGATCACCAAAGGAGACGTCAAGTCCAGCAAAGATGTTCTTTCCGGCTGCATTCAGCTTCTTGACGACATCGGTGGACTGTGTAGCCGACGAGGTGCAAGTGAATATAAAATCCCCGTCTATATCAAAGCTCGTGATACCCGTGGGGACAGTCCTTTTTCTCAGAGCCTTCTTTTCGTCGGACATAAAAATACCTCTAAAATAATTCCAAGCCACCTTTGCCGTGGCTTCAACACGATTAGCGCCATAAAATCCCATGAAATCACCGTCGGGTGAGAACATAGCCGCGCCTGTTGTGATATTTCCAAGAACGGTATAAATATTTCCTGCCTTATCCGCCACCACTCTCTGAGGCAAAAAGGTGCGCTTCTGGTCGTAGACCTCTGACTCCGGCTTTAGTATCTCCTTTTGAATATATCCGTCGGTATCCGAAACGAGTATGCGCGAATTCTCAGTATCTGCAATGTACATGTAGCCGTTTTCAGCGGAAACATATACTCCCATGGGCTTACTCAGCCTTGTTTTAGAGCCGTCAGGCATAGTGAAGCTATCGTATATGCGTTCCGAGGCGTCAAGTCCGGCCCCAGCTGTCACTATGCGGTCGTTGCCGGTATCCACTATATATACCACGCCGCTACTGTCTATGAATATATCGGAAGGATTGTCGAATGCTCCCACTTTGAGGTCATAGCCAGAAACAGCACGTTCTGCTGTATATCCTGCCTGAGAGGGAACAGCATCTCCCCAACGGTCATAACTGTAACTCTCAGCCGGCTCGCCTGCCGCTACTGCCAGTGATACATTAACGGGAGCAAGTGCAGCAAATGCAGACAGCACTGTTATACATCTTTTCAGTTTTGTTTTCATTTGCTTCACTCCCTTTGGTATTGTTTGCAGGAGCGATGCAAGCATCGCACCCCATACACATGGTTATTGCTTTTTATGCAGGAACGCACACGGTGCCCCTCCTGCAATAATCACTCTTTGATTCCTGAATGTGCCATAGTCTCGATGACCTGACGTTGTGCCAGCATGAATATCACTATAGGAGGCACCAACAGGAATACAGCCGCCGCCATTGCCACTCCTGCCCTCGCAAGTCCTGAAGCAGCCGCCTGCGATACCACGGTGGGGAGCGTTTTATACTCCTCCCTGAATACCACCGAACCGGTCTGTATGTTCCATGCGCCCTGAAAAGCGAATATTATCAAAGTCATCAGCGCCGGCTTCTGATTTGGGATGACAATCTGCCAGCATATTCTGAAAAGTCCTGCACCGTCCACCTTTGCAGCTTCTATTATGGAATCAGGCACCTGACTTATGGACTGCCTCATGAGAAAAAGTCCCATAGGCGAGGCAACTGCAGGAAATATAAGCGCCATGTAGGTATCTATCATATGTAGCTTCGCCATGACGATGTACTGCATAATGTAAATTACGCTGCTTTGATAGAGTAGAGCAACTACTATGATACCGTTTATGATTCTGCTACCAGGAAATCTGCACTTTGCAAGCACAAATGCAGCCATAGATGAGAATATGCATTGCAATACTGTCACCGCGACAGTTACGAATATGCTGTTGAATACATAGCGTGAAAAGGGTACCCTGTTCTGATGTAGTACCCTGAACATATCCCTAAAATTGTCCAGTGTAGGTCTTACGGCATACAGCTTTGGAGGAAACACAAAAAGCTCCTCCACAGGCTTTACCGACATCACCACAGTGAGGTATATAGGCATAGCCATAAATAATCCGAGTATTAGCAGCAGAAGGAATATAGCTGCCGTGCCGCCCTTTTTCCTTCCTGCCTGTCTGTTTGAAGCGCGAAGCTTCAATATATCAGTATTTGCCAAAGCTCCGCCTCCTCAGTCCGTATATTTGCCGAGGACCTTGCTTATAAGCCTGCTGCACAGGAACATAGCGATAAATAATATCATGCATATCGCCGAAGCATACCCCATTTCAAAGCGCTGCCAGCCGTAGTCGAAGGCGTGGGTCATGATAGTATGTGCCTTATAGTCAGTGCTGGGGAAGCCCACAAGATTCTGTGCCACAGTGCCTGCGGTAAACGAGCTGACTATCTGCATGACCGCTGCGAACATAAGCTGAGGTCCCATTGAAGGTATAACGATGTATATGAGCTCCTGCCAGCGGCTATGTATACCCTCTATAGCGCCTGCTTCGTACATGGAGCGGTCGATATTCTGAAATCCTGCGCGGAGCGCAAGAAAGCCTGCTCCGAGAGATATCCACAGTTGTACTATTATAGTGACGCCGAGGATATATCTGCCATCGGTGAGCCACTGTACAGGCGAGCTTATTATACCGAGGTTTATGAGAAAAGAGTTCATATAGCCGTTCATGTCTCCGCTGAATATGAGTTGCCATACCGTATATACATTAGCCATTGACGGCGCGTAGAATATAAGCGTGAATATGGTTTTCAGCTTAGGGTGCATCTCGTTTATTAGCCATGCCAGCAGGAAGCAGAGCACGTAGCTAACTGGTCCCGTAAGGAGAGCGAACACCAGCGTTACCCTTATGGAGCGTATGAATATCTTGTCAGAAAGGAAAAGGGTAGCAAAGTTTGATAGTCCTACATACTTCGGAGTGCTGACCATATCAAAGTCGGTAAAGCCCATAGGCAGGGACATGACTACCGGTATCACAGTAAATAAGATAAAAAATATCATAAAAGGCGCTATCATGCCATAGCAGGCTTTATTGCGCTTTATATCGCGCCACAGCTCGCCTTTGCTGCGCTTTTTTGATTTTACTGCCATTTTCCATACACTCCTGTTCTTTTCAACACTTTGTGAGGGCGATACCCACATCGCTCCGATAGATTTTCCGTTCATCAGCGGGCAGATAATATCCGCCCCTACTTTCGGTACGCCAAGTAAGGCAGAATTAATTCGTAATGTGAAATTTGTAGTGCCATAAGCGATATATGATTATCAGTTTTGAAAGTAGAGAACGAAATCATGAGTGTCCACGTGGTTAACCTACGTAGGCTCCACGCTAAAGCCGAGATTTTTACGCTTTCGCGTTATCTCCTCGTTTATGTCCCTGTTGTACCATATAAGGGTATCACGGGGATTCCTGTTCTCGTTTATGGTCTCTCTGAATGCATTCATTATATTTCTCGTCACCGCATAAGAAGCAGGTGTTATAGGTATCTCATCCAGTTCCTCCTGCTGTGCGCGTAGCCTTTCAAGCTCACTGTCAGACCACGACATACGTTCCAGTGCTTCTACATTCGCGGTATCGAAGCGTCCCATAGTTCCAAGAAGCCCCTCTATCTGTGAAGCAAACTCAACCTGCGTCTCTGTATCCGTGAACCACTTGACGAATTCCCATGCATTCTCCTTGTTCTTTACCTTATTGAATATAACAGCTCCTGCGCCGTTAGAATTTGCCGCATGAGACACCGTGCCGTCCTCTCTTTCGGTGCCGGGTACGGGACAGAAGTCCCATAAACCGCTTATTTCCGGAGCAGCTACCGTGAGCTGATTGAAGAAGGTATAATTTGCGATAACTATGGGGTATTCACCTGTCCTGAAACGACTGAATGCGTCGTAGGTCTGCTCAAAACAGTACTTTGTATAGAAATCCGTCCACTCTTCAAAAGACTGCACAGCTTCGACTTTATCGAAGGAGGAAGCAGTCAGCTCCGGATTGTAGTAATTAAGACCTTTTTGCAGCATTAGCAGAGCAAAGGTATGACCTGTTTCCGTAGCCGGAGATATATTGTTTGGCGGAAGCACCAGTCCTGCGGACATATAGTTCCTTTGGAGAGCAGGCAACATATCTATGAGCTCCTTCCATGTTTCTGGCGGTGAGCTGTATCCCAGCTCAGTAAAGACGTCCGTTCTGTAGAACATCATGGGGAAGGACTGGCTCACAGGCAGTCCGTAGCAACCTCCGTTATATGTATATTGAGTCATGGCGTTCATCTGGAAGCGCTCCTTCACCTCGCCGAAGTCCTCAAACTTCGATATATCTGCAAGCATGCCACGTGCTGCAAGATTCACAGGGAACTCTCCCCCGAGGAATAGGGCAACATCCGGTCCCTTTCCTGCAAGTGAGGCTTCTACAACTCCTCCAGTGACAAGATTCACCGAGACTGGTATGCCCGTCTCCTGCATGAATTTATTTTCGGTCATTTCCTTTACAACCTGAGCCTGATCCCGTCCGAGAGCCACCCATACCTCTATAGCATCCTCACCTTCGATATCCGAAAGGGTGGTATAGTCCTCAAAAAAGGAGCCTATAAAAGCATCAAATCCGAATTTCAGCGACTTTCCCAGCTTCTCGTTGCAACTTGAAAAAGCCCTGTCAGCTGTGGCAAATTCTATATAGTCAACTTCAAGAGGCTGATCACGGTTTTCCCTCATCCATGCGGACAGGGAGGTGATACCGTCCTTTATCTGCGAAAGGTAATTAGGTATCCTCAGCGGCTTTTCAGTACACTTGTCCAGTATCACCGCCATATTCTCCAGTACAGCCGCCTCGGTGCCCCTGCTGCCAGAAAGTGCCTCTATACCCTTCTGCACATCTCTGAGCTCCGTGGATATCCCTGTGAGCTCGTCTACAAGTCCGGGGATCTTTTCATGTACATAGTAATCAGTGTATTTATCTGGAGAAGGTCCTGTTATCATCAGCACCCTGCGGTAACAGATATTGAGTTCCTTTACATCAGCTTCCAGCCTGCGGAGATATTCGCCTATATCGCCGGAAACGACTTCCATAGTAAAAGTGTGGCTCCTGCCGCCCTCCAGCCATACGTATACTCCCTCTGGACTTACCACCGACCAGTCCTTGCTGTAGCTGAACTTCACACGGTCAAGCTCCTTGCATGGCACTTTCCCGTCGATATATATACGCCTGTTTGAATCAAAGCCGCGTATCTGGTTCTGTCTTGCCTTTATACCTATTTTATACCAGCCACCAGAGCTGATCTCCTCTTCGGGTATCTCCCATGTCACCGTCTGCAAAGCCTTTTTCCAGTTTCCGCTGCCGAGAGTATTGTAAACCATTTTTCTCGGATCTGATGGGGAGGCAAGGTAACTGCTGTTGTCAAATGTTGGATAGAGCGTAGGGTCTGACTTGTATACCGCGTTCTCCCCTTCTATCCTGAACAGCGCCGAGGTAGTTTTATCAGCTGTAAAGGTAGCTCCTGCCGACGCCGCATATTCACTATATGACGGTAATTCCTCCGGATTGAAGAGCTTTATGCTGTCTATGGCAAGCTGTGCTCTTTCAGAGGCAAAGCTAAGCTCATGACTTCCCTTTTCAAGATAAACGAACAGTGACTCGCTAAAAAGTCCGTCAGGATCTCCGAATACCAAGCTTTTCCACATTGAGCGCTGCACCTGTGCAGGGCGCACCTGATTTCCGCGGCTGTCAGTGTATATCTCATGCTCATTTGTCCATACTCTTCCGAGAGATATGCGCGAAGCCGTATCGTAGGGAAGACTGCCGTCTATCCTCATTTCCACCTCTATATCGGGACTTCCCGACTGCATTGGACAATAATTCGCCATAATGCAGTAATTGCCGGTCTCCGGCACATTCAGGCTGTAGGTCAGACTGCCAGAAGCACTGCTCCACAATACGACCCTGTCCCTTGTCTCTCCGTCGTCGGAGGTATAGCTGCCTGTAGTGATATCTCCCTCAGCTGAGGCAATGTCCTCAGAATTCAGCACTATCTCGCAGTCGGGCCGCTCTTCCCCAGAGTATTTGTCATAATACTCGCTGAATGTAAGAAGGCTGCTGTCAAGTGGCTCTATTCTGTAATAATCTCCGGCGAGAGCCGCGGATACATTATTTTCAGCCGCAAAGGCTCCGGAAGTCTGCGTACCACAGACTACAACCAGCCATAGCGACAGCGCTCCTGCAGCTATTCTGCGCATATATTCCTTCATTGCAAGCTCACCGCCTTTTCGTGAATCTCCGTCGTTTCAGCTACCTCAACAAACAAAAAAGCGCACGCTCCCCTGCGTTGGGAATTATGCGCACAGACAGCCGAAGGCAGCTTTTCATCACTGCCATTATCCATTAAAGTTAGTATATCAAATTTATTGTATAATGTCAAGAAAACCAGTGTGTTGCAAATATAAATAATATCTTTTACTTGTTATGATTTAGCTTAATTATACTGTTTTATAACAATACTATACAAACACTAGCTGTTCAAACTGTATGTTTGACTAATTTTTTTCACCTCGTTTTTGAATTTTCAGGAGCAAATTTCATTATTATTAAAAAAGTGTAAAATTTACTTTCGTTTCTACACATTGTATTGACTTTTTGTACTTTTTGTGGTATTATAATAATAGAAAAAGCAACAAATTCAATATAAACTCCACAATGAAAAGGAGAGATATTTTGGCAAACGTTTTAGAAGTAAAAGAGCTTTCCAAACAGTACACAAAGGTACTAGCAGCGGACAAGGTCTCTTTTGATATAAGCGAGGGCGAAATATTTGCTCTTATCGGTCCGAACGGCGCCGGCAAGACTACTACAATACGTATGATATCAACCCTCCTTGCACCTACATCTGGCGACGCTGTAATTGCCGGTCACAGCATAATCAAGGAACCGGAAAAGGTTCGTGAGTGTATAACCTACCTACCAGACGAAGCAGGTGCCTACAAGCAGATGACGGGCATTAAGTACTTGAGATTCATGGCAGGACTGTTCACAACAGATATTGACAAGCTAAACGGTTTTGTTGAACGTGCAAAAAATATATGCGGTCTAGGAGACAGGCTCAACGACAAGATAGGTAGCTACAGCCGCGGTATGATCCGCAAGCTCCTCCTTTCAAGAGCCGTTATGACCAAGCCTAAACTTGCCATACTGGACGAGCCCACAAGCGGTCTCGATGTGCTCAACGCCATAGAGATACGCAAGATGATAAAAAAGCTTGCAGAAGAAGAGGGAATGTCCTTTCTTCTCTCGTCACATAATATGCTCGAGATAGAATTCGTCTCGGACCGTATAGGTATAATATCCAAGGGACACCTTATGGTTACCGGAAGAGCAGACGAGCTAAAAGAACGCTACGGTGTTCCAAATCTCGAACACGTTTTTGAAAAGGTGGTGAACGAAAATGAAGTTCATTAACCTTCTCAAAAAGGAGCTCTCGGAGCTCATAAACAAGCAGATGCTCATATCCCTCGTATTCGTTCTGAGTGTATTCCTTATAATGGGAAACGTTATGCAGTCAGCCACGAATGAGATAGTGAACGACGCAAAGAATCCGCAGATAAACTTATGCAATATGGACGCTTCTGATATCACCAAGGAAATGCTAGAATACTTCAATTCAAACGGCAGTAAAGTGAATTTTGTTGCTGCTGATGAAAATGATTTAGCCGCTCCCTTTAAAAATCAGAAAAAGCTAAAAAGCTACGTAGTGATACCAAAGGGCTTTGGTGAAACATTGGAAAATGGTAAAAAGCCCGAGATACTTTCCATAAACAAGGTTCAGTCAGTTTCAACATTCAGCGGAATGACCGGAGGAACAGAGGGTACGATATCACTTATCAACGGATTTGTTGCTCTTAAGCTTGCAGAGCAACAGGGCGTGTCTGAGAAGGAGCTCGGTATTATCGAGGCCCCCCTTACCGTTACAGAGCATACTGTAGTTGCTGACAAGTCTGCGAAGATTTCCAGCTCGTCTATAATGACAAAGCTTCTCACGCAGAATATGATACTTCCTCTTATCGTTATGATGCTCATTATGCTGACCTCACAGTCGCTGATAGCTTCAATATCAAACGAGAAGATTGACAAAACCCTTGAAACTCTTCTTTCAGCACCTATCTCAAGAGGTTCTATAATAACCGCCAAAATGCTGGCAGCTGCTATCGTCGCTCTCCTCAATGCAGGAGTGATGATGATAGGTTTCTCCTCTTATACAAAAGGAATGACGAGTGCTGTCTCAGAGGAAGTCAGCGATAGCATACAGTCTGCAGCTTCCAGTGTAATTTCGTCCAGCGATGCCATGAAGCAGTTGGGACTTACATTGGGCGCAGGAGATTACCTGCTTATCGGATTACAGCTCTTCATCACCATTATGATATGTCTTGCGATATCAATTATCCTCGGCGCATTGGTAAATGACAGTAAGTCTGCACAGACAATGCTACTTCCCATAATGATGATGGTCATGATACCATGGCTAGTAACTTTGTTCGCTGATGTGAACTCTCTTCCTACAGCCGCAAAGTTCATAATATGGGCTATCCCCTTCACTCACACCTTCACAGCTATGCCAAACCTGATGTTCGGCAATCATGTCGCGTTCTGGGGTGGATTAGCTTACCAGATAGTATTTTTTGCAATAGTGATGTTCTTTGCGCTGAAGCTCTTCAAGTCAGACAAGATACTCACTATATCACTTAATCTCGGACAAAAGTCCAGATTCAAGAAATCAAGTAAAAACAACGAGGATTGATCCTCTTCCCCTTTCCCCATGAAAAGGCGCAGCAGTTCCCGGCGAGGAACTGCTGCGCCTTTTTATAATGAACGCGGCATCATTCTCCTATATGTAAGCTTTTTGTTCCGAGTTCTGAAAAACGTCTTATAATAGGCTGAAATGAAATTCAATGTCAAACCATTGAATCTTTGAAGTACTGCCTTTTGCACAAAAGTGACCGGCTTGCATTATAAGTATTTCACAATACAAGCCGTATCAAAATATGTTTTCAAAAAATATTGTGGTCGATGCTTGCATCCCCCCATAAACCGTCCGCGCAATCGGACGGGTATCATACATTGTAGTCGTCAGTACCTTAGTCAGGTCTTGATGAACGCTCAAATATCACCTGTTTTCGTATCCCATATCATATAACCGAAAACCATCATGGCGATGCTGAGCAGAAGTCCGACTACGGCCTTTTTTCTGCCATTGCCGTCCAGTATAAATAATGCTGAAAATTATCCCAATCAGCGCAAAGGGTATACCCACCACGTAAAAGCATATACAGCCAAGCACTGCGAGAATTCCCATTATAAGAGAGCTCCTGCCGAAGCTGTTCCTGCTTTCATTCTCAGAAGAAACATCATTCTCATCTTTTACTGTTATCTTTTCCTTAGCTTTATCGTTCCTTTCCATAGCGTCATCCTTGACAACAACCTTTTCTTCTGAAGTTCCTTTAAGCTCCGCACTGGTTATATACCGCACGCATCCGCAAAAGTCAATTATCCATAAAAAGTAAAAAGCTATGCATATAATGCATAGCCTAAGAAAAATGAAATGAATAAATATAGAAGGGGAATTGGGGGATTACTTAATCCACTTATAATATACCGTTTCAACCTTAAAATAATCTTAAAGTAATCTTAAACTAATATTAATTTTTAAATTTCCCAGATTCCCCTTTTATTTGAGAGATATAGCCGCTTCAAGCGCGATCTCCATCATTTCACGGAAAGTAGTCTGTCTCTCCTCAGCAGTTGTTGATAATCCTTTAAGTGGGCAGTCCGATACTGTAAGTACGCAGAGGGCGTTCTTTCCAGCTCTTGCTGCGTTCATATAAAGTGCAGCAGCCTCCATTTCAATAGCCAGTACTCCCATTTTCTGCCAGTCAGCAAGACTGTTGGCGTCGTCGTAGAATGTGTCACTCGAAAGAATATTGCCAACATGGAAGGCACTGCCCTTTTCCTCTGCTGCCTTTACAGCTGCCGAGAGTAACTTCCACGATGCTGTGGGAGCATAAGTGCCGGGAATCCTATACTGTGAAGCATACGCTGAATTGGTGCTCGCACTCATGCCTATAACTATGTCGCGAAGCTCCACATTATCCGCTACCGATCCGGCAGTACCAACGCGGATAATATTATCCACGCCGTAGCTGTTGAAAAGTTCCCATGAATATATACCTATGGAAGGCATACCCATGCCACTACCCTGCACGGAAACAGGAACGCCCTTGTAGGTACCAGTAAAGCCAAGCATACCTCTGACCTCGTTGTAGCAGACGGAGTTTTCGAGATAGTTCTCGGCGATGAATTTTGCTCTTAGTGGGTC
Organism: Ruminococcus sp.; assembly: GCA_017961625.1. Classification (GTDB taxonomy): domain Bacteria; phylum Bacillota; class Clostridia; order Oscillospirales; family Ruminococcaceae; genus Ruminococcus. The sequence goes on along the minus strand of JAGCWY010000077.1, from coordinate 18,528 downwards.
TCCTGGCATGAGAACCGTTTTTGCGATATCGCCATTCTTTGCATTGTTGTGTGGTGTCGGCATAATAAGCCCTCCTTTTATTTTGATTTTCATTGTTTAATGACGTATGTGCAGGATTCAACTCCTTTTGAGGAGCTTGTTCACGGTTATAAGCAAAGCCTTGTAATTGAGAGCTGCTATAACCGCTGCAAGGAGCAGCATCCATACTATATAAAGCTTGACTTCAAAAATCATCATAATGCACATTCCGAGCAGTATGGCTGTATTTGCAAGGTTTTTCAGGCCATCAAAGTGGAATGGTACATAATACCTCGCGTCGATTATACGAGCCCAGAAGCATATCAGATAGCTCAAAAGAGTAGCAACTGCCGCTCCCTGTATACCCCATAACGGAATAAGGAAAAAATTCATGGGGAGATTTACTCCACAGGCAACAAGAGCTGTCCAGAAGGAGTTTTTCGGATGCTTTGTAGCGGAATATATACTTCCTAGGAACTGGTTAAGGCTCATGAAAACCACAGCCGCTATCAGTATAGGTGTATACCGGTATACAGTGGCATATTCACTGTATTTATCTGACACCATAAATATCGAGGTAACCGGCTTTACTATAATAAGCAGAGCTGCCGAAGCAATGAAAAGCATTGCTTCATAAGCTGAATAGACCTTTCCGTAAAACCTGTTCCTATCTGTGGAGGAGTTTTCACTTATTGCAGACATACTCCATGCCTGATAGAAAATAGTGGATACCATAGAAATGAGGTTCGGTATTACATTTGCACATTCATATATTCCCGCAGCCGATTTCCCAAGCTGATAATAATCGCTGTGCAACTTATTTATGAAAAGTCTGTCCGAAAGACTTGTTATAGTCCACATTACTATAGTCGGTATGAAGGGACCGGCAAATCTCAGCATCTCCGCTGCCAACTTCCTGTTAAAGAATTCTGCGCCGGTATAGTTCCTCAGCTTCGCAGCAGTAAAAAGGAATACCGTGGAACATAGATCGGAAAGAATTGTCGCCAGCATGAAGCCCTTTACACCCCAATGCAGAACGGATATGAATATGATATTGAATACAAGCAGCGTCAGCGCCGCAAAAATACCGTCTATGGAAAAAAGCTTTACCTTGTCAAGGGCACGTACAAACTGCTGACACAGCATACGGAACGATGAAGTTACAACGTATATCAGAAGAAGCACTGTATATCCTTTTATAAAGTCAAGCGCTGGGATATAGCCTAGGAAGGGCAGTACCAGCGTCATAAGCGCCATGCCTGCGGCAGTCATTACTGCTGAAGTATTGAATACCTCACGTTTATCATAATCCTTATCAAGTCCAAAGCGGATAAGGTATTCCTGCAGAGCGAATGTAAATATCGGCTGTAAAAACAGAGCAGCGGTAATAAGAAGTCCCTTTATTCCCATACTGTCTGAGCTGAGATTAGCAGTATATAAACGGTTAAGCAGCAATACGAGTATCTTTGAGCCAAATGTGCCTATTGCAAATATACCTGTATTGAATACAAGCTTTTTATATTTATTCATTTTAAACACTCCGAAAAAGATAATACGTAATAAAATATATTATACCACATTTATTGTGATTTGTCATCATTTTTGAAAAAACAAAGCTCCTGAACTGTCAGGAGCGATGACGTCCATATCATACAGGACTAAGAGCAGGCAGGAAGTTCCTGAGTATATAAAAGGCTACAAAAAGGCTGGAAATTATTACCCAGTATCTTATCTTTGAGGACAACAACCTTATGTTCTTGCCGAATAGCGCAAAGAGGTTCTCGGTATAAACAAGCAGCAACAGCAGAAGCAAGAACGGTATAACTGGGTTGTTTCTTACAGAGGTGAGAATATGCCCATGCAAGAGGGCATTGACGCTCCTTGTGTTCCCACAGCCTGGGCAGAGATATCCTGTGGCGGAATAGAAAGAGCACCCTTTGAAATATCTCTCAAGACCTATGATATAGTCCCTGAATATAAAAACAGCCGCAGCCGCACAGGGCATGACAGCCGCAAATATTATCCTTGCCCGTTTACTCATACGCTTCACTGTCCTCAAAATAATCTGCCGAACCATATAACGTATTAAGTATATCATTTCTGCATTTTTTTGTCAATATATGCCCATAAAGGAAAAGGCACTGTCGCAGTAATATGCGACAGTGCCTAAAATTAAGAAAGTTGTTTTTATACGATTATTTATTGTCCTTGCCCCGTCAGTGCTGCTCGCTGAGTATGAGAGAAATACGGCTCTGAAGTGTTGTAATTATCTCATCAGCTGTCTTTTCGCCTTTAAGATAGGACATTGCTTCTTCCTGTATTATGTTCTCAACCTCAGAGCCAAAGTCATTCACTGCCTTGGTGCTGTTTATGATATAATCGGATATGAAATCTCTCTGCTCCTTTGTAAGAGGCTTTATATCCACACTGTTAGTTCCATCGTAATATGAATACTCATACTCTGTCTTCTTTCCGTCTGGATCTATGTAGTAAGGCTTGCTCATGCACGTGTCAAGGGTTTTATCAAAGTTCTTCTTAAGAGACGAGAAGCCATAGTTATATCTCATATTCTCATCATCGACCTCTTCAGTTACGGTTCCTTTTATTAGCTCCCAGCAATATTCCTTGTTTTCAGATGTTGAAAGAATAGCATAGGTCTGCTCTGTGCTGATTATTCCGCCCTTTCCGTCATTAGAAGGATAGCCTACAAGAGTAAAGTCTTCGCCTGCAAGATCGCCATTGAGTAAACTTACGAGGCCATCGGTATAGCCTAAATAGTCCTGATAGATGAGCACCTTTTCCTTGCTGTATGCAGCACTTCCATAGTATTCTTCCATTTCAGCACTATAATCATCATCAAATGATATTTTTCCATCCTCATCGAACATTTGTGAAGCACCGAAGCCGTCGCAGAAGGTGAGAAGCTTCTTGAACTCGGGATCATCAAAACTACAGGTGCCCTTTTCGTAATCTATGCAATCGCCGAGAGAATAATAAAGGAGCTCAAGTACGGAATCCTTTGTATCGTTGCCCATGAGGTGCATATCCTTATTTGCACGGTTCTCGTAAGTGCTTATAAGATCGTCTACAGTCCAGTTTTCCTTGTCAGTAAATTTCTTCTTTACAGCAAGTGTCGATACCGAGAATGAAGGAGAAAATGCTACAAGCTTTCCCTTGAACTCACCGGCCTTAAGAATATTCGGTAAAAAGTCCTCTCTGCTCAGATCCGGATCCTTGTCAATCAGCTCATACATATCTGCGAACAGGCCCTTGTTTGCAAGGCTCATGACAGGTCCGTTTGAATATGAAACGAGCATATCAGGAACGTCACCTGCAACGATATCCTTCTTGAACTGATCTTCGCCAGAGGACTTGAGCATATAAGTCTCTTCATCATACTCGTCGTACTTGCTGTAATCTATTACCTTGAAGCGAACATCATCGTGCGCCTTGTTGAATGCAGATACCTTTTCGTTGAGCTCCCATGTTCCGTTCAGCGATGCGATAGTCAGCACCTTGACATTACTAAGCTCTGAGGGATCACGCTTTGAAAGCCTGTAAAGCGTGCTACCACCATTGTTACTGTAATAGTCGTTGAATACTGCAACAAAGTCACCGTTCTCCATTGTTATGAAAGTACTCATGCTGCCGGATCCAAGGTCGGAATCTATCCAGTCTATAAGCTTTTCTGATTTTCCGTCCTCCTTTATGCCGAAGAAGCCTTCGGAGGTGGAGGCATAGAGTTTATAGTCTCCGGAACCTGCATAGAACTGAGCATTGCTGAACTCATCAGACGCATCGTCAAAGTTGAAATCAGCGTCCTTCGTAGCGAAGGTATTGCTGTCCTTGAATATGAACTTCATGCCTGCTGCCGACTGCGCATAGCCGTACATAAGAAGAGTGTCCTTATCCACAGCGACCACACCGTACAGATAATCTATCTCGTCACATTTTATCTCTTCTCCAAGAGTACCATCAGCATTCAGTACGTAATGAGCCTCGCCAGCTTCGTCCCATGCGGTTATGAGAGCTTTTCCACCGCCTATAGCAACGATATTGCCAACACCGTAAGTCAGCGCATCAGTTCCCTCTACATCCTTTTCGGACTTTATATTTCCGTTGACATCAACTACATAGAGCTTTGAATAATGTTTACCTTCATCCATATAGTCGTCTTCGTCGAACTCATCGAACTCCTCGTCTGCATCCTCATCAGCGTTTTCAGAGGCGATCTCTTTCTTTTCAGCCTCTAAAACCTCAGCAGTTGCAGGCTCGGAAGCTTCCTCGCTTTCCTTCTTTTCTTCCTCTGACTTGTCAGTATCTTCTTTATTTTCGTCTTCCTTCTTTTCGCCGTCTTCTTTTATCTCTTCGCTCTCAAAGAGCTCGGGATCATAGATATCAGCATCTTCACCGTACTCATAGAATGAGGCAAGAACAAGTATCTCTCCGTCGCTTGCCACAGAGCACTGAGTATCAACGTTGCCGTGCTCAATGGTCGGGATACTAAGATCCAATTTTTTGAATTCGCTGAAATCGTTGTCCGTGGTATAAAAAAGGCTCGAATAATCCTCGTTTGACCTTCCTGTAATGAGGATATTATCGTTATCAAGCCTGTAGATATCGCTTACATTGTCAATATCTGTCTCAATTTCAATTGCACGGTAAGCCGCAGACATAAGCTGCTTGCTGTCCTTTTGCTTTACCTTGATGCTGTTTTCTTTTTTTCCGCCGCATGATGTGCTTCCAGCTGCGACTGCAACTGCTGCAGTCGTAGCGGCGATCCTTCTGAGTAGTGTCTTTTTCATAATTACTCCTTTTTTTTTATTTTTTCTTCCTTTTGTCTGCTCATTTTTTCTTTAGTTACTGAGCCTTTTCCTTTCCGGTCTGCTCTGCATTTTTATTTAGCCTTCTTCTCAGCTTTGTCTGTATCTCCGAGAAGATATCCTCGGCAGCCCGTCTAAGATCTTGTTTTTTTATCTTAAACCTTATATACCCTCTTACGATAAAGCATACAAGAGTTATAAGCATTACTGCAATGAGGAGCCTGCGCCCTCCATAGATAAATGAAAGCCTGAGCTCCACAAGTCGGGATGCGTTCTCCCAGTAAGGGTATACGATACTGTCCTTCCTTATTGCCAGCTCGCTCAGCTTTTTCAGAGCCTTCGTCCTATTTTCAGGCTGAAAGCGCTCTTTATTGTTTACTATGCTGATCTTTCCTTTATATAATTCGGCAAGATAATCCTTTACCTTGCTATAGGTGAAGTTCTCCACTGGCTCGGGGGATACACATTCATAGCAGGTGACCATACTGAACTCGTCCCTTTCGTCAGTGAAGTCCATGCTGTAGCCGCCTCCGGAGCCAAATATCAGTCCAGCAGCATAATAGGATATGTACATCTGAGGTGTTTTTTCCCTGCATTTCTTTTCAGCCTTTGTTGAGGGGGTATCTATAACTCCCGAAACGAAAAGCTCGGTATTTCCAATATATATCTTCTTGCCGGCAATATTCTCAGAGCCGTAAAGAGCGAATGCAAGGTCGCGATCGATAACTGCACCATCCTTCATGGAGCTTTCGTCTGAGAAGAAGGCTCCTCCCAGAAGATCAAAGTCCCTGAACAGGAAAAAATCTCCTCCCACAGCCGTTATCTCCGCCTCAGACTTGCCATATATCTCACAGGTGACCATGCTTCTGCCGGCTACGGCACTGTACGCATGAGGAATGAGCTTCTTTCCCTCCTCAGGAGTTATGGCTACATCCCTCAGCTTATCTGTGAGCATCTGTCGAACGCCCTCGGCATCATTCGTTTCAAACTCCGCGTCTTCACTGAAAAAGCAGCTTACCTGCGAGAATTCCTTGTCGCTGCCGTTCCTCCAGCGCTCCGCGGCGTAATTATATCTCTGGGACTGAGCCATATTGCCGCCAGTAACGGTCAATATCACCGTACCTAAAACAGCTACGGCATTGACAGCCGCAATTATCATCTGTCCCAGTCTGTATTTTTTTTTCATAAGGTCCGCACCGCCTTATTTATCCTTCATGCGGACCTGAACTCCCGGTTCAATTGGCTTGCTTGAAGCGGTAATAACATAGTCTCCTCTGCCGATAGCACCTTCAATAGCACACGAGGTCTCGTCCTCGGCTGCGAGATTGACCTCTACCCTTTCAACGTAATAACGGTTCCCGAGAGGAGAATTCTTTGAGTTTACAATATATACGTAGCCTCCGTTGTTATCTGATCTGTAGGCGCTCTTCGGTATGATAGCGTCATAGGTGCCACTTCCGCAAGGGATTGAAAGATTCAGGCTGTCGCCGGCAACAACATCGCCCTTTACGTCAAATACGAGCTGTCTGTACTTCGAGCCTGACGCCGTGTCATTCTTTATCTCCTTTAGAGTAACCTCGACATCGCCCCTGTAATTGTTGAGCACATCGGCAGAAATGCCCTTTTTGAGCTTTTTAGCTTTTTCTAGCTCAACTCCCGTAAGAACGATAGTAAATCCGTCTTCAACGAGATCTATAGTCGCGGCTGGAACGCCATCTATCGGACTTTCGTCAAGCCTTGCGTTTATGGAGCTCACGACGCCACCGTATTTTGCAGTGACCTCTGTAGATTTTGCTTCCTTTTTCTTCTTATCGAATTTCTCCTGCATCTTGTCAAGCGCTTTTTTCTGGGCATCAAGGTCAAGGGCAGCTTTCTGATCGTCAATGGAGTCCTTCTTCTGGGTCTGTGCAAGAGAATTTAGCTCGGATTCAAGCTCATTCTGCTTTGCAATAACACTTGCTGCAAGAGTTTCGTAAGATTCCTCGCTACTGCTTCCGTAATTTGCGGTATATTCCTCTATCTTGGCAGAAAGCTCTGCGGACGTACTCTTTATCTCGGCAAGTCTTGCAACGAGGTCGCTGCGAACAGACATTTTTTCCTCATCGTAAGCCGACCTGGCGGAATCCCTTACAGCCTGCTTGGCATCTGCATCTGCCTTTGCTATCTCGGCATTTTCGCCTGACTCAACAGCCTTTTCGTATATGCCGTAGGCTGCAGTATACTCCTCCTCAGCGGAGATATAAGTGAAATAAAGCGAAGCGAGGTTGCCAATAAGCTCTATATCTGCGTCCGCAAACGAATCGCTGTCAAGCATTCTTACAGTGCTTTCGTAATTTGTCCTTTCATCGGTAAGTCTTTCGAACTCTGCCTTGTTTCTGTTGTACTCGCTCCTTGCCGCAGAGGCTACGCCCTCATTGGCTCTTGCGGCGTCACGCTTTGCGATAAGAGAGCTGAGCTCCTCACGCAGTATCCTTATCTTCTGATTTTCAGCGGTATAATCGGTAGGCAGAGTGAGTAGAGCTTTCTGGTACTCAAGCTTCGCGCTTTCCAGTGTCTCTTCCTCGGACTCGAGCTCCTTGCTGCTAACGGTATCCACCGTAAAAAGAACGTCACCTGCCTTGATCTCCTGACCGACCTTAATATGTATCTTCTTTATGGTCTTGCTACTGTCCACTGCAACGTCGTAAGACTGGTTAGACTCTACCACGCCTGTCCGGCTGATGCGCTCTACGAGCTTTCCAGCGTTTGCAGCCTCAGTGCTTACTTCAGCAAGAGACCTGTTCATTATTGTATTCGAGAAGAAGGTGAGTATGAGCATTATAACGAGAAATACGATAATGAGCGTCTTTATCAGCTCTCTTCTCCTTGCGAGTGAGCTTGTTTCCGCTGCACCTCTCTCCGCAAGTATTTCCTTAACTTCTTTTGATTCGTTCATATTGATTCTCCTTGTGAAAGAATATCTCTTCATTGTATCTTATCCCTTGATTCCACCGGAATAGGATATTCCCTCTACGAGGTAATCCTCTCCGTACAGGAACATAAGCACCGTAGGTATCATATACACCGTTCCCACCGCAAATGCAAGTCCGATATCACCGGTATTTATCTCTGATAGGAATACCGACAACGGATGAAGGTTGTTGTTTTTCATAAGTACTATAGGCTGTTCCACCATATTCCAGTAGTCGATGAATACCAGCATCGATATGGAAACGATAGCGCCCTTACATAGTGGCACGTATATCTTTGTGAGTATCTTGAGCTCGCTGGCTCCGTCAAGTTTTGCAGCCTCCACATAGGATACAGGTATCCTTCGCATTACCTTTGTCAAGAGGAATATGCTGAACGGTGAGAATATCGCCGGCAGTATGATAGCCTTGCGGGTATCAAGCATATTAAATTTGTCCGCTACAAGGAAATTCGGAACGAGAGTTACCTGATAGGGCATTATCATAAGTATGATGTACGCAAAGAAGATAATGCTCTTGAACTTGTTGGGATATCTTGAAAAACCGTAGGACGTGAGTATTGCCACAAGCATCTGGAATACTGTTATGGGCACCGTAAGAATAACCGAGTTCCAGAACTTCATAAGGTAGTCGGAATTCTGTATCAGCACGGCTTTGTACTGCGCAAAGGTAACCTTGTCGGGAATGAATTTCAGATTTACGTTTTCGGAAATAATATCCTTCTTTCCCGATATCATATTCTTGAACATGGCGCCGTAGTTGGAGGTTATCTCCTTCGACGTCATGAAGGAATTGGCTATCGTCAGAACAGTAGGCATAAGGAACACAAGAGCTGCAAGGAATATGAATACAAGTATCATGCAGTTGAACACCCTGCGCTTGTGTCTCAGTGTCAGTCTTTTCAGCTTCATCAGTTCTCCACATCCTTTCCGAAAATGTTCTCGGCAATAAGGAGGACCGCAATGATAACTATCATTACCAGTGCCAGCAGCACCGCAGCCGACGACAGCTTCTGATAATCAAGGCTGTTGAAGGTGTTGTTCATAAAGTGCTGGAGCATATATAGCTTATCCTGCGGATAGTTTCCAGTGAGAAGATATACCTCGCGGAATATTTTGAAGGAGTTTATCAGTGAGAGGATAAGCACAAAAAGTATTGTCGGCGAAAGATATCTCAACTTGATATGTATGAATTTGTACCAGCTTCCTGCGCCCTCAAGGTCTGCGACCTCGATTATGTCCCTCGGTATAGCGCACAGTGCAGACATGAAGAGTATCATGTTGTAACCGAGATTTTTCCACAGGAACATACATATTATTACGAGTTGTCCGTAAGGAGATTTTATCCAGTCCACAGAATTGCCGCCGAAATGCTCTATCAGCTGATTAAGAGTTCCGTGATTATGGAATATTACCTGCCATACCAGTACTACCGAAGCCGTGGGCACCATGAGAGGACTAAGGAAGAAGGTCCTGAATATGCTCTTCCCAGGGATATTACGTTCGAGAAGTATTGCAAGCCCAAGAGAAAGCACCACTGCCAGCGGAACTGATACGAGCGAAAAGAAAGCCGTATTTCTCACTGCTTTTATGAACGCGGCATTGCTGAACAGCTTGAAGTAGTTTTCAAGCCCTACAAATTCCTTAAGCACTGGGTTGTTTATTAAGGAATAGTATATAACTATGCAGAACGGAACGAAGAAGAAGAGCATTACTCCTATAAAGCTTGGGAAAACGCATATATTGCTGAACACCCTCTCTCCTCTTCTGCCGCACTGATCCTTTGTCTTGTTTTTCATTTAAACACAACCTCACAAAAATCTTTTGTTCATGTATCTTTGCCTTACCCATGTTCGGGCAGCTCAGGTATGCGAAGCTATTTTCACGCTGTCTCAGATAGCTGTAAGCCTTTTTATCATTCTTCTCAAAAACAATCCGTGTATATGTAAGAGAATAAAAGCTTAAAGCACTTTAATACTATAATACAACTTTGACAAAGGCTTGTCAATAATTCGAATGAGTTTTTAACTTAATCTTTACCAAATACTATATCCGCGTTAGATAATCCCGAGACACTTACGCTTTTTTTGTTGCTTTTTCCCGTCGGAAGCGGATCTGCTTTCCTGTACATTACCATATACCATACTACATCATAAACGTGACATTAACGTGACTTTTATATTACAAAACCGTCACTTTTTGCTTCTACATAATTAGACGTTCCCTGAAGGAGGTTTGTGACAATATTTTAAGAAAAAAACGGTATTTACTCAGTTAATCAGCATTTTGACTTTGAATGAGTATAAGTAGCGCATTTTTTTAGTCAATGTGACTGTTTTTTTAATGTGCTATTGACATTTCATTTTCAGTATGGTACAATATTTTCTGTTGAAACGCCGTGCGGGTGTAGTTCAATGGTAGAATGTCAGCCTTCCAAGCTGAACACGTGGGTTCGATTCCCATCACCCGCTCCAAGTTATTAGCAGCCTTGGCTGCTAAATTTTTCTGTGCGCCTTTAACTCAGCTGGATAGAGTAACTGCCTTCTAAGCAGTAAGCCGCTGGTTCGAATCCAGCAAGGCGCGCCATTTCGAGACTCTCCGTTACTTGTCTCCATCTAATGGAGAGCTTCGTTTTTATTTATCTTATATGGTGGGTGTAGCTTAGCTGGTTAAAGCGTCGGATTGTGGTCCCGAAGACCGTGGGTTCGAATCCCATCTCCCACCCTCATGAAATAGGCACTTCTGAGAAATCGGAAGTGCTTTTTTCGTTATTTTCCTAATACTTTCCTAATGTTAATATTTTTAAACGTGACAAATCCCCGCAAGTGCGGGGACTTTCTGTATCATTTTCATAAGCTTTGATCTATCACGGAACTAAGCTGAATAAAGATTTATACAACTATAGATTTTTCCAAAATTCATTTACCTTCTCTGCAAATGTTTCCATATCATTGCAAAGATAAGTTATATCCTGTTTGTCAAACAATGACGGAACGTTAAAAAACATTCCGTTAGAGTCTATACCGTAAAATTCATCTCCGCCATCAGAACCAATAACTATGTGTTCTGGTAAATATTTCTTAATTTCATATTCATCGTTTATTTGTTGCAATTCTTCAATGCGATACAATGATAACCAAGTTTCCCCGATACTTCCTTCGCCGCCATTATGTTTTCTCATAAAATCCATATAGCTTCGAGGCAATTTGACATCATTGATCTCTGTAACATCATCTCCGATATATGGTTCATTGAACTGAAACTCGCTCCACATAATAATCCTCCCTTATCCCGATTTATCACAGTTCCCTGCTTACTATCCATATTATACACTGCACTGTCGCCAAAAGTCAAGAATACTGCTATGAGAAGTGATAAGCAAGCATGTATAACATAAGCAGGTGCTCCCATTATATGAAGTACCTGCTCTTTGTTTATTCTTCTTTGTCGGTGCCGAATAGATCAGAAAAGCAACTGGTGATATAGTCCATTTCAGTCTTTTTAGCCGAATCATCGCTGTGACTATACACATTAAAAGTCGTAAGAAAGTCACTATGACCTGCATAGTCCTGTATCTGCTTCATAGAGAAACTGTTGTTGTTGGCAAGAAGACTGATACACGAATGCCTCAGAGCATGAAACTTTATATGAGGCAGATTGTTTCTGTCGAGCAGTTTCCTGAACTGTGATGTTATTGCATCTGGCGTTATAAGTGCTCCAACTGCATTCACGCACACAAATTCCATATACGCCTTTGTCTCGCGTGGCATAATATCCTGCTTAGCCTTAAGAGCCCTCAGGTAGTTGTACAGTGCGTCGTTCATAGTGAAGCTGCGGACGCTGCTGTCAGTCTTGAGCATAGTCTTCAATATAATATCACGCTTACGTTTTCCACTGGCTTTACCTATGACCTTGTATGTACCTTTGGGCATTATACTGGGATCACCGTTTACCACGCTCTGTCTTATATGAATCAGCCTGTTCTCAAAGTCTATGTTATCCCATGTGATGCCGATTATCTCAGAGCGTCTCAATCCGAGTACCATAGCAAGTATAACCGGCGTTTCAATATAAGAACCTTTAGCAGCCCTTGCGAGAGTGTTCAGCTGCTCAGCTGTATAGTATTGAGTCTCGCAACGGACTTTAGAAGGCTTGTCCACTACATTCATGGGATTTTTGATAATGAAATCATTTTTCTCCGCATACCTAAATGCAGGTCCGATAAGGCTTAGCAGTTTATTTACCGTCTTAGGATTCTTACCCTCGCCCAGCTTATAGCTGCAAAAGTTTTCGATGTCCTTTGGTTTTAGTTCGCGTATAGGCTTCCTTTTTGAGAAATAGGGCGTCAGATGCTTATAAAGAGCGCTAAGATAATCATTATATGTTGTCGGCGACAACTTAGACTTCTTAAGTTCCAGACAGTAGGCTACGCACTTATCCAGAGTCCAGCCACCATATTCACTGTCAATTGTCCCCTCAAATTTAGCGATAATCTCCTTTGCTTTCTCTTCCGCTTTTCGCTTATTGATCTGATTCCCTCTGTTATCTAATCCCTTGATTCCGGTAGACAGCTGCTTCAGCCTGTTCTTTCCATTAGCATCCCTAACATAAAAACTAACGTGCCATAACGTCTTATTGATATGAATGCTATACTTCACGTTTATCCCTCCTATAAATATCTGCCGCAAGTTTATCCCTGCGGCAGACTTGAAAATATTCAGTTACCGATAGCATTGCGATTAATGAACTCTATCACATTCACTTTAGGAATCTTGAACGTGTATCCTATCCTGATACACGAAATTTCATTATTTCTTAGAAGTTCCAATGCTCTGTTTTTACCGATATGCAGCATCTCCTGAAGTTGCTTCACCGAAATGATATCAGGATATTCTTGAAATGCGTTCTCGGTTGTCAACATAATTATCTCTCCTTTCACTTGACGTTAGGATTTAAGTGTTATATAATTGAATCGGGGAAGCGCCCCGAAGGGCGCACCACGGTCTTAAAACTTATTCTTATTATATCCGGGCAAACACGGATTCGTATCATATCCTGGTAATGACTGATTAGTATCATATGCGGGCAGTGGCTGATACATGCCACCTGTCATATCAATGTCGAAGATAGGACCGGCATATACTGATACATTTGACGGATAGCCAGTCTGCTGACCGTATTTCTGCATAGCCAGGGCAAGGTTAGCAACATCACGCTGACGTTTCTGTGCGTCAGCCATAGTATACTCAACAAGCTCGTTAAAGCCTGCAAGATTAGAATCAGGATTTCCCTTGATGCGGAAGATCGGGCTAGTTACTACCGACGTATTGGGATAGTTATTTACTGCTGGTGAGACTGTTGTTGAAACAGTATCATATGAAGTAGCGGGAACGATCATATCCTGAGTAGGCTGTGCTACAGGGAGTTCTGAGGTAACAACCTCAACAGTGGGTGTAGGAACAGAAGGATTCTGTATCTCCTGCGCACCGTAACCCGTAGGTGCTATTTCAGACTTTGCTTCAGTAGCACTGTTATCATCCGGTATAAGTATAACTGGAGGAGCTGAAGGATCAGTGCTAAAATTTAACATCATCATTTGTCCAGTTTCCTTTCCGCCAACACTAGCAGGAGTTGTTGTTGCAGGATCTGAAGCAGGCGTAGCCTGTGCCTGAGACATATAGCGTGGATAGTTTACATTATTCATATTATAACCTCCATAATTGTTATTAATGTATCTGGGATAATCCCAGCCGCTGAAAAGATTAGGTGTAATTGTGAGTCTAGTTGAATCCATATATTCCGATATTTCCTCAACGTCGGACTCTGAAATCATCTCTGATTCATCAAGTTCAAGAAAGTCAAAACCTTCTTCTTTTGAGTAGTCCGTATGGTCAACAAAGTCATTAGCACTGGCTGTGATTATCTCGAAGCCGTACTTCACAAGTATGTTGTTCGCTTTCTGCTTAACTCTGTTCAGGTCGGAAGGACTCTGTGAAAACTTACGACCTGTCACTGCGTTTACAGCATCAAGCACCGCATGAGCATGGATGACTATGGTGTCTGTGTGAACAGCGATAACAGCCATATGCTCAGGAAAAACCGTAGCAACAATCTCCTTTGCTGCTTTAAGTACATTTTCGGGCGACTTGTCCGAACCATTAGGACACGGTGCAAGCACGAAATGCTCATACTGCTTGCCATGCGTTTTATTGTGAAGACGTTTATTACGCAGCATATCCTCAACAGGATGTTCACGGGAACATCCGTGTGTGGCTATAAGTGTTCTTCCTTTGGTCTTATCCTTATCTGTGGCATAGCCACACACTGCTCTTAATGAATCAGGACCATCATTAGGTCCGTTTATGAATCTGAGAACAGCTGAAACAATGTTGAGTTTACTCATCTGCCTCGGCCTCCTCGTTATCGTTGTGAATGTCTGTTAGCTTTTCTGAGACAGCATTAAGCTGTGAAGATACATCATTAAGAGCCTCTGTTATAGCTCTTACTGACTCATCAGGAATACCTCCGTTGCTGCGGAAGTATTCGAGGTCAGTGTGAATAAGGAACAGTGCCTTTGCTATCTCTGCGCCTTTTGAGAGAATCACAAGCTTTTCCTTGCCGAATATAAGCGTGCGAATGAAGTCACTCATAGTGAGACCGACTTCATCAGCACATTCTTTGAATTCTGCTTTTTTTGCAATAGGACAACGGAACTTGATCTCTGTATCCTTCTTACCATTTTCCATTGTAATGGATTCATTTTTATCATTAGCCATTTTAATGGGCTCCTTTCATAGTGTGGGGACGACTGCTAATCTTGTAACGTTCATTCCCACAATAATTGCCTACTCCCACACCTTACGGTGCAGCCGAATGATTATCTACACCCCGGGGCTTATCGCCCCAGGATATAGATACTTTTTACTCATCAGATTCTTCATCAATCACCTGATGCTCATCTCCGACAAGAGAGATTCCATGAAATCCTTGTACGCTGTTTCCAGCACTGTCAGGAGCTCTACCATCTGTGATAGATGCACTGTAATTACGCACCTTGTCATAGAACGTATTGCGTCCTTCCGGTTTTAACGCATTAGCCTTGCAAAAAGCCAAATACGCTGCATACAGTACAACCTTAGATACCTTTCCGCTTTCTGATATCTTGCACTTTTCAGCAATGAAACTCTCAGCGCTGTGTATGAGGTATCTGCGGTGCCTGATATGCTCTTCGGCGATAGGCGCCATTTTGAAGTCGTATTTGTCTTTAATCAACCCCTTGAGGCTGTCCAAAGCCATAGAAAAGATGGCATCTTTTTCTGCGAGCAACTTCTCTTCCAGGTTGAGGTCAATCTCTTCCTCTGGTATTGTCTTATTGAAAATAATGTATACCAGACGATCGAGAATGGCATCATCCATGAAAGTAAAGTCCACATCGGAATTGCCCGCAAATACAAAGCTCAATGTAGCAACGAAATCCCTCTGTTTCTCGAACTTCTCAGATCCAGTCGTAAACTCACAGCTGATGAGTGACTTGAAGCTCTCTTCATTACGGTTCGGCTTTGTGCTTGTCTCACGGCTGATATTGACACGTTTGCCTTCGTAGTGAGCTTTGGCGCGTTCACCACTCATAGTATGGAAAGGTTCATGCGATACCAACCCGCCGCCGATAACGGCTTCGAGAACATTTAAAATTGTACTTTTGCCTGTACGTCCGATTCCGTAAAAGACAAATGCCTTGCGTCCTTTTGTGAGACTGCTGAGGCAGTATCCGAGTACCCGCATAAGGCACTCATATTGCTCCATTCCTACGCTTGTTTCGATATAGTGCTTAAACGTAGGCGCATCTTCCAAAGTACATTTCGGCTTGTATCTGATATTTATGAAGTAATCGAACTTGTGTTGATGACGAACAGGAACTATTTCCTGCTTCATAATGTCATATACTCCATGCACCAGATTAACAAACCCCTGACTCTCCCAAAATTCCTCGGTCAAATCGACCTGAAGATCTGGAATGTAGCAGAGACGCTTTGTAGCCTCTTTGATTTCCTTGAAAGGCACTATTTTCTGCTGCTTTTCGTCAAGCATATTGAAAATAAGTGCCTCTTCATCAGCAGATTTAATCCGCTGATAGTGCAGCGGCATCTTGATAACCGGCGTTCTGTTGTCATAAAAGAGTATACCGCTCTTAATAACTCCAGGAACGATTTCGTCCGCTGCGTGGTCAGGATCAGACACTGATATTTTCTCAGTGTCCTTTATCCTGTCGGCTATTTCCTTCGGAGTCATACCTGTACCTCCTTCTGGAGGCAGCAATAGAGGTAAGCTGAAAGCTGCCTCCTATTTTAATAATGAACATCACTTGCTGATGGAACTCGTGATGCTCGGTGGGGAACAGCTGTAAGTCGTTCCCTTTGTGGCACAAGCGCTTGTGTAACGACCACAATAATATTATACTGCCTTTGAGTGGATAAGTCAATTAATATAACCAATGATTATCATTTTATCATTTTTATCATACACATTCGATGTATTAATTTCAACATTGTGTCGTATATTTAGCGAATAGTGCCCTCGATTAATTCCAAAATGATAAAATGATAATTGTAACTGGAGGTTTATTATGTCAAAAGAGAACGATATTGATTTTTGCAATATTTTTGACAAAGTATACGTTAAAGAGGTCTATAAATCACGATACAACTGTGTGCGTAAAATGTTTGAAATACTTTCTGGAGAAAAACCACCATACAGTATGAAAACATTATCCGGTTTTTCATATGGAGATCCCATTGATGAATATGCATATAATCTTCTTTATAATGAAGAGACAGATAAAATAGAGAATGACAGGTTGAAGGTAGATGAGTTTCGGAAATATTTATTTAATTTACCCGAAGAGCATAAAACCGCTATACTGAATAATTGCTTTAAGGATATTGATAATCATAATGAATACAAAGAATTTGACAAAGCAAATTTTGCTGAAAAGTTTTCACGCCTAATTAAAGTTGTTTTTCTTAAATCTGCTATGAGAAAAGATGAGAAAATTAGAAATTGTCAGGACAACAAAGACATACAGCTTTCTGACTCTGCAGGTAATAAAGAAAGTATTCATGGCGAAAGTAACACTGATACAAACAAAGGTGATGAAAGGCCTACAATAAGCGCAAACGTAAATACAGCTAAAAACTCAAAGCATAACGATAGGCCTTTTCAGGCTGTAAAATATGATTTACGTAACATTGATAATAGTACAACAATTACCAATACACATACTGAAGAAACTACTGTGAACACTTCAAATTATTATACCAAAATTGAAGATAATCGCAAGAATATCTTTAATATAACTCAAATAAACGATCAAAAACATTACTGGATAAAAAGCATTATTATCGAGCTTAACGACCTTGTAGAGAGTTTGTATGAAGTATCTTTAAGGATCTATCTTACTGGATTTATTAAAAACGAAGCTGAAAAGAATAAAGACAAGGAAGAATATGACAATCTTCAGAAGCAATTCGATATGAAAAATAAAGAATTACGACTACTTAAGTCCGTATTTCCTTCACTTAGTGAAGTAATTGATCAGACAATATCCGTATATTATACGCTTACGTTTGTTTTTTATTATGAAAAGAATGAGGATAATAAAATCATTCTTAAAGGCGATGATAAAGTTGACGAGTATAAGTTATGCCTTGACAAGATAATCGAAGCAATCTATTCTTAATACGAAAATGATATATGCTTTTTACCACTTATACCACTTTTTTCACGCAAAAGTTTTTTCTGAGCCTGCCCCATAAAAGGGGCAAGCTTTTGTTCAGTTCTGTTTTTGGCTATAAAGCTTGTAGAAGTAGGAGCGAGATATACCAAGCTCTCTTACTGCTTCTACAGGCTTTTTGTTTCCGCAACGAACATCCGCCAGTATTTGCTGCCAGTTATCAGGGAGAGATTTAGGTGGACGCCCGAAGCGGACGTTTTTCTTTTTGGCGGCTTCTATGCCCTCACGCTGACGGGCTCGTATCTTGTTACGTTCATTTTCAGCTATAGCTCCGAGCACTTCAATAAGAATAGCGTTTATCATTTCAAGTACCCATGCCTGCTCCGGCGGATAGTCTGTAAGTGTGGTGGGAATATCCAGTATCTTGACGCGGATGCCCATATCCTTGAACTGTTCCAACTCGCGCTTTATATCAGCTTTATTACGACTGAGCCTGTCCAGTTCCTTGATAACAAGAGTATCGCCTTTACGGAGTATCTGACGTTTGAGATACTGATAGCCTTCTCGCTCAGTATCCTTACCGGATGCTTTATCGATGATAATGTTCTGCTCAGGAACGCCAAACTTGGTGAGAGCTTCGATTTGCCTGTCTTCATTTTGTTCCCTAGTAGATACTCGAGCGTATCCATAAATTCTGTTATCCATATAACCTCCAATTTGTCCATAAATGTGTTGTTGCTGTTTTGAAGTCTATAAAGTCAAAACAGGGCTTTTATTTACGTTTTTTGGCTTGTTTTTTAGATATGCAATAAAGTAAACTATTTTGGACTTAAAATGCTCCGCAGTAGCTCTCATAAACATCTTCACCACACATATATTTTACGTCCCTGAGAGCTTCCTGGAGCAGACTGTGATCTGTAAGCATATCTTCAATCTCGTCACAGGTATAGCCGTACTCAAGTAAGAGCTCTACGTCTGAGCTGTCAACG
>JAGCWY010000076.1 GCA_017961625.1 Ruminococcus sp. | reverse complement strand
TGTCAGGGTATACTCCGCAGGGCTTCCGAGCGTGGGAAGGAGCTGCCTGCTGTATTGAAGAGGGCTTTGGAGATGCAGGCGGGGATATACAGGGCTGAAACGGCGAGAACCATAGACGCTAACGGCGGCAACCCAGGATGTAACCAAGGCGGGATTTGTATCGTGGCTCCTGCTGCATATAGTTTCTATCCGCAGATGAAGGCCGAAAGTCAGTGTTTTACGGAAGAAACTGCGAACTGTATAGTAAACGGCACTAATGCGGGGTATCAGAACGGTGTGGTGCAGCCTTATAAGCCCTACGCTATGAGCAAGGACAGCCACTTCACCAGGGCTGAGGATAAGGATGTGGCTAATCCCCTGTATGCCTCGGATTATAAGGTGCCGCAGATAGTAAAAGATGGGAACTATATAGTAAGACGTTTGACTCCGACGGAGTGCGCAAGGCTACAAGGGTTTCCAGACTGGTGGTGCGAAGATCTCGGAACAGATGAACCGAGCGAAGACGAGATGTTTTTCTGGCGGGGGGTGTTTGATACATACGCCCGCATCAACAACACGAAGCCTAAAACCGATAATCAGATACTAAAATGGCTTAAAGATCCGCATACGGATGCGGCTGAATACAAGATGTGGGGTAATGGTGTGGCGCTTCCCTGCGTATGGTTTGTGCTTGCAGGTATTGTATGGGCGGAAAGCGAGGATGATGCAGATTGAAAGCATACTACGCACCTAAGCGGTTATCACTCAAAGAAGCCAAAGCAACGACACAACAGGCGCTCGAATGCGTAGCGCCCGCAGTAACGGCAGCGGTGCTATTTGTTCTCTATCGCAGAGGGTGGCACAAAGACAAGATAACAGAGCTGTACAAAGAGATCGTTAATCTGTTCAAGTATCCTGCTGACGAGATTAAGGCATATCTGACAAACAAATGCGGCATTGACTGGAATGAGCTTGTAAAGGCGGTGAAAGTTGAATGACTTTATGTGACATATGCGCCGCAGAGGGGTGTCCTTATGATGAAGAAATCTGCAAGGGCTGTGAGTATAATCCGAGCCGCCAAAGGAGTGATGATATGTATTGCAAAACATTTGAATGGGACGACATCATAAAAGAGCATGAGACAACTACATTTGAGCAATCAAGACGTACATTATGCTTTATGGATGTATATGCTTGTTCAAAATGTGAGCGAGATGTATACTTATTAGCTTCATACCAAGAACACGTTTTTGATTACAACTACTGCCCTTATTGTGGCAGTCCTGTTGTAGAAAGCGAGGATGATGCAGATGTGGATGAAAACCGTTGATGATGAATATATCAACACGGACACGCTTGTAGAAATGCGCGCGACGTATGTACCGCAGCACAACTACACGCTCGTTATCGGTACAGCCGTCACGGGACAGCAGTATTTCTTGAAGCAACAAGAGGGAGTGGCTGTCGGGATGCTCAACGACTGGATTAAGAGGATGTGCAGAAAGCTGAATAAAGAGGAGTGATACAAAATGCCGTACAGGGCGACTTACAACAAATACAGGAATAAAAAGATAGAGTTTGACGGGCATACATTCGACAGCCGGAAAGAGTATGAAAGATACTTGCTGCTCAAGGCACTTGAACGCAACGGAGATATCACCGATCTCGAATGTCAGAAAAAATTTATACTTATCCCGGTACAGAGAGCACCCGACACGCTCAACAGCAGGGGCAAGCGTATACAGGGCAAGGTTTTGGAGCGTGAATGCGCTTATTATGCGGATTTTGTATACTATGATGTTAAAAAGGCGCGGTTTGTGGTTGAGGATGCGAAAGGAATGCGGACAGAGGTATACAAGATCAAAAAGAAGCTGATGTTGTGGGTGCATCATATTCATATCAAAGAGGTATAGTATGACACAGAAAGAGATAAGACAGGTCGTGCGGGAGACCATAGCCGAGCTCAGACGGCAGGATGTGCTGAAAAGCAGTATAGACACGGCTCTGCGTATCACAGGAAAGCGCTTGAAAGCATATTACAGCGGTGAGCCCGATGCACAGCTTCAAGAGGTACTGGACAGGCTGCGCAACGATGTATATTTTAGGATAATCCCGCTATACTACAAAGACGGATATACCATCGAAACGATATCCGAAAAGATATGTGCCGATACATCCACCATCAGCAGAAACAAGAAGCGCCTATGCTTAGAGATTTACAGCGAATTGAACTAATGCAGCGCCGCTCGTATGGGCGGCGTTTTTTGTACAAGATTATGCAATGGTAAATCGCAATATATAGCGATATAATAGTAATGTGGGAAAATATAACTTTGATAACTTTGATTTTAGAATAAAAAAAGAAGTGAGGATATGCCGAGAATATGCAGATATGATGAACTTGTAAAGCCTTATCTAAAAAATATAACTGAATGGGTATCAGATTTGACAGAGGGGCAGATTGCAAGACGGCTCGGGGTATCAACAACGACTTTTAAAGCATATAAAGATAAATATCCCGAATTACAGGATGCATTGACAAAAGGTAATCAAAATCTCATTGAAGAACTGAAAAGCATTATGAAACAGACGGCAAAAGGGTATTACAAAGAAAATACAAAGACACGATATCACTATATCGGCGATCCTGCCGATGGTAAGATAGAGAGCGCGGATGTTGAGGTCAATAAACAGTGGTATCCGCCGAACGTGGCAGCTGCTAATATGCTTTTGAAAAACCTTGACGATACTTGGAGCGACAACGATGCCGCTACGAGGGAAAACAAGAAAAAGCAGTTGGAGATACAGCAGCAGAAAGCTGACAATGCTATATGAAAACGCTTGATAATTTCTATACTTCTAAGGACTGGATAGCATTTAGAAAGATACTGATAGATTATCGGACAGACAGCAACGGCGAGATCATCTGCGCGCGGTGCGGTCTGCCAATATACAAGAAGTATGATATCATAGCACATCACAAGATAAAGCTGACAGAGGATAACGTCAATGATGTTAATGTCACGCTTAATCCCGATAACGTGGAGCTCATACACTTTAAGTGTCACAACAAAGAGCATCAGCGCTATGACGGTTACAAGAAATATGTTTATATCGTACACGGTGCGCCTTGTGCGGGCAAAACAACGTATGTAAGGGATACGGCGTATGATGATGATCTTATCCTTGATATAGATTATATATGGGAAAGCGTATGCAAATGTGACAGGTATCACAAGCCTAATCGCTTGAAAGCTAATGTTTTCGGTATCAGGGACTGCATTATAGAGCAAGTCAAGCAGCGAAAAGGTATGTGGCGCAATGCGTATATCATTGGTACATATCCGCTTGCAAGCGACAGACAGCGGCTGCGCGAGATGCTCGGCGCAGAGCTTATACACATAGACACCGACAAAGAGACGTGCTTGCAGCGTGCGCCCGATGATAATTGGAAACAGTATATAGAGGATTATTTTGATGCATATACCGGTTGATACTCCCCCGGCGGGGTTGTGATTTCAACGCGTAACCAAC
>JAGCWY010000075.1 GCA_017961625.1 Ruminococcus sp. | reverse complement strand
TCTTCCTTCGGTAAGTAGTCTGTTGAAAAATCCGGGATATTAACGAAAACCGACCGCTTCGGTCTTCTGTCGCTGCCGTCAGTCTGACCTGTAGACGGCTCCCAGTATATGGCTCCTGTAATGTGCTTGATATATGAAGGTGCTCTGTCTACAGTAACCTTCTCGTATATCGTACATCCCTCACAGTTCGTAAACATCTTTTCACTCCTCTCCGGTATTATATAGATCAATAGCTCCGAATATCTGTCTCATAAGTCCAAGCTCTTTCAGCTCGTTTCTGAGGAAATACAGTGACTGTCCTGCATTGAGGTACGTCATACTGATACTGTAGTTTCCGTTTGATTCAGAGCCTTGTGTTGCTGCCGGAGCACTATCAGCAATGCTGTTAAGTGCTCTGGTTACCGCCTGGATAATTACGCTCTTAACAGCTGCGCCGTAGTCAGCATCAGCGGCAATAAGCGTATCAAGTTCTTTCCCTCGTTTTCTCGCCGCCAGTCTCAGCTTAGAAGATGCAGTGGAAAGAAGTATATCCGCTGCACCTTCCTGACTTGTCGTTAAGCTAATGCCTAATGCTTCAATATCTGAGACTGTCGCATATACAGCGCCAGCCATAGATTACGCCTTGATATCGTCAGCTGTGAGAGTTACATAGCCGACTGCTACAGCCTTACTATTGGAATCGAACTCAACAACCTCGATGATGTCACCAACAACACAGCCGGAAATAACCTTTGCTGTTCCGCTTGTCATGGATGTTCCACTATAGGCTGTAGAAGTCACACCATAAGCGCAAGTTGTTGCCGGATTCTTCTTATAAGCGAGAGTGTCGTTCTCTGTAAGCACTGTAGCAGTTACCTTAGTGTCTCCTGCTGTACTTGTACCTACAGTTGTTGCAAGTGTAAGCACTGAAGGAACAAACACTGAACGAATAGCAAGACTGCGAAGAACCTTATGATCGTATACGTCACGTCCCTGAACTGCAACAGCGCCAATGTACTTACCTGAACCATTGAGATCCTGAATATGTACCGGTACTGAAAACTCTTCAGCTCTTGTTGCAAATTTCGGATGGCCAGCGATCATTGCAAGGTTAGCAGTTGTATCGTTCCACTCAATTACGAGGAATCCGGCGATCTTACCAACTGCACCGGACTGCTTTACTTCATCACCGAGGCTTGAAGCTGAGATAAACTCAGGGGACTTAAGTATAAGTGCCATTGTATCGGGTGTTACAAGCAGATACCTGTTATCTCCGGGAACATTCGCCTTGTTCATTGCTGTTCTGATATCTACGATTGTATCATAGATGTTGGTATTAGTAAGAGATGCTACACCGGTGATTGTTGAGCCTGCAATAAGCACTGTTCCGCCGTCTGTATCCATCTGCTTTGCTAAGCTGTATGCTGCGCTGTCGAGACGATCAGCAACAAGATTATCCGGTACTGCTTCGGCATCGTATCCGTCAATAATCTCATTGACTGCCTTATCCTTTGTGATAAGCATTGGTGCATATGCAGTAGATCCTGTGCTTGCGCTGATACCGTTAGCCTTATCGTAGTCAGACACCTGTACCTCCGTATCACGTACAGGGATCTTGACAGAACCAGCTGCCGGAGAACCTTCATAGTCGTTGTTAAAAACAACTCCGTCCTTAAGGACAAGGACCTTTCTAAGTTTTGCTAAAACGAGATCAGAATATCTCTCCTGAAGTTCATGTGCCATAGTTTACCTCCTTATGGTCTTAAATCTGGGTTTCTTTTATAAAATTCTTCTTCAACACCCGTCAGGCCGGCTCTGCTTTCAGTTGACTTTGGTCTGGGCTGATGACTTGGCTTTGCAGCAAACTGTGCAAGAGTTTCAGCGTCCTTTTTCAGCTCCTCCTCATTAGAGCCGTTGAGTCTGTCAGCAAGTTCAATTGGCAAACCGACTTCCCTTGCTACTTTCAGTTTTACCGAGTTGATCTCGTATGCAGCGTTCTTAGCAGTAAGATCTGCAATTGTAGCCTTGTTTGCTTCGATTTCTTTGCTGAGAGTGTCGATCTGGTCGGTGGACTTCTTCAATTCTTCCGGAGAAATCCAACCTTCATATTTCTTTGTGACTTCTTCAGTCACGCTTCTTGTGTTACGCTCAAGACGAGCTTTTATAGCTGCGTCGAAAGCTTCCTGTGTTTCAATAATCTTGAATTCTTCTGACATAACAAATTCCTACTTTCCCCCGTAGTCGGGTCAATATGTAATTATTTGCTTTTTCCGTTCCTTGGCGTTGGCGCATAACCATACAGCCAGAGAGACGGATTCAAGCAGTGATACATCTGCGCCTTCCAGAATAGACGAATAACCATATCCGCCGCCTGAGCCTATAGCACGATGTTCAGAGTTGGATGCAGCTTGCAAAAGAGCTGGCTGCGCTTTGTGACACAACTGTCCTTCAAATAACTTTTGCTCAAAAAGCGCATTAGCAGCTACGACTTCTGCCACCTTCGGAAGTATGGGCTTGCATTTGACTTCTGCGTTCTTCATATCATCCACGAGTATGGTCTGATTTCCGGCTCCATCTATAGCAACCGTATCAGCACTTGACCCTCTGAGATATGCTATTATCCAAGCGTTGCCTTCTCTTGCAGAGCGACAGTCGATAGCTTCTAAGAAAATCTTGCCGTCTGATGTCTTTACAGCTACAGAAAGAGATACATTGCCGTTCTTGGCGTATTTAACTCCGTAGAACAAGTGTATCTTTTCTGCAAGCTCTGGCACTGAATCAACGGCATATTCAAGCCACTCTTCCTTTGTGATAGCTGATTTCTGATTATATCGCAGCCATAAGCCAAGTCGCTGAATATTGTCATCGACCTGATCGTCACCAAGCTCAGAACGAATAGTACGCTCTGAAAGGATATAGCCGAGTGACGGATTAGTTTCATACCAGAGTTCAGGATCATGAGCATCAGTAAGTGAAGAAACGCCCCACTCAGCCCAGCCGCAGTCCTCTGTACAGCCGTTAAGACATTCCTTGCGATATGTAAGGAAAACAGTGCCGGAGGATACTACTGTCGGAGGCGTTCCGCACATAAGCGTCTGCGGATTCTTACTGTCAGTTACGACATATTTAAGGGCACTTTCCTGATCGGATGTGTACTCCTGAGCTTCATCGATAACGAGCAGATCATAACCTTCACCAAGTCCGCCTTTGCTTGATCTTGTACGAAAATTGATTATTCCTTCACCGTCTTTAAGCCATTCGATAGTTTCAAGGCCATATTTCTTAGTAGTCTTGAAGTCCTCACCCTCAATATAGCCTGCCTTTGCAAGACGTTCTATGACTTTTTCCCATGCATTATGGGACGTAGTCGTTCTATGTGCCGTATACAGTGTTCTTTCACCGTGACAGACAGCATACATAGAACGCATGATGAGTATTTCAGATTTACCGTTTCGGCGTGGTATTGACCACCCGAACTTCATATGGACCCATAGTCCTTCATCATTAACAGCCATGATATCTTCAAGCATGAGCTCTTGCCACGGCTGCGCTGATCGTCCTGAACTGTTGTATATTTCTACTGCTTCAGCGCCGTGTGATTCGGTATAAGGAAGCACGACAGATGTTGTAGGAGTTTGCCTGCCTAAGCGTTTTTCTTCGCTCATTCAGGTTACTCCTTTCATATATTTTTCCAGTCGAAAGTCTGAGGCAACAGCCGGTTCGATACAAGCTCTGTTCCTGTTGAAACGCTTTGCTTCTCAACAAGTTTATCGGATTTCTGCCGGTTGCAGCACATATGAGCGAGCTGCAAGTTGCTTATATCTGACGGATGACCGCCTCTTGCGACAGGAATGATGTGATCTATGCACGGAGACAGCGGATGCGGCCACTTGAAGCCGAAGTCAACGGGCTTGCCACAGATGCCGCAGATCTCCTGCGTTGCATATATCTTCTTTTTGTTCGATTCAAATTGCGTCCTTTGAGTACCGTTATGGTCTGGGCGCAGGTTAGGTCTTGCTCTGGGCTGCGGCATAGGCTGCTCCTTTCTGTGGGTATAAAAATAGCACCCTCACAGGTGCTTAATGTTCTTTGAGTTCGACGCAGAAGACTTCGGTGAAGTTGTATATGCCTATCCATGCGCCTTTCTGCTTGATTATGACCGCTTTACCGTCATATGCGTAATCGTCCCATTCTCCTTTTCCGTAGGAGATAGTTTCACCGCTCTTGAAGGTGATCTCTATTCTGTCAGCGTGTTCCATTCCCTCACCTCCTTCAAATGGGTATAAGAAAACCGCCTTGTTATGGGCGGTTTAGTCAGTATCCTCTTTCATAGTCACAGGAGGTAAAAAGCTATATTCAGAATTATTACAGTTTTTATAACTCGGATTCTTAAAGCAGCTTATTATCTCTAAAGGGATACCATTAGGGTAAGCCTTACAACTCATATTATATTCGCCGTTGTTGCCGTTTCTATTTCGACAAACATTGCATTTTACTGTATTAGCTGAAACCATTACTTTTTTCTCCTCCTTTTAAGGTATTCAACCGCATCTTGAATGTTTTTATCGGAATATCCCATTCTATCCAGAGCTTCACAGTCTGCATAGAATTCATAAATATTCTTGTCGTTCTCACAAAGACCGCGTTTCATAGCTTTCCTAAATATCTCAAAGCCTTCTTCACTTTCGATATCCGAAACAGGTATTCTGATATGAGCTGTTTCATGTTCTGCGAGATATCTGATAGTTTTACCTTGCTGTGGCAAAGTGCCATTATTTGCCCATTCTTTTAGCGTATCAACAAGTGCGTCTTTGCTATTAAAATACTTACTTGAAATATAAAGGGTGTTTTCATATCTCTTATATCCTGCAATACAAGTTTCGTCACCGTCAATTACACTCAAAGAACGTAGAGCTGGCATCTTCATACCGGTTTCTTTTTGAATTTGTTCTATGCGATTTATGAACGGTTCAAGAACCTCGGTGTTCCGTATTCCGTCAAGGCTGATGTCTGAAATAGGAATGCCTAATTTCGCAGAAACTGTCTCTTTGAATGCTTCAACAGCCTTCAAATCCGACTTCACCTCATATTTAGAAAAATCAGGCGGTTTCTGCAAAGGGGCTGACATCTTCAAATTCTCTGACTTTATTATACCACTTCCACCTGAATTGTCAATAGACAAATTGTTAATTTTGCCCGATTTCTTCGGCATATTCTTAGCCTGTAACTCCGCAGCCTGATCCTTCGTCAGCCTTACCGGTTCACCGGCTCCGGAAGGAGCATTACCCGAAGTAAATCTGACCGGTTCTGCTGCACCTGCTCCGACTTCAGGAGCTGTCCAGGAACGCTTTGACCATACGTCCTGCCGCTGCTTGCCGTTTTCATATATAACAGTGCAGCCGCAGTTATCGTGCCGGCGGTAAATATCATCAGGCTCTGAGCCATAACTGTACCGCCCTGCCATAGCTGTGCACCACTCGCAGCACTTCCCATCTGTTTCACGATTTATATACACTCTAAGTCCGGCATCACTGCGGAACTTGGCATTTGCTTTGATGTAGCTGTCATGGAAGCCCTTTGAGACGTTTGCAACGCCTGTATTTGCTCTGCGCTTTATTGTACTGTCGCTTACGGTCGGATCCAGAAGCGAGTGCGCTATCTGCTTAACACGTTCCTTTGGGAACGGAGCCCTCTGAGGCTTAATGTTTATCCCGGCTGCTTGGTCAAGGGATTTCTGAGCCTGAGCGCAGATGTCATTGATATTATCATAGCTGCTGCGGAGAACATCGATGCACTCATCTTCACGTTCTGCGCCGATGAGATCAAGTACATTATCACTGAACATCTTTCCTGTAATATCTGAATAAACATCGGAGTAATAGGCTGTATCAGTGAGTGTAGCTGTGCCGTCAGAAATCTTCCTGAGAACTGCTTTCAGCCGTGGATCAGATGCAGCTCGTGCCGCAATTAGTTCCCTGATATTCACTCTGCATCACTCTCCATGCCGGTCATACGCTTGATGTTCCTGCTTCCAAGGAAGCCCTCAGAAGCCTGATTGATCTTGTAGATAGCATCACCGATAGCGCCAAGAGCCGATGCATCCGGTTCAAATATCGGATACCAGGCAGCTTTTGTATTTGCGAAGGCGCTGCGGTCATATGTTGTCTTGTCTCTGATGCAGGCAGCAAGATAACCGGCATTAAGAAAGCCAACTCCGAAGGTGCGCTGTCCTTTACGTGCTGTAAGCCTCAGTGTTTCGTGTGATGCTCTGATAGCGTCATAGCTTGCCGGATTGGATGTGTTGAATCCCAGATCGTCAAGCGTAAGTCCTGTTTCTCCTGCGAACAGAGAAGCAAGGATCTTCATATGCTCCAGATGCGGAGCCATGCTCTGCTGCTGGAACTGTCCGAGAACCGGCTTGTCCCCTTCATCATCCTTGCTGAATCTCAGGAACGTGGACAGTGTTGCCTTTCTGTTATCAAACTCAGCATCCTGAGACAGTCCGACTATGTATTTCTGAGGCACGGAGAAAAACTCGGCTCCGACCTCTGTACGCAACAGCGTTCTCATAGCACTCTGAGTTATGTCCATACAAGTCCTTGTAATTCTTGAATGACCGAAAGGCCGCCGTGCATCAGGACGGTATATAATAGGCACAAGCAGAGGATAAGGTGCATCATGCTCAAAAGTTTCAACAAGCTTTCCGTTTTCGTAGAATTCTGTCTTTTTTGGCAGGAAATATGCCTCCTGTACTGCTTTGCCTGTTTCATCACGCTCCAGCACAGCATAGCCCTCTGTAAGCATATTCGTCGCTGTGTCTATGATACCTGTTGCGTTGCCGCCGTCTATGCACTCAAGACGTGGATATCCATCGTCCTTGGTATCAATGTAAATGAAGCTACACGATGATATGAGAGCTGAAAGGATAGAGCTGTCCATAAGAACATCTGCATTATTGAGCGCATAGATCTGACCAATCAGGAAATCATCATTGTCAAACCCGTCATAGATAAGCCTGTCAGCTATAGAATCAACAGCTCTGGCACACCAACCAAGAGAATATGACAAGCTCTGAAACTCAGGCGGTATAAGGGCACTGATTTTCTTCATCTTTTCCTTCATGTCATAGTACTCATACCTGAGCCGTACACGTGTATATTTCTTGGACAGCTTCGCTTTGAGGTAGTCCATTCCGTAGGTTTTCGTTGTAATCAGTCCTTTCGTCGCAGATTTTTTCGCAGTGACGTGCGGTAGTCCTTTCTCAATGCTTGCAGGGGGCCCCTCCCCCCTATGGGGCATAACAGAAATACCGCTCCTGTTGGAACGGTACTCTGAATAAAACTGTAGGAAGTTCATGCCAACTGGCTGGTTGCAGAAGCTGGACTCGAACCAGCGACTTCAAGGTTATGAGCCTTGCGAGCTGCCACTGCTCTATTCTGCCAAAGGAGACCGGTTCTCACGCAGCCGGTCAAGGGAAATGAAAAAGTTTGTAGAACAAAAGAAAGGAGACACAGAGATCAGGCAGGGGGATTCAGCTACCTTCGTTTTTGCCTGATCTCTATGTATACAGCATATCATATATGCAATGGACATTTCAAGACATTTCGGTACATAATTTTTGAATTGCTTTTTTCACCTTGCTCTTGACCGTGTTCGGATGATAGCTCATCATCTCTGCTGTCTGCTCAATAGTATGAAAGAGAATATATCTATGCAGCAGCACTGCTTCAAGGTCGTCATCGTGAAGCGTTGAAATAGCCTCATGTATTTCTGACGAGATCTGCACAGCCGCTGCTTTCTGAAGCTCCGCCTGTAGTTCCATTTCCGAAAGCTTCATAAGAGCGTTTTCCGTGCCGTTTTCAGTGCTGTCACTCTTGCCCTTGTCGTTACCCTCTGAGCATCTTGAAAGCCCCTCTGCACGCTCCCTGCATTGCCTGACGAGCATATCAAGAGC
>JAGCWY010000074.1 GCA_017961625.1 Ruminococcus sp. | reverse complement strand
TTTTCATTGTCGCCAAACACGATAACCGCCTTGAAGTTCTGCTCTATCCAGTCCTTGCAGTTGTCAAGCCATGTAAAGCCATTTTTGCCGTTCGGGACGCTTACGGCGTTAGCATATCCTGCTTCCGCAACGGATAAGCTGTCTATCTGCCCCTCGGTGATGATAAGTCTACCATCTGCGGAAGCATCGCACTGAAACATCCCGAAAAGGATACTTTTGACTTTTTCATCGTCTGCAAGGTTTGCAGGTCTGTCAAACCATTCCTTTGACCATTTCTCCTTATCCTCGGGCTTTGGCTGTGTGTGTCGGTACTTTATGCATTGCAGCTCGTTGTTTTCGTCGTAAAAAGGGAATACAAGCACCTCGGGATCATCCCGCCTGACTGTACAGTAATACCGCGCCGCCGTTTCCGGGGATATCCCGCGCCCCCTGAGATAATCGGCGGCTTCTTTCCGGGTGTTTCGCTCTTTGGGCTGCGGATACCTGTACGGCTTATACTCACCGCCTGCGGGGACGGCATAACCGACAGCTTTTGACAAGCTGATAAAATTCAGGTCGGGATTTGGACAGCTCCCACGATGACAATGAAACAAGCCTTTTTCCTCATTTATGCTTGCTGTGTATGTATCATCCTTTGAGCTGTGACAGATCGGGCAATACTTGAATTGTATTTCTTTGCCGCTTCTCCGTGTCGGTATCCCTATATAGTCAATCAGCCCTTGCAGATCGCTTGCATCATACTCATACAAAAATTCTCACTTCCTTTCACAACCGCCCGCCGCTTTGCCGCCGCCGTCAGGCAAGGCGGCAAAAGCGAGCGGAGCGGTTTGTTGTTTCCTCTGTTTTTTAATTAATCAACATATATACTTCATTTTATTCGTATATATGTTGATTAATTATTTAGTTTATTTATTAATATGGTTTTGGTGGTTTTTTTCTTCTGTTTTCACCAAAACAAAACCATAATATCAGGTGGTTTTTTCGGTATTTTTCACAATATCTGTGTTGCCCTTTGGTCTGCCGCCTTTTTGCCCATTTGCCACTTTTTCGGCGTACGACATACGCATAATATCCTCGTTTTTCTTATGAAAAATATACATTGCAAGGTATTCCGGCTTTATGTCTTTTGCCCTCGGGCTTTCCTTATGGTATAAGGAATAATACAGACAGCTTGAAATAAAGTTGTCATGTGCAAGCACATCCATGCCCTTTTCTTCAACAGTCTTTGATTTGTTATATGCAGCGGCAAAAACCTCATATGAAGCGTCAAGCAATCCACGATTAAGGATCACCGATTGACGGATATCGTATCTATCAGACATTGAAATCACCCCATATCTCTTCGTTTGCATAAGCTGCAAGCACATCACTAACACGGCGCTTGTCTTTGCTCGTTTTTGCCTTGTCCATAAATTTACAATGCAGGCTGTATATTGTTGCACATTCGGGCGACAAAGTGCTTACTTCTGAAAGTGTCTTTTCATTCATCGAATAATACGCACAGCATATAAGCAGTGTACCAACATTGTTTACGGCTTTTTCTCTGCTTTCGGCGCTTTCACATCTTTCAACAAGCTCAAAAGCCACATTTAAAAGTTCGGGATTTAAAATTACAGGCATTTTTATCATCCTTTCAGTTTAGTTGATTTCGCATCGATTTTTGAAATGACTTTCATTATCTATTACAGTTGCGCCAATCTTGTTGATAAAGCTTTCAAGCCACTCTTTGCACTCTTCTATTGCATCCGCCTGTGCCTTTTCATCCGCGCAATCAATTCTATATAGCGAATAATCACAAATACTTTCGCCGACATCATCAAGGTTATTTCCATTATTACACAGAACGGATACTGCATAATCGCCGGGATCTACCCATACATAGAAACATTCCATCTTTTCGATATCGACATAATTGCCGTATGTTGTTTTTATCAGTTTCATATATTTATCATCCTTTCTTTAGAACGGCAGATCGCCGTCCGAGATAACATCGCTTGTTACATCCTCAAAGTCCTTGAGTACATCCGGGAGCGGCGCGGCTGCGGGAGCGGCTGCCTGACTGTCAAATATCCTGTCTTTCTTGTCATCGGGGATAAGCTTGTCTTTTATCTCGCCGATCCTGCCGTCTTTCATATCCTGTATTGATATCAGCTTGTAAAACTTCTGTACGCTCTTTACTTCACCGTCTTTGAGATATTCTTCTTTGTGCATCAGCGCGCATACGACCTTACCTTTGAGTGTTGCTTCGTTACCGTCAAACGTTGTCCCGTTTGAAACGTCAATAGCCTTTATGCAGCGCAGAAACTGATCGACTTTCCAGTTTTCGTCATTGTCCTGCGGTATCCATATATTGTAGCATCCGCGCCATCTCTTGTTACCGTTATCGGGCTGTGCCTTGTAATCCTTTGTAAAAAAGCCCTTGTATTCGCCCTCGGTGATCTCAAGCATCAGCTCAATATATGAGCGGTTTGTCGTGTTCTTCATCGTCACGCCCATGATCTTACAAGCGTATGCGCCGTTTGGTACGGTTTCAAACCTCTGATTGCTTTCGGGCTTTACCGCCGCGTAATCCTTAGCGTATTTATTCCAGTTTCCAACCATTGTTTTTTACTCCTTTACAGTGTTTAAGTTGTAGTATGCTCTTATGGTATCGTCAACGGCTTTCAGATCATTGTCTATCACCGTTTCCGAAAACATCTCCATCGGGGATTTAATAGGCGGCTCGCCGTTCGTGCGGAAATGATACCCGCTTTCGTCTACTTCTGCAAGCAATACAATGCTGAAAAGCCCCTCGATTGTCAGCTTTTCGTCAAGCATTTTGCCTATCGTCTTTGCTTTGAGCCGTCCGTCTGCTGTCGTTTCCGTATGGTGCAGGATGTACACGATACAATCCGCAGGCGTTTTTTTGATAATGGTCTGTATCATCGTGTAGAAATTTACCGCCATATCTGTAAATTTCTGATATCCTGTCTCCCGCGCCCTGTTGAACCTCTCAAAACAAAGCAAATACTGACTATCATCTATAACATAGCGTTTCAGCGTATGCCGTGACAGTGTATTGAAGATTTCGGGATATCCCGCTTCATTAATGACTTTCATCTGCTTTCTGAATGGCAGCGGTTTGCCCGCAACATTCAGGATCCCCGCTTCATCGGGGGAAAAGTTACGCAGGCTCGCTGATTTGCCCGAGCCGCTCTCACCGAGCAAAAGTACAGGGATCCCCATCACTGACCATCCTTTCTGTTAAGCCCTGCGACAAAGCCGTCAAGCCATTTCTGACATATATCGTGTGCAAGCGTGTACACATTCTGAGACACATCAAGCGCATTGTCACATTCCGCAGAAAACAGTGTATAGTAATCGCTGCCGATATCGGCGTATACACACTGTCTTGAC
>JAGCWY010000073.1 GCA_017961625.1 Ruminococcus sp. | reverse complement strand
TTTCCATCAGTCGAAGATAATCTTTACCGTTATTCTTAAACACTGCGATATACATAGTAATCCTCCTTTAAAATAGCTCTTATAGCTCTACATACTATTATATCACATTTGAAGAGGTTTGTCAATAGAAAATCGCCGATTCCTCGACGATTTCATAAATTTTTTTTGCTCGTTTTGAATTCCCAAGTGGCAAACTCGGGAAAAACGGCTTACAGTAAGTTATAAGCGGTACTCGAACGAGTGCCGCTTTTGTTATGGACTTTTAAAAATAATCTTTTTAATAGGTATTGTAAAACCCGTTGGTTTGTGATATAATAGTTTAGTATAGCGGTCATTTAATATACCGCAGCAATTTTTTACCAAAGGAGTGATGACCAGATGGTAGGCTTTGAAAATCATATCGGAAAGATAACTATATCGGAAAATTACCTCACAGAACTCGTCAAGCACGCAGTAACGGACTGCTTCGGAGTATCCGACGTAAGTAACGTGAGCACCTTCCGTTCAGCCGTTTCAGCTCTCACTGCTGGAAAGGCTTTCAGGAAAAACAAGGGGGTACTGATCCGCACCGATAAGGAAGGCGGTCTCATAATTGACCTACATATCAAAGTGACATACGGTACCAACATCACTGCTGCCGTAAACAGCATTACTCACAAGGTCAGCTTCACCGTAGAGGAAGCTGCAGGAATAGATGTACACAAAGTCAACGTATACGTTGACGACTTGAACGCATAAGGCGTCAGGTATTCACCTGTTAGCAGGATTGGAGGATTTAACTGTGATAAACGGTTCATTACTCAGGGATGCGATAATCTCCGCTGCCGTTACTATCGCCAACAGGAAGCGCGAGGTGGATGAGCTGAATGTTTACCCCGTCCCGGACGGTGATACAGGAACCAATATGTCAATGACAATAAGCAACTCCATAGCAGAGCTCAGACGTCTTGACTCAAAGGCTCCCGTATCTGAGGTAGCATCAACGGCTGCGTCGGCATTTCTGAGAGGCGCAAGAGGAAACTCCGGCGTTATACTTTCACTTATATTTAGAGGCTTTTCAAAAGGACTTGCAGGCTGCAAGGAAGCAGGCAGCGAGAATTTCAGTGACGCTCTCCGCTTCGG
This sequence comes from Ruminococcus sp., assembly GCA_017961625.1. Taxonomy (GTDB): domain Bacteria; phylum Bacillota; class Clostridia; order Oscillospirales; family Ruminococcaceae; genus Ruminococcus. The sequence goes on along the minus strand of JAGCWY010000073.1, from coordinate 78,635 downwards.
TGTTGAAGCTGCATACAAGGCTGTAATGAAGCCTGTAGAAGGCACTATACTTACCGTTGTCAAAGCTGCTTCCGCAAAGGCTGAAGAGATATGTGCAGAGACCAACGACGAGGTCGTTTTCTGGGAAGAAATATGTGCAGAGGCAGAGGCAACTCTCGCAAAGACTACGGATATGCTCCCTCAGCTAAAAAAAGCAGGAGTGGTTGACGCAGGCGGCAAGGGACTATGTATAATATTCAGAGCTATGTGCGATGTTTTCGCAGGTGGAAAAATCGCCGAACCAATGGAGACTCCAGCAACCCAGGAAAGCTCCTCCGACTCATTTAGAACAGCTGTCAGCGAGTACGACGATGATATAACCTATACCTACTGCACTGAGTTCATGCTAGAAAAGGAGGCAGGTTGCCCCGACGCGACCATGCTCCGCGCTTACCTTGAAACTATCGGCGACTGCGTTGTTGTAGTTGATGACGAGAAGATAATAAAGGTACATGTACATACAGACAATCCTGGAAAGGCTATACAGAAGGGACTGGAATTCGGTCACTTTACCAATGATCCCCGCCCGAAGATAGAGAATATGCGCATACAGCACGAGAACAAGGTCAGGGATGCAAAGGCAGCAGAAGCTGGTCTTACACCGGCAGAGCCCGAGAAGGAGTTTGGCTTTGTGTCAGTGGCAGCAGGTCACGGTCTCGAAGCAATGTTCACTGACCTTGGCGCCGACGTGGTAGTAAAAGGTGGTCAGACAATGAACCCATCCACAGACGATATCCTCCGCGCTATACTGAAAACTCCAGCAAATACGGTATTTGTACTTCCAAATAACAAGAATATAATCATGGCAGCCGAGCAGGCTGTAAAGCTCACCGACCGGAAGGTATGTGTGCTCCAGACAAGGACGATACCTCAGGGTATTGCGGCAATGTTGGCTTTTGACGACAGCCGCAGCCTAAACGAGAACAGGAAAGATATGACGAAGGCGTTTGAGAAGGTATCTACCGGTCTTATCACCTTTGCCGCCAGAAACTCGGAATTCGAGGGACATCAAATCAAGGAGGGAGAGATACTTGCTCTTGATAACGGCAAGCTCTCGTTCACTGAACGTGATATAAACAAAGCTACCTACAAGCTCGTAAAGAAGCTTGCAAAGGGAGATGTGAATTATATTACTCTCATTCACGGTGCAGACGTGTCCGAGGAGAATGCGGAAGAGCTCCAGAAATTCATACAGTCCAAACTCGGCGACAAGATAGAGGTAATGCTCGTAAACGGCGGTCAGCCTGTTTACTACTACATTATTTCCGTAGAATAAGTGGATAACCATTAGACCATTTTAGAGGCGATGCTTGCATCGCCTCTTACGTTTCGTGCGGATAATATCCCCACTACAATAGGCTAATAGCTAACGGCTTACATCTTATTTTACTCGCTGAAACAATAAAGCGGCTTATATAGTGAATACTTCACCATATAAGCCGCTTCTTTTTTTGCAAAAGACAGTACTTTAATAATTTTTATATTCAATAGTTCCACTTTCGATTTCACGCCATTTCAGCCCCCTTATGAAGGGACTTTAAGTGACCGTTAAGTAAAGAAGCAACGAACTTTTTCTTCTGCCGCTTATCCGTAAAAAGCTGTCTCAGCTCTTCATAGCCTTTTCAAGCCATACATTTGCGATATCGAGAGCTTCATAGAGTCCGCACTCGCGCTCTGCGTTCTTGACGAATGCCTTGAGGGGATCAGGTTCGTTAGTGTCCATCTGAACAACCCTTACCTTCGAGGTCATTTCCACGCCGTTTTCCTCCTTAGTCTCGAGTATCTGTATAAAGATAACATAAGGATCTGACATATAGCCGTAGTATATCTGATTACCGCTTCTTACAAGCGGATATCCCTTGTATGTGTTGAATTTTTCAATCATTCTATACCTCCAGTGGTAATTACCATCTTGTGACGAAATCTTCGTCCTTATCTATTCTGCGTATATTGTCCAGAAAGACGTTGACATAAGACTTTGTGCAGTAATACTTACTCTCGCCGTTTACAACTATGAGAGAGCGCATTACCGAATCATCATAGAACTCATAAGTCATTGTTTTTCCGGTATACGAATCGCTGTACTTTATAACAGCGTTCGGCTCGCCCTCGGGAACTGGAACGCCAAGTGCAAATTCTTCCGCGTTTGTTCCTGCAAGGAACGAATAGAACTTCCTGTATCTCTCTGAATCAAATCCATTGCCGTTAAGTGTAACGTTGAAATCCGACGATGAAGGATTATCCGGCTTATTGTCTGGATCGGCAGGCTTTATAACAAACTCTGCCTTTTCACCGCCGCCGCTCACGGTCATATCCGTAATATTCCATACATAAGCGTTGATAAGCATTCTCGTTGCAATATCTATCGGCTGAACTGTCAGCCACGGAGCTCTGTCGGCAGGAATGATGTATATGATATTTCCGCCCTCCAGCATACCGTAGCAGCACTTTGTGCCAGAGTTGTCGGTAAACACCTCGCTGAGCAGCAGCACGTACTTGTCACCGCCCTCGCACTCCATATCCACCCTGCAAAAGGGCTCGCTGAGACCAGCTTCCTTGATATCCGCGTCTGTGCAGTGCAAAACGTAGAGATCCGAGGCTATTAGCCCGAACATACCCGTTATAACATTGCTTGAAAGTTCCACGTTAAGGTAGCTCTCTGTGGGGAGTACCATTTTGTGAGATGAGGAGGTGCCGCCCGAATGAGCGTCCTCGCTTTTGACGTCATACTCCACGAGAATATCGCTATCCATATCGTTACGCGCCACCCTAAGGCTCTCCACCTTCGGCTGGCTACCATCGGAGTAACTGTCAAGTATGGTTGTATCGACGAAATCCTTTACTGAATTACTGTAATTGAGCACCTTAGAACTTGCAACCAAATATACGTCCTTGGTGCCGTCTACCATGAAGTACACCCCGTCATTGGTCGGAGCCGTATCCCCCACGTAGAATTTGACCTTATTGCCAGACTCATAAGTCATCTCAACCGTAGCTTCAGGCTTGTCAAGACCGTACTTTGAAATGTCCCCACAGTCTCTTGCCACAACGTTCTGCGCTTGGATACCGTTTCCGTTATTTGCAAGAGTGGATATCATAAGCTCCTTTAGTTTGATGTCGGTATAACCCTCAAGAGTATATACCGGATCCTCGTCCTCGGCAGGGCTGTTCTTCATTACAACCGTCATTTCGCCTTCGCTATTGCTGACATGGACCTTTTTTACAGTGCCCTCCTGACCGTTGTCGCTTACGAGAACAGTTCCCGAGCCGTCAGGGACCGTAGCCAGCAACGTGGGATCCGTCGGAATGTCGCCGCCTTCTCCAGGCGCGAACTTTGTATAAGCGTAGCCACCTCCCAGCAGCGCTACAAGCAACGCACTGAGCGCAATTATTCCCTTTGCCTGCTTTTTCATTACTTATTTCGTCTCCTTATCAGTATGATCGCGCCTACTGATGCGATTATCATCGGGATGATCCATATAACTATCAGGCTTATGGTCTTTGCCTGCTTTGCTGTGGGAGCAAGGAACGAACTCTGGAGATTCTTATCTGGTATGATAATGCCATTTTCCTTGCCTGACATAGTGTTTATAATGTTGATAAGGACATTTGCATTATTGAAAGCTGTATTGTTTTGTAGATAAACCGAGCCTGTCATAAGTGGACTGCCTATTACAAGGAGCTCACTTCCGAACACTTGAAGCTGCTCCGAGTCTTCTTTTCTCGAAAGCATAACGATAGGCTTTACTCCTGTGTCGTCAGTATTCTGTGTTCTTTCTATCATATCAACGGTATACGAAGTATCCGACGAGGTAAGAACAGTCTTGACAATATCGCCGTTATTCTTTTTTACCTCTGAAAGCTCTCTCGGCAGCTCTGCAACTATGGACAGCTTTTCGTTGGGCATAGTGCCAACGGAATCGGTATCGCTTATATCGAGATCTATTCCCACGTGCTGATAGAACTGATTGTCATAGAACGACTTAACCTTATCATCAGCATCGTGGACATACTTGTTTTCCACCTTTATGCTCCAATCCGCAAGGAACTCAGCGATATTAGGCAGTTCTGTCTGGCTGTAATCAGGAACGTATATCATGTTTTTGCCGTAGTTTCCGCCGTTGAAGAGAAAATCACTCATCTTCTGTATAAGGTCTCCGGTAAGATCGACCGTAGGGGCAAAAAGCACTAGCATATCATACTGCATCGGGTCTAACTCCTCTGACGCGATATCCACGTCTGTACATTCATAGCCGTTCTTTTCAAGTAGCTCGTTTTCAAAGCTCTCCACAGCGTCCTCGGTGACGCCAGACTTTGAATCATAGATAGGAGCGCCGTTCATAGTCTTTATAAAAGCGACCCTTACAGGGCTTAGGTCAGTTACGTTCATTATAGCAGAGGTTAGAACGCTCTCACCTGTAAAGTTGAATCTGAGTTCCTGATTTCTCATTGCGTTCTCGTCAGCTGTGAGCATATTCATTACCTCTCCCTCTGATATGACTCTTACTCTATCTCCGGAGCTTATAATGATACAACCGCTGCCAATCTCGCCGTTGTAATTCTGCTTGAACTTGTTTATAACATCGGGATCGATGTTCATATCAACGTACTTTACGTTTATCCTTCCATCACTCTGCTCTGCGTATATTGAATACTTGTCGAGAAGCTCGGGGATCATCTCATAAGGGATCTCCGATGGTACGCCGTAATTCTGCAAATAGTAATTCTCATACTGTGTGCCTATAGCCTCAAAGTAATCCCTTGTGGCTGTGACTGTTATATCAACGTCCTTCTTCAAAGCCTTAAGAACGCTTATTGACTGATCTGTAAGTTCATACCTGTTATCGGGAGTAAGGTCTATCTTCATGGGCGAACGCTTTGCAACAGCGTTGACCATTATGTTCACAACAACCACTATAGCGATAACAAGAGCGATTATAATATAGAACATCGCGCCGTATTTAAGCTTCCTGGAATTAAGTCTGCACTTTGGGCTTTTCTTCTTTGCGCTCTCATCAGCGCCGGCAAGCTCGTTCACACCTTCGGCAGTGTTCTGCGTATTTATCTTGTCGGTATCTTTTTTACTCATATCTGTATACAAACCTTCCTTTCATGGAACTCAGCTCCAGCGTCTCTTTTCCAGCACCTTTACGGTGAGGAAGTTGAATATGAACGCTACGCTGACAAAGAATAACACGCTTGTGAGGCTGAACACGCCTCTTGTGAATTCCATATACCTTGAATAGAAGGATATATTTGTTACACCCTTATAGACGAGCTTGAGATATCTTGACTTTGAATTTGCAAAGCCAGCGACCAAAGACTCCGAAAGGTAGATAACGAAAAGAACTACAAGACAAACCACTGCGGAAGCCATCTGGTTCTCGGTAAGGGAGGAGATGAAAAGTCCCACAGCTATGAACGCTGCTCCAAGGAAAAGCATTGCGAAATAATTGCCAAGCAATGACGGCCATATAACGTCGCCAAGATAATTGATAACGAATGCGTATACGAATATTATGGACTCAGCAATAATATAAAGAGTAAGTGCAGCAAAGTACTTGCCGAGAACAATCTCCCACAAGCTCACCGGAGCTGTGAGAAGTCCCTGGTCCGTCTTGTTCTTTTTCTCCTCACTGAGGAGCTTCATTGTAAGAACAGGTATAAGGAAGAGGACTATTATGAACATTGAGCCGAAAAGACTTGAAGTATCTGCATTTCCGGCAGCAATTACTGTATTATAGAAGAATATTCCCGAAACAAGCCAGAACACAGTCAGGAAAACATAAGCTATGCCAGATGTGAAAAAGGCTCCCATTTCGCGCCTGTATATCGCCAGCATTATTCCTCACCTCCGTTACTTTCTTCTGAGCTTTTCTTTTGCTCAGTATCTTTATCTTCCTCATTCACGGCATTGAGAGATCCGTCGTCACCAATCTTCAGATCTATCTTGGGAGCGTCAGTCTTGCTCTTCTTTCCCTGGCTGCTGTCGACTTCTGGATCTGACATTGTGATCTTCATGAAGATATCCTCAAGGGTGAGGTCTGATAGCTGGAGCATAAGGATATTCCAGCCCTTTTCCGTGCACAGGCGATTGAGATCGCGACGAATATCGGTCTTGCCGTCGGTCTCTACATCGTAGTCGTATATGCCCTTTTCGCGCTCCATATCTGCGCGGACGTACTTAACGCCGTTTATAGCCTTTATTGCGTCGGTTATATCGCGCTTGTCGCTGGCTGTATGAGTAGGACCTTCGATACGAAGGGTCATCTTGTGTTCATTGGTGATATTAGCAGCTATCTCATCAGCTGTGCCGTCAGCGGCTATCTGTCCCTTGTTTATAATGATTATCCTGTCGCATACAGCCTGTATCTCAGGGAGTATATGTGACGACAGTATAACTGTATGTCTCTTGCCGAGCTTCTTTATAAGAGTTCTTATCTCGACAATCTGCTTCGGGTCAAGACCTACTGTTGGCTCGTCGAGTATGAGCACCGGCGGATTGTTTACAAGAGCCTGAGCAAGTCCGACTCTCTGGCGGTAGCCCTTTGAAAGGTTCTTGATAAGTCTGTCTCTTACATCCTGTATCTGACATAGATTGCATACGTCTTTGAGATGTGCCTTTCTCGGGAGCTTGCATTTCTTGAGATCGTAGATAAAGCTGAGATAGCCCTCCACTGTCATATCCACGTAAAGGGGCGGTATCTCTGGAAGATATCCTATATTAGCCTTTGCCTTCTTAGGATCCTCGAGGATATCCACGCCATCGATAAGCACCTCTCCGGCTGATGACGAGATATAACCCGTCAACATATTCATAGTAGTGGATTTTCCCGCGCCGTTAGGTCCGAGGAAGCCGAGTATCTCGCCCTTTTCGACCTTGAAGCTGATATTATTCACAGCGAGCTTTTCACCGTAGGATTTTGTAAGGTTTTTGACCTCTATCATTGGGGTTGACCCTCCTTATTGCGTATGTTTACGGCACATAAAGTGCGGTGCCGTTCAGTCCGCGGCAATTATAATGTTAATACTTATATGTGATAACAAAGTGATATTGCTGCGAATATTTTACAATATATTAATGGCAGACTCTATATCTGCATTTATCTGCCTTTTCAGCTCATCCACCGAGCCAAAGCGCATTTCAGGACGGATAAAGCATTTGAGCCTGATCTGCAGTGGACTTCCGTAAAGGTCTCCCGAAAATCCGTGTATATATGTTTCAGCAAGAGGTGTACCGCCGTAGCTGACTGTAGGCTTTACGCCTACGTCCGTGATGGACGAGTACGTTCTTCCTCCTGCCGTAGTCTCAGAAGCGTATACTCCGAATCTCGGCACGAGCTGCCCCTCTGGGAATAACTGATTTGCCGTAGGAAAGCCGATAGTGCGTCCAAGCTGAGCGCCGCGGCTTACATCCTTTAATATCATGTAGGGAGCACCGAGGAAAAGCGCTGCCCTTTCCATATCGCCGTCAGCAATGAGCCGGCGTATAAGCGTTGATGAAACCCTCTCGCCGCAGCAGTAGACATCATCCACTGCCATGACCGAAAAGTCATATTTTTTTCCGTATCTGCGGAGCTCCTCAATGCCGCATGAGGCTCCTCTGCCGAAGCGGAAATCGTTACCGCAGCAGACAAAGGCGGCGTTCAGCTCTCCGCAGAGTATATCTCTTGCGAAGCTTTCACCATCCATGCCGCATACCTCCGAAAAGTCTGGAGAAATAACACGTCTGATACCACATTCATCTGAAAGTATCGCACTTTTTTCCGACTGGCTGTATATATAGCCCTCTGCGCCCTTGTTTACCGTACTTTCAGGTGGAAAGGTAAAAGTGCAGGGCTCAAGCCCATCGGCTCTCCTGTCAGCGGCTGCACTGAGCACAGCCCGGTGTCCTATGTGTACTCCGTCAAAAATACCCAGAGCAACAGCTGTTTTCTGATTTCCCATTCTGTCACCCTAAATTCTTTCCGATACGAAGCACTCCTCTGTCAAAGTCTGCGAAGGCAGTACCGATGAAACCGCCGTCGGAGCCGTAGACCCCATAGCAGTCAGTCTCTCTTTCTATACCGTGCACCCTTGATATATCGAGCTTTATGCCGTTTCTGTACATTCTTGTCTGAGCCTCGCCCAGTCTCAGCTTCGGCAAACTGTCAAACACTCTTTCTATAGGGAGTATCAGCTCCCCAAGCCTATCCTCGTCTCTTGCCTTCTGTATCTCCTCAAGGGTATGACAGTCAGCAAGAGTAAAGCCGCCGGAGGAAGTCCTGACAAGTGAGGTCATTATCCCTCCGCAGCCCAGTTTATCGCCTATATCGCTGATTATAGTCCTTATATAAGTGCCCTTGCCGCAGGCTATTGACACGACTCCCTCACAGGATGCCTCGTCATATTCCTCAAGCACAAGGTTTTCAACTTCTATCTCACGCGCCTGACGTTCCACCTCTATGCCCCGCCTTGCAAGGTCATAAAGGCGCTGACCGTTCACCTGTACAGCCGAATACATCGGTGGCAGCTGCATTATTCTGCCTATAAAATCAGGCAGCACTGCCTCTATCTGTTCCCGTGAAACCTCCATATCTGAGCTTTTGCGCACCTCTCCCCACACGTCCTGAGTGTCCGATACGGCTCCAAGACGGAAACCTGCACGGTAACTCTTGGTATTGTCGGGCATTATATCACAGGCTTTTGTGGCATTCCCTACAAATACTGGCAGAACGCCTGTAGCCATAGGGTCGAGGGTGCCGCCGTGACCGAGACGCTTTATACGCAGTATGCCACGGAGCTTCGCAACAACGTCGAACGAGGTGAAGTCCTGCGGCTTATTTACGCAGAGTATCCCGTTCATTCGCCAAGAGCCTTTCTGACAGCCTCGATAAGCTGTTCCTTCGCTTCCTCAAGTGGTCCGCTTATAGTGCAGCCGGCAGCCTTTGCGTGACCGCCACCACCTATGGACTGGCAAATAGCCGATACGTTAACGTCATTGGCAGAGCGGAACGAGCACTTGTATACTCCGTCCTCTCGCTCGCGCATGAGTATTCCAACCTCTGTGTTCTCCAGCTGTATGGTAAGCGGAGCGAAGCCCTCAAGCTCCTCCATTGAAACGCTCATATCCTTCATCATATCCTGCGTGACCGCAGCGATAGCAAGCTTTCCGCCAAGGCAGTACTCCATGAGCTCATTGACCTTGGCTTCGAGCTTAAGTCTACCCATTGACTTGACATCGAACATATAACGGTTTATCCTTGCGAAATTTATATCATAGCTACGCATCATCTCAGCCGCTATCTCATGAGCGCGGGGAGTGGTGCAGTCATACTTGAAACAACCGGAATCCGTAGCTATGCCCGTATAAAGGCAGGTCGCGCAGTGCTTGGTTATTTTCACGCCCATATACTTTGCAAGGTCGTATATTATCTCGCAGGCAGCCGTAGCATCGGCGCGGAGTATGGTATTCTCGGCATAGTTGTTGTTTGATATATGGTGGTCGATGCAAAGCTGCACCTTTCCGCCGTAGATATTCTTATAATCTCCCATAAGAGTCTCGTCGGCTATATCCACCGCGATAATAGTCTTAGGCTCAAATTCCTCACCTGCGCCATCCTTTGTGAGGAAGTCGTAGCGTGCAGGGAAAGCATCATGACATACCACCCTGCTGCGGATACCCATCTGAGCGAGTATATCCTTCATCGCAAAACCTGCGCCTATACAGTCTCCGTCCGGATTGCGATGGGTGATTATAACTGCGTCTTGGCAGTTTCTGAGAAAGAGCTCAGCCTCACTGAAACCAATGAACATACAAAGCCCTCCTTAAAGCAGTTCGTGGAGCTTTCTGCTTATCTCAGCACTTCTCTCGATAGAGTTGTCTGCGATGAAAGTAAGCTCCGGCGCCTTGCGCATCTTAAGTCTGTGGAAAAGCTCCCGCTTTATGAAACCTGCGGCGCTTTTCAATCCCTCAACCGATTCCTTTGCCCTCTCGATACCGCCAAAGCTGGAAACGTATATCTTGCAATTTGACATATCGCCTGAGAGGTCAGCTCTTACGATAGTGAGCATACTATCTATTCTCGGATCCTTCAACTCGCGGAGAATAGCAGTCATTTCACGTTTTATATCTTCAGCCATACGGCTGTTCTTGAAATTAGGCATTTTATTCCTTCCTGTCGTTACAGTTTGACGGTAAAGCCGCCTCCTGTTGTCTCTTCGTGTTTATCGGACTCGGCAGATTTATCTTTTTTCGGGGAAGCCTTCTTGGCAGCCGCTTTTTTCACGGCAGGCTTTTTCGAAGCTGTTTTCTTTGCTGCGCTCTTCTTTGCGGCAGGCTTCTTTGTAGTCTTTGCCGCCGCCTTTCCATCAGGCTCGTTCTCAGCTGCTTCAGCCTCAGCCGCCTCGACTGCTGCTGTGCCCTCAGGGTCGTTGAAGAATCCGCCTGTGAACATCTCCGCTGCGAAAGCCTCGTCCTCAGCGGTAGCACTGTAATCCGGAATATCGTCGTCGCCCTCTTCGCCGTAGTAGATGTCGGCATAATTTCCGTACTCAGGCTCAAGCTCCACATCACGTACAGGACGCTCTATGCCCATAAGGTCGTCGGTATATTCCTCAGGCTCCTCTAGTGCGCTGCACTGACCGAGAAGTATCTTCTTTACCGATTCAAAAAAGAATATATCTATCGGTCCAAAATCATCCCATGCCAGTGCCTCGTTGCAGTACTGTAACATATCCGCAGTACTCATTCTGCTGTTATCCATAAGAAATTCCCCCTTTTTATTATAAAATAGAAATAATTATGATCTTAATCCTCGCGGTACTCCTCGACGATGTAAGTCTCGAAGATATCGCCTTCCTTGACATCTGCGAACTTTTCAAGACTGATACCGCACTCGTAGCCCTCTGCAACTTCCTTTGCATCGTCCTTGAAGCGCTTGAGACCTGCTATCTTGTCGTCGGCGATTATAATTCCGTCACGAACAACACGCACCTGACTTCCTCTTGTGACCTTGCCGCTTAAAACATAGCTTCCGGCAACCATTCCAACGTTGGATATCTTGTACACCTGACGAACCTCTACTCTTCCCTGTTCCACATCACGGAACTTAGGAGCGAGCATACCCTTCATGGCTGTTGATATCTCCTCGATAGCGTCATAGATTATACGGTAGAGCCTTATGTCCACGCCGTCACGTGCAGCGCTGTCAGCCGCCACAGGGTCGGGTCTTACGTTGAAACCGACAATTATAGCGTTTGAAGCGTTTGCAAGCATAACGTCGCTCTCCTTGACAGCACCTACTGCTCCATGGATAACTCTTACTCTTACCTCGTTGTTTGAAAGCTTTTCAAGGGACTGCTTTACAGCCTCCACAGAGCCCTGAACATCTGCCTTAACAACGATAGGTAGCTCCTTGATCTCGCCCTCCGCGATCTGGCTGAACAGGTTGTCGAGAGTTACCTTGCGGTAAGCATTGAACTGCTCCTGCTTAGCTTCGTGCTTTCTCTGCTCGACCAACTCTCTTGCAAGTCTCTCGTCCTCAACGGCGTTGAAGATATCGCCTGCGCTGGGCACCTCTGCAAGACCTGTAATTTCAACAGGCACGGAAGGACCGGCTGTCTTTACAGACCTTCCCTTGTCGTTTGTCATTACACGTACTCTTCCGACAGCAGTGCCTGCTATAAGTACATCGCCCTGCCTGAGCGTACCGTTCTGCACAAGAAGTGTTGCTATAGGACCTCTGCCCTTGTCGAGACGAGCTTCGATAACAGTACCCTTTGCAAGTCTTTCGGGATTAGCCTTGAGCTCCTTCACCTCGGCTACAAGGAGAACGTTCTCCAGAAGCTCGTCAATGCCCTCGCCGGTCTTGGCTGATACGGGAACGCATATAACGTCACCGCCCCAGTCCTCGCATACGAGATCGTACTTAGTGAGCTCCTCCTTGATACGGTCGGGATTTGCTCCCTCCTTATCCATTTTGTTGATAGCCACGATGATAGATACTCCGGCAGCCTTTGCGTGATTTATAGACTCAATGGTCTGGGGCATGATACCATCGTCTGCGGCAACTACGAGTATAGCTATATCTGTGATATTGGCTCCTCTTGCACGCATGGATGTAAATGCTTCATGTCCGGGAGTATCGAGGAAGGTGATGTCCTGTCCGTTGATATTCACCTGATAAGCACCGATATGCTGCGTGATTCCGCCAGCCTCGCCTGCTGCTACATGAGCGTTTCTGATACGGTCGAGTATGGAGGTCTTACCATGATCAACGTGTCCCATAACCACTACTACAGGGCAGCGCGGCTGGAGGTTCGTATCGTCGTCGTCGGTATCGTCGATAAGGCGCTCCTCAATGGTAACGATGACCTCCTTCTCTACCTTTGCACCCATTTCGTCTGCAACGATAGCGGCTGTGTCAAAGTCTATCTCCTGATTTATTGAAGCCATTACTCCCAGCTTCATGAGCTGCTTGATAACGTCCGTAGCAGTAGCCTTGAGACGTGTGGCCAGCTCGCCAACTGTGATATTGTCAGGAATGAGCACCTTGAGCTGCTGCTTTCTTGCTCTTTCGAGCTCGAGACGCTTAAGCTTCTCTGTCTCCGACTCCTTCTTCGAAAACTGCTGGCGTGTTCTCTGAGCTGACTTCTGATTGATCTTCTGCTTCTTTGAAGAGTAGTTGTCATTCTTGTGCTTATTTGAGGTAGCCATCTGATCGTATCTCTCGTTGTATTTGTCGAGATCTACGTAGCTTCCTCTCGTATCTACTGTACGGCGCTGAGTTGATGTCTGAGCTGTCTCAGAGCTAAATGCAGCGTTGAACTTTGTACGCTCGCCTCTGTCCTGAGCCTTTGCCTGCTCCTTCTTTTTGTCCTTTTTCCTATCGTTCTTCTTTTCCTGAACGGGAGCAATGCTCTTCGGCGACTCTGTCTTGGGAGCCTCAGCTTTTGGAGCCTCAGCTTTTGGAGCCTCAGCCTTTGAAGCCTCCTGAGCCTTTACGGGCTCTGCCTTGGGCTCGGCAGGCTTTACCTCGGCCTTGGGAGCTTCCTTTACAGGAGAAGCTTCCTGCTTTTTCTCGGTCTCTGCCTTCTTTGCAGTAGCTTCCTCGACAGGTTTTGCTTCCTTCTTTGCCGGAGCAGCCTTCTTCTTCGGAGCACTCTTCTGCTCCTCCTTCTTCTCTACAGCAGGGACGGCAGCCTTCTTTTCATCCTTTCCAGGCTCGGCCACCTTTTTCTCAGCTGCCTTCTTTGCAGCCGGCTTCTTCTCCTTCGGCTCATCAGCCTTTTCTGGACGTGAATCGTTCTTGGAATTAAAGTAGTCGTTGAACGAATTAACAGTATATCGTTCCTTGGTATAGTGCTCGAGTATCGAGTTCATCTCCTCCTCAGTAAGGGCGGAGCCAGTTTTCTTTTTGTTGTCACCTTTCTCCGCAAAGAGGTCTATTATCTCCTGTGCAGGAATATTCAGATCTTTTGCAGCGTCGCTTAACTTTATTTTTTTTGCCATAGGCTTGATTACCTCCATGATTTCTGCCGCGCGAAAATGCGGCGTAAATATAAGAAATGTCTGCGCATAAACATCTATTTTAACGCATTACTGCGATACCTCAGATATTATTCTTTCAAAGCCGTCTGCGAAGCCCTTGTCGGTAACTGCGACAACGCCGGTCTCCTTTCCGCAGAGCTTTCCGATATCGGACTTGCTGAGCTCGGTGCGGAGATGCTTTATTTCGTATCTTTCGCAGTAGTAAGCAGCTTCTTTGACGGTTTTGGCGGAAGCGTCCGAAGCTGTGAGTATACAATGAGCTGTACCGTTTTTCGCAGCCTCGACAGCGCTGTCGAAGCCCTTTACCGCCCTGCCCGCTCTCAGGCAAATACCGAGCAGATCAAAGGTCCTGCGGTGTTTTTCCGAGCTCATTCATCATCACCTCGTATACACTTTCCTCTATCCTACATGAGAATGACTTTTCAAAGCGTCTTGCCTTCCGTGCCTTTTCAAGGCATTCAGTACTGTGACAGATATACGCTCCTCTGCCGGCAGCCTTGCCCTTGAAATCGAGACTGATATCGCCCTCGGGAGACCTTACCACACGGATAAGCTCCTTTTTCGGCTTCATCTCATTGCAGCCAAGACACATTCTCATTGGTATTTTCTTCGGCTTCATAATTATTCCTCGTCAGCAGTGGCTTCCTCAGTCTCCTCCGCCTCTGTCGGAGCATCTTCGGCAGCCTCTACGGTCTCCGGAGCAGTCTCCTCTGTCTCCTCCTCTAGTGGAGCAGCTTCAAATACAGGAGCTACAAAGTCTGGGCTCAGCTCGGGAGCCTCCTCATTCGTAAGGGTGTCAAACTGAGGCTTGATATCTATTTTGAAACCTGTGAGCTTAGCAGCAAGCTTTGCGTTCTGACCCTTGTTGCCGATAGCAAGTGAGAGCTGATTGTTGGGAACTATAACGGTACATGACTTCTCTTCCATTGAGGTTATGACAGTCTTGAGCACCTCTGCAGGAGCAAGAGCTCTTGCGATGAATTCCTCGGGTACCTCGCTCCACGGAATAATGTCTATCTTCTCGCCGCTGAGTTCATTAACTACAGCTGTTATCCTCGAACGCTTGGGACCTATGCAGGCTCCTACTGCGTCTACATTCTCGTCCTTGGACCATACGGCTATCTTTGTTCTCGAACCAGCCTCACGCGATATGGACTTTACCTCAACGGTGCCATCATATATCTCAGGTACTTCCTGCTCGAAGAGCCTCTTTACAAGGTCCTTGTGGGTACGGGATATCTTAACTACGGGCTTCTTGTTCTTGCCGATTATACCTGTGATGTATACCTTAACCATTTTCCCCTCTTCAAGGTTTTCACCAGGTATCTGCTCGTTTCGAAAGAGGTAGAGCTCTGTGCCGTCGTATACGACTGTTACCGTGCCTCTGCCGGGCTCGACCTGTGATACCTTGGCGGTTATGCACTCATGCTCCTTCTGCTCGAACTTGCTGAGCATCTGCTCGCGGTTGATCTCCCTGAGGTCGCCCTTTATGGACTGCTTTGCGGAGAGAGCTGCCATTCTTCCCAATTTTGATATATCGAGTTCCTTCATTATAGTGCCGCCCACCATAGCATTTGGATCCATAGTCCTTGCGACGTCGATATTAACCTCGTTCTCGTCGATAGGCTCATCATCGATGATGTCCTGACGGATATACATTTCGAACTTCTTCGTTTTCGGATCTATCTCCACCGTGATTCTCTCCTCACTGTGAGGATATGCTCTTCTTGCAGCCTTTAACATAGCTGACTTTACTTTTTCGATAAGAAGATCGGTCTCCACGCTGTTTTCTTCACCGAGAGCCTCAAGCGCCTTGAAAAAGTCCTTATTCATGTTCATGTCTGTAAATTCCTCCAATATATTTTATTTTGTTTTTTCACATTTCAGAAATCGAGATACAGTTTTACGAAAGCTATATCCGCCAGCGAGAACTTCTTTTCTCCGCCGTCTTCGAGTACCACAGAGACGCCTTCCTTGTCTGCGCCGCTGAGCTGAGCGACTATTTCCTTTTCACCATCAACTGCTCTTATAAAGCGTATCCTTACGGTATCACCCTTACAGACCTCGAAGTGCTCCTCCTTGACGAGCTCCCGCTCCAGTCCTGCCGAGCCCACCTCAAGCATATAGCTTTGAGGAATAGGGTCCTTCTCGTCCAGTATGTCGCTTATAGGAGCGTTGGCGCGTTCACAGTCCGCAATAGTTATCCCCTCGTCCTGATCTATAAATACTCTCAGATACCACATCGCGCCTTCCTTCTCATAGCACACGTCCCAGAGGTAGTAACCCAGCCCGTCGGTTATCGGTTTGATAAGCTCGTATACCTTTTGTTCTGTACCGCCGAATTTTTTAAATTTCATAGGCAGCTTTTCCCGATATATCGGGTATCTCCTTTCTTAGTTTCGATATAAATACTAAAGACCGGAAGGTTTCCGGTCTTTGGGTTTACTATCATCATATAGTATTATACCACGGTTTTTCGCAAAAATCAAGTGTTTTTCGGAAATTTTTCAAAAAAATCAGATTTTTTCCTGCGAGTATAAAATGAAAGTTCAAAAATAAAAAAATCATTGAATAAAAAAGGCAAATAACATTTGTGTAGTCCAGGGGAATTACGAAAACGTCTCCCTCCCACCGAACGTCAAAAAGTTACAGCTCTCCATCCCAAATTCTCAACAAAGAAAGACGTCCCCGCAGGAACGCCTTTGTTATTCATCAGCCCTTGAGAGCAACTCTTCTGATCTTGCCGCTGATAGTCTTGGGCAGTTCATCTCTGAACTCAACTATACGTGGATACTTATAAGGAGCGGTATGCTTCTTTACATAGTCCTGTATCTCTTTCTTGAGCTCGTCGGTGCCCTCCGTACCCTTTACAAGAACGATAGAAGCCTTTACCACCTGACCTCTTACCGGGTCTGGAGCTGCGCTTACACCGCATTCAAGCACATAGGGAAGCTCCATGATAACGCTTTCAATCTCGAAAGGTCCGATACGGTAGCCCGATGACTTGATAACGTCGTCAACACGTCCTACATACCAGAAATAGCCATCCTCGTCCTTCCACGCAGTATCGCCTGTGTGATAGAAACCATCGTGCCATACTTCTTTAGTCTTCTCGTCGTCGCCGTAGTAGCCGAGGAAAAGTCCTGCCGGCACATTCTTGTCAGTACGGATGACAATTTCACCTGTTTCGCCTGTCTTTACCGGCTTGCCGTCAGGATCAACGATGTCCACATCGTAAAGCACGCTGGGCTTGCCCATAGAGCCTGGACGACAGGTCATACCAACAAAGTTGCCGATAGAGAGTGTGGTCTCGGTCTGTCCGAAGCCCTCCATTAGCTTTACGCCGGTAGCCTTGAGGAACTGATTATATACCTCTGGATTAAGAGCCTCTCCTGCAACTGTTGCATACTTGATAGAGCTGAGGTCATACTTGGAAAGGTCCTCCTTGATGAAGAAACGATACATGGTTGGCGGTGCGCAGAAAGTTGTGATATTGTACTTTCTGAACATAGGAAGTATCTTGTGAGCGTCAAAGCGGTCGAAATCGTATACGAATACGCAGGTTTCACTGAGCCACTGACCGTAGAGCTTGCCCCAGAGAGCTTTTCCCCAGCCTGTATCGGATATGGTGAAGTGTATGCCGTTGGGATCAACATTATGCCAGTAACGGGCAGTGATAAAGTGTCCGAGCGCATACTTGTGAGAATGTGTGGCTATCTTCGGGTAGCCTGTAGTACCCGATGTGAAGAACATGAGATTTGGGTCGCTGCCGCAGGAGAGTTTCTCGGGATCGGTAGGACGCTCGAAAACGTCGCTGAACTCAGACATTTCCTTGTCAAAGTCAGCCCAGCCATCACGTTCACCGTGAGCCATCATCTTGATAAGCTTTATGCCCAGCTCTTCCTCTGCAAGGTCTACCTGATGTGCAACGTCACCGTCACCGGTACATACGATAGCTTTTACTCCTGCCGCCTTGAAGCGATATGTAAAGTCATGCTGCACCAGCTGATTAGTCGCAGGGATAACTATTGCGCCAAGCTTGTGGAGAGCAAGTATTGAGAACCAGAACTGGTAGTGTCTTTTGAGGACGAGCATTACTCTGTCGCCCTTCTTTATGCCCTTTGAAGCGAAATAATTCGCGGTCTTGTTTGAATATCTCTTCATATCCGAGAAGGTAAACCTTCTCTCGGACATATCGTCGCCTACATAGATAAGCGCTTCCTTGTCGGGACATTTGGCGGCAAGTCCGTCAACGATGTCAAAGCCGAAGTTGAACTTGTCATCGTTTATGAAGCTGATACCCGTAAGATTTCCCATAAGGTCTGTTTCAAGCTTCACAAACTTGTCTGCGATAGGATCCTGAACGTGAGCAAGGTCAAAATTGGTTACGCCTGGAAGTATAACGGGATCAAGGTTGGATATAGCGTGCTGGGGCTGGTTTACTCCACATACTATAGCATAGAACTTACATTCCTTGCCGCCTACAGCCCACTCGTCATGAGGCTCGGAGCTGTCGTAGTAGATAGAGTCGCCTTCGCCAAGTATCTCAACGTTATCGCCTACTTTTACCTTGAGCTGACCACTGATAACGATATCCATTTCCTGTCCTTCGTGAGTATGGGGATGAGGAACTCTGAACTCCTCGTCAACGTATGGTATGGTTACAAGGAATGGCTCTGCGATCTTGTTGCGGAACTTAGGCGCAAGACGGAGATAGCTCAGGCCCTGTCTTCTTACGATAGGAAGTCCTTGTCCGGCTCTTGTGATATCAAAGCTCTTGATATGGGGAGATTCACCTTCCATGAGGTCAGTTATCTCAACGCCGCAGGCATTTGCAAATTTATATATGAAGCTAAAGCTGAAATCCTTTGCTCCGCCCTCGTAAGCAAGGTACTCATAAGATGAAACTCCGATTTTGTCAGCCATTTCTTTCGGAGACAAACCTACGGATTCACGGGTGAGCCTAATTCTCTCAGCGACCTCCTTTATTCTTTCTTCTGCATTTGGCAAATTAGTCATTTCGCTCATGATGATCTCTCCTTTTAAAATAATGTATTACCGGAAAATGAAATAGTTGCCGGAATATACCGGCGTCATCCTTTGCACGAGAAAACAAAAACTCGTCTCAAAGGATATAACTTTGAGACGAGTATCATGATCTGATCACCCGCGGTACCACTCAAATTGTGCCGCTATTGCGTAACACCACTTCAGACTCCAGCAAGTCCTATTCATTCACGCAGAATCACGGGAACGCTTACTGTAAATTTCAGCATTCCGGCTCAGAAGGGATACATAGCATTGCTTATCACCAGCTCGCACCTACCGCCGGCTCTCTGTGGACATTGGCAATCCTCTGCATGTCTTCCTCATAGCTTATAACTGGATTATATCACACAAAAATGTATTTGTCAAGCGCTTTTGAAAATTTTTTGAGCACATACGCGAAAGCCCCCCTCATAGCCTTGCAGCGGTAATTTAGAACACACTATATAAAGGCAGCTTCGTCTCCAAAGTCTGTGTTCAGACCCCGGAGGCGAAGCTTGCCTCTGTTTTATCAGTTCCCTGTTCTATACATGAACAGCGAAAATATCAGAATCTCTCCGCTTTAACCATTTTTCCGCTGGCAGCAGGAAGTATCCTAGGATCAATATTCTCAGCATCCGAAGCATATTTGCCGCCGGCTATACTGCCTCTTGCTACAATAGCATCAGATTCGTTTCTTATTTCAACCATAAATACAGGATTTATCGGATCAATATAGCCCGGATCCAAGGGAGTACCTAAGATTTCAAAAATTTTAGGTTCAAAATGTACCTTTCTGCCCTTTCTTTTCATCTTAACATATCCGGGCACACTTCCGCAGGGGTCATCGAACTCGATAGTATACATAGTTTCCTCAACTGCAAACTTTTTTGTAAGTACAACTTCTTCAAGTCCAGTCTCTTCAAGCACAATGCCATCACCAGTAATCTCTACGATTTGATATTCATGCATGAAAGCCTGAGCTGCGAGCTTTTCAATTATTTTGTTCCACTTTTCTTCATCATCATTCTTTGTTATAGCACCCTTTTTACCGATCGCTTCGGGAGCTGCACCTGCATACATTGCGTTTGTCATTGGTACTGCACACATTGCTGCCGCTGCGATAGCTGCAAAAAACTTCTTATAATTAACCTTCATAAATGATTCTCCTTTACAAATAAAATAGATTTGGCCTTTCGTCAATTGTTTATGCTTCTTGTTTATGGTGTTTATGTAAGCTCTTGTGATAAAGGTGTTGCGCAACCCTATGCTTTTATTATACTCGATTTTACCCTTTTGAAAAGATGACGTTTGTCATTTCGTGGATTACATTTGTATCCTTCTCAATGACAATTGTAACAATGAACGGCAGAAATGGTCAGACAACCTTGTATGAAGTCCGGATATAAGGACAGGCGGCTCTGTAAGCCGCCTGCGTATACTTATTCTTCTGTTACACCTTTTTGATTCATGAGATATACCATGCCGCTTTCATCGCGTTCCATCTCCGCTCTGATATATTCATCGTAGTCTGCCGATGAACGTCGGTACATCGCCTTTCCGGGATTGTCAGAAAGCTCATAACCGATACAGAATGCTATATCAAATTTGCCTATATAGCCGTTAGTATTCACCACATACAGTCTGTCCGCATCGAACTTATCTCCGCTGCGTTCTCCCACGGCAGAGTATCCTTCATCGTAATATATCAGATCTATGCCGTAAAATGCATAGTTCTTATCGCTGCTGCGGTCCACCGCTATTAATGCAGCAGGCAGAGCGGCTGCATATTCTTCCTTTGCTGTATAGATCACCATGCACAGCTCCTTATGCCTTAAAAACTGCTTGTTATATCCTTTTATGTCATCGCCGAACCTGTAACCCTCAAAAGGAGAATCAGAGTTATCCGTATCGACGTATAAAATCGCCGGATTCGAGGTGCTTGCTGCCGTTCCCCCTGTCTTCCCTGCCCTTAGCAGTACGGTAAGTCCTGCAAGCAAGAGTACGATGCTGACAATAATGATAAGGAGCGTTATTATCACGAACTTCACAGGCGACATCATTGGCTTTATGTCAGCTTCCCTGCCCTCCGCGAGGCGCTTGTTTATCCTGTGTTTATATACTGATTTGTATATTGCAAATGCCATGATCAATATCATGACCAATATAAGTATCAATGCTGCTACAGGCATAATGATACTTAAAATGTCTGTTTTTTCTCTCATGTTCACCCCTCCTTATATCCCTAAGAATTCCTTGAATATGTAATAGTACGTCCGCGTAACATCGACCTTCGCACCGTTCTTCATGGTCAGCATGAACTTCTGGGACAACGCCGGACGTATACTTTTGATGTGCGAAACGGACACTATCACCGAATTGCTAACCCGGATAAATTCCTTGGGGTCGAGTATCTCTTCAAGTCTGCGGAGAGTTTCCGAGAGCCTGTACTCCTCCTCACCGCAGTATGCAACTATATCATGTGCAAAGCTCTCTATATGCGAGATGTCTTTTGTTTCGAGCCTGTATATCTCCCTGTTGCTGCGTGCGATAAGATGTGACGCGGTAACGTTGCTCTCCGAGAGTATCAGCTCCGCGGAATCATCTATCTCAATCCCCTTTTTTATGAGCTCAGCCGCTATCAGGTCGTAATGTTCGTCGCTTACAATCAGTCTTATTTTCATTTTCAGCTGACCGCCTCCTTTTTTCCCTGTATCATTGATAAGCTTATCTGTATATCATTATATATTGAGCAGCAGTGAAAATCAATACCATACGCACAGATTACACTCAGGGATTCACAGCTTGCATACGTGTATGCATATCGTTCATGCTAAAACGGAATGTATAGACCCTTGCAGGTATTATAATAACAATAAGCAGATTCATAGTAACATATTACAATTTGTAGTAAAAAACTTGTCTTTTTTTGCGGTTGTTCACGATATGTTCATGAATACCCCCTTGTCAAAGCATTGCTAAAATGGTATAATTAGAATAATATTTACTGCCCGAGGAGAGCACTGTCCGACGGCAGATTTGAGAAGGAGAATGGTTTTTTATGCAGTACGGACACTTTGATCTTGAGAACAAAGAATACGTCATCACTAACCCCGCGACCCCGGCACCATGGGCAAACTACCTCGGAGATCCCGAGTACGGCGCTATGATATCCAATAACGCCGCAGGCTACAGCTTCGTAAAATCAGGCGCAAACGGAAGACTTTCACGTTTCCGTTTCAATTCGGACATGGCTCTTCCAGGACGCTATATTTACATAAGAGACAACGACACTTCCGATTACTGGTCAGCTTCATGGCAACCCGTAGGCAAGCCACTTGACAAGTACAAGAGCGAGTGCCGCCACGGTACCGCCTATACAGTCATCTCGGCAGAGTACGCTGAAATAAAGTCCGAGACTACATACTACGTTCCATACGGAAAGACCTACGAAGTATGGAGAGCAAAGGTAACAAACAGCTCCTCAAAGGAGAGAAAGCTCTCTGTATTCGGCTTTATAGAATTCACAAATGAGCCAAACTACGAGCAGGATCAGGTAAATCTCCAGTACACTCTTTTCATTACCCGTACAAGCTTTGAGGGTGGAAACCGCATACTCCAGCACATGAACGAGAACACAGGCTTCGACGAGAACGGCTACAACGGTCAGGAGCGCTTTTTCGGTATGGTAGGTCAGCCTGTTACAGGCTGCTGCGGAAGTTTCAGTGACTTCATCGGTCCATACAGGACATTTTCGAATCCTATCGCCGTTGAGAACGGCAAGTGCAGCGGCGTCATGAACTATAATTCAAACTCCTGTGGAGCTCTCCAGAGCGATATCACTCTTGCTCCCGGTGAGACAAAAGAGTTCATCTTCGTGCTCGGAGAGCGCAAGGACCCCGAGGCAGCTGCTATACTTGAAGAGTACAAAGCAACAGGAAAGGTAGACGCAGAGGTAAAGCAGCTGAAAGACTACTGGCACGGTCAGCTCTCTAACTTCAAGGTAGAAACTCCCTCTCCTGAATTCAACAATATGATAAACGTATGGAACGCTTATCAGTGCTTTATTACATTTATATGGTCAAGAGCAGCCTCCTTCGTGTACTGCGGTCTCAGGAACGGCTACGGCTATCGCGATACAGTACAGGATATACAGGGTATCATTCACCTTGACCCTGAAATGGCAGCAGAAAAAATTCGCTTCATGCTCTCCGCTCAGGTAAGCAATGGCGGTGGTCTGCCGCTGGTTAAGTTCGACCACAATGCAGGTCACGAAACTTGTCCCGACGAGAACGACGAACACAGCGTTTACGCCAAGGAAACAGGTCACCCCTCATACCGTGCAGACGACGCACTGTGGCTCTTCCCGACTATCGTCAAGTACCTCGGCGAGAGCGGCAACAAGGGCTTCCTTGATGAAGTCATCACATACGCGGAAGAGGGCGGCGGAAAGGCTACCGTTTACGAACACCTCAAAAACGCTATCCGCTTCTCTATGGAGCGTCTCGGCAGTCACGATATGCCGGCAGGTCTCCACGCAGACTGGAACGACTGTCTCCGTCTCGGCGCACAGGGCGAATCCACATTTGTTGCGTTCCAGCTCTACTACGCTATGAACGTAATGCGTGACATGGCTAAGGATAGGAACGATACAGACTATATCAGCTACCTCGACGGTGCTCAAAAGAAGCTGGGCACAGCTCTTGAAAAATGCTGGGACGAGGACAGATTTATCCGCGGTATCCGTGACAACGGCGTTATCGTCGGCGCAAAGAAGGATCCCGAAGCCAATATGTGGCTCAATCCTCAGAGCTGGAGCGTTATCTCGCGCTTTGCTTCCGGAGAGCAGGCTGAAAAGGCTATGAACAGTGTTCATGATATACTCAATACACCTTACGGAGCCAAGCTCCTCGAGCCACCATACAAGTACCACCACTTCAAGGGCGCTCTCATGCAGGTGTTCAACCTTGACACCAAGGAAAACGGTGGCATCTTCTCACAGTCACAGGGCTGGCTCATACTTGCCGAGGCTCTCCTCGGTCACGGAGACCGCGCCTTCGAATACTTCCTCGAAAGCTCTCCCGCAGCTATGAACGACAAGGCTGAGATACGTGTTATGGAGCCTTATGTACACGGTCAGTTCACTGAGTCAAAGGCTTCGCCATACGAGGGACGTTCACACGTTCACTGGCTCACAGGTACGGCTTCGACGGTCATGGTAGGCTGCGTAGAGGGCATCTGCGGTATGCGTCCCGATCTCGGCGGTCTGACTATCGCTCCGTCTATCCCCTCAAAGTGGGACGGCTTCAAGATCGAGAAGAACTTCCGCGGCAAAAAGCTCAATATATCTATAGACAACTCCGCACACGTTCAGAGCGGTGTAAAGGAGATAATTCTCAACGGCGAAAAGCTGTCCGGCAATTATGTTCCTGCGGACAAGCTCAAAGACGTTAACGAGATAAAGGTCGTTATGGGCTGAATTTAATGCGTAATTGAGGCACTGTGAAAAGCACAGTGCCTTTTTTGTAGCGCCGTCCCCTACAATTTTGTGCAATAAGCATTGTTTTGTCTGTCACCGATTGTATATTTCCACAAATCCGACAAGTTTACTTTGCAAAATCTTGACAAGTACACTTGGCAATGCTATAATACAATTACCAAGTAAACTTGGCAAAATAATCTGCATGATTTTGGAGGCAACAATTATGAACAAGGAAAAAATACTTGAAAAAAGCAAGAATGACTATAAAAAACACGACCCGATTGAAGAAACTACCATGCAGAAGATCTATAACTACAGCTCTATTGCAACGTTAATAACGACAGGCATACTCTTAACTATACATTTGTTCATATTTAAAATGCCAGATTTCGGACTATGGGCGATCGTTGTCGCATGCACAGCTGCAAACTTACTCGCACGCGGTGTATATCAAAAGAAAAAAGCTTATATCATCTCAGGAGTCCTGTTTTTTATATTCGCTGTAATAATGATTGCTGCGGATATCGTAATGATAACAAGCATGGAATAAAAAGGAGGAACAAATATGAACAAGGAAGAAATCCTCGAAAAGAGCAAGAACGACTATAAAAAACACGACCCGATTGAAGAAACTACCATGCAGAAGGTATATAACTACATCTATGTAACAATGGCAGTCACTGTAAGTATAGTCTTTTTTATACATTTATTCATGCTGAAAAGGGCAGATTTAGGACTATGGGCGATCGTTGAGGCAGGTGTTGGTGCTGGTTGCCTCGCACGCAGTAAATACAAAAAGAAAAAAACTTACATCACTTTAGGGGTCATGTATCTTATAATTGCTGTAATACTGATAATTGTGGATACTGCAATTATGGTAACGAGCAGGGAATAAAAAGGAGGAAAAAATATGAACAAGGAAGAGATCCTCGAAAAAAGCAGACAGGAAAACAAAAACCGCGACATCGCGGAGATAGACAGGGCAAGAAGTGATTCAAGATTCGCCGTGATCTTCACTATGCTTTTCACCTGCTTATTTGCAGTAATGACGATTCTTGTCACAGAAAAAATGAATTACGGAGCAATCGCAACTGCGATATGTATGCTTTTTTCAATGCAGCTTCATAGAGCCATAAAGAGCAAAAATTCCGGGGATATTCTATGTGCTGCATTAATAGGCTTATGGTTCCTCATACTGACCTGTATCGCTGTACGTGAGCTTTTCGGCTCAAAACCATAAGGCGGTGGCTCAATGATAGACGATTCACTTGTACTCCGGAACCGGCTGAAAGAGATACGCAAGGAGCAGCGGCTCTCACAGGACGAGCTGGCGAAAATGGTGGGCGTGTCCCGTAATACAATAAGTTCCATAGAGACAGGGCAGTTCAATCCCACAGCCAAGCTGGCACTGATACTCTGTATCGCTCTCGATAAGAAATTTGAGGATATATTTTATTTTGACTGACATTCAAAAAGCGCTTCTGATATACTCGGAAGCGCTTTGCGTTATACATTTTAGTTTTTTGCACCGTCAGTAGCATTCTCCGCCGCGGCTGCATCCTCAGTACGCTCTGCAAGAGGTATGGAATTGCCGTCCTCGTCATAGAATACGATATTGTCGATATACATATCAGACTCGTTGGCTATGCCCCAACGCATGATAAGGAAGTTAGCGTCCTCCATTTCTTCGCTCCAGCACATTCCGCTGTCAGCAAGAAGGAACTTGAATACACCGTGTACTGCACCGGAATTCTCGAAATTGTACTCTCCACCGCTGAACTCCTTGAAGTCATACCACTGGTCCTCCTTAGCGGTGACTGTACCGCCACCTCCACCTATCCAGCCGGGAGCTCTTACTCCCTCTGCGTCATCGGTCTTGAGATGGTCTGCGGTAGCCTGAGCGTAAAGGTCAAACTCTATACTGCGGACCTTTGCCGCACCCTCGCTGCCAAGAAGCTTTGTAGCACTGATTATCACCTTCTGCACCTTTCCTTCAAGTGGAACGGTATTGTCATCGGCGAATCTTAGCATCTTATTACCCATGAGCTCGGTCACTGAAAGAGTTCCGGAAGCGCAATCCTTATCCTCACTCCTTGTAGTGACAAAATCAAATACACCGTCATCAAATGTAACGGTATTCGGATCTGATGCTTCAACTGCAACAGGCGGCGGAAGCTCCTCATCGGTCACTTCTTCTGTGGTCTCCTCGGGAACAGTAGTATCCACAGGAGCTGTAGTATCCTTGCTGGTATCGGGATTGGAGTCGGATTCTTTTTTATCCGAACATCCAGCCGCACAGGCTGCAAGGGCAAAAGCCATAGCACCTGCGATAAAGCTCTTATAATTCATATTATGTATCTCCTTTGTGTGTACTGTAACACTCCGTATCTCTTCTTTACAAAATTATTGTAGCACAAAAATCCGACCGTGTAAAGTGATTTGGAACTTTTTTCACAAGCCTATCATAAGAGTTTCGGCAAGCGAACAGTTAAGGGGAAGAATCTTTTCCGTCCCTGCAAACTAATGGCTGATTTCGCGATGCTGATAGAATATATCCACGGTCTCTATCATCATATCAAAGGGCAGTGTCTTCGGAGATATCTTCACGGACACGTAGGATTTGCCTGCTCCGTTGAAGGCTATCCTGCCCTTGTATGCCTTTTGAAGAGCAGCTATCTGATCTGTAGATACATACTCCGTATAGAAGTACATAGCGCCGTTCCTTTGAGATATCTCGGTGATACCGAGATGCGCAGCCTTATTCCTCAGCAGTGATACGTCTATAAGTCCCACTACCGACTTGGGCGGATCTCCGTAGCGATCGATAAGTTCGTCAATAAGGTCTGATTTATCCTGCTCGTTATTAACCAGCATTATCTTCCGGTACATATCTATACGCTGGTTAAGACTCGATATGTAGTCCTCGGGGATATGTGCGTCTATCTGTATATCCACGAGACACTCCGGTATTTTTTCCGGCTGTTCGCCTTTTTCCTCTGATATAGCCTCGGAAAGCAGCTGCAAATACATATCATATCCTACAGCCTCCATGTGTCCATGCTGCCTGCCGCCGAGTATGCTTCCTGCTCCTCTTATCTCAAGGTCCCTGAGAGCTATACGGAAGCCGCTTCCGAACTGTGTGAACTCGCGCATGGCATTCAGTCTCTTTGTGGCTATCTCCGTAAGAACCTTATCGCGCTGATAGGTAAAATACGCATAGCCTCTGCGGTTTGAGCGCCCCACACGTCCGCGCAGCTGATACAGCTGGGAAAGTCCGAATCGGTCTGAGTCCTCTATGATAAGGGTATTTACATTAGGTACATCAACGCCTGTTTCTATGATAGTGGTGCATACGAGGATATCCACATCGTGCTCCACGAGCTGCTCCCATATATCCGACATATCGTCCTCACTCATCTGACCGTGCGCCACAGCTATACGTGCTTCGGGAAGCAGTTCCTGCAAGCGTGAGGCACAGGCTTGTATGGTCTCCACGCGGTTGTGGATATAATATACCTGTCCTCCACGGCGAAGTTCTCTGACGATAGCCTGCACAACAGTTCCCATATTGTATTCTATAACGTAGGTCTGCACCGGATATCTGTCCTGTGGTGGCTCCTCTATGACGGACATGTCACGTATACCGCTCATTGCCATATTAAGTGTACGGGGTATTGGAGTTGCTGAGAGCATAAGCACATCAACGCCGGTGAAGCTCTCTTTGAACTTCTCCTTGTGAGCCACGCCGAAGCGCTGCTCCTCGTCGATTATGGCCAGTCCGAGGTCCTTGAACACAACAGACTTCTGTATTATCTTATGAGTGCCGATTATAAGATCTATACGCCCCTGCTTAAGCTTCTTTATAATCTCCTCCTGCTGCTTCGGCGAGCGGTAGCGGCTGAGCAGTTCGATATTCACGGGGAAGTGCTCGAAACGGCGTAGCGCAGTCTGATAGTGTTGATAGGCAAGTACAGTTGTAGGCGCAAGTATAGCGCACTGCTTGCCTGAAAGCACACATTTCATGGCAGCTCTCAGAGCCACCTCTGTCTTACCGAAGCCGACGTCTCCACAGAGAAGTCTCTCCATAGGACGGGGGCGCTCCATGTCAGCCTTTATCTCAGCAATGGATGTAAGCTGGTCGTCGGTCTCCACGTAAGGGAAGCGCTCCTCAAAGTCGTGCTGTATCTCATCATCAGGGTAGAATGCGAAGCCAACACTCTTTTCGCGCTTTGCGTAAAGAGCTATAAGCTCATGAGCCATGTCCTTTACGGCACGTTTTACATTGCTCCGTGTCTTCTGCCACTCGCCGGAACTTAACTTATTCAGCTTCACACCGCTGTCATCTCTCGGACCAATGTATTTTGACACCATGTCAAGCTGAGTTACGGGTATGTAAAGCTTATCCGTGCCTGCGTACTGTATGGTTATATAATCCTTTGTAACACCGTCCATTTCTAGCTTGCGTATGCCGATGAAGCGTCCTATGCCATGGCCGGAATGTACCACGAGGTCGCCCTCGGTTATATCAGCAAGGGAGCGTATCTCCTCAGCCTTGTTCTTCTTTTTGCGGCGCTTGCTGCGGACTGAGTCCATGGAACGTCCCTGCGTGATGAGAACTATCTTGTTTTCCGGGTACTCAAAGCCTCCGCTGAAGCTGCCTGACATAAGCAGCACACGTCCCTCAGCAGGCTCGATATTCTGTGATAAAAGATCACAAGGTATACCCTTGTCTATGAGGTCCTGCTGTATGATAGGCAGGGTCTTGTCACTGCCTGCTGCAAGTATCATACGGTATCCGCGGCGTCTGAAATCCTCAAGATCCTCAACGAGCTGCTTCATCTCGCCACTCCACGGGGCTGTCTGCATAGCCTCGAAGCTCACCAGCCTGCGGAAGTCTATACGCTCACCGCCCTGCATGAAGCTGCTCACATACAGACAGACCTTCTTTTCTGCTAAATGCTGTATCTCTGGAAGCTCCAGCACATAGCCGTCAAGCCCCTTGCAGAGCTGTCCGTCCTCCATAAGAATCTTTATATCCTCGTTATGGCGTGCAAGAACTCCTGATGCATTGTCCATAACGTCGGAATAATCGCTGAAAAGCACAGCTCCGTCGATATAGTCGAATACCGTCGAGGGCTCGCCGTAAACAAGAGGATAGTACTTAACACTGTGGGCAAGTATCTCCCCTGCTCTCAGCCTGTGAACGTCCGCTCCGAGATGCTCGCGTACTGCATCCATACGCTTTCCACGTACCTTTTTGCATAGCTCCTCTATCCTGTCCGCAAGCTCTTCGTTATCATAGAGGACTTCTCCTGAGGGGTATATCTCAACGCTTTCCATAGCCTCCGTGCGGCGCTGTGTATCGGTCTCGAATTCGGATATGGTATCTATCTCGTCTCCCCACAGCTCAATACGCACTGGCTTGTCTGCCTGAACGGGATATATATCAAGTATAGAGCCTCTTACAGAAAACTGTGAAGCACCCTCGACCTTTTCGCAGCGCTGATAGCCGCATTTTGCAAGAGTAAGCGAAAGCTCAGTGAGGTTTATCTCCTGTCCCTGCTTCAGCTCTATACCTGCCGCGATAAGGACTCCCACCGGTATTACCGGCTGCATGACAGCTTCGATACTTGCACAGATAACGCTGCAACGGCTTTTAGCCGCCTTTATAAGGGCGGCTATACGCATATACTCGTACTCGTGGTTGGTACTGTCTACAGGAGTGAACACCAGCTCCTTTGACGGGAACAGAACAGCTTTCTCACAGCCAGCCATCATATTTATATCATCACAGAGTTTTTTTGACTCCGCTTCCGTACCTGTGATAACAAGATTTATCTTCTTGCCGCCAAGAGCATATACAAGCTGAGCCCTGTGTATATGGGAAAGACCCGTCACAGAGACGGGTGAGATATTCTTGTCAATAGCTTCTCGCAGGCTCTTATAGCCTGCAAGCCCAGTAAATAATTCCTTAAAGACGTTCATTGCACTCTCCGTAAAAGATGTGGTATCATGAGTTGTATTTGTTCATAGCCTCGTCGGTCTTGCCCTGTACCATAAGTTTTATGCACTCGCAGGCGTTCTTTATCGACTCTTCTATGCTCGCCCCGTCCTCCTTGCCAAACTTTCCGAGGACCCATTTTGCAAGGTCGTAATCGGGATGTGGCTTCTTGCCTACCCCCATTTTTATCCGCGGGAAGTCGTCCCTGCCTGTGAGCTCGCATATACTACGTAGTCCGTTGTGACCGCCGTGACTGCCCTTGCGGCGTATTCTCAGCTTTCCACAGTCAAGGGAGATATCGTCGCAGACCACTATGAGGTTCGCCGCGTCTATCTTGTAAAACTCCAGAGCCTGTACTACTGCTTCGCCACTGTTGTTCATAAAGGTGGTGGGCTTGAGGAGCAGACAGCGTTTGCCCTCGATAGTCACCTCAGCGGTCTTGCCCTTGAAGCGAAGACGGCTTATGTCCTCGCCCAGCTGCTTTGCCAGCTCGTCAAGCACCATGAAGCCAGCATTATGGCGTGTATTCTCGTATTCAAGCCCCGGATTTCCGAGACCTGTTATCACATATTCTATTTTACCTCTTGCCGCAGAAGAATTTGCGGCGATTCTGTCGAACACATCAAAAATACTCATAGTTGTCTCCTATTCACGTTCATCTATGTTCACTCTGAACTTATATCCGTCCCTGCAATAGGACAAACGTCAGGCGCAAAATGTGCACCCATAAAATTGATAATGACTAAAGACTCAATCAAGGCCGTCAAGGGTCTCAACTACTTCAAGTCCGTATTTTTCAGCAAAGCGTCTTCCACGCTCTATTATGTGATCATCGCAGAGCGACTCCGGAAGATGTGCGTCACAGCCTATTATAGCTTTGTTTCCAACATTCTGTGCTATTCTGAAAAACCTGTCTGAAGGATAATGTCTGCCTCCCGACATACCAAGAAGGTTTATCTCAACGGGTATATCTCTGCTTTTCAAATAAGTACACAACCGGGTCATCTGACTTTCATATGCCTTCTCGTCACCCATAAAGCGTATAAGGTCAGGGTGTGCAAGATAACGGTACCTTCCTGACTCCATGCCTTCTATAATACGTTCCGTGTACTGTATCAGTATGCTCTCATCATATACGGGAGCTCCCATATATACTCCTGAACTCTCGGGGTCGTTGAAATGCTGCCCCATTATCATATAATCAAGTGGATATTCCGCAAGAAGTCTGTCCTGTGCTTCTATGAGCTGAGGGATATACTCTGCCTCAAAACCGATATATATCCTTATATCGTCAGCGTACTCCCTTTTCAGGTCGGTGAGGGATCTGAAATAGCCCTCCACCTCGTCGGGAGTCATTCGTATCCCCGATACGTATTCGTCGTCAAATACCCACGGGCAGTGATCCGAAAAACCAAGCACTTTTATGCCGCTCTCTATGGCGTGCTCCACAAAATCCCTGTCGCTGCCCATTGCATGACCGCAGCGCTCTGTATGGGTATGATAATTTGCCAGCATAGCTTCCGCTCCTTTCAAACTATGATTATACCACTTTTTGAGAAAAAAAACAAGTACAGCAAGGCTCCGTTCCATCACAAAACGGTATTTATATATTTTCAGCTATCATTGACAAATATCCGATACAGTTGTATTATAATGTTGTATTATAATAAAAAGGATGGCAAGAGATATGATAAGAATAAATTATAAAAGATCAGCGGCAGGATATGACAACTGCTTTGATCTTAATTTCAGTGAACAGGAGATCATACCATCCATTTACTATGAAAAAGGCAAAAGTGGAGCTGCACTCATGTTCTTTATCCGACTGCTTGGGAAAGCAGGTATGCTCAATGGAAACGCTATAGAGCTTATATGGTCAAAGCATTACCCATGCCATTTCGGAGATATTCCTTTTACTATGGTATATGACATCGATTATGATACAGTCAGCTTCGCCGTTGATACGGAATACTGCGAATACAGAGAGAGAATTGCCGAAAAGCTGCGTTCTCTTGCTGAGACGGCTGAATAGCGTAAAAAGTCCGAAAGCACGATCAAAAATGCTTTCGGACTGATTTTTTCTTTACTTCTGTGCCTGTGCAGCTGCAGCTGCCTTCTTCGCTTTCTTCTTTATTATCCTGTTGGACTTTCTGAAAACAAAGCCAAGCAGGAGCTCTGCGGCGCCTACGATGAGAAGTATCACTGCAAGCGGCAGAAGCAGGTTCTCGGAAAGATAGAATCCTACGTTATGCGTGAAGGTAAATGCAACTGCCGAACCTACTATGATAGCAAGTCCTGCAAGGAGCACAATGATACCGGTAATATTGAATATGCTTGCAAAAAAGCCTGTAACGTGCTTTGCACGCTTGTCAACTATAGCACTTATCCATATAAGGAGAAGCAGTACTATACCGCCGATAATGCCGATAGTTATGTATGAGAACAGATAGCTGAGCTTGTCCACTTCAAAGCCGACCTGCCTGTTCCACTTCCTTATGCTTAGAGAATCGGAGAAATCATCCTTGTCGAGGTTCTTCTGGAGAAGCTCATAGTCCGCGTCTGTCAGCTCGTAGTCAAATTCTCTTACGGCTGCGCCCTTGTTTGCTCTAATAAAATCGTTTACGAAGTCCTCGGAATCAATGGAAGGATCGGAGCCCTCACCGTCTATGATGAAGTCGAGGTAGCTCTCCGCAACGCCTCCGGTATAATCGAGAAAATCAGTATCAAGAAGGTATCTCTTGAATCCCGCCTCGTCAGCGTTTCCCTTTGTGGCGGTTCTGAAGCCAAGTGAATCATAAAGGGTCTTTGAAAGCTCCTTGCCATCAAACTGTGCGGTAAGTGTAGTATCAGCGTCAAGCTTACTGAATCTCTTCTTTATCACTGAGCCATTAAGTCCCAGCTTGAGCGAGAGCATAAAGCTGAAAAGAAGCATGAATGCGACTGCAAATATAGTAACGAGAGACGCGCCAAATATACGTCCTCCACCTACTTTCTTACGAGCCTTCGGCTGTTCACCAGACTGTGAAGGCATAGGTGCAGGCTCGGCAGCGTTCTGCACAGGCTGTGGCGGCGGTATTACCGGTGTATTCTGTGCCGGTTGCTGGGTTTCTGTATATCCACCTGCATTTCCGTGGGTGTCATTTTGTACCGGTATCTCCATAGTATCACTGTTATCGTCCAGTACACCGTGAGCAGCGTTCACAGGAGCTGCAGGAGCTTCCGGTTTAGGGAACTGTGCGGGAACAGGTTCATCATGAACTGCCTGTATTGCCTCTGTAGCTGTTTCCTCAGCAGCCTCCGGATCAGGGAGCACAATTGTATCGGAAGAACTGAGCAGCTCGGCAGGCTCCTCGTTAAGAAGCTGAACATCCTCCTGAGTAAGGCTGAGAGCCTCCTCGTTGTCAGCTATCACCTCTTCAAGGTGAGGGAGAATAGATGTAGGCTCATCGTCCTTTATGGCTTCCACAGTCTCCGCCGTTTCCGCAACAGCCGCTGCAACATGCTTTTCCTCTTTTTCAAGAGGAGCGCCACACTCCGTACAGAACAGAGCGTCTTCAGCCATTTCACTTCCGCACTTATTGCATTTCATGATATCCCTCCTGCTTATAATCAAAATAAAAGTATTCTTTGTATAATACCGCACAGACAGCCGTCATGGCGGTTATTTAGTATACATTAATTATTATAAAGCAAAAGGTAAAATATGTCAAGTAAAAAAAATGTTACATAATATTACAGCTTCGGTATTTTTGCGATAAATGTCGGAATGTGTAAAACATGGCACATAACGCGCATTTGAATCGGGTAGGAGGCTAACCATTAATTGATTAGCCGACCTCCCAGTCGAGTAGCCAAGTGGACTTTCACCACAAGGCTCTCACGGAACCGTGCGTTAAGCTCTCACTTGTTATTGATCAAATTACCTGCAGGAAATATAAAGGAAATCGATCAAATTAATTTAAGTAGAGGATGCAAATAATCTGTATCATCATGAGCAGAATATTTGCATCTTTTTTATCTTTATGTTATCATTATTAATAAAAAGATAACAGGACCATCACAACCACGAGACATCCTGTTATCTTTCCACCATTATTCAATAAAGAATAAAGGACATATATTATGATAACAGTTTTTCTCGAAAAATGTAATACCTTTTCGCAAAAGGATTATGACAATTTGATATCAGATTTACCTTTGAACACCATTAAATGTCCATACTGTGTATATGCCGTCCACACTGCCACACCTGCACGGAGTGCGAACCGCGCCTTAACGGACTTTGAACCGCACTCGACCAGATGCGATAATCATGAACAATGAACAACATATTGATTGTTCCGTCCGTTCGCATTTATTCCACAGACCCCTTGACAGCAAGCCTCTATGAGCGCGGCAGTCCGGCAGCACGGGCAAGCGGCCATTAAGCCTGCTGCCCGGCCACCAGCCTACCACACTCATACACACTGTCAAGCGGCTTTTGCGGCATAAAAGCTCACTTATTCCCAAAGGACAAGAATTACTTCAGACCAGTGCGGTTCGACACGACAAAGTGTGGTCGGAGATCCGTTTAAGTGCGGTTCAAAGCCCGTGCAGATGCGGTTTTGCTTCCGGCATATACAGCATGGCGTTCCTTACAAACACGAATATTCTGGAAGAACTTCTGCCGGGGAATGAATCTGTGCAGAAAATTTGTAAAGCAATATGAGTAATCCCCGAGCCGAAGCTCGGGGATCCTTCATTTACAGGTGGTATGCTATTGGGCGGTTACGCTATTTTTTACAGCCCTTTCTTAGTTTGATAAATGGATTATGTTGTGTACTGTCCTTGTTTAAAACCGTATTTTTCTAAAACATCATCCCAATTTAATTCAGCAATATTATCTCCGTTTTCACCAAGTTCAGAATCACCTACGTATTTTTTATCTTTATCAGTGTCCCAGCAAAGAACCCTGTAAAGGTTGCCTGAAGTATCAAATATTATGATATATTCGATATCGCCGTGAGAAGGTATATCCCATAGCGTATTTTTAATAAATCCATCATCTTTTGAACGAATACCATAAACTGCAGGTTTATCGGAATAATCAGTAGCGTATTCTCTTGCTAAAGAATATGCAAGTATGCATGAATTTGCAACATCGGGATCTTCCTTGTCAAGAATTGGCGTTGTTGAACCCTCATTGAATCCATCAGAATATATATTAGTATATTCACCTTCTTTTAAACCAAAATATGATAATACTTCATCCCAGTTTTCAAAATCATCTTTCAAGTTACTATCATATTTTTTTGCAATACCGACATATTTCTTCTCGTAACTGCATATCCAACATAAAACATCTTCAGCAAACCCTTCTTCATTAACAAAAGCGATGTATTCTACGTCTTCGTCTAAAGATTTATGAATTGAAAAGAAATAATTTCCAAATTCACTATTATCACGAATATGTCCGTAAACCATATTAGGAAGAGGAGATTCATTACAAAAATACTCCATGCCTATTCCGCTTGCCATCGTTCTTGATGAGGATTTTTTTCCTTGTGAATCATCATCTGAAACTTTCGTAGTATTAGTAATGTTTGTATCTGAGGTATCATGTGAAGTTTGTGTCTCTGTGTTTTGTGAAGATGAGAGAGAGTCTTTAGTATCTTTTCCACAACTTATAAAGCATAATGTAGAAATTATAATAATGGAAAATAAGATTGTTTTTTTATGCCGCATAATTAAAATACTCCTTTAACTTTGCGTGATTTGATTAGTGTGAACTTTAAGCATTTTAGACACAATAGGTCTATTGTCCTTAAAGTGTTTATTGTGCGTAGATGTTCGGATTGGAGTGGAGAGTAATACCGCTTCGGTTACAGCCGTTCTGCGCAGGAGCGATTAATCTGTTCATTTCAACTTTAAATAATTTGACTGATAACAGTTATTAGGCTTCGGTATGTTAGGCCACCTTACCCTTGCACTTAGCCTAAAAAGGTTCCTATTCGTCGGCTCAGAGATTTGCCTGCATCTTCCTTCAGATTCCACCTCACGATGGACACACTTGATGTTCGGCTATATCCTTCCCACTGTCGGGTGGATTCGGGACTTTCACCCGTTAGAAACGTGCGCTGCCGAGCGCACCTAAAAAAGAAGCGAGGCCAGCCCGCTTCTTTGTATTCTTTTATCTGTACCCCCTCAGGTACTCCTCAAAGCTGCGCTTTCCGTCTGACGATACATAAGCATAGTAGGCAAGTATCTTCGAAGCATCGACAGCGTCTACAAAACCGTCTCCATTCACATCTGAAGTGGCATAGCTCTTTTCATCGGGAACGGCTTTACCTATGGAAAAACTTGAATAAGCTGCCAGTACCAACGAAGAATCCACCGCGTCAATCATGCCGTCTCCGTTAGGGTCGCCGCAGCGATATAAAGGCTCCGGCACAGTAGTTGTAACTGATGTTGTCGTAGTCGTGGCTGTGGTGATGGTAGTTTTCCGGGTAGTGGTCACAGGCTTTGTAGAAGTAATCATGGCCTTTTTTGTTGTAGTTGTCGCAGTAACCTTGGTGGTAGTTGTTGGACTTGTAGCCATCGTTGTGGTTTTAGCGGTAGTTGTAATTGTTGTTGTCGTTTCAGTGGAAGTAGTGGTAGTCTGTAAAGGCTCCTTTATTTTTATGTAGCCGTGCTCAATGCCGTTAGTGAAGAGCCACGCTTCCATCATTCTGCCTTCCTTGTCGTTTTTTAAGTTAGTAAAAAGGTCGTTGGTAATTCCGGGGTGCTTATACTCCACATATATGGGATAAATGTCCCCCGCCTGCATATCCTCCGGAAGAGTAAAGTACATAGTCCACATAACGCCGTCCCTGCCGTTGTTACCCGTGCCAGCTGTAACAAAGCCGATACAGTGAGGGCCAGAAAGATACTGCATATCCTCCAGCTTATCTATAGCCTTCCCCCTATCTGCGTAGTATCCATCGTCAACGACAATATCCAGTCTTTCGTCATAGTTTATATGAAGTGCCGTAGGACCGTATTTTTTATCCGCACCCCTGACGGATATTTCGACTGCCTGAGTCGGCTTCTCCCTCGCTTCTTCGAGGGTTAGCTCTATCCTGCTGATAGAAAGTATGGGCTTTACAGGCGAATCGTAGGGATCTATACCGTTGAGTCGGTACATATCTCCCACAGCTTTGTCGGCTGCCGCAAAATGAGGCAGAAAACTGGCTGAAACCAAAAAATACGTAGCTACTGCCGCTCCCAGTAACCTCGCAAGTTTCATAGAAATTCTCCTCTCAGGATGATTTTTTCTATATATATTATAACATTGCGATTTTACTATTTCAATAGACAGTATGTGAATTTTTCGTATTTCCGTGTGCAAAAAATTAACATTTATAACCCAAAGTATTCTTCAATTGCTTTTGTTCCGTCTGTCGATATATAAGTATAATATTTCAAAATCATAGAAGCGTCAACGGCATCAATGAATCCGTCTTTGTTTATATCGGAAACTGCAAGCTCATGTTCTGTAGGGCTTGCTTCACCTGTTGAAAATTTAGTATAAGCTCTAAGCACATTTGAAGCGTCAACTGCGTCAATGATACCGTCTCCCGTAAGATCACCAAGCTTGGGAGATATCTCTTCATCAAGAGCAACAAAGGTAAAACCTGCGTTTTTTGCTGTGCTTTCATTTGCCGATTTTTCAAGGGTAGAGCCCTTGTAACCGTAGCAGGTACATGAAACTCTTTCCTCTATAAGATTGCCGTTCTCGTCTATGTGTCCTCCGCCGAAGACAAAATCAAGACGGGACTCAATATCGCATAGAGGATTGAGCACTGTAAGTTTCTCCAGTTTATAGCACTCATAGAAAGCCCAGCCGTCTATCTTTTTAATATTTTTGGGAATAGTGAGCTCCTTGAAGCTGTTGCCTGTAAAGCTGCGGAGCGGTATCTCGGTTACCCCCTTTGGGAAATCAATAGATTCAAGGCCACAGTCAGCAAAACAGCTATCGTTAAGAGTTTCCAGTTTTTCGGGAAGTTTTACTTCTTTAAGCGATGTGCAGCCGAAGAAAGCGCATCTATCGATATGTGTTACCCCTGACGGTATGTCTATCTTTTCGAGAGAGCTACATCCTTCAAACGCAAATTCTGGTATGGACGTGATATTTGCAGGAAGCTTTATTGATCTAAGGTTGATACAATTCGCACACATATGCTCGCTTATCTCATGGACAGAGTCGGGAAGAACAATAGAAGTGATCTTTTCTGAATAAAATGCTCCGTCAAATATTTCCGTAACGGGAAGTCCTTCTATCTCGGAAGGGATAACGATGTCGCCGCCTTTTTCGCAGTAGCCGACAACAACATGATCGGAAAAGAAGTCATAGCGGATTTCGTCGATGTAGTCACTGTACTCGGCTTCTGTCCATGCGTAAAATATAGCGTTTGCATGGATATCTTCAAATACTTTTGGTGCAAGGCATACTGTAAGGCTTGCTGTGGTCAGAAGCGTGTATACTCTTGATAGTTTCATTGTGGTTACTCCTTTTCACTGTATTTTTACATATTATATCACGCCTTGCATCGGTTGTCTATTACTTTTTAGCACTCTTTTTTATCGAAAAATGCAAACAGAGCGTAGCCGTTCCGTAACCTTGCATTTTCAAACCATATGTGATATAATATAATTTGTCCTTTCTTTCATTTGGAAACGGGAAATAAACACTAAGATTGGAGCAATCCTTATGTCAAAGAAACCCTTTTACATCACCACGCCTATTTATTATCCTTCGGGCGAGCCCCATATAGGTCACTGCTATACCACAGTTGCCTGTGATACCATTGCCCGTTATAAGCGAATGCAGGGTCATGACGTAATGTTCCTTACAGGCACGGATGAACACGGCCTTAAAATAGAGCAGAAGGCTGCCGAGCAGGGCGTTACTCCCAAGGAGTACGTTGACGTTATCGTCAGCAAATTCAAGAACCTCTGTAAATACATGAACATTTCCTACGACAGATATATCCGGACCACAGATGACTACCACGTAGAAGCGGTACAGAATGTATTCAAGGAGCTCTACGACAGAGGCTACATCTACAAGGGCGAATACTCGGGCAAGTACTGCACTCCCTGCGAGAGCTTTTGGACAGACTCCCAGCTCGACGAGAACGGATGCTGTCCCGAATGTCACAGCCCCGTAAAGTTTGTAAAGGAGGAGGCCTACTTTTTCAAGATGTCTCCTTTCGCAGAGCGTATCGAAAAGCTTCTTATGGAGACAGACTACCTCCGTCCAAAGACAAGAGCAGTTGAGTTGGTTAACAACTTCCTCAAGCCCGGTCTTGAGGAACTCTGCGTATCAAGAAGTTCGTTCACATGGGGAGTTCCCGTATCCTTCGATGAAAAACACGTTGTTTACGTATGGATAGACGCACTCTCGAACTATATCACAGCTCTCGGCTACGAGAACTCCGCACACAGCGACTTTGAAAAATACTGGCCTGCTGACGTTCACATGGTAGCAAAGGACATTATGCGCTTCCACGCAATTATATGGCCTGCAATGCTCATGGCTCTCGACCTGCCACTCCCAAAGCACCTTGCGGTACACGGCTACATCACCATGCAGAGCAAGGGTGGTGAGAGCGTCAAGATGTCGAAATCTCTCGGAAACGTAGTTGACCCCTTCGTACTTGGCGAACGCTATGGCTGTGATTTCATAAGATACCATATCCTGCGTGAAATAGCTCTCGATGCAGACAGCCTCTTCTCAAACGAAATCATGATTAACCGCATAAACTCTGACCTGGCAAACGGCTTCGGAAACCTTGTTTCCCGTACCGTTGCAATGGCTGACAAATATTTTGGCGGAACTCTCCCAGCAGGACGCGAAGGTGATGCTCTCGACGACGAGTTCAAAGCTACAGTTACTTCACTCTGTGGTGAGGTGGACAAATGCATCGACGAAACAAAGCTGAAACAGGCTCTCGAAGAAATTTCAAAAGTCGTTGACCGCGCAAACAAGTACATCGATGAAACAGAGCCGTGGAAGCTTGGCAAGGACGATACGAAGAAAGCCCGTCTTGCGGCTGTGCTCTATAATCTCCTTGAAGCCATCCGAATAACCTCTGCCCTCCTTGCGCCCTTCATGCCCACTACAATGCCAAAGGTATGGGAGCAGATAGGTGCGTCAGCAGCTGATGTGGAGTACGAAAAGCTCAGCAAATTCGGTGTGCTTCCCGAGAATGTTACCGTTCACAAGGGTGAGATACTCTTCCCAAGAATAGACGTTGACAAGGAAATAGAAGAACTCAACGCAATACTCACAAAGAATATGGAGGCTGCAAAGGCAAAGCTCTCTGCAGAGGAAAAGGGTGAGGCCCCCAAGGAGGAAATACAGCTCGCTCCGGAGATAACCATAGACGACTTTGCAAAGGTAGAAATACGAGTTGCAAAGGTAGTTGCCTGCGAAAAGGTAAAGAAGTCGGACAAACTCCTTTGCCTGCAGCTTGACGACGGTATGGGCGGACGTCAGGTAGTATCAGGTATCGCCCAGTACTACGAGCCTGAGGATCTTATTGGAAAGAAGCTCCAGCTCATCGCAAACCTCAAGCCTGTAAAACTCAGAGGCGTTGACAGCAACGGCATGATATGCGCAGCAGATACTCCCGACGGAGTAAAGGTGATATTCGTAGATGACAGCATCCCCGTAGGCTCAAAGGTAAGATAA
The DNA here is from genome assembly GCA_017961625.1 of Ruminococcus sp. Classification (GTDB taxonomy): domain Bacteria; phylum Bacillota; class Clostridia; order Oscillospirales; family Ruminococcaceae; genus Ruminococcus. The sequence goes on along the minus strand of JAGCWY010000073.1, from coordinate 37,843 downwards.
AAATAAAAAGTCTCGTAATCAGCACAACAGGCTGTTTACGAGACTTTATTATTATAGAAACATAATTCTATCAAAGGCTGAAGTCAGGCAAACGTTTGCGTAATCGCCCTGAACCGATCCCCCCTTTATATGCTGTCAACGCTGTCCGAGCAGCACCTCCGCAATTGCGATATCCTCGGGAGTAGTTATTTTTATGTTGGTATAGTCTCCGACAGTCATTGCCACCTTTCCGCCGATGGCTTCCACCAACTGGCAGTCGTCGGTGAAATCCAGATCATGCTCAAGTGCAAAATCTATTCCCTCAAAGTAAAGGCTGCGCTTGAATATCTGCGGAGTCTGTGTTATATAAAGGGAGCTTCTCGGCGGAGTATCCACTATCAGTCCGCCGTCAACCGCTTTGATAGTATCCTTTACAGGAACTCCAAGAGTAGCGCCGCCGAATACGGATGCGTCCCTTATGACTTTTTCGATATGCTCCGGCTTTACAAGAGGACGGGCACCGTCATGTACGGCAACAAGCTCCGTATCCTTGGATATCTTCTTTATGCCGTTGATAACGCTCGCCTGACGAGTAGCGCCGCCGGTCGTACAGACTGCAAGCTTGGTTATGCCTGCTGCCTTTGCTTCCTCCTGTATAGCAGGTATATCATCCTCACGGGCAACTATCACAATCTCGCTTACACTCTCACAGCTCTGAAAAGCCTGCATGGTAACGCCTATGACCTTTCTTTCTCCGAGGGGAAGCAGTATCTTGTTCACACCGCCCATTCTCGTCGAGTTCCCTGCACATACTATAACAACTGATGTTTTCATATCATGTATTTCCTTCCGTAATATCTTTATCAGGCTCTGTGGGAGCAGTTCTTATGCGTATCTCCGGCAGCCTTTCAAGTACATAATAATAATTAAACATACCGTCCTCTAATGACAGGTCATTCTCTCCGCTTGCAGGCGGAGCAAATATTTTCAGCATCATATCGCAGCCACCGTTAATAGGTTTTTCGTAGAATGCTGGCATAAGGTCGATATATTTTGTGTCAGGAGCTTTATAGAACCAGCGCCCGTTCAACTCCAGCATAAGGTTTGAATCATCTCTGAAAAAAAGTTCGCAGAACACGGGAGCAGCTTCAAATCTGAGAGGCACAGCTATACCCTCGGCATCCTCCGAGCTTCCCCAGCGCAGCTTCACCGGGAGCTCCATTTCGCCGCCGACAGTCATTAAAGGCAGGAACCTTTCCCTTTTTATTATCTCCCTGTAGGTCTTCATGACTGGCTGTTCGATACCCACATCTGCATTGTTTGGGTCCTCGCGTTCGAGTCCAAGCCTGCCGCGGTCGCGGAACTGATAAAATGTAAATCCCGTGAACCAGTCCGCATTTTCCTCATCTATGATATCGCAGAACAGCCTTACCATTTCAGCCTGTTCATAAGGACCTGTAACATCTCCGTCAGCGTTCATTTCCGACATTATCATAGGCTTTGAAGTGCCGCCGCAGAGATGCATGAAGCGCTCATAGCTCCTTTTCGTAAGCTCGAACACCTCCCGGACGGAATACCTGCAATGGGTAGTGCCACCACTCTCTGCGATATCGCAGGGCCAGCCCCAGTGGAGAGCAAGATACTTGTCCACAGACCATATATCCGTATCGCGGACAGCCTGTGTGAACTCATTCTCCATTACAATTTCCTCGGAGCCGATATCCTCTACTCCACCGATGCAGAGCACCGTCTGCACATTGGGAGCGTGTTCCTTGATTATCCTCACGGCACGGCAGTAGAAATCCGCTACCTGCTGATGATTCGCTCTCTTACAGAACTCAAACCAGTCTCCCGTAGCCTCGTGGTTTATTCTCAGGAAAAGTCTGCCGAAGCTTTTCAGATCCTCGCCTATAGCGGCAAGGTGCTCGTCTGTAACAAAGGGGTCTATAGTTAGTGTCAGAGTAACGTCCTGACCGTGCCTGCGTATATCGCGCATAAACGTAAACGGTTCCCCGTCGGTGCTGCCGCCTATTCCACCGAGGTATGGAAAGTAATCATCATAAGGGTAGTCCCACTGAAACTTCACTTCCCTGTCCTTGTATACCTCCGAAATACGTCCTGGAAACTCCTTATCAAGCGGGTAATAGCAGTACATGAGGCTTACGCTGCGGTGAGGTCTACCGAGTTTGCTGAGGATATAGTCCTGAGGAACATACTCTCCCCTTTCGCTGCCGTCGCCGAGATCAACAGCGCATAAAGCTCTGCCCATAGTCAGCTCCAGCACTTTTTTCATATCGTTGTTTCCTTTCAGTTATTATAATAATCAATGTTTTTCCAAATAAGATCCATGACAATAACCGCCTGACGACGGTTGTTGAGTATACATTAATAATTATAATACACATTGCATACTCTGTCAACTTCCGGCATATAAAAGCGCCTCCGGCAATGTTATCGGAGGCGCTGCAATTATTATAATAATGTATGTCACATGGTTACTATGAAACATACTCCCTTGCCAGGCTGATTGAGAACGTGTATCTTGAACTTGTGCTTGTCCGCTACGGATTTTGCAATAGCAAGACCAAGTCCGTAGCCGCCTGTTGCACGGTTTCTCGACTCGTCGCTGCGATAAAAGCGCTCGAATATCTTTTCGGTATCGGTCTCTTTGATTCCTTGACCAGTGTTGTATACCGAGAACAGTTTCCTTTCACCGGAACGCTTAAGCGTTACCTGTATTGTACCGCCATCGTTGGAATACTTCAAAGCATTGTCGATGAATATGGCAGCCATTTGCTTGATATGCTTTTCACTGCCATTGAGCATGATATTGTCTTCAATATTAACCTCAAATTTCTTGTTGCTCTCGAAAGCCTGACACTCAAATGGCAGGGCTGTATTTGTTATAGCCTTGCTGAGGTTGAAGTACCTGCGTTCTAGCTCGTTATTGCTGTTTTCAAGTCTTGTAAGGTTAAGCAGATCGTTTACAAGAACGCTCATACGATCAGTCTGGGACTTGATGTAGTCAAGCCACTTGTTTTTTCCTATCTCTCCTTCAAGTACGTCCGCGTTGGTGGATATTACTGTAAGAGGAGTTTTAAGCTCATGACTTGCGTCCGATACGAACTGCTTCTGCTTGTCGAAAGCCTCTTGTACAGGCTGTATGGTCTTTTTACTGAGGAAATACGACAGAACCGAAAGTACTATAAGAGCTATAAATCCTATAATGATAGTTGTTCGCTTAAGCTGCTCAAGAACGCTTATCTCATAACTCTTATCAGAGAATATCATTATAGTACCATTAGGCTTGCTCGTCTTATAGAACTGATATGAATTTATCATACCGGTATCATAGTTTGCATTGAGTATAGCGCTTATGTACTTCTGAGCCTTCTCAGTGGAGAGATCGTCGTTATACATCTTATTAAGATACTTTCCGTTGGTATCTGCCATTATCGCAAAGTAATTTATAGAACCGATGCTCTTCGGTATATTCTCCGCATTCGTCACGTTTTTGACACTGCTCTGACCCTGTGCGCTCCTACTTCCTGAAACGGGAGCTGTGGAAGTGCCTCCTGCAAGCTGTACCATCTCATAACTGCCGCTGTTTGCTGTCTGTTCAAGGACCGGCTCTCCAGCAGTACTATCTTCGTTTCCGGTATCCGTAGCTCCGCCGTACTTCTGGAACTCCTGCGAAATCTCATCGGACTGGCTTCCGTCACTCTCGCCTTCCTTTACTTTCTTGCTCCACTGGTTATACGGATTATTGGGGTTCATGGGATTCATAGGATTATCAGTTGACCATATATTATACGGATTTGAGCCGCTCCACCAGTCAGAATTCTTTCCATCAGCTGTGGTTTCAACCTCAAACCACGGAGGAACTCCCTTGCCATCCCATGTACTGCCGTCCTGGTTTTTCCACTGCTTGCCGTCCCAGTACCAGCCGTTCCAGTTTTGGTCACCTCCGTTCTGATTCCAGCTGCCGCCTTGACTTCCACTGCTGCTAGAGCCCTGCTGACCTCCCCAGCTGCCGCCTTGACTTCCACTGCTGCCAGAGCCCTGCTGACCTCCCCAGCTGCCGCCTTGACTTCCACTGCTGCTAGAGCCCTGCTGACCTCCCCAGCTGCTCCACTGCTGTCCGTCGCCAGAACCCCAGTTCCATCCGTTATCGCCCCAGGTGCCGTTCCACTGCTGTCCGTCGCCAGAGCCCCAGTTCCATCCGTTATTTCCCCAGTCCTGGCCGCCCCAGCCGCCCTGTGACATATCTGGGAACGTAGCGTCCTCGGGCATTGTGGGGAATATCGACCACGGAAGTGTGGTATCGGTCTCAGCTGGCTGAGTATCAGGAGCTGATTCCGGAGGTATATCCGGCTCACTGCCGTTATCATCTGTCTGAGGGTCGGTATTCTCAGGTACATCAGTCGCATTCGTATCCTGCGTACCTCCCGAAGTCGTATCCGGAGTAACCGTGGTAGCAGCATCGGATGGCTTTGAAGGCTTTGAGAGCGGTACGCTTCCCTTATCGTCCTTGCGGTTCTCCTCCCTCGGGAAGTAGAAGAAAGATTCCTGATCGTTATACTCAAGATCTGCGGCGATTTGCTGAAGAACTTCCTTTGACTGTCCTCTCATCACCGCTTTTGTCATTACGTTTATACCGATTATAACTGCAAGGAAAACTGCAAGAAGGATGCTGATGATCATAATGAATATCTTTATCTGCGCTTTTCTGACCATACGGTCATGCTGCTTTTTGAGCATCTTTCATTCCTCCTTTTCAATTCTATTCAAGCGAATAACCTATGCCTCGCGCTGTTTTTATCTGTACGGGAGCTGATATCACTGAAAGCTTTTTCCTGAGGAATGATATGTATACTTCGATATTGTTGTATTCGACATCGCTCTCGTAGCCCCATATTTTTTCTATTATTCTTTCCTTTGGAAGGATTTGACGCGGATTTGATATCAGAAGCTCCATAATCTGGTACTCCTTAAGCGACAGCTTTACGTCGTTCCCTCGCCATATCACGGAACAGGTATTTTTGTTGAGCTCAAGTCCGTTATAATCCAGTCTCGCCTCATCAACAAGCTCACCCTTTCTTCTGGTAAGAGCGCGTACTCTTGCAAGGAGCTCGCCCGTAATAAAAGGCTTGGTAATATAATCGTCAGCGCCGCAGTCCAGACCGTTTATCTTATCCTCAATCTCGCTCTTTGCCGTAAGCAGCAGCACCGGCGTATGTATTCTTTCCTGCCTCAGTTTTCTTAGGACCTCAATACCATTCATGCCTGGAAGCATGATATCAAGTATGATACAGTCGTAAACGCCTGTGAGCGCATTGTCAAGGCCGTCAACTCCATCATATACTGTATCCACGTTGTACATATTTCTTTTCAGTATCTCGGACAGTGCGTCCGCAAGCTGCATCTCGTCCTCAACAACGAGAAGTCTCATAAAAAATACCCCCTTGGAAATGTATGCCGCAGCTGCGGCATCTCTTCTTTCAGTGGAAAACAGCTCTTCAGAGTACACCTTTCCACTTTAATTCTATTATACCACAAAATATTGAAATAGTCTTAAAATTCAAATATTGTTCATTATGTTGATTAGGAAAAAAATCTGTCGCATTTTTGTGCATATCAACAGTTTTGTCATGGATTTACTCACAATTGTTGACTAAGAGTTAGATATGTGCTAAAATTGATATACAGAAAGAATGTATTAATTTACTGTTTTTACGCAATATATATAAAACGTAATAGTTCTATATGATAATGCTATGCAGTGCTTCAAAATATACTGCGGATAGGAGGGGCGAAGAATGTTATCACCGATGGAACGGAAAAAAATTGGTTTTCCATTACTCACATCGAGCGCTGCCGAGCTCAAAAAGTACGTTGATGTGTACGGTCTCTTTGTTGAGACAGGATATACGACAGAGCTTTGCGACGCATATTCCGACGCTTTCATAGACAACGCAAAAAAGCCCTCTTCATTCGATCTCATACAACTCGCGACGTTTTACGACAGGATAATGGATCACAAATCCGCCTATTTTTATCTTGACAAGCTTTCGGAAAGAAAGCTGAGCGGAGAAGAAAGATTTGATTACTGTACCGGTATGCTCAGAACAATCAGCAAAATCGGCAACTGGCGCGACGCAGAGGATTTTCGAACTGCAAACATAAGCTTCCTGCAAAAGATGTCCTCAAAGGTATCGCAGAAAAAGGAAGCAGAGCTGTATATTGCTCTAGCACTGGCAGACTGCGCTGCCAAGAACTACACTCAGGCACTTAAACTGTTGAAATTCGGCTATAAGCCACAGGGTAAGAACGACGTTACCTTGCTTGAGATATTCATAACCGCAGTTTACATTTTTGCACGCAGCGGTGACAGTGTGGGGCTCGAAGGAGCCCTCGGCAACGCTGAGGGCTGTCTTAAGCTGTTCAAGAAGTTTGATTTTTCATGGGAAGAGGCATTCTACAGAGACCGCGTGGACAATGCCGCAAAGGGCATTCTATGACATACCGCTCCGGATATGACTCCGGAGCTTTTCATTTTTTCTAGAGCCAACTTTTGTTAAAACAAAAAAATATATAACTATTATGCAAATTTTGCTATTAAAACTACTTTTTGTCATTTGTTGCTATTTTTAATCATTGTTAAATGAATGACAGTCAGTTGTAGGTTTGTGCAGTTTTACAACAATATCATTTTTGTGCTAAAAAAATAATCTCGCTCAGAATCGGCGTAATTATAGGAAATTCTCAATTGCTTTTTTGTTCTGATAAAAATTTAAACACGAACAGTACAACTTTATGGACGAAATATAGACAAATTAAATTAATACATTTGTTAATATATTATTAATGTAAAATATTATATTATATTTAGCAATTTAGTGCTAATTTCGGGCAATATAATCAATTGAACTTCCCCCCCACATAGTCTATAATACAATTGTTGGCAGAAGAATGTACCGAAAAATCGGCTCTTCTACCACCACATAATAATGTTAAGATATATTATGTGTCCTGTAACAAAATCGGCAATTATATCCTGTGTTGCTTGATCCGGTTTTAAACTCCGCCGGAATTCATATCCAACAATCCAGTTTTAGTATACTTCCGACTATTCACAACTGTTATTAAACATTAATGCCTATAATATGTTTAATCGCCTAAAGCAGTTTAATGACGCTTGAAACATCTGAGCAGTCGAGACAGCAATGCAAACAGGTATATGGCACTTCGGATTATGTGCCCGCCGTAACTGACATTCGTGTATAGAGGGTGCATGGATGTCGCCTGATAGCGACCTTGATTGGCTTTTGAGAGGGTGTCAATGAAGGTCGTTATTCTTTTGCTTTTTAGTTCTATACCATATATAAAAGGCTGCCTTCGGGCAGCCTATTTTCCTTTTATACAGCTTATTTTCCGGCTTTTGTCTTGAGCTTCCTTAGAGTATAGCCCTCATTCACCTTCATAACCCCTCTGTCGATAGCAAGGGCATAATCAGGAACATCTCTAGTAACAGTCGTTCCCGCGGCAGTATATACAGCCTTTCCAAGCTTTACGGGAGCTATGAGGTTGGTATTGCAGCCGATGAAACAGTTGTCACCGATAACACAGCGGCTCTTCGCAACGCCGTCATAGTTGACGGTAACTGTTCCACAGCCTATATTTACACGCTTTCCGACGTCACTGTCCCCAACGTAGGCAAGATGAGCGATGGCTGTCTTTTCGCCGATAGTGGAGTTCTTTATCTCCACAAAATCACCTATCTTTGCATCAGACCTGATAAGGCTATCAGGACGGATATGTACGTAAGGACCTATCTTTACGCCGGATTCTATGACAGAATCGTAAGCCTGTACAGTATTGAGGCTGGTTCCGTCGCCTACCCTGCAGTTTTCAATTACTGTATTCGGTCCGATAACACAATTTTGGCCTACAGACGTATTTCTTCTCAAAATAGTATTGGGAAGTATCTCGGATCCGACGCCTATCTCAACGCCGCGCTCTATGATAACGCCGTCTGTGCAGGTAAATTCTACACCATTCTCAAGGTGCTTATTTATAACAGCCATTCTCGCATAGGTATTAAGCTCAAGCAGATCCTTCCTGTCATTGGCTCCCTTGATTATATCAGCGTTGTCTGACTTGAAAGCGCCTGCGTTCTTGCCCTCTGATATAGCAATGGAAACTGTATCCGTAAGGTAGTATTCCTTCTGTGCGTTGTTGTTGTCCAGCTTGCCGAGAAACTCCACAAGGTCGGCAGTCCTGAACCAGTAGGCACCTGAATTGACTTCCTTAACAGCCTTCTGCTCCTCGGTTGCGTCCTTTTGTTCAACAATGCCGCTGATTCCGTTCGCGCTGCGTATTATCCTTCCGTAGCCGAAGGGCTCCTCTAGCTCTGCAGTAATAACCGTTACTGCATTTCCTTGCTGTTCATGCACTGCAAGGGAATTTTTTATCGTCTCCTCGTCAATAAAGGGAGCGTCGCCACAAAGCACGAGAGTATTCCCGCTCTTGTCGTTTTCGAGGAAGGGTATCGCCTGCTGTACCGCATGGCCTGTCCCCAGTCTTTCAGCCTGAAGAACAGTCGTATATTTTTTGCCGAGATACTCATCTATCATCTCTCCCTTGAAGCCCTTAACCACACATATATCAGCAACTCCTGCTGCCTCACAGGCAGTGATGACCCAGTGCAGCATAGGCTCTCCGAGAACCCTGAAAAGGGGCTTGGGCATATCAGCCTTCATGCGCTTACCCTGTCCGCCCGCCAATATAACAGCTTTATTCATATTTTTTCCTCCTGTATTTGCCAAAGAGATTTATTCCTGAGACACCGGTTCTGTCTGTTCCTCCTGCCGCTCCATATCTAAGATACTCTCCTCCGAAGCAGGTATAACCTTCCAACCGGATCCTTCGATCATTATCACCGAGACTGGATCCGTAAACGTGCTCTCCTCGCCATTAACCTCAGCATCGACGGTGATATCGAGACAATAACCGTCAGTAACACTGTAGCTTGCTGATTTTATCTGAAGGTTCTCAGCAAAGGAATCATAATAATTCTTGGATATCCTGATTGCTTCTCCTCCAAGCTTATAGCAGTTTTCTGTGCTGAAGCTGCTGAGCTTTCCGCCCGCACTGCTGCTTATCGCAACGGCGAACTGCTGCTTTACGCCGAATTTTTCAATAGCATCAAGCATTTCATCAGGGAACATACACTTTATCATGGTGTCCACATCGCCTGTAGCGCTGCTCTCGGTAAAATCCCTTACCACCTTTTCCGCTTCGGCAGGAAGAGAAGCCGGAGCCTTTCCTTGCGCCGGTCCCACCATTGATGGATCGTATGAAACAGCCTGTGTCGTGGTAGGCTGTACAGTAGTTTCGGAGCTGTCCGTGCCGCTGCTCTTTTCACCGCATGACACAGCGCATAAAACAGCCGCGCAAACAAGTATCATAGACTTTGATATTTTCATGGAACAGCAATCTCCTTTCAAAATACTCATACACATATTTTTGCACACTTTGACCGCAAATGCAAGTCTTTTTTGTTAAAAAAGCTCCGCTTTGTTGATTTTTGTACAAATAAAGTTATTTAAACGGCTTAAATTTGTCATCACATATATGGTATTTTTTTCTTGGATGTGTTATAATAAATGTAACTCGGATAATACCCCAAAGGAAATTGTCCGGTAATGTAAAAAATGGAGGTATACACCAATGGCAAATAAGTATTGTTACCTTTTCTCAGAGGGTAATGCCAACATGAGAGAGCTTCTCGGCGGTAAGGGCGCAAACCTTGCTGAGATGACAAACATCGGTCTCCCTGTTCCTCAGGGCTTCACTATCACAACAGAGGCTTGTACTCAGTACTATGAGGACGGCGGAATCTCTGACGAGATCATGGCTGAGATCAACGAGTATATCGTTAAAATGGAAGGAATCACAGGCAAGAAGTTCGGTGACAAGGAGAATCCTCTTCTCGTTTCTGTTCGTTCAGGCGCAAGAGCTTCAATGCCCGGTATGATGGATACAATCCTTAACCTCGGTCTCAACGAGACAGTTGTTAATACTATCGCTGAAAAGTCAAACAACCCCAGATGGGCTTGGGACTGCTACAGAAGATTCATCCAGATGTATTCTGACGTAGTTATGGAAGTTGGTAAGAAGTATTTCGAAGAACTCATCGACCAGATGAAGGCTAAGAAGGGTGTAACTCAGGACGTTGAGCTTGACGCTAACGACCTCAAGGAGCTTGCAGGTCAGTTCAAGGCTGAGTACAAGGCTAAGATTGGCAAGGACTTCCCCGACGATCCCAAGGAGCAGCTCATCGGCGCTATCAAGGCTGTATTCCGTTCATGGGACAACCCCAGAGCTAACGTTTACAGACGTGATAACGATATTCCTTTCTCATGGGGTACTGCTGTTAACGTTCAGTCAATGGCATTCGGTAATATGGGTGATGACTGCGGTACAGGTGTTGCCTTCACACGTGACCCTGCTACAGGTGAGAAGAAGCTCATGGGCGAGTTCCTCACAAACGCACAGGGCGAAGACGTTGTTGCCGGCGTTCGTACACCTATGCCCATCCAGCAGATGGCAGAGACCTTCCCTGAGGCTTTCGCTCAGTTCAAGGAAGTTTGCCAGACTCTCGAAAATCACTACCACGATATGCAGGATATGGAGTTCACTGTTGAGAATAAGAAACTCTATATGCTCCAGACAAGAAATGGTAAGAGAACTGCACAGGCTGCTCTTAAAATCGCTTGCGACCTCGTTGACGAGGGCATGAAGACAGAGCAGGAAGCTGTTGCAATGATCGACCCCAGAAATCTCGATACACTTCTCCACCCTCAGTTCGATACAAAGGCTCTCAAGGCTGCTACTCCTATCGGCAAGGGTCTTGGTGCTTCCCCCGGAGCTGCTTGCGGTAAGATCGTATTCACAGCTGATGATGCTGTTGAGTGGGCTGCTAAGGGTGAGAAGGTAGTTCTCGTTCGTCTCGAGACTTCACCTGAGGATATCACAGGTATGAAGGCTGCTCAGGGTATCCTGACAGTTCGCGGCGGTATGACATCACACGCTGCTGTTGTTGCTCGTGGTATGGGTGAGTGCTGCGTTTCAGGCTGCGGCGACATCAAGATGGACGAAGCTAACAAGAAGTTTGAGCTCGCAGGCAAGACCTTCAAGGAAGGCGATTACATCTCTATCGACGGTACAACAGGTAACATCTACGACGGTATCATTCCTACAGTTGACGCTCAGATCGCAGGCGAGTTCGGAAGAATCATGGCTTGGGCTGACAAGTACAGAACTCTTAAGGTTCGTACAAACGCTGATACTCCTACAGACGCTAAGAAGGCAAGAGAGCTCGGCGCTGAGGGCATTGGTCTCTGCCGTACAGAGCACATGTTCTTCGAGGCTGACAGAATCGCAGCTTTCCGTGAGATGATCTGCTCAGATACAGTTGAAGGAAGAGAAGCTGCTCTTGCTAAGATTGAGCCTATGCAGCAGAGCGACTTCGAGGCTCTCTATGAGGCTCTCGAAGGCAACCCGGTTACTATCCGTTTCCTGGATCCTCCTCTCCACGAATTCGTTCCTACTGAGGAAGCTGACATCGAAGCTCTCGCTAAGGCTCAGGGCAAGACTGTTGCTGATATCAAGAATATCATCGCTTCACTCCACGAGTTCAACCCCATGATGGGTCACAGAGGCTGCCGTCTCGCTGTAACATATCCCGAAATCGCTGCAATGCAGACAAAGGCTGTTATCAAGGCTGCTATCAACGTTAAGAAGAAGCACGCTGACTGGACAGTTAAGCCTGAGATCATGATCCCGCTCGTTGGCGACGTTAAGGAGCTCAAGTACGTAAAGAAGGTAGTCGTTGAGACTGCTGACGCTGTTATCAAGGAAGCAGGTGCTAACCTTGAGTACGAAGTTGGTACAATGATTGAAATCCCGAGAGCTGCTCTTACAGCTGACGAAATCGCTGCTAACGCTGACTTCTTCTGCTTCGGTACTAACGACCTTACACAGATGACATACGGCTTCTCACGTGACGACGCAGGCAAGTTCCTTGGCGCTTACTACGACAAGAAGATCTTCGAGAATGATCCTTTCGCTAAGCTCGACCAGACAGGTGTTGGCAAGCTCATGGAAATGGCTATCAAGCTCGGTAAGCCAGTTAATTCCAAGCTCCACTGCGGTATCTGCGGTGAGCACGGCGGCGATCCTACATCTGTAGAGTTCTGCCACAAGATTGGTCTTGACTATGTATCTTGCTCACCTTTCCGTGTTCCGATCGCTCGTCTCGCTGCTGCTCAGGCTGCTATCGCTGATAGGGATTAATCAACCGTTCACGATTTCATGGGAATATCCGATAACCTTTGAAATAGCACAAGCTTATCAAAAGGCTCACGGAAAATACCTTAGAAAGAACCAATGGAAAGACATTACTATGGTAATGTGTCTTGAAGTAGGATAAATCTGAATTAATAAAAGCCTCGTATCGGCGGTGTTTAATACACCGTTGGTACGGGGCTTTTTTGTTGTTATGAATAAAAATGAAAGGATGGTTTTGTCCATGTTAAACAAACCAAGATGCAGAAGCTCTACCATACCACAAAACCCAGTGCTTGTCAATACCTTTTCTGAAATTTCTCCAGAAGGGTTCAATGCACAAAACAAAGAGTTTGTCAAGAGTTTTTTTGAAAAAAATTTCTGTCTCCCCCAAGCACAAAACGAACCACTTGTCAATAGTATTTTGAAAATTTCTTATACCTTTTCAAAATTAAAAAGAGATGGTGGCAGCTGATGGCATACTGTAAGGTCGAATTCAATTCCGGCTTTACTGTTATTTCCAATGAGCTTATGCGAGACAGAAGACTTTCTCTTAAAGCCAAAGGACTTCAGGCGCTTATTCTCTCCCTTCCTCCAGATTGGGATATGACGATAGAAGGTCTATCAGCAATCTGTTTGGAATGTTCGGATACTATCTCCTCTATTTTAAAGGAACTTGAAGCCGCTGGCTATCTTAGCAGATACCGTGAAAGGAACAGTGATGGGAGGTATGGACAGATGCAGTACACTTTTTTTCAGTCCCCTATCAGCAGTAAATCTATTCGAGGTTCACCTAACCGGAAAATTTCCAGATGGGTAAAACCCGGATGGGAGATTTCGGGACAATTAAGTAAAGAGCAATCAAATAAAGAACAATCAAATAAAGACTATCCTGATATCTTATCTATCAATCAGCCGGATATGATGGATAAGATAAGATTTTATAAGGAAACCATTTATGGGAACATTGATTATGAGGCGCTTAAAGAACAGGTTGACAGTCAAAGGCTTGATGAGATCATTGATATCATGCTTGAATGTATCTGTTCATCCTCTCAGTCAATGATTATTGGCAGGAAGGCTGTTCCGACAGAGCTTGTCAGGAGTCGTTTTCTGAAAATCGACTCCTCTCATATTGAATATGTTCTATCCTGCCTTGATAAAAACACCACTAAAATCAGAAATATCAAAGCTTATCTCATGACAGCTCTTTACAATGCTCCGTCAACTATCAACAACTATTATACAGCAGAAGTCAATCACGACCTGTACGGTACAGAGTAATCCTATTAAAGCAGTTAAGTGTTTTTCTTAGCTGCTATTTTTGTACCCTGATGCAGAAAGGAGGTATGTATGCAGGAATACAACAATGAGAAAATTGTTGCCTTGTCATTCAAGTCCACTAAGGTTACAACGAATGTTCTTGTAAAAGTATTAAAAAAACTTCTTGAATTACAGAAAAAGCATAATTCTGTAATAATCCATGGAAAACAACCCTTAAAAGCTCTTATACGTGGAAACGATAATGCTTCAGTCACGAATATTGAGATAAATGATCAAAATATCAAGGCTTTTGAAAAGACAGCAAGGAAATACGGCATAGATTATTCGCTGAAAAAGGACAGTTCAGAGGAACCGCCCAGGTATACTATCTTCTTCCGTGCGAAGGACAGCGAAATAATGACTACAGCGTTCAAGGATTTCCTGAACAGTCACAGCGCAAATAAAGAAAATAATAAAAAAACGTCAATTATTACACGTCTTAAGGAACTTACACCTCAGAAAAATAAGGAACGTACAAGAGAAAAGACCAGAACGCGGGAGGCAGAACGCTGATGAGATTCAATAAGCAGAAAACAGTAAAGATACTGCCATTCGCGTTCCTTGGTTATTTCTTCAATAAGGCTTCAGAAGCCTTCACATCTACCCCCGGAGCGACTACTGGTGAAAAGATCATAGAAGGTATAAACGGTTTAGGAAAGGTATTCTCTGATCCGTTACCGAGTTTTGAACCAATAGATCTTCTTATCGGCGCTGCCGGAGCAGTTATCGTTAAGGTAATCGTCTGGATAAAAGGAAAAAACGCGAAAAAATACCGTAAAGGAGTTGAATATGGTTCAGCACGATGGGGCACAGCAGAAGATATAAAGCCATATATGGCTGAAAAATTCGAAGATAACATTATTCTGACTGAAACTGAAAAGCTGACCATGGACAACCAGCCAAAAGCCGGACCGAAATATGCAAGGAATAAGAATGTCCTTGTTATCGGAGGTTCTGGAAGCGGTAAAACGCGATTTTTCGTCAAACCAAATCTTTTACAGATGCACAGCAGCTATGTTGTGACAGATCCGAAAGGTACAGTTGTAAATGAAGTCGGAAATGCATTACTGAAAGGAGGTTACAGTTTAAAGATCCTGAACACCATAAACTTCGCCAAGTCTATGCATTACAACCCAATGGCATATATTCGTTCAGAAAAAGACATCCTGAAACTGGTAAACACCATAATTGCCAATACAAAGGGTGAAGGAACGCAGAGCGGCGAGGATTTCTGGGTGAAGGCAGAACGACTTTATTATTCGGCACTTATCGGATATATCTGGTATGAGGCACCTGATGATGAAAAAAACCTTAACACCCTTATCGAAATGATCAATTCATCGGAAACACGTGAGGACGATGAGACTTTCACAAATCCGATCGATATCCTTTTCAATGAACTGGAAGCCAAAGATCCGGGGCATTTTGCTGTAAGGCAATATAAGAAATATAAGCTGGCTGCCGGAAAAACTGCCAAAAGCATCCTTATTTCCTGCGGAGCAAGACTTGCTCCGTTTGATATAAAGGAACTGCGTGAACTCACAGAATATGATGAGCTTGAACTTGATACGTTAGGCGATAAAAAGACGGCACTTTTTGTCATAATCTCCGATACGGATGATACCTTTAACTTTATCGTAGCCATAATGTACACTCAGCTCTTCAACCTTCTCTGTGATAAGGCAGACGATCATTATGGTGGAAAACTGCCTGTTCCGGTCCGCTGTATCCTTGATGAATTCAGTAATATAGGTCAGATACCCAAATTCGAGAAGCTCATCGCAACTATACGAAGCCGTAAGATATCAGCTTGTGTAATTCTTCAGGCTCAGAGTCAGCTCAAAGCCATATACAAGGACAATGCTGATACTATCGCCGGCAACTGCGATACTACGCTTTTTCTTGGAGGAAAGGAAAAGACCACTCTTAAAGATCTTTCCGAAATACTCGGAAAGGAAACTATTGACCTCTACAATACAGGCGAAAGCAGAGGCAAAGAGACTTCCCACTCTCTGAACTATCAGAAAACGGGAAAAGAGCTTATGAGCATGGATGAACTCAGCGTTATGGACGGAAGCAAGTGTATTTTGCAGCTTAGAGGCGTCAGACCTTTTCTGAGTAACAAATATGATTATACGAAGCATCCAAAATACGCTCTCACATCTGACGCTGATGAAAAGAACCTTTTCAGCATCGAAAAGTTCCTGTCTCATAATCTCAAAATCAAAAGCACAGACACAGTCGAAGTATATGACTGTGGAACCGAAAACGCATAGGAACCAGCGTAAACACGCTGGCTTTTTTATGCCAAAAATCATTAAATTTGAAAGGAAATTTTAATTATGGGATTTTTTACTTCAGCAGTAGGCGTTCTTCAGACACTTGTTATAGCTCTCGGTGCAGGTCTTGGTATCTGGGGAGTTATCAATCTTCTCGAAGGTTACGGAAACGATAACCCCGGTGCTAAGTCTCAGGGTATGAAGCAGCTCATGGCCGGCGGCGGTGTCGCCCTTATCGGAACAACTCTCGTTCCGCTTCTCAACGGTCTTTTCGGTTAAAAACCGTTTTGATCTCCTGCGGAGGTCTGCCGAAAGGCAGACTTCTGCTATATATATAAATAAGAGGAAAGGTGGTATGTAATGGACAAAATCATAGATGCTATTGGCGATGCCATACACGATTTCTTTGTGGATGCATGTGGCGGAATGTTCATAGGAATATTTGACGACGCAAACGCTTCCGTCGGTAATGTGAGCAAAGAGGTGGCTCTTACTCCTGCACAGTGGAACAAGAGTGTATTTTCTATGATACAGAATCTATCAAATAATGTGATCATACCGATAGCCGGTCTTATAATCACTGCTGTTCTATGTTATGAGCTTATATCTACAATAACAGAAAAAAACAACATGCATGACATTGAGACCTTTATTTTTTTCAAATTCTGTTTCAAAGCATGTGTTGCTGTAATGCTCCTGTCTCACACATTCGAGATAACAATGGCAATATTTGATGTCGGTCAATGGATAGTTAATCAGTCAGCTGAATCAATCACCAATGACACATACGTTGATGTAAATGAGATATATCTGGATTTCAGATCTACTCTTGACAAAATGGACACAGGTTCATTAATAGTTATGATGCTGGAAGCAGCGGTGGTTGGCCTCGCAGTCAAAGCAATAGCAATTCTTGTTACAGTTGTTCTTACAAGCAGAATGATAGAGATCTATATGTATTGTTCTGTTGCACCTATACCATTTGCTACTATGACAAATCGTGAATGGGGCAATATCGGAACAAACTATATCCGCAGTCTTGTGGCACTGGCCTTTCAGGCTTTTTTCATCATGGTGCTTGTAGGTATCTATTCTGCTCTTGTTAAGGATATTACGACTGTTAAAGATCTTCACGGCATGTTGATGCGCATAGGTGGATACTCGATCGTGCTCTGCCTGACATTATTCAAGACATCTTCGATATCAAAGTCAATTTTCAACGCACGATAGGAGGAAATATGAACGACAACTATATGATAAAGATGAAGAAACTCCGCTCAGACCTGGAAGAAGCTCTTGCAGACTTCATTTATCATTTTGCCGACGATATTCCAAAGGATAGTCCGGCATATAAGCAGATAAGGGAGGATTTCATAAATGCCCTATGTACAGGTTCCTAAAGACTTGAATAAAGTCAAGACTAAAGTCGTATTCAATCTAACTAAACGGCAGCTTATCTGGTTCAGTGCAGCGGCCTTTACTGCCGTTCCCGTTTATTTTCTTACAAGAAGCCATATAGGAAATACTCTTGCAATGCTCATTCTTATCATCATAGCCATGCCTTTTTTCCTCATGGCTATGTATGAGAAAAACGGTCTGTCATTTGAAAAAGTGGCAAAGGTCTTCATAACATCAAGGTTTATACGGCCTAAAAAGCGGCCTTACAGAACTGAAAATATTTACGAATACGCACAAAAACAGTATGATCTTGAAAAGGAGGTAAATAACATTTTCTATGATAAAAACAAAGCTCACAGGGAAACAGAAAAAAATGGTCGATGCAGCCGTAAAAAAGGCTCGTCCTGACGGCAATGGAAAAACGCCGGTAACCGCACAGCAGTCTATCAAGTTTCAGCAGATGTATAAGGACGGTATCTGCCGAACTTATGGAAATCATTATACAAAAACGATACAGTTTTTTGATATCAACTATCAGCTTGCCAAGAACGAAGATAAAACAGCGATATTTGACAGTTACTGCGAATTTCTCAACTATTTTGACTGCTCGATCAATGTTCAGCTGTCTTTCCTGAACCAATTATCAGATCTGGAAGAATTTGAAAAAATGATAGAACTCGCTCCCCAGGGTGATGGATTCGACGATATCCGAAGTGAATATTCCGAAATGCTGAAAAATCAGCTTGCAAAGGGCAATAACGGCCTTGTAAGGACAAAGTTCATAACATTCGGAATAGAAGCCAAGGATTTAAAAGAAGCAAAATCAAAGCTTGAACGTATAGAAGCCGATATTATCGGTAATTTCAAAACGATGGGTGTACTGGCACAGACTCTTAATGGGGCTGAGCGTCTTGCTATTCTTCATCGCTGCTTCAATCCCAAAGGTAGGGAGAAATTCAGATTTTCATGGGAACTGCTTCCGCAGTCTGGTCTTTCAGTAAAGGACTTCATAGCTCCTTCCTCATTTGATTTCTCCAAAGGAAACAGTTTCCGTATGGGAGAACAGATAGGAGCTATATCATTTGTCCAGATACTTGCAAGTGAAATGTCAGATAAGATACTTGCAGACTTCCTGAATGTTGATCATAACATCACCCTTTCAATTCACCTTCAGTCAATTGATCAAAATAAGGCAATAAAGACTATCAAAAGAAAAATAACCGACCTTGATAAGATGAAAATGGAAGAACAGAAAAAGGCTTTCCGCAACGGATATGATATCGACATTATGCCTTCCGATATAAACACATTCGGTAAAGATGCAAAAGCTCTTCTAAATGACCTGCAGAACAGAAATGAACGCCTGTTCATGGTCACTATTCTAATTATGAACACGGCAGATACCAAAGGAAAGCTTGATAATATCATTTTTCAGGAACAGGGCATTGCACAGAAATACAACTGCCAGATTAAACGTCTGGATTATCAACAGGAAGACGGTATTATGGCTTGTGTCCCGATAGGTATAAACGAAATTGAGATAAAACGAGGGCTGACCACTTCAAGTACGGCTATTTTTGTGCCGTTTACTACTCAGGAGCTGTTTCAGGACGGTGAATCCATTTATTACGGGTTGAATGCTCTTTCAAACAACATGATACTCTGCGACCGTAAACAGCTGAAAAATCCGAATGGCATCATCCTCGGCACTCCCGGAACCGGTAAATCTTTCTCGGCCAAGAGAGAAATCGCAAATGCCTTTCTGACTACAAAAGATGACATTATTATATGTGATCCAGAGGCAGAATACTTCCCTCTCGTAAACAGGCTGAATGGCCAGGTGATACGGATATCTCCGAACTCAACACAGTATATCAATCCTCTTGATATAAACCTCAACTATTCGGAAGATGAAAATCCTCTCGCACTCAAATCAGATTTTGTATTATCTATGTGTGAACTGATCGTAGGAGGTAAAAACGGTCTTGAACCTATCGAAAAGACTATCATTGACCGCTGTGTACGCCTTGTTTACAGGGAATATCTCGCAGATCCTGAAACAGCAGAAATGCCAATTCTTCAGGACCTATATAATCTCATTCTCAGTCAGCCTGAACCGGAAGCTATACGCATAGCAACAGCACTTGAAATGTACGTTACAGGCTCACTGAATATCTTCAATCATCGTACTAACGTTGATATGGACAACCGATTGATTTGCTTCGATATAAAGGAACTCGGCAAACAGCTGAAAAAACTTGGAATGCTTGTTGTTCAGGACTGCGTATGGAATCGTGTTACGGTAAACCGGACAGAACACAAATCAACCCGATATTATATCGATGAGTTTCACCTTCTTTTGAAAGAGGAACAGACAGCAGCTTACTCTGTAGAAATATGGAAACGATTCAGAAAGTGGGGCGGTATTCCGACTGGCCTTACTCAGAACGTCAAGGATCTGCTTTCGAGCCGTGAAGTTGAGAACATCTTTGAAAACTCTGATTTCATCTATATGCTCAATCAGGCAGGCGGTGATCGTCAGATACTCGCAAAGCAGCTGAATATCTCTCCTCATCAGCTTTCATACGTTACAAATTCCGGTCCGGGTGAAGGACTGATATTCTATGGAAATGTTATCATACCATTCGTTGATAAATTTCCTAAGGATACGATGCTCTACAAGATTATGACTACAAGACTGGAAGAAACGGAGGTGAATTGACATGAAGTGGCTTATTGGATTAGCTGTTGGCGGCATCATCGGAATAACGACTTTATGTATATTTCAGGCTAAACACCGCCGATAAGCAAAAAGCCGTACTTGCATTCAAAGTACGGCTTATATATTTATTATGCTAATTTGAATTCAGCATCTCTTGACCTTATGTGTGAACTTATATTCATAAGGAACGATACTGCAAATACTATCCAGAAAGCGATCATGTTTTCCGTTATCAGTATATGAACGGTAAGAGCGGCGATAAACGACCACAATACTGAGAATATCACTGCAAATACCCAGAAACCTAGTGTTGTCTTTTGTAATAGAAACGCTAAAGTAAATAGTACAACAGCAACTGCAAGGCATATCACCGGATGAACCTTTGTACTGAAAAAGGAGACATCAAAGGCTCTGTTGCAAAGATAAAGGGCGATTCCACCAGCAAGACCAATAACAAGACTGTCAATCATAGTTAGCTTTGCCAAAAATGCATAGGAACATATAAGAACAATGTCTATAACTAAAAAAACAATAGTCAGTATAATGCCAATAACAAATCCTATCATTAACATCTACTCCTTCTGATAATATTATTCTTATTTAAAATAGTATCTTATTGGTACATTATTCTAACACATATTTTTATACTTGTCAAGTTTTTCCCTAAACATAAACAAAGAAAGGAGGATAAACAATGATAGATTCTGAATTTAATGGAAATGATGAGCTTTCTGAGGAATTAGTGAAAGCTGGATTGAAAAACGGTAAAAGAATAGTCAAAGCTACTGTAAAGAAGCTGAAGGAACATCCGGATAAGAAAGAATCGAAGCTTAAATTCAAAGAAGAACAGAGCAATTGTAAGATTACCGTCAGAAAGACTTCAAAGGACATTGCAGAAACTGCCAAGACAAATACAGTTACAAAAGAAGCAATGAAAAAAGCGCAGCGAAAAAAGCAGCAAGTCAAAAATGCTTCAAAAAAGAGAAAGGCAGCTGCTGCCGTTAAAGATACTGCTGAAAAAGCTGGTAAAATGATAATCCATGCAGTATCTTCAAATAAAGGAGCAATTCTCATTGTAATAATACTGATCATAGTATTTATGCTGCTTTTTACCCTCGCAACATCCTGCAGTTCCTCATTTGTTGACAGCGGTACTGCATATCTTGCAACATCATATATGTCAAAAGATGAAGACCTTATTGATTCAAATAATCAGCTTTGTAATCGCGAAAAAGAACTGCGTGACTATATTGATCATATGCCTGATTATTATATTGACTGGGATGAATATAACTACTATATCGACGATATCGGGCATGATCCATATCAGCTTTTGTCATACCTGAGTGCTTTGGAAATGGTGTTTGAGTATGACGAAGGAATACAGAATAAGATAAATCAGGTCTATGATTCTATGTATCATCTGGATATAGAGTCAGTTCATGAGGTCAGGACCACCAAACATACAGAAATCGATGATGAGGGAAATGAAATTGAAGTTACAGAAGAATATGACTATTATATTCTGAATGTGCGTCTTACGTCCAAAAGTGTTGAAGAGGCTGTGATAGATGAACTAAAAAATGAAGGTGTATATGACCTTTATACTGCAATGATGCAAACAAAAGGAAACAAGCCTGATCTTTTCTGAAAGGAGGAATAAACATGTCAGCCGGACTTGAAAAAACAGAAAATCAGCTGAAAAAAGCCTATGCTGAGCTTGATGCTATCAGAGACAGAAAATCTGATATCATTGAGAAGGAAAAGGCTGCAATGGCTCATATTGCAAGCCTTGAAAATCAGCGTATTCTACAGATCGTTGATATCTATAGTCTCAGCGGAGACGATCTGAAGGAAAAACTTGCAGCGATCATGCCCGCAAATGCTCCGAAGTCTGTTTCGGAACCAATCTCAGAATATGAAAGGAATAATGAAGATGAATAAGATAACTAAACTTGTATGCTCTGCCGCTGCACTAAGCAGTATTATCGTGCTTACACCTTTTACAGCATCTGCTGAAGATGTCATGGAAGTTTCTGAAACAACAGCCGTTGTATCTTCGGAGAATACAGTGCTTGAGAGTACACTTCCCGTTTCATTGGATAACAGAGATACTACTATATCAGTGGCTGATTCGGCAGATTTTTCAAAAAAAGCTGAAACATCGCAGGCCACTGAAAAAAGCGCACTCCCTTTAGGAAACGGCACACTTCTTGAAGATGTTCCTGATGAAAACGTATACCGTCAGTTTCTGACCATACAGAGCAAAAACGGAAATACGTTTTATATAGTAATTGACAAGAATAACGAAGGAAAAGGTAATGTTTATTTCATGAACCTTGTTGATGAGTACGATCTCATGGCTTTTGCCGATAAGTTTCCGGATGAAGATAAAAACGGAAATAAGAAGAAAACCGAAGCCGTTACAATAGACATCGAGGACGAAACATCTACAGAGGCTGAAAATGAGGATGCTGTCTCAGAAGATGAACAGACTACAACGGCAAATAATCCAACAAAGGCCGCTAGCAAAAATCTTCTTGTGCCTATGATCGGAATATTGGCACTTATCTGTGGTGCAGCATTCTATTTCGTGAAGTTCAAGGGAACATCAGCAAAGAACGATAAAAAGTATGACTATGATGAGGAAGATGATGATTTTGATAATGGCGAGACAGTAAAAGATGATGATTGATCTTCACACGCCCTATTTCAGGGCGTATACATATAATCAAAAAAATAGAAGTTTTATATTGACAATTCATCTGCATTATGATATAATTTAACGGTTTGATACTTCTTTCAAACGGGTGGCTTGGGTAATAAATATATTATAAAGGAGTTTTGATATGCATAACTTTTCTTATGTATCGAAAAAAGAAGCCGCCCCGTACAAAGCCGAAGTATCTGAGCTTATTAAGGCTGTACAGAAAGAGGTAAAAAAGAACTTTACTTTTCAATCCAAATTTGTTGGCAGTTCAAGCCGCAATATGATCACTTGTGAAAGGAATGGAAATATCGGTTACGACTTTGATGTAAACATAGAACCGAATGATCCTGAAGAAAAATATAGTGCCGAAACAATAAGGAAAATAATTTTTGATGCATTCCAAAAGCACATGAAAAGTTTCGGCTATTCTAAAATTGAGAATTCTACAAGTGTTATTACTATAAAAGCTGTTGATAGAAAAAACAGCAAGATAGTGCATAGTTGTGATTTGGCAATAGTTTACAACTGTAACGATGTTCGTCAGCAATACATACGATATTATAAAGGAAATCCACCTTCTTATAAATGGGAATTCCGAGACAAAGAGTATTATATTAGCGATAAACTTCAATGGATAAAAGAAAACGGATTAATGCAAGAACTCCGTAATCGTTACTTGGAATATAAAAATCGCAATAACAATCCTGAAAAACATTCAAGAACAATTTTTGCAGAAACAGTGAACGATTTATACAATGAATATAGCAAAAAAAATAGAAGATAGTGTTCTATATTTATACATAAGAGCTTTTGAGCAATCAAAGGCTCTTTTATTTTTACCTGAAAGGACTGATTTTATGAAGTTAGTAATTGCAGAAAAGCCAAGTGTCGGCATGGCACTGGCTAAAGCTCTCGGTGTTACCGGGAAGAAAAACGGATACGTTGAGGGTGATGACTACATTGTATCATGGTGTGTCGGGCATCTTGTGGGACTAGCAAATACGGATAGCTACGATGAGAAGTATAAGAAATGGAATATCGATGACCTGCCGATAATTCCTGAAAACTGGATCTTGGATATTTCTCCCGACAAGACAGAGCAGTTCAATGTACTGTGTTCCCTTATGAACGACAGCAGAATTACGGAAGTGGTCAACGCCTGTGATGCAGGTCGTGAAGGCGAACTCATATTTCGTCTGGTTTACAACAAGGCAGGCTGTCAGAAGCCTATAAAACGTCTATGGATATCATCAATGGAAGAAAAGGCTATACTCGCCGGATTTGCTGATCTGAAGGACGGCAAGGATTATGATAATCTCTATAATTCCGCACTATGCCGCGCAAAGGCAGACTGGATTGTCGGTATTAACGCGACCAGACTTTTCTCTTGTCTTTACAACAGGACACTTAATGTAGGAAGAGTACAGACTCCGACACTGGCAATGATTTGTGAGCGTGAAAATGGGATAGCAAACTTCCAGAAAGAAAAATACTTCAATGTTCATATCAAAGAGTATGGACTTGATGCTGTAAAAGAAAAGATAAGAAATTATGATGAAGCTGAACAAATCAGGCGCGAATGCAACGGTAAACAGGCTCAGGTTGATTCCGTAAAAACTGAACAAAAGACTGTAAATCCGCCTAAGCTCTATGATCTGACAACACTTCAGAGAGAAGCAAACCGTTTGTATGGCTTCACTGCACAGCAGACACTTGACTATGTGCAGTCGCTGTATGAAATGAAGCTTTGCACCTATCCGAGAACAGACAGCTGCTTCCTTACAGAAGATATGAGAGGGACAGCAGAAACAATTGCAGATATGATCTTATTAGTATTTCCGCATTTTATGAATACAGAGCTGAAATACGATGTTGGAAGGGTTCTTAACAATAAGAAGGTTACCGATCATACAGCAATTATCCCTACTATAGAAATCGAAAATACTGATCTTTCTGAAATACCGGAAGGCGAATACAAAATACTCTGCCTTATAGCCAACCGTATGTTATGTGCAATGGCAGAGCCATTTATCTATGAGACCGTTACGGCTGAGATAAGCTGTGGCGGTTATTCTTTTACCGCAAAAGGCAGAAAAACAATAAAAACCGGATTTAAAGAAATCGATGCCGCTTTCAGAAATTATCAAAAATGCAGGGACGATGACGAAAAAGAAGATATAAGTCTTTCTGTATCAGAAGGTCAGACTATCAACAATGCTGCCGCAGAAATATCTGAACACTACACTCAGCCACCAAAGCACTATACGGAAGATACGCTTCTTTCGGCTATGGAACGCGCAGGTACTGATGGAATAACCGAAGAAGTGGAACGTTCGGGACTTGGAACGCCTGCAACAAGAGCAAATATCATAGAAAAACTTACCAAATCAGGTTTTATAAAGCGTGACAGAAGAAATCTCGTTATTACTGATAGTGGGATCGACCTTATATCCGTTATGCCTGATATTGTAAAATCAGCAAAAATGACCTCAGACTGGGAGAATACCCTTTCACTTGTCGCACAGGGACGTTTTACTCCACAGCAGTTCATGGCTGATATAGGTAAGCTGACGGATGATATAATAGCTGTCGCCAAGTCAAGTGTTGATGAAAGTAAAGTATCTCCGAGAACAAGCGGCGGTGAAACCGTCGGAATATGCCCAAGATGCGGAAAAAACGTAATTATTACTCAGAAGGCATATTCATGCGAAAGCAGGAACTGTGAATTTGTGATCTGGAAAAACAATCGTTTCTTTGAATCATCGAGAAAAAAGCTGACAAAGGAAATAGTTGAAGCTCTCCTTAAAGATGGTAAAGTTGCAGTAAGCGGCTTGTATTCGCCGAAGTCCCGCAGAAATTATGATGCTGTCGTTTGCCTTGATGATACAGGAGAGTATGTGAATTTTAAACTGAAGTTTGCACCGCGAAAAGTAAGAAAAGGAGGTAAAGGTTAATGCCGGAAATTGAAAATGTACCAGTAAAGGATCGTACAAAGGAAATAACCGATAAGCTTGAGGAAGGCATAAAGAAGCTGTTCGAAGGCGATAAGTTTAGAAACTATCTGGACACCATGTCGAAATTTCATGATTACAGCTTCAACAATACACTCCTCATAGCCATGCAGAAGCCAGATGCTACTCTTGTAGCTGGCTTCAATGCTTGGAAAAACAAGTTCCAGCGTAATGTCAATAAAGGTGAGAAAGGTATTCAGATCCTTGCCCCTGCCCCGTATACCATTAAGAAAGAACAGACAAAACTTGATAAGGACACTCAACTTCCTGTTCTTGATGACGATGGGAAGCCTGTAATTGAGGAAATTGAGGTGAAGATCCCTGCTTTTAAAGTCGTATCAGTATTCGACGTTTCCCAAACAAGCGGAAAGGAGCTCCCAACCCTCGGAGTTGATGAGCTTAAAGGCGATGTCAAGAATTATGAAAAGCTTTTTGAAGCGCTGAAAAGCATAGCGCCTGTTCCTGTAAGCTTTGAAGATATCAAGGGCGGAGCAAAGGGATATTTCGACAAGGATAAGAATTTGATTGCTATAAATGAAGGAATGTCAGAGACACAGACGGTCAAGACTGCTATTCATGAGATAGCTCATTCCATTCTTCATAATCATAATATGACAAAAGCTGAAGTCGATAAACCTAAGGATAGAAATACTGAAGAAGTCGAAGCTGAAAGCATTGCATATACTGTATGTCAGCATTTCGGCATAGATACGTCAGATTACAGCTTTGCCTATGTTGCGTCATGGGGCTCAGACAAGGAATTGCCCGAACTCAAGGCTTCACTTGAGACGATAAGATCAACATCAAATGATATCATAAACAAAGTTGAGAATATACTGCTGGGGCGACAGAAGGAGCAAGTACAGGACAAAGCTCAGAAACAGGAGCACTCCTCTGCTGTAAGCCTCCCTAAGACAAAAGAAGAGTTTAATATCATAGGTAATACACCGTATAAGGACATTGCAGATAAGAACTATCTGAAACTTCCCACCGAAACGGCACTTGCAGTTTCAAGGCTGCTTGAAGAAAAAGGCATAAAATTCAGCGGAAGAGTAAACGATGATAAGACTACTCTGACCATATCCAAAAGTGATATTCCCGCTTATAACAAAGCTCTTGAAGAAGTCAGGAACAGCAAAATTGCTGATAGTTTTCCCGAACCTAAGGTGTCAGTCGAATACCATTCACACTTCGAGGATAGATTCGTTTTAAAGGAAGCGGCTACTGGTGGTACACTTCATACCGGAACTAAACAGGAACTGATAGATTTCTGCGAGAAAAACCTTGCAGCAAGCGTTGTTACCCCTCAGCTTGTGAATATGATCGATAAAGCACAGGCTGAACGTCCGGTGATCAATCATTTTGATATCCCAGTATACCTGAAAACAGCAAAAGAAGCCAGAGAACTGGGCGAACTTGATCTTTTCAAACAGAATGAAAACGAAAACCGAAGCTGTCGTGATAGTATTTCAAAAGCTGTCTCAGAAAACTATAAGCTTTATGAAAATGGATACGGCGGAACATTTGACTCCGATGCCGCACTGAAACAGGTAATGGAGAAATATCCACTTGATCGTATTTCACTGATAGTTGCATCAAGAATATCCGGTGCTGACTGGGATAAACGTTTTACCGCAGAAGTTCATAAATGGGCTGACGATATGATATCATCTCTCCCTGAGAATGTAAAGAATGCTCTGAAGTATGTACAGACCAACGAGCACTCAGGTCTGGTGAATACGTTTGCTGAAAAAATAATGTCAAAGCATCTCGAAATCGAAAAAGCTGTTGATAAAGCTGTAGCAAATGATGTTCAGCAGGAAATGGACAAAGGAAGCAGAATCCGTAACGCAGAGGAACGTGATGCAAGACTGATAATTGAAGAGCCGCTGAAAGAAGCAATGTTTATCAACGGAAAAGAAGATACGATCGCTATCTATCAGTTGAAACACACTCCTGAAAATCATGATATATCATTTGCAGGACTTGATTTCCTTGAAAAAATGGGAAAAGAAGTCAGCAGGGACAATTACACTCTGGTTTACAGCTATAAAGAGGACCTTTCAAAGGTTGAGAGCATGCCTGCATTTCTGAGTTCTGTATTTGAGAAATTCAACATCAATCATCCCAGGGATTTTGAGGGACATTCTCTGAGTGTCAGTGACGTTGTTGCTATAAAGAAGGATAACCGGATCACCAGTTATTATGTCGACAGCACTGATTTCAAGGAGATTCCGCAGTTCGTTCGCTCAGAGCGTGAAAACACACTGAAAGCTGTTGAAGACGTCATTGAGCAAAACGATAATTCCTTTGACGGCGTTATAAACAATCTGCCTCCTGAAAATACTGCCGAAAAAGACAGCACTATCAAAAAGGCTGAAAAGAAAAACGAGGGAAAGCGCTCAATAAGGTGCTTCATTCGTGAAGCACAGGGAATAAAGAAAACTGAAAACAAAAGTGATCATAAGCAGAAAGGAATGGAAATATGAAAGATTTTAATATTGAAGAAATGAACCTGTTATGCATTATAAAAGGCTATGACCGGGAAGATACTATCAACAATCTTTTCGAGGTCATTCCATATATCAATGATAAGGATATAAAGCAGGTTGCGGAAAGACTTATTGGGATTCTCGATGGCATGACAGATGCAGAATACAGCGAAATTAGCTTTGACTTTACAATTGAAGAATAAGCATACGCCCTGATTCAGGGCGTTTACATATTGCTAATTCTATTTTCTTATGTTATAATCATAGTATAAATAATTTAATGGTGGTGATAGAGTGGACGAAATTCGTTTTTTAACTTGGAATACACAATTGTACGAAATGGGTAATAAAGTATCCAAAGATATAAAGAAAATTGATGAAGATTTATTTTATAAAATTATAAAAGAAATAAAGAAATTTTTTTCTACGAGTAATAAAGCCATTGCTGTTTTGCAAGAAATCCCATACAAATGTAATAATAACGGCTATAAAGAGCATGAGTTATTCACTAAATTTAAAAATGAATTTCCTGAAAGCAACTATTCAATGTTATATAATATTTCTACTGAAAACCAGATAATGATGACCGTTGTATTATCACCGAAAGCAACAGGAAAAATTATCAAATTAGATGGAATAAACAATAATAGGTGTGTATTATTTGGAATAGAAAATGAAGAATTGTCTATTATGGGCGTTCATTCAGGGTGTGCTGAACAAGTATTAACATGGAAAAAGAATAAAAATCCAGATATTATTTTAGGAGATTTTAATGCAGGAGATTATGAAAAGAGAAACGCAACCGATGTTTTTATTACAAATAGAACTATTTATCGAGATTTAATAAGAGAATACACTGATATACTTAAAGGTCAAAACACAAGAAAATATGTATTTGGCGATGGTAAAGTATATGAGACCCCTATAGATCATGTGTTAATAAAAAAAGATAAAGAAAGAATGGAGAAATATCTTTTCGATGATATTTCGATAAACACAAATACTAATAATCTTTCAGATCATTACTTAATTTCTTTCAAATTATCGCTAAACAAAAAAACATATCATAATACAGCAGTCTCAAAATGAGACTGTTTTTTTTACTGGCTATAATCGAAATGGATTAAAAAGGTCTTGACTTTACCGCTTTAATGCGGTATCATAAGAAAGGAGACGAAATGGCTACAAAACTTCAAAACGTACAGGAAATGATGAAAGACCATATTTCAGCATTATGGAAGAATCCCGAAGATTATGTTTCTTTCCTCGAAACGGCTTCAAGGCTGTATAAATACAGCTTCAAAGACCAGATCCTTATTCATGCACAGCGTTCCGATGCTGTTGCTTGTGCTGAATATGATACTTGGGGACGTGAAGATATTACAAATCGTTATGTAAAAAGAGGAAGCAAAGGAATAGCCCTTATCAAGGAAGAGAACGGACAAGCTAAACTGAGGTATGTATTTGACTTTGCTGATACAGCAGCAAAAGACGAACGTTCAAGAACTCCGTTCTTTTGGAAAGTGACTGATAAAAATGAAAATGCAGTTATAAACGGACTATCACCGACAGCAGTCTCTATCAGCGAAGCAGTACAGGATAAGGTCACAAAACTTGTAGATCTTTGTTCTGCTGATTATCTACAGGGGTTACTTGAAGAAAAAGACAATACCTTCCTTGCCGAACTTGATGATTTTAACATTCAGCACAGGTTCGAAAATCTGCTAAAAACAAGTGTTTCCTATGCAGTCCTTACAAGATGCGGATATGATGCAGAAGCATATATAGACCTTGATAATTTTAGAGGGCTATATGAATTCAACAGTATAAGGGCAATGACTGTTCTCGGTGATGCTGTCAGCAGTATCTCGGAACAGATTTTAAGAAATATCGAGCTTACGCTCAAAACTGAAAGGAGTAAGAATTATGAGCAACAAATTACCGAAAACGATGACAGAGAACGGGATACAGTACCGTCTGAACGAAGCGACGGGAACTTATCTGCCGGAATTGACGCTGGAAGATCAGAAGGAGATCGGCAAGTACGGGCTTCTCAGGAGAACATTTCTGAAAGAGAAGAAGACCTGGGAATATCAGGCAATGCTGATAGAGGGAACTCTGAACTCACATCTAGCGGAGATAGACGAAACAGCACAGAAACGTCTCGACTTGATGCTCCCGAAGATGATGCAGGAAGCAGGAGCAACGGAAGAATTAAAAGCGAAAGATCAGATGGCTTGGGTGGGAATAGTGAACAACCTGAAAGCATCAATAGAGGAACAGATTCTGAACGAACTGATCTACATTTAAAAGAGAATAACGAACCTGAAGCAGTATCAGAAGATAATTCTGATGCTGCTTTTTTTGTTACAGATGATGCGACTTTCGATATTGAACCCGAAATTGAGGGAAACAGCGGTTATGACGAACCACAGCAGCTTTCTCTTTTTAGCGATGTTGATGTTCCTGATATTCCGACAGATAATTATTCCTCGGAAACTGCAATATCACAGGATATGATAGACTATGTGCTTACAGGCGGCAGCAACGAACCAAACAGTCTTGAAAGAATAGTAGCACAGTTTCAGAAGAATAAGGGTATTGAAAGCGACGCCGCTTTTCTAAGTAATGAGTTTGGCACAGACGGCAGAGGTTTTGAATATGAAAGCCCCGATGGGCTGAAAAAGACAAAGATTGCTGTATGGTACGATAGTGAAGGCATTACCTTAGGTATCGGAAATACAGCACATAATCGTCATTCCTCAGTTTCAATGACATGGGAACAGGCAGCAAAACGCATTGAAAAGCTTCTCTCAAACGGCAAGTTTACAACTCAGGATATTATAGACAATGCTGAACCTCATACAAGAAAGGAACTTGCAGATAAGCTATGGTATCTGCATCAGGATGTTGAGATAGAGTATTTTATCCCCGATCATTTCTTTAAAGGTGGTTTCCCTGAAAGTACAGAGCGAATAGCGGAGGCTTTAAAGGGTGATAAACCTGTGCAGGAATGTATCGATGGTCTGACCGATCTTATAAAGCAGTACGAAGCTGACAGAGATGTTCTGCGCTTTCATTTCCACAAAATGCCTGAAATGCTTGAAGAGCTGAAGGACTTACAGCGTGAAAGACTTGTTTTCAAAGCTGAACCGTCATTTATGAAAGCTCATAAGTATTTTATCACTGACGACGAAAAAGACAGACTTTTGCTGTCGGGAAGCGGTGTTGAGGGCGGAAAATTCCGTATTTATGAGTTCTTCAGTCAGCCGCACAGCACTGATGAAAAGGTAAAGTTTCTGAAAAAAGAGTACGGCACAGGCGGCAGAGGTGATTCAAGTTGTAATGAATGGCATGATGCCAAAGGCGTAGTTCTGCAAAAGGGCGGTTATGGCGATTCGGATGCAAAGGTCAAAATGACATGGAATGAAGTAGCTGACCGTATCTCAAAGCTTATATCGCAGAAAAAATATATCTCAGATGAAGATATAGCAAGAAAGAACAGATTTGATGCCGCTATGAATGAAGATGAACAGGGAAATGAGCCTGATGTTGAGCTTGAATCAGTACTTGAATCTCCAAAAGCTATGAATATTACAGATGTACCTGAGCTTACGGGAGAAAAGCATGATTTCAGAATAACCGATGATGATCTCGGAACAGGTGGCGCAAAGACAAAGTATAAAGCAAATGTTGAAGCAATAAAACTACTGAATACACTTGAATCAAAAAACAGACGTGCAACTCCTGAAGAACAGGAAGTGCTTTCAAAGTATGTAGGCTGGGGTGGGATTCCACAGGCATTCGATGCAAACAATTCCTCATGGTCAGCAGAATACAATGAACTTTGTTCACTTCTCTCCCCCGATGAATATGAGAATGTTAAAGCATCAACACTTACAGCCTTTTACACTCCCCCTGCTGTAATATCTGCGATATATGAAGGACTTGACAACCTTGGTTTCAAGGAAGGAAATGTACTGGAGCCTGCAATGGGTGTCGGAAACTTCTTCGGAATGATGCCTGAAGAAATGCGTAACAGTCGTCTTTACGGAGTTGAACTTGACAGTATATCGGGAAAAATAGCGAAACAGCTCTATCAGACTGCCGATATTCAGGTTACAGGCTTTGAAAAAACACAGTTCCCAGATAATTTCTTTGACGTAGCCGTCGGAAATGTACCTTTCGGTCAGTTCAAGCTCTCGGAAAAACGATATGATAAGCTGAATCTGAATATTCACGATCATTTCTTTGCCAAGAGCCTTGATAAAGTTCGTGCAGGCGGTGTTATCGCCTTTGTTACTTCAAAGGGTACTCTGGATAAGGCAAATCCGAACTTCCGTAAATATCTCGCACAGAGGGCAGAACTCATAGGAGCTATCAGGCTTCCGAATAATGCATTCAAGGACAATGCGGGAACAGAAGTAACTTCGGATATCATATTTCTCCAGAAGCGTGATAAAATGCTCGATATTGAACCTGACTGGATCAATATCGGTACAACTGCTGACGGAGTGCCTGTAAACAAATATTTTGAAGAACATCCCGAAATGATACTGGGTGAAATGAAACAGGGTATGGAATTTTCAATGTACGGAAATGCCGAAGAAACAGCCTGTGTTCCTATTGAAGGAGGTGTGCTGAAAGAACAGTTAAAGGATGCTGTCAGAAATATACAGGGCACTATCCCTGATGCAGAGCATGAAGATACTGAAAAGGCTGAGGTAAGCATCCCTGCCGATATTAACGTGAAGAATTTCTCATTTACCGTCATTGATGATAACATTTATTACCGTGAAAACAGCCGTATGTTCTTGAAAGAGGATATGCCGAAGATAACAGCTGAACGTATTAAAGGCTTGGTCGGACTCCGTGACTGTGTAAGAACGCTTATTGATTATCAGCTGAATGAATACAGCGACGCTGATATCAACAGTCAGCAGAGAAAGCTGAATGAGCTGTATGACAGCTTCACAAAGAAATACGGTCTTATAAATTCAAGAGGAAATGCAAATGCCTTTTCCGATGACAGCTCATATTATCTGCTATCCTCTCTTGAGGTACTGAATGAAAACGGCGAACTTGAAAGAAAAGCTGATATGTTCAGCAAAAGAACTATCAAGCAGAAAGCTGAGATTCACAGCGTAGATACAGCATCTGAAGCTCTTGCGATTTCTATTTCAGAAAAAGCAGCGGTAGATATGGCTCTTATGGAACAGCTGACAGGAAAAACAGAAGAAGAACTGTATAATGATCTGAAAGGCGTTATCTTCCACAACCCTATGCATAATGCAGAGGGCAGTGTTTCAGCAAAATATCTGACAGCCGATGAATATCTTTCCGGTAATATCAGAGAAAAGCTTGATATAGCGAAGAAAACAGCAGAACTTTATCCTGACGATTACAGCATAAACGTTGAAGCACTGACAAACACAATGCCTAAACCTCTTGAAGCCAGTGAAATAGATGTAAGACTCGGTGCAACGTGGATAGATACCGATATTATTAAGGATTTCATAACGGAAACACTTCAGGTCCCAAGATTTATGCAGCACATGTTTGATGTTCATTTTTCAAAATTCACGTCAGAATGGCAGATTGAAGGCAAGAACAACGACCGAAATAATGTTATGGCAAACGTCACTTTTGGAACAAGCAGAAAAAATGCGTACTCTATCATAGAAGATACGCTCAACCTTCGTGATTCAAGGATATATGACAGAGTTGAACAGCCAGACGGCAAAGTTACCTCAGTTCTGAACAAGAAGGAAACCATGATAGCGCAGGAGAAACAGGAAGCGATAAAAAATGCTTTCAGGGATTGGATATTCAAAGATCCTGACAGGCGTGAAAAGCTTGTAAACAAGTATAATGTTCTTTTTAACAGCTTCAGACCTCGTGAATACGATGGCAGTCACATCAATTTCTCAGGCATGACTCCTGAAATAAAACTCCGTCCGCATCAGCTGAACGCTATTGCTCACGTCATGTATGGTGGGAATACGCTTCTCGCGCATCAGGTAGGTGCCGGAAAAAGTTTTGAGATGATCGCGTCTGCAATGGAAAGCAAACGTCTCGGACTCTGTACCAAATCACTTTTTGTAGTACCGAACCACCTGACAGAGCAGATGGGAGCAGAGTTCCTTCGTCTATACCCTGCAGCTAATATTCTTGTCGCTACAAAGAAGGATTTTGAGGCGAAGAACAGAAAAAGACTTTGTTCCAGAATTGCTACCGGCGACTATGATGCAGTAATAATCGGACATTCTCAGCTTGAAAAAATACCTGTTTCCGCTGAACGTCAGGAACGTATAATAAGAAAGCAGATCAATGAGATAACAGACGGTATCGAATCACTAAGCAGAAGACGTGGTGATAGTTTCAGTATAAAACAGCTTGAAAAGATAAAGAAAAATCTTGAAGCAAAACTCGATAAACTAAGCTCTATGGAACGTGACGATGTTGTTACTTTTGAAGAGTTAGGCATTGACAAGATGTTCGTGGACGAGGCACACTCCTTCAAGAATCTTTTCCTATACACGAAAATGCGTAACGTAGCCGGAATACAGCAGACAGAAGCTCAGAAGTCTTCAGACCTGTATATGAAGTGTCAGTATCTTGATGAGCTTACAGATGGTAAAGGCTGCACTTTTGCGACCGGTACACCGATCTCGAACTCCATGACAGAATTATACACCATGATGCGTTATCTTCAGGCAAACAAGCTGAAAGAAATGGGAATGCATAATTTCGATGCATGGGCAGCAAACTTCGGTGAGGCTGTCACAGCAATAGAACTTGCTCCCGAAGGTAGTGGATATAGGGCAAAAACGAGATTCTCAAAGTTTTTCAATCTGCCTGAACTGATAAATGTATTCAAAGAATGTGCGGATATAAAGACAGCGGATATGCTGAATCTGCCTGTTCCGGAAACAGAATTTCATAATATTGTTGTAAAACCTTCCGATATACAGAAGGATATGGTAGAATGCCTTTCAGAAAGGGCTAAACGTATCCATGACAAGGAAGTTGCCCCTGAGGAAGATAATATGCTCAAGGTAACGAATGACGGACGTAAAATAGGTCTT
Organism: Ruminococcus sp.; assembly: GCA_017961625.1. Taxonomy (GTDB): domain Bacteria; phylum Bacillota; class Clostridia; order Oscillospirales; family Ruminococcaceae; genus Ruminococcus. Next base: position 2,490 of record JAGCWY010000073.1, on the reverse strand, counting down.
GACCAAAGACTTATTGATCCTCTTCTGCCTGATGAACCAGATTCAAAGGTAAACGCCTGTGTCGCAAATGTGCTTGATATCTATCATAAGCATGATGATACCAAGGCTACGCAGCTGATATTCTGTGATTTTTCTACACCTAAAAATGACGGTTCCTTCAATCTTTACGACGATATAAGAAACAAGCTAATTGCAAACGGTGTTCCGAAGGAAGAGGTTGTTTTCATTCATGAAGCTGACAGTGAGACAAAAAAGAAAGAGCTTTTCTCGAAAATAAGAAAAGGTCAGGTCAGAGTGCTTATCGGCTCTACTGCGAAATGCGGTGCCGGTACAAATATTCAGGATAAGCTTATTGCATTGCATCACCTTGATTGCCCCTGGCGTCCAAGCGATCTGGAACAACGCGAAGGAAGAATCATACGTCAGGGCAATGAAAACAGCAAGGTCGAGGTATTCAGATATATGACAGAATCCACATTTGACGCTTATCTTTACCAGACAATTGAGAACAAGCAGCGTTTCATTTCTCAGATAATGTCCAGTAAATCGCCTGTCAGAAGCTGTGAGGACGTTGATGAAGCAACTCTTTCCTATGCGGAAGTAAAGGCTCTCTGTGCCGGAAATCCGCTTATAAAGGAAAAGATGGACCTTGATGTTGCTGTAACGAAATTGAAAGTATCAAAGGCAAACCACACATCACAGCAGTATAACCTTGAAGACAGTGTAAGAAAGCATTTCCCTGAAAGGATAGCTAAAACTGAACAGCGTATTGTAGGACTTGAACATGACCTTGCTCACATGAAAGCACAGCCTGCGGTAACGGAAGGCATTTCACCTATGACAGTCATGAATATGACGTATACCGACAAGGAAGAAGCAGGAAAAGCGATCCTGCTTGCCTGCAAGAGCGTCAAAGCAAAGGAAAGCATTGATATCGGCTCATACAAAGGATTTGATATGTCTCTCAGCTATGACAGCTTCACTCAGGAATTCCACCTTGATCTACAGCGTGAAATGACCTATACTATCACTCTCGGAACTTCCGAAACAGGTAATATTCTTCGTATTGACAATGCTCTTGACAGTATTGAAAAGCGCCTTGAAAACAGCAAGGAACAGCTCGCTACGCTGAACGAACAGCTTGAAACAGCCAAATCAGAGCTTGGTAAGCCTTTTCCTCAGGAGGAAGAGCTCCAAAGCAAACTTGCAAGGCTTACTGAACTGAACGCTATTCTCGACATTGACGGAAACGGTGTTGAAAATGCTGAGATCGCTGCGGAGAAAAAGCCTTTGCTTGTTGGCAAAGTATCTGATAAAAAGCCCTCAATACTGGACAAAATACGAAATTTACAGAAAACCCAATCAGATAAAACTGATATCTTCGTAAGCAAAAACAAAACAAATGAGATATGTTAAGAATAGCTCCTCTTGCCATGTAAAAGTGGCAGGAGGAGCTATTAAAAAAAACAGACAATTGTCATTATTGTAGCTATTCTTTCAACAGTAGCTACATTAGCTAAAGCAATGAGCGAAACAAGTGACGATTAGTAATTCATGTTCCTTATTGTGTTTATTTGGTAGAAACGAAAAACAATGTGAAATTACAGTAAAAAATATTAAAAAACAACTAATGAATGGTGTTAAAGCTATTGCTTTTTCTAATGATTCATGGTACAATAAAGTAGAAAACAAAACCATATAAGGAAGAGGTTTCTAATGACTACAGTTAAAATGAACCCATTTGTTAAATGGGCAGGCGGAAAAAAGCAGTTGCTACCACGCTTGATGGAACATGTGCCAGAGCATTACGATAGATATTATGAGCCATTCATCGGTGGAGGTGCCTTTCTTCTCGATTTACAGCCACAGATTGCAACAATAAACGATGTTAACGAGCAATTACTAAATGTATATATTCAGCTACAAACAGATGTCGAAGCTCTCATTTCCATGATAAACGAACTTGATAGTGTTGAATGTGATAAAGAGCACTACCTGAAAATGCGTGAGCGCTATAATAAGAAGATCTCTTCAGAAGAATTGGACACAGAATGCGCCGCACTTATGATCTGGATTAATAAGCATTGCTTTAATGGACTTTATCGTGTTAATGCAAAAGGGCTTTTTAATGTGCCATATAACAATAAAGCAACCGGCACATCAATTGACGAGGATAATTTAAGAGCAATAGCTAATTATCTTTCAAGCAGTGATGTTACAATCCTGCATGGTGATTTCGAGAGCGCTTGTCAAACTGTTCGTACTGGAGATTTCGTTTATTTTGATTCACCGTATGTTCCTGTCAGTGAGACTGCTAATTTTACTGATTACACAAAGGACGGATTCAGTTATGAAGATCACAAACGCCTCGCCTCGCTCTTCCGCGAACTTGACAAGAGAGGCGCAATGATTATGCTGAGCAATCATAATGTTCCTCTTGTGCATGAGCTTTATGACGGCTTCCAGATTGAAGAAATCAGCGTCCGAAGA